>CAYJLE010000019.1:18398-54287 GCA_964370985.1 uncultured Gaiellales bacterium | reverse complement strand
AACGTGTAGATCTCGGTCGAGCCGTAGTGGTTGAAGAACCGCCGCGGCGCGAACGCGTGCGAGCAGCGCTCCGCCAGGGCGCGCGTCATCGATGCGCCCGCGTAGCCGATCACGTCGATCGAGGAGCGGTCGCGTGCTTCTGTGGCGGGGCTCTCGACGAGATCGTGGAACAGCGTGGGGGCGAGGTACAGCGACGTCAGCCGCTCGGACTCGATCAGGGCGAGCGCCCCGGCCGCGTCCCAGTCGCGCTGGCAGACGTAGCAGCCGCCGAGGAGCGCCATCGCGATCAGCGAGTGCACGCCCATCGTGTGGTAGAGGGGCATCACGCCGAGCGTGCGGTCGCCGGAGAGGTAGCCGTGCTGGAGCACCTGCGAGAGGCCGGCTGCCCGGTCTGCCCGGTGGGAGCGGGGAACGCCTTTGGGCCGTCCAGTCGTCCCCGACGTGTAGAGCATGATCGCGGGCTCGCGGTCGTCGAGCTCGAGGGCGCCCGGGTGCTCCGAGCGGGCGCGCAGCGGCGCCAGGTCCTCGTCTGCCTCGAGCAGGAGCTTCGCGCCCGAATCGGCGACGCAGTAGTCGATGTCCGCCCGGGGGACTCGGTGTGAGAGCGGCACGAGCACGGCGCCCAGCCACTGGCACGCCCAGAGGAGCTCGGCCGACTCGAGCCGGTTGCGGGCGACCGCCGCCACCCGGTCGCCGGGCCCGATGCCCCGGCTGGCGAGCCCCGCGGCGAGCCGCGCGGCCCGCTCGCGCAGCTCGCGGTAGGTGACGCGGACGTCGCCGTCGACGAGCGCCTCCGCGTCCGGTGTCCGCTCGGCCGCGTAGAGGAGCGTGAGCGCGAGGTTCACGGCCCGCCCGCCGCGTCGAGGATCGCCTCCACGATCGGCTCGTAGCCCGTGCACCGGCACAGGTGGCCCGAGAGAAGATCGACGACCTGCTCCCTGCTCGGATCCGGGTGGCGCCCGAGGAAGTCGACCGCGGCCATCAGGATCCCCGGCGTGCAGAAGCCGCACTGGAGCGCGTGGCGCTCGCGGAACGCCCGCTGCAGCGCCGTCAGCTCCCCGCCGCCGGCGAGCCCCTCGACGGTGCGCAGCTCCGATCCGTCGGCCTGGACGGCGAGGAGCAGGCAGGAGCGCACCGAGACGCCGTCGAGGAGGATCGTGCAGCAGCCGCAGACGCCGTGCTCGCAGCCCACGTGGGTGCCGGTCAGGCCGAGCGTGTGGCGGATGAAGTCGGAGAGCAGGAGCCGAGCCGGCACCTCCTCCCGGTAGCGGCGCCCGTTGACCGTGACCTCGACGGGGATCACGAAGCCGCCTCCCAGGCGCGCAGCACGGCGCGCTCGACGAGCAGCCCGGTCAGGTGGCGCTGGTAGGCGGCCGACGCGTGCAACGAGTCCACCGGGTCGACGGCGCGGGCGGCGGCCTGCCCCGCCTCGCGCGCGAGCTCGGCGTCGACGGACTGGCCCGCGAGGAGCTCGCCCGCCTCGAGGATGACCGTGGGCCGGTCTGTGACGGCTCCGACGGCGACGCGGGCGACCGCGATCCGCGCCTCCTCGACGTGCAGGACACACGCGGTCATGCCGAGCGCGTAGTCGCCGGCCCGCAGGGCCAGCTCCTCGAACGCGCAGCCCCAGCCTGGCCCGGCGGCCGGCCAGAGCGTCTCGACCAGGAACTCGTCCGGCTCGATCGCCGCCGTGAAGTGGGTGACGAACAGGTCGTCCGCGGCCACTTCGCGCCGGCCTCCCCGCGAGGCGAGCACGGCGCTGCCGCCGAGCGCGGCGAGCGCGAGCGGCAGCTCGGCGCGCGCGTCCGCGTGGGCGATCGAGCCGCCGACGGTGCCGCGGTTCCTGGTCGCGAAGTGGCCGATGTGGGGCACCGCCTCGGCTGCGAGCGGCACGCGCTCGCGCACGGGCGGCGCCTCGCCGAAGGCGCTCTGGCGTACGAGCGCGCCCGCCCGGACGTGGCCGTTCTCGCTCGCGATCGCGCCGAGCCCGGGCAGGCGGTTGGCGTCGACGAGCACGGCCGGGCGGGCGAAGCGCATCGAGAGCAGCGGCACGAGGCTCTGGCCGCCCGCGAGCACCTTCGCCTCCTCGCCGTGCGCGGCGAGGAGCGCGAGCGCCTCCTCGAGGGACTCCGGACGCTCGTAGCGAAACGGGGCGGGCTTCACGCCAGGAGCTCCCAGACCCGCGGGGCCGTCAGCGGCAGCTCGACGTCGTCGCGGCCGAGCGCGTCGGCGACCGCGTTCCCGATCGCTGCCGGGACGCTCATCGTCGTCCCCTCCCCGATCCCCTTGGCGCCGAGCGGCGTGAACGGCGAGGGCGACTCCCGGTGGCCGGTCGTGAGCGGCGGCAGCTCCGGCGCGGTCAGGCAGAGGTAGTCCATGAAGCTGCCGGTCAGGAGATTGCCGTCCGCGTCGTACACCGTCCGCTCGAGCAGGGCGACGCCGGCGCCGTGCGCGAAGCTACCCCTCACCTGGCCGGCCGCGAGCAGCGGGTTGAGCAGGCGCCCCGCGTCGTGCACCGACACGTAGTCGAGGACGCGCACGCGTCCCGTCTCCCGCTCCACCTCGACGACCGCGACGTCGGCGACGAAACCATGCGCCGCCGACGAGGCGACCCGATCGTCTGCGTCCGGCGGGTCGAGGTTCGGCGCCGCGTGGAAGGCTGTCGCCTGCAGCCCCGGCTCGAGCCCGGGCGGCAGCGACTCCGGGTTCCAATGGGCGACGCCCGCGACGCGCCGCAGCGAGACCCCGTCCGCGCCTCCGGCCACGCGGGCGCGGCCGTCGGCGAGCTCGACGTCATCCGGGTCGCATTCGAGCAGGTGTGCCGCGATCCGCCTCGTCTTGTCCGCGACCCGCTCGGCCGCGCGCAGCACCGCGCCGGCGCTGACCCCGGAGAAGCGGGACGAGTAGCTCCCCGAGGAGACCGTCCAGGCGCTCGTCGAGGTGTCCATCTCGGTGATGACCTCCACGTCCGCGGGCCCTACGCCCAGCTGGTCGGCGACGATCTGGGCGCACACGGTCGCGTGCCCCTGCCCCTGCCCGGCGGTCGCGACCCTCACCGTGATCCCGCCGAGCGGGCTGACCTGCACCGAGGCGCCCTCGGCGTTGCCCGACTTCGGCAGCTCGCCCGCGCGCTGCTCGGGCGTCCGGGCGAGCGTGATGTAGCCCATGTTCGAGATCGAGGGCTCGACGACGCAGGCGACGCCGATCCCGACGAGCCGCCCCTCGGCGCGCGCCCGGTCGCGCTCGGCCACTCGCTCCTCGTAGCGGGCGAGCCGAAGCGCGTCGTCGAGGCAGGCGGCGTAGTCGCCCGAGTCGTAGAGCCCGCCCGAGGGGGTGCGGTACGGTTGCTCGTCCGCGCGGATCAGGTTGCGCCGGGCCAGCTCCGCCGGGTCGAGATCGAGCCGCCGGGCTGCGATCGCCATCGTCCGCTCGAGCGCGAAGTAGAGCTGCGGGCCGCCGAAGCCGCGGTTGAGCCCGGTCGGGCAGCGGTTCGTGGTCACGACGCGGTTTCGCGCCGCGACATTGCGCACCCGGTAGGCGCCCGACAGCGACCCGTGCATCCGGTAGAGGGTCGCCGGCTCGGGCGCCCGCACATAGGCGCCGACGTCCTCGACGGCGTCGTAGCGGAGCGCGAGCAGCTCGCCGTCGGCGGAGAAGCCGGCCTCGACCTCCGTGATCCGCGCGGTCGCTGCCGAGCTGCCGGCGAGGTGCTCGAGCCGGTCCTCGATCCAGCGCACGGGCACGCCGAGCTTGCGGGAGGCGAGCCCCATCAGCACCACGTAGGCGTAGACCGTCGACTTGATCCCGAAGCTGCCGCCGGAGTCGGGCGGCGTGATCAGGCGGAGCTTCGAGCCGGGCAGGCCAAGCGCGGCGGCCGCGACCGAGTGGAGCGTGAACGGCCCCTGGAAGTTCGCCCAGGCCGTCAGCGAGCCGGTCGCCTCGTCCCAGTCGGCGACGACCCCGTAGCACTCGAGCGGGGTGCAGCTCCAGCGCGGGAACGCGAACCGCTGGCGCACGACGAGGTGCGCCGCGGCGAGCGCGCTCTCCGGGTCGCCGTAGCGAAAGGAGCGGTCGGATGCGAGCAGTTCCTCCGTGGCCGCGGCCGTGAGCGGGTCGAGCACGGGCTCGAGCGGCTCGTAATCGACCTCCACGAGCTCGAGCGCGTCCTCGGCGACGTAGCGGTCGCGCGCGACGACGACCGCGAGCGGTTCCCCCGCGTAGCGCGCCACGTCCACGGCCGCGGCGTGGTACGGGATCGGGCAGTCGATCCCGGCCGGGAACGGTCGCGACAGCCCGGCGACGTCGGTGCCCGTGAGAACGCCGACGACGCCCGGCAGCCCGAGCGCCGCCGACGGATCGAGCCTCGCGATCCGGGCGTGCGCGAGCTGGGAGCGTAGAACGGCGGCGTGGCAGGCGCCCGCAACCGGGTCGAGATCGTCGAGGTAGCGGCCGGCGCCGCGCAGCAGGGCCTCGTCCTCGAACCGCGGCAGCGGCTGCCCGACCCACCGCTGCGCCGTGCTCGTCATCGCGCGGCCGGCTCCCGGGGCGCGACCGCACGCCGGAGCCAGATGCCGATCAGGAGGGCGGCGAGCGCGGGCAGCGCGAACCAGACCGTCAGCGCGACGATCGCCGCCCGGAGGAAGTCGAAGCCCTGCCCGACGCGCTCGTCGATCAGCCCGGTCGCGAGCGTCGTCTCGACCTCGTCGAGCTGGGCGGCGAGGTCACGCAGCGAGGCGCCGGTCGAGCCGAGCTGGCCGCGGTTCGCGGTCAGGTCGGCGGCGACCGTCTCGAGGCTCTGCTCGAGCCCGGCCAGCTGGTCGGAGACACCGTCGAGCGCCGGCACCGAGCCGACGAGCGGCTCGATCGTGGCGAAGAACGCGGCGAGATCGTCGATCACGGTCGCGAGCCGGGTGGTCACCTCGCCCATCTGGACGAGCCCCGTCGAGGTGCTCTCGAAGGTCGTACCGAACCCATCGAGCGAGTCGGCCGTGTCGCGGAGGCTCGTGGCGGTCTTGTCGATCGTGACCTCGAGCTGGGTGATCTGCGACGTCACGTCCTCCTGCGTCTCGCCGAAGGCTCCGTCGAGCCAGAACGCGACGAGGATCGCGGCGATCGAGAGCGCGATCCCGATCGCGCCGTACGCGGTCAGCGCGGTGGCGAGCCGCCGACTCTCACGTGGCGTGATCTCGGTGCCGTCGCGGGCGGGATCGGGCATGGTGGGTGGGTCGAGGATAACCCCCACCGATGGTGGCGATGCCGGGTGGCCGGCTCAATCGTCCGTTCGGACTACGCGTGCAGCAGGCCGAGGCTGCGCGCCGCCCGCGTCGCCTCGGCGCGGGAGGTGGCGCCCAGCTTGCGAAACAGGTTGCGCGAGTGCGCCTTCACGGTTGCCTCGGAGATGCCGAGCGCGAGCGCGACCTGCTTCACGCGCAGGCCCTCGTCGAGGCCGACGAGCACCTCGTACTCGCGGGGCGTGAGCGAGACCGGCGCGGCGGCCCGGCTCCCGAGGAAGGCCGTCGCGAGCGCTCCGAGCAGCGGCAGCAGGTCGGGGATCGCCGAGATCGCGTCGGGGTTGCTGCGGCGGAAGTGGATCGAGAGCACGCCGCGTCGCCCGCGCTCGCAGACGGGGAGCCCGGCCCCGGCGCGAAAGCCGTGGAGGCGAATCAGGCGATCGACCGGCAGGTCGAAGCCGTTCCAGCGGTCGAAGTCGGGCGAGACGAATGATGTGCCGTCGCAGGCGAGCGAGTAGTGCGTGGACGCGGCGGCGGGCAGCCGAGTTCCGGGTGCGAGCAGCGACTCGCCGGCAGTGGCGAGGATCTCGAACGCGCCGCCGGGAGCGTCGATCGCTCCGAACGAGACGCGGTCGGCACGGAGCGCCGCACGAAGCGCCGCGAGCGCCCGACCGGCGCCCCCGGGCTCCCCGAGCGCGCGCCGGACGTCGTCGAGCGAGGAGGCCATGGCGGGAAACTCTAGAGCCCGCCCGCGGGCTTGCGCCTCGGCGGGCGCCGCGGAGGGGCGATAATCGGCGCATGGCCGGCCTGCGAGGAGAGCTCGAGGCGCTGCTCGGGAGCGTCCGGCAGGGTGAGGTGACGCCCGCGGAGGCGCTCGAGCGACTCGTCGCGCTCCCGTACCGGGACCTCGGCTTCGCCCGTGTCGACGTCCACCGGGAGCTCCGCCAGGGCGCGCCCGAGGCGGTCCTGGCCGAGGGCAAGACGCCCGGGCAGGTGGCCGCGATCGTCGAGGCGCTCGTCGCGGGCGGCGCCGGCTCGGTACTCGTCACGCGGGCCGGCGAGGACGTGCGCGCTGCCGTGCGTGCCGTCGCCCCTGACGCCCGCGAAGACGAGCGCGCCCGCGCGGTCTGGATCGAGCGCTCGCTGCCCGAGCCCGCGGGCCTCGTCGTGCTCGTGTCCGCCGGCACCTCCGACGGGCCGGTCCTGCACGAGGCGCGGATCCGCACCGAATTGCTCGGGGCAGGCGTGGCCGTCCACGAGGACGTGGGCGTGGCTGGTATCCACCGCCTCGCTGCCGTCCTTCCCGACCTCGCGCGTGCCGATTGCGTCGTCGTCGTCGCGGGCATGGACGCGGCGCTCGCGAGCGTCGTCGGCGGCCTCGTCGCCTGCCCCGTGATCGGGGTGCCCACGAGCGTCGGCTACGGCTCCGCCCACGGCGGCCGCACCGCCCTCAACGCGATGCTCTGCTCCTGCGCGGCCGGGCTCGCCGTCGTCGGGATCGACGACGGCTTCGGCGCCGGCACGATTGCGGCGCGGATCGCGCGCGCGGGGAGCGAGAGATGACTCCCGAGACCCGCTACGCGAGGGCCGCGGACGGCGTCCACGTCGCCTACCAGGTCGTCGGCGACGGGCCCATCGACCTCGTTTTCGTGATGGGTTGGGCCTCCAACGTCGAGGCGATGTGGGAGGAGCCCGGCCTCGCCCGCTTCCTCTCGCGCCTCGCCTCGTTCTCCCGGCTCGTCCTGTTCGACAAGCGCGGCGTCGGCCTCTCCGACCGTGTCCCCGACTCGCAGCTCCCCTCGCTCGAGACCCGGATGGACGACGTGCGCGCGGTCATGGACGCGGTCGGGTCCGAGCGCGCGGTCGTTTTCGGCGTCTCGGAGGGTGGCCCGCTGGCGATCCTCTTCGCCGCCACGTATCCCGAGCGGACGATCGCCCTCGTCCTGTTCGCCACCGAGTCCGACTGGACCGGGCGCTACCGCAGCTCGCCCGAGCACCTCGATGAGATCGAGCGGGCCTGGGGCACGGTCGAGTACGCGCGCGACGCCCTGCGCGACTGGGCGGCTCCGAGCCAGGCGGACGACGAGCGGCTCGTGAGCTGGCTCGCCTCCTACCTGCGCCGCGCCGCGAGCCCGGGCGCGGCGATCGCGCTCGCGCGCATGAACGGCGAGATCGACGTGACCCCGGCGCTCGAGGCGATCCACGTGCCGTCGCTCGTGCTCGCGCGCCCCGGCGACCTCGATTTCCCGCTCGAGCGCGTTCGGCGGGTCGCGGAGTGGATTCCCGGCGCTCGCTTCGCCGAGGTTCCCGGCGACGCGCACCTGTTCTGGGTGGGGAACCAGGACGCGTTGCTCGACGAGGTCGAGCGGTTCGTGGCCGGTCTCGAGGTGGAGGAGGCCGATCTCGAGCGCTTCCTCGCGACGGTGCTCTTCACCGATATCGCCGGCTCGACCGAGCGAGCCGCGGAGCTCGGCGACCGGCGCTGGAAAGAGCTTGTCGAGGCGCATCACGCCCGGGTTCGCGGCCAGCTTGCCCGCTACCAGGGCCGGGAGTGGGACACGGCGGGCGACGGGTTCTTCGCCACCTTCGACGGCCCCGCCCGGGCGATTCGCTGCGCTCTTTCGATCGTGGAGTCGGTCGGGGGCCTCGGGATCCCGGCCCGGGCGGGCCTGCACACCGGCGAGTGCGAGCTCGTCGCCGGCAAGGCGGGAGGGATCGCGGTTGCGATCGGGGCCCGCGTCACCGACCGTGCCGGCCCCGCCGAGGTCTGGGTCTCGCAGACCGTGAGAGACCTGGTTGCCGGCTCCGGGCTCGCCTTCGAGGACCGGGGCGAGCACGAGCTCAGGGGCGTGCCGGGCCGCTGGCGGCTCCACCGGGTGGCGGTCTGACGTGAGCCGCCTCCTCTACCTCGACTGCGTCGGTGGCATTGCCGGGGACATGCTGCTGGCCGCCCTGCTCGACGCGGGAGCGCGCGAGGAGACGCTGCGGGAAGTGCCCGGGCGGCTCGGGCTCGGGCCGGTCGAGATCCGCGTCGAGCGCGTCGAGCGCCACGGCGTCGGAGCCCTGCACGTCGAGGTGGTGCCGCCGCCGTCGCCGCCGCCGAGGACGTGGCGCGCGATGCGCGAGCTGGTCGAGGCGGCCGAGCTGCCGCCGCGGGCCCGCGCCCGCGCGCTCGGCGCGTTCCGGCGGCTCGCCGAGGCCGAGGCGAAGATCCACGGGAGCGACGTCGACCGCGTCCACTTCCACGAGCTCGGCGGGGTCGACACACTCGTCGACGTGTGCGGCGCCGCCCTGCTGCTCGAGGAGCTGGGCGTGGAGCGGGTGCTCTGCTCGCCGCTTCCGTACACGCGAGGCCTGGTCGAGGCGGCCCACGGCATCCTGCCCGTGCCCGCGCCCGCGACCGTCGAGCTCCTGCGGGGGGCGATCGTCCACGGGGTCGAGGGCGTCAAGGAGCTGGTCACGCCCACCGGGGCCGCGCTCGCGGCTGAGCTAGCGGAGTCGTTCGGGCCGCCACCGCCGCTCGTGCTCGAGCGCGTCGGCTACGGAGCGGGAACCGACGACTTCCCCGAGCGCCCGAACCTGCTCCGCGTGCTGCTCGGGGCGGCGGTCTCGCCCCCGGCGGACGTGATCCTGATCGAGACGAACCTCGACGACCTGCTGCCCGAGCTCGTGCCCGACGCGGTCGAGCGCTGCTTCGCCGCGGGAGCGCTCGACGTCTGGACGGTGGCGGCGCAGATGAAGAAGGGGAGGCCCGGGATCGTCCTCTCCGCGCTGGCCCGGCCTGCGGCCGAGCAGGCGGTGACCGCTGCGATCCTCGAGGAGACGAGCGCGCTCGGTGTCCGCGTCTCCCGGCTCGCGCGCCACGAGCTCGAGCGGGAGGAGCGCACTGTCGAGGTGGCGGGCGAGACCGTGAGGGTCAAGCTCGGGCTGCTCGACGGCCGGGTCGTCAACGTCGCGCCCGAGCACGACGACTGCGCCGCCGTCGCCGCGCGCTCCGGGCGGCCGGTCAAGTCGGTCTGGGCGGAGGCGCTCGCCCGGGCGCAGCTTCCATGAGCGCGCTCCCCCGCCTGGAGCGGCGGATAGCCGATCTCGGCAGCGCCGTCGTCGCGTTCTCGGGGGGCGTCGACTCCTCCGTGGTAGCCGCCGTGGCCGCCCGCGCGCTCGGAGGGCGCGCGCTCGCCGTCACGGCGGTCTCGCCGGCGCTCGCGACCCGCGCGCTCGACGGCGCCCGCGACGTCGCCCCTGCGATCGGGATAGCCCACCAGACGATCACGACGGCGGAGCTCGCGCGGGAGGGCTACCGTGTCAACGGGCCCGACCGCTGCTACCACTGCAAGTCCGAGCTGTACGAGCGGCTCGGCGAGCTGGCGGCCCGCCGGGGCTTCGCCGCGCTACTGTCCGGCGCCAACGCCGACGACGAGGGCGACTGGCGACCCGGGCTCCGCGCCGCCTCCGAGCACGGCGTCGTCCATCCGCTGCTCGAGGCCGGCCTCGGCAAGGACGGGGTGCGCGCGCTCGCCCGCTCTCTCGGCGTGCCGAGCGCCGGCAAGGCGGCTTCCCCCTGCCTCGCCTCCCGGCTCCCCTACGGGACGCCCGTCGAGCCCGAGGCGCTCGCCCGGGTCGACCGGGCGGAGCTGGCGCTGAAGGCGCTCGGCTACCGCGAGCTGCGCGTGCGCCACCACGGCCCGCTCGGGCGGGTGGAGCTCGCGGCCGGCGAGCTGCCCCGTACGCTCGCCCCGGACGGGCGAGCGGAGATCGTCGCCGCCGTGCGCGCCGCCGGCTACGAACGGGTCGAGATCGACCCCGAGCCGTTCCGCTCGGGCTCGCTGAACGCGGTCTTCCTCGGTCGCCTCAGTGCCCGCTGAGCGCGCGCTTGCGGCGCTGGCCCGGCACTCAGCGCAGCGTCCCGCCGAACACCTGCCAGGCCAGCGCTGACTTCGCGAACAGGCTGAGCAGCATGTAGGCCCGCTCCCCGTACAGGTAGTCCCGCCAGCGGCCGACCTTGCGGTACTGCAGCACCATGTTGATCGCGAACACGTTGAAGAAGACGAAGATCGAGCCGTAGATCCCGTAGACGAAGCCCGGGACGTCGCCGTTCACGCCGGCGCCGATCAGGTAGATCCCGATCGCGATCCACGGTACGGCGCCCATGATCGTGCCGAGCCAGAACGCGAGCCAGCTCGTCCGCTCGGTGCGCTGGTTGTGCAGCTCCATCATCAGGCCGAACAGGATCATGGCGGCGTTGACCGCGAATAGCGCGATCAGCGCGGCGAGGTCGAAGATCCCGACCAGGAGCGCGATCACGACGATCATCACCGACGAGCTGAGCGAGTACTCGACCCAGCGGGCAATGTTGATCCCGCGCTCGAGGTTCGCCTCGTACCAGCGGTGCACGCGCGGCAGCGCGAGCGTCGCATGGGCGACGGCGGAGAGGAGGAGGAAGACGGCCACGAGCGGCCCGATTCGCAGGTCGACGATCGTGTCAGGGCCGGGCGGGCCGGCGAGCTGCGCCGGATCCTCGGACAGGAACGAGGTCGTGATCGGGAGCGCAAAGGCGCTCGAGAGCGCGAGCATCAGGATCCCCTGGACGAGGTGCAGCGGCGCGAGCAGCGCATTGAAGCGCCGCAGGCGGCGCAGGCGGACGGCGGGATCGAGGGCGATGGCGGTCACGGGGCTGTCCTCCGGTTCGATTGAGCTAGACAAAATCTATACAGATTCTGTATGTACTGTCAACCGTCCCGATCAGCGGTGCTTCTCCGCCGCCAGCCGGACCTGCTCGTCGGATGGTCCGCCCGCCCGCTCGAGCGCGCGGAAGGCTTCGAGCACGGCCCGCGGGTCGTTCCGGTGGCGTTTCGCGGCGAGCGTCAGCGGCTCGTGGAACGCGCCGCCGCAGTGGGCGCACGGCCACGCGAGTCGTGACATCAGACGTGCAGCCTCGCCGCCGGGGTAGCGGCGGAGGATCTCGACGATCGTGGTCGACCCGCGGATCGCGCCGTGCGTCACCGGCGGGCCTCCAGGCGGGTCATGCCCCGCCCCTACAGGCGGACCTCCTCGAGCGGCTTCAGATCCTCCGCGTGCATCCGCACCGCGTTTCCCGGAAGCTGGTAGCGCGCGAACGGCAGCACGATGACTTTCGCATCGGGCCCGTGGCGCTCGAGCGCCTCCGCGAAGGCCGCGTCGAGCGACGTGGTCGCGTCGATGCCGACGTCCGCCGCCATCTCGAGGTTCTCCTCGATCGTCACGAGTTTCAGGTGCTTGCGGGTCATCACCTCGTAGATCGGCACCCAGATGCAGCCCGCCCACATCTGGATCGCGCGGGCGTGGATGTCCTTCAGCACCCGCTCGTAGTTCGCCCGGGTGGGGGGCAGGTACGGCTTCATCATGTCCATCAGAGCCAGGCCGGGGAAGTCGCCGATCGCCGTCGACACGCCGGGCGAGGGACTGCAGTAGATGATCGAGCCGCCTTCCCTGACCACGAGGTCGGCCGACATGCAGCCCCAGCCCGTGTGGAAGAACAGGTGGTCGGTCGGCGCGAACACGCCGCAGATCGCGATGTCGGCGGGTCCCGGGTGCTCGTACGTGTAGATCTCGTTGAAGCGGCCGATCGCGTGGCGGTGCGCGTCGGGGTGGGAGCCGAAGATGCATTCGATCACGCGGCCGTGCGTGTCGAGCACGACGTTCATCGTGCAGGTCAGGCCGCACATCGTCGCGGCCTCGTCGATGTCCGAGCGCATCGGGCCCGCGTAGGCGCCGTAGTGGGTCTGCGGGGAGGGGACGAGGTTGCAGTGGTTCGCCTCGATCGTCTCGTCCGAGACGACGCCGGGCAGAATCAGCTTGCCGCCGCCGCCGGCGCCCCAGTGGTTCGACTGGGCCTGGCCGATCGTGATCGTGACGTCGGCTGCGGCCACCTCCCGGTGCAGCCACACCGGCGTCCCGCGCGACGTGACGCCCACGTACGTGTACATCTCCTCGTTGCGCGGCTCGTTCTGGAAGAACGGGATCCCCAGGCGCTCCATCCTCGCGAGGTTCTCCGGGCCGAGCTTCTGCGGGATGTCCGTCTCCGACATCGGGAAGACCTTGCCGTTCGCGCACACGACCCGCGCGTCGGTGATCCCGGCTGTCTCGAGCGCGTCGAAGACGGCGGGCAGCAGCTTCGACTGGGGCGTCGGGCGAAACTGGTTGTCGATCACGATCGCGACGCTCTTCGCGCCCGCCAGCAGGCTCGAGAAGCTCCGCCCCGAGACCGGGTGCTCGAGCGCGTAGCGGGCAGCGTCGGTGGCGTCGGGCACGGGAGGGGGCTCGTCCGGGTAGATCGCCGCGAGCAGGTTGCGCTCCGGGATCTCGAGCTCGAGCGTGTCGCGGTTGACCTTGCTCTCGTCGTCCGAGGCGCCGATCGTGAGCGGATCGAGCGACTCGTACGGGATCACTGCCCGGTACGCCATCGTGCCTCCCATTCGGGTCTGAGCTCGGGGTCAGTCGCAGGCTACCACGGTGCGCCGAGGCCGTTGCCCGGGCGGCTACCCGAAGCCGAGATGCAGGTGGCCGCGCGCGATCAGCCCCCGGGTGAAGGCGGGGGAGGTGAGCAGCTTGACGCCGTAGGCGTCGCGCAGGAACCACTCGAAGTACACGAACACGCTCGAGCGGACGGTCGAGATCTTCTCGAGCCGCACGAGGTCGACGAGCGCGACGTTCGCGCGGAGCGACGGCTCGGCGGCGAAGCGCTCCGCGATCCCCTCGAGGCCACCCTCGAGGTCGACGAGGCAGAGCGTCGGCTGCGGCCGGGGCACGAGAGCAGGCCCGGCCGGGCCTGCGAGGAGCTCGAGCCGGCTGGTCTCGCGGCGCCAGCGGGCTACGAGGTGGGTCGCGCTCTGCTCGAGCACCTCGACGTCCGCGAGCTCGTCGCTGCAGTGCGTCGCGAACGCCGCCAGCACGGCGCCCTCCGTGAGCGGTGGCGCGGACCAGTCGATCCGCCGGCCGGCCTCCGCGCCCATCAGGCGCCCTCTCCGAGGAGAGCCGTGAGCGTGCCCGGCGCGAGGCGCGCGAACGGCAGGTAGCGGCCGTCGCCCGCGTCGGCAAGCTCGCGGGCCCGCCCGGCCTCGCGTCCCCGGCCCGTTGCCGTGTCCGCGACCACGAGCGCGATTCCGGCGCGCCGCAGCGCCCGGGCCTCGTCGAGCGCGTCCGCGAGCGGGTCGCCGCCTGGCCGCAGGGGGGCCGTCGGGCGCCCGTCGGTGACGCAGACCACGAGCGGCACGACGTTCGCATGCTTGCGTATCTCCTGGCGCAGGAGCCGTCCAGCCTGCCTGAGCGCGTCCGCGAGCGGCGTTCTCCCCGAGAGCGGGATCGACTCGAGCCGCGCCGACGCGAACGAGGTGCTGCGCGTGAGCGGCAGGGCGACCGCAGCCTCCGGGAGCCCGCGCTTGAACGCGACCAGCGCCACGCGGTCGCCGCGACCGGTGGCGTCCGCGAGCAGCTCGAGCGTCAGCCCCTTCACCTTCTCGACCATTCGCTCGGCGTGGACGGAGTAGCTGTTGTCGACGACGAAGGCGACCGCGAACGGGGAGCGGTGCTCGCGCACTTTACGGCGCAGGTCCCCGGGCTCGACGACGATCCGTCCGGCCCGGGCGCGGCCGGCCCGGATCGCGGCCGCCCGGAGCGTCGCGTCGAGCGCGAGGTCGGGCGCGTCCCGGTTCACGAGCCGGGCCCGCGTGTACTTGCCGCGGCGGTGGCTGACGAGCGAGCGGACGCGTCGCCCGATCGCCGCCCGCTCGAGCCGGTCGCGCGGAAGGTCACGCGGGAACGCGAGGGCCGTCTCGGCGTCGAGCTCCTCGACGGCGGGCGTCCCCTCGATCAGCTCGAGGCTCCGCCCCGGGCCGCCCTCGCCGGGCGGAGCGCTTTTTTTTCTTCGATCCCGATGTCGAGGATGTCGTCGAGCAGGCGCTCGATATCCGTGCGGGTGACCGACGGCGCCGGCGCGAACGGGTCGAATGCGAGCCGGTGTCCGAGCGCGAGCTCCGCGGCATCGACGACGTCCGCGGGGCGCACCTGGGTGCGCCCGTCGAGCGCCGCCACCGCCTTCGCGCATTCGAGCACCGTGATGTCGGCGCGATGACTGCCGGTGCCGACCCGCAGCGCGAGCTCGGCGATCGCGACGTACAGCCGCTCGGGGACAGCAACCCGGGCGAGCAGCTCCTCGGCGGTACGCACGCGCTCGGCGAGCGCGCTCTGCTCGTCCTGCCAGGCCGTGAGAACGCCCGTCGGGTCGGCCGTGAAGGCCTCGCGGCGGCGCAGCACCTCGACCCGCGCTCGCACGTCGGCGAGCGGCTCGACCTCGACCTGCAGGCCGAGGCGGTCGGCGAGCTGGGGTCGCAGCTCCCCCTCCTCAGGGTTCATCGTGCCGACGAGCAGGAAGCGTGCCGGGTGGGAGACGGAGATGCCCTCGCGCTCGACCACGTTGACGCCGAGCGCGGCCGCGTCGAGCAGGACGTCCGTGAGATGGTCGTCGAGCAGGTTGATCTCGTCGACGTACAGGATCCCGCGGTTCGCCTCCGCGAGCAGTCCCGGCTCGAGCGCCTTCTCGCCCTCCCGCAGCGCCCGCGAGATGTCCACGGTCCCGGAGACGCGGTCCTCGGTCGCGTTCAGCGGCAGGTCGACGATCCGCCGCCGCCGCCGCGTCACCGGCAGCTCCTCGCCGGCCGCGGCGCGTCCAGCGCAAGCGCTGCAGGGCCGGCGCGGGTCGCAGGAGAAGGGGCAGTCGGCGACCGCCTCGATCTCCGGCAGCAGCTCGGCGAGCCCGCGCACGGCGGTCGACTTGGCGGTGCCGCTCGGGCCCTTCACGAGCAGGCCGCCGATTGCGGGGTTGACGGCGTTGAGCAGGAGCGCCCGCTTCAGGCGCTCCTGCCCCACGATCGCCGTGAACGGGAAGAGGCTCACGCCCCGAACGGGTGTGCGCGCCCGAACGTGGGCTCGGCCTGCGGGATCGGGTCGAAGTGCCACGTCCCGATCAGGGGCACCGGCGTGTCGCGGTTGACCTTGACCTCGACGAGGTACGGCTTCCCGGACGCGAACGCCGTCTCGAGCGCCGACGAGAGGTCGGCGGGGTGCTCGACCGTGGCCGCGCCCGCGCCCATCGCCTCGGCCATCTTCGCGAAGTCCGGGTTCCAGAGCTCGCCGGTGGACTGCTTCATGAAGCTCGTGCCGACCTCGCGGCCGTCCATGTAGAAGCGCTGGAGGTCGCGGATGACGCCGATCGTGTAGTTGTTCAGGAGCACCCAGACCACCGGGATATCGTGCTCGACGGCGGTCGCGACCGCGCCCGGGAACATCATCCAGCTCCCGTCGCTCGTCACGCACACGGCCGGCCGGTCGGGCCGGGCGAGCTTGACGCCCAGCACGCCGTACGTGCCGAAGCCCATGCCGGCGAAGCCGCCCGGCGTGAACATCGCGCGGGGCTCGTACACGTCCCAGTACTGCTCGACCCAGCACTGGTGGTTGCCGGTGTCGGTGATCATCAGCGTGTTGTCCGGCGCGACGGCCCGCAGGTCGCCGATCACGCGGCGCGGGTCGATCGGGACAGCGTCCGAGGCCTTCTCCGGCTCGATGAAGTTCGACCACTCCTGTTTGTAGGCGTCGACCTGCTCGTTCCAGGGGGAGCGCTCGCGCTTCGCGCCCTTGCGCTCCGCCAGCGCGAGCAGCTGCTTCAGCACCTCGCGAGCGTCGCCGATGATCCCGAGCTCGGTCGGGTAGTTGCGGCCGATCTCCTGCGGGTCGATGTCGATGTGGATCAGCTTCGTCGGCGGGATGTTGTACGTGTAGCCGGGCAGCCAGGACGAGCAGTGGATGTCAGAGAAGCGGGCGCCGATCGCGAGGATCACGTCCGCGTTGCGGGCCGCCTCCTGGGCCGGGTACTCGCCCCAGCAGCCGGCGACGCCGAGGTGGAGCGGGTGGCGCGCCGACAGGCCGCCCTTGCCCATGAAGCTCGTGTAGACGGGGACGTTGACGTGCTCGGCGAACGCGAGCAGCTCGGCCGTCGCGTCGGAGCAGATCACGCCGCCGCCGCTCAGGATCAGCGGTCGGCGCGCCGAGAGGAGCATGTCCAGGGCGCGCTCGACGGCCTCGGGGGAGCCGGGCGTGCGCCACTGGAGCATCTCCGAGCGCTCCGACGGCTCGGGCACCTCGACGTCGCCGGAGCGAACCCAGAGGTCGTAGGGGACGTCGAGGTGAACGGGCCCGGGGCGGCCGGTGCGCGCGAGCTTGAACGCCTTCGGGAGGAATTTCGCGAGATCGCGCACGGAATGCGGCTGGAACGTGCGCTTCGTGATCACCTTCGACATGCTCGGGAAGTCGGCCTGGAAGTAGCGGTACTCCTCCTGGAGCGCGCCCGAGTCGTACTGGGTGGTCGCCACCTGACCGGTGATGGCGACGAACGCCGACGAGTCGTAGAACGCGTTCGCCATCGCGGCCGTCAGGAGCATCGGGCCCGGCCCCGTGGACGTGTAGACGGCGACGGGCTCACCGCGCGCGCGGTAGTAGGCGTCCGCCATGTAGCCGGCCGCGGTCTCGATCCGTGGGAAGATCACCTTGATCTCGTCCTGGCGGTCGAAAACGCCGTCGAGAAGCCCGACCGCGCCGTGGCCCGCGTAGCCGAACAGGTACGGCACCTTCTCGCGGATCAGGTACTCGACGACGAGATCGCACCCGCGAATCTCGGCCATGGGAAAACCTCCCTTCCGATCGCGGCAGCTCCCGGGCCGCCTGGTGAGAGCCCATGATATTCGCCCGCGGGAGCGCACACCGCGGACGCGTCGCGGCCGGACCGCGGCTAGGCTCTCGCGCCGTGAGCACGTCGCAGGGAGATCCACCCCGCGTTCGCGCCCGGCTGGTGGACGTCGCCGGCGCTGCCGGCACGTCGAAGCCGATCGCGTCGAGGATCCTGAACGGCGACCCGACCCTGACCGTCGGCGAGGATCTGCGCAGCCGCGTCCTGGCAGCGGCACGCGAGCTCGGCTACCGCCCGCACGCGGCTGCACGCGGCCTGCGCCGCGCGCAGACCGGGGCGCTCGGGCTTCTCGTTCCGGCTCTCGGCAACCCCGTCTACACGCAACTCATGCGCGGCGCGTTCCTGCGGGCCGCCGAGCACCGGTTCACGGTCCTGCTTGCCGAGGACTTCGAGGAGCAGGCGGCGGGTGAGCTGTTCGCGCGGCTCGTACTCGAGGGGCGCATCGACGGGCTGATGATTGCCTCGATCCGCCCCGACCACCCTCTCCTGTCGCTGCTCGCGGAGCGGCCGCTGCCGCACGTGTTCGTCAACCGGGGTGTGCCCGGCAGCGGGCGAAACGTGACGATGGACGACGCCGCGGGCGTGGCGCTCGCCGTCCGGCACCTGGCCGCGCTCGGGCACCGTCGCGTCGTTCACCTCGCCGGTCCGCTCGGTGTCGAGCCCGTTGTGCGACGGGTTGCCGCCTTCCGCGCCGAGGCCGCGCGGCACGGCTTCGAGCGCGCCGAGGTGCTGGGAGGCGAGTTCAGCGAGGGCGCCGGCGCCCGCGACCTGCGGGAGGCGCTCGGTCGCTGGCCCGACGCGACCGCCGTCTTCACGGCGACGGTCAGCCAGGCCGTCGGTGCTCTCGGCGAGGCCGCTCGTCTGCGGATCGCCGTCCCGGAAGACCTCTCGGTGGTCTCGAACGCCGACACCGCGCTTGCCGAGTACCTGGTGCCGCCGCTGACGGCCGTGAAGATGCCAATGGAGGCGCTCGGCGTCGCGGCCGTCGACGCCCTCGTCGAGCAGGCGCGGGGCGGCGAGGCGCGGGACGTTCGTCTGGAGACCGCTCCGACGCTCGTCGAGCGCGTCTCCGCGTCCGCCCCGGCCGCCGCCGGGTGGAATCCCGATCTCCGGCATGTTAGGTTCTCGCCCCGTGCCAGGTAACCGGTTCCTGCGTGAGAATCGCGAGGCGAGGCCGTGAGCGGCGCCACGGCCGGGGCGGGAGCCGCGCGCGCCTGGCGCCTCCAGGTGCTCCAGGCGCGGGTGGGGCGCCACGTCGCGAAGGCCCTGATCGGCGCCGTCGTCGTCTTCGTCGTGCTCTGGGTCTGCTTCTTCGCGAAGAACGCCGCGGTCGACAACCCGAAGCTGTTCCTGCAGATCCTGCTCAACTCGTTCACGCTCGCCGGTCTCTACTTCGTGATCGCGAGCGGCTTCACGCTGATCTTCGGGGTGATGGGCATCGTCAACATGGCCCACGGCTCCTTCTACCTGCTGGGCGGCTACCTGGCCCTCGAGTTCCAGAGGGACATCGGCAACTGGGGCGTGCCGCTGCTGCTCGCGACGCTGATCATCGCCGCCGTCGGACTGACGATGCACCAGGCGTTCCTGCGCTGGAACCTCGGCCAGGAGCTCAGGCAGGCCCTGATCACGATCGCGATCTCGATCATCCTGGCCGACCAGATGCTGAAGTTCTACGGGGGCGTCGCCAAGGACGTCAAGTGGCCCGAGACGCTGCAGCGGACGATCGATCTGAAGGTGTTCGGCCTCACCTACCCGTTCACGCGCTTCTTCATCGTCATCTGCGCGATCGCGATCGGGGTCATGCTGTGGCTCTGGCTCGCCAAGACCAGGACCGGCATGGTGATCCGGGCCGGCGTCGACGATCGCCAGATGGTGTCCGCGCTCGGGATCAACATCCAGCTCGTCTTCGCGATCACGTTCATCGTCGGCGCGGCGCTGGCCGGGCTGGCCGGCGTTCTCGGCGGATCGGCGGCCAGCCTGGCGCCCGGGGTCGACATCCAGTTCCTGCTGAATGCCTTGATCGTGGTGATCATCGGCGGGATGGGCTCCCTGCTCGGGACCGCGATCGGTGCGCTCCTGTACGGCCTCGTCGACTCCTTCGCCGATATCTATCTCCCCGGGCAGTGGACGAACTACTCCGTGCTGCTGACCTTCATCCTGCTCGTGTTCGTCCTGGCCGTTCGACCGCAGGGCCTGTTCGGGAGGACGACATGATCGCGGGCGCGCGGGGTCGCTCCGGCCTCGCGATCGTGGTCGTGGGGCTACTCGCAGCGAGCCCGCTGTTCGTGACGGACTTCTTCCTGAGCGCGATCCTGACGAAGACGCTCTGGCTCGGCATCGTGGCGGCGAGCCTCATCTTCCTCTCCGGCTACGGGAACATGATCTCGCTCGCCCAGACGGGGCTCTACGGTATTGCCGGATTCGTGCTCGGCAACGTCGTCGCCGCCGACGGCGGTCTCAAGGTTGCCTGGGACCCCTGGGTGGGGGTGATCTTCGGCCTCATCGCCGCGACCGCCGTGGGTCTTCTCTTCGGAGCGATCGCCAGCCGCAGTGAGGGCATCTACTTCCTCATGCTCACGCTCGCCTTCGGCATCCTGCTCTTCTACTTCTGGGGCCAGGTGACCCAGCTCTCGGGCTTCGGCGGCATCAACTCGATCCAGGCCCCCGGAATCGTCAGCAAGCCGCGCACCGACCCGGACAATCTGTTCTACATCTGCCTCGTCGTCTCGATCGCGGTCTACGCCCTCATCCGCTACGTCGTCCGAACCCCGTTCGGGATCGCTCTCCAGGGGATCCGGGACGAGCCGACGCGCATGCGAGCGCTGGGATACAACGTCGCGCTGCACCGGACGCTCGCATTCGCGCTCGGCGCCTTCCTCGCGGGCATCGGCGGCATCCTCTCCGTCTGGTGGAACACCCGTATCGATCCCGGCTCGGTCGGCCTGGGACGCACGATCGACGTGCTCGTGATCGCGATCATCGGGGGAATCTTCTGGATCGAGGGCGGCTGGCTCGGGGCGTTCGTGTTCACCGCGATCGACACCTACTCTCGCAACATCGACTGGCTCGGGCCCCGCTTCAACACGCTGATCGGCGTCATCTTCCTGGTCATCGTGCTGGTCTCTCCGGGCGGTCTGATCGGGATCTGGGAGTCCGCCCGCGGGCTGGCGAGGCGCAGGGCCGGGGTCGCGGGGCTACCGCCCGGTGCGCCGGCCGAGAGATCCGGGTAGGAGTGGACTCGTGGCAGGCGTTGGAGCTAACTGTTGGGGTGATCGAACGTCGGATCACGTGGGCGGGTAACCGGTTCACGGAAACCGCTGGAGCGGGAAGTCGTTGTCAAGGGAAGGAAGGGGGGTTCGATGGAGCAGCAAGAGTCGAGACAGCAGGGGCGCTGGCGCCTTTGGCTGTTGGTGGGCGCGCTCGTGCTCGCCCTCGCCGCGCTCGCCGCGGCCTGCGGCGGGGACGACGAGGCGGCACCGGAGACGACGCCGGCCGAGACGGAGGCGCCGGCCGAGACGGAGGCGCCGGCCGAGACGGAGGCGCCGGCCGAGACGGAGGCGCCGGCCGAGACCACCGAGGAGGCGGGTGGGCCGATCAAGATCGGCATCCTGTCCGACTGCGAGGGCGCGTTCGGCGCCTTCTACGAGGTGGACATCGGCGGCGCGCACATGCCGATGATCGCTCGCGGAGCGACGCCCGCGGGCGCGAACCCCACGGACGGGCTCGAGAACCTGCCGGCGCCGGGCGGCCACCCGATCGAGATCGTCGGGTACGGCTGCGCGGACGACACGCCGGAGAAGGCGATCGAGGAGACCCGGCGTCTGATCGAGCAGCTCGGCGCGGAGATCATGATCGGCCCGCTCTCGGGTGACGAGGGCATCGCCGTCGCCAACTACGCGAAGGAGCACCCCGAGGTCACGATCCTGAACGGCACCTCCGGCGCGCAGGACACGACCCTGAAGGTGCAGGCCCCGAACTTCTTCCGCTTCAACTCCGACGGCGCGCAGTGGAACGCCGGTCTCGGCGACTACGCCTACAACGTGCTCGGCTGGCGGACGGCGGCGACGATTGCGGACGACTACAGCTTCGCCTACACGTCCGCGGCCGGCTTCATCGCCGAGTTCTGCGCGGTCGGGGGCCAGATCCCGAACGAGAACCGCATCTGGCCGCCGCTCAACGAGACCGACTACTCGTCGTATGCGGCCCAGCTCGCGGAGATCTGGGACGAGGTCGACGGGGTCTTCCTCGGCGTCGGCGGCGCGGGCGTGATCCCGCTGCTCAAGGCGATGGAGGACACGATCGGTCCGATCGATCCCAACAAGGTCGTCGGGAACCTCTTCTACGGCGATCCGCTGATCGTCCAGGAGCTCGGCGACCGCGCCGTCGGGATCGCGTCGGCCGACTCGATGTGGTCCGACTCGACCGACCCGAAGGCGACCGGCTGGCTCGAGACCTGGGACGCGACCTGGCCCGATCTCGCGGGCTTCGCCGGCAGCGTCTTCGCCTACAACTACAACTCCGCCGCCGAGGCGATGCTGCAGGCCCTCGAGTCCGTCGGCGGCGATCTCTCGGACGGCCACGCGGCCTTCCGCGAGGCGCTGACGGGCGTCGTGCTCGACGCTCCGTTCGGCCAGATCTCGCTGGATGCGAACCGCCAGGCGGTCCAGGACAACTTCGTCCGTGTCCTGACGGCGGAGGGGCCGGTGACGGTCTGGAAGATCCCGCAGGTGGCGCAGGACTTCGGCGGGACGTTCACGGCGGAGACCCCGCCGCCCGACCGCACGAACCCGACCTGCGACCAGCGTGAGCTGCCGTGGGCCGGCAAGGCCGAAGTCATCACGGCGCCCGAGGAGGTGCTCGGGGGCTAGCGCCCCGAGTCCGCCCGTGGCAGTAGCAGCACGGACAGCCGAGAGCGCCGAGCCGATCCTCCGCTTGCGGGGGGTCGGCCGGCGCTTCGGCGGCCTCGAGGCCGTCCGCGACGTCGATCTCGACGTACGGCCGGGCGAGCGCCGCGCCATCCTCGGCCCCAACGGGGCCGGTAAGACCACGCTCTTCAATGTCGTGGCCGGCGAGTTCCCGCCCACCTCCGGGACGATCGAGCTCTTCGACCACGACGTGACCTTCATGCCCGCGCGGATGCGCGTGGGGCTCGGGCTGACCCGCACGTACCAGACGTCGCGGCTCTTCCTCGGCCTGTCTGTCGAGGACAACCTCTACCTGGCGCTGGTCGGAGCCGAAGGCGGGCATCTGCGTCCGGTGCGGCTCCCGGGCCGCGATGGCGCTCTCCGGGGCCAGGCACGGGAGATCGCTGAGCGGATCAGGCTCCGCGATCAGCTCGGGGCGCTCGTCCGGAACCTCTCGCACGGAGAGCAGCGCCAGCTCGAGGTGGGCATGGCCCTCGCCGGAGAGCCGCGGCTGATGATGCTCGACGAGCCGGCCGCCGGCCTGTCCCGGGCCGAGCGCGTCCAGCTCACCGAGATGCTCCTCGGCCTCGAGCGCGAGATCACGCTGATCCTGATCGAGCACGACATGGACGTGGCGCTGACCGTCGCCGAGTACGTGACGATGATGCACGACGGTGCCGTGATCGTCGAGGGCACACCCGCGGAGATCCGCGCCAACCAGCTCGTCCACGACCTCTACCTCGGGAGGGGCCACTATGAGCGTCGCTGAGCCCGTCCTGGCGATCAAGGGGCTGGACGCCTACTACGGCCGGGCGCACGTTCTCCAGGGGGTCGAGCTCGACGTGGGTAGCGAGCCTGTGGCCGTCATCGGCCGCAACGGCATGGGGAAGACCTCGCTTTGCAAGGCAATCGTGGGCATGTCCCCGCCGGCCGCGAAGGGGTCGATCCGCTTCGAGGGCAAGGAGTTGCTCGGACGGGCGTCGTACCGGATCGCGGGTGCGGGAATCGGGTACGTCCCCCAGGGCAGGCGGCTCTTCCCGTCGCTCACCGTCGATGAGCACCTCCGGATGATCGGGTCGGGCAACGGCAGCGCCAGATGGACGATCGACGCGGTCTACGGGCTGTTCCCCCGCCTCGCCGAGCGGAAGGGAAACCGGGGCATGCAGCTCTCCGGCGGCGAGCAGCAGATGCTCGCGATCGGACGCGCTCTCCTCACGAACCCGAAGCTGCTCGTGATGGACGAGCCGTCCGAGGGGCTCGCGCCGACGATCGTGGAAGGGATGATCGAGACGCTCGCCGCGCTCGTCGCCGAGGGCATGAACCTCCTCCTGATCGAGCAGAACATCGGCGTCGCCACCTCGGTCGCCGACCGGCAGCTCGTGATGATCAACGGCAGGATCGAGGCCGAGACCACGGCGGCCGAGCTCGTGGCCAGCGAGGAGCTCCAGCAGCAGTATCTCGGCGTGATGAGGATCGAGCGCTAGCCGGCGGCGGCGCGGATGGCCACCGTCGTCCTCCTCGGCACGCTCGACACGAAAGGTCTCGAATACGCCTACCTCCGCGACCGCGTGCGGGAGCAGGGAGTCGACACCGTCCTCGTCGACGTGGGCGTGCTGGGGGAGCCGCTCACGCGACCGGACATCACCCGCGAGGAGGTCGCGCGCGCGGCCGGCGCCGACGTGGCGGAGCTTGCTGCCGCGGGCGATCGTGGCGCTGCGATCGCGGCCATGGCCGGCGGGGCGGCGGCCGTCGCGAGCAGCCTGCGGGAGGAGAGCCGGCTCGACGGGATCGTCTCGATCGGGGGCTCCGGCAACTCGGCGATCGCGGCCGAGGCGATGCGGGCGCTGCCGATCGGGGTGCCGAAGCTGATCGTGTCCACGCTCGCGTCCGGCGACACGCGCCCCTACGTCGGCGCCACGGATGTGACGATGACCTACTCGGTTGTCGACATCGCCGGGATCAACCGCATCTCGGCCAGGATCCTCGCGAATGCGGCCGGCGCGATCGCCGGAATGGCCCGGGCGCCGGTGCCCGCGCTCCCGGCGGAGCGGCCCCTCGTTGGCGCGTCGATGTTCGGGGTGACGACGCCGTGCGTGACGGCCGCGAGGGAGCGGCTCGAGGAGCTCGGCTACGAGGTGCTCGTCTTCCACGCCACCGGGACGGGCGGCCAGTCCATGGAGGCGCTCGTGCGGGGCGGCTTCATCGCGGCCGTCCTCGACGTGACCACGACGGAGCTCGCGGACGAGCTCGTCGGCGGGGTGCTCTCGGCCGGTCCCGATCGTCTCGAGGCGGCCGGCGAGCTGGGGGTTCCGCAGGTCGTCTCGCTCGGGGCGCTCGACATGGTCAACTTCGGCCCCGTCGAAACGGTGCCCGAGCGGTTTCGGGAGCGAAACCTGTACGTGCACAACCCGACCGTGACGCTGATGCGAACGACTCCCGAGGAGTGCGCCGAGCTGGGGCGGCGGATCGCGTCGAAGGTGAACGCCGCTCGCGGTCCCGCGGCGGTGTTCGTTCCGCTGCGAGGTATCTCCGCGATCGCCGTGGATGGTCAGCCCTTCAGGGACGCGGCGGCGGACGAGGCGCTGTTCTCGGCCCTGCGCGAGCACCTCGACCCGCGCGTCGAGACGCACTGGCTCGATCTCGAGATCAACGACCCTGCCTTTGCGCGCGCGATGGCCGACAGGCTCGACGAGCTCCACAGCGACTGGGTACGCGCGAAGGGGGTGGCGCCCGAGCTCGGTTGACCTGCACAGCGGACCGCCGCGGCCGGAGAGTGGGGCCGTGGCCGGTGTGTGGAACCCACGACTGGCTGGAGGTAGGGGATATGGACTGGAGGCAGTTGCAGCACCGAGGCAGGCTTCTCCTGCTCGTGCCGACACTGGCCCTCGCGCTCGCCGCGGTAGCGGTCGGGTGCGGCGGCGACGAGGAAGCGACCACCACGGAGGCCGCTCCGGCCGAGACGGAGGTCCCCGCCGAGACGGAGGCCCCGGCCGAGACGGAGGCGCCGGCCGAGACGGAGGCGCCGGCCGAGACCGAGGCGCCCGCCGAGGGCGAGCCGATCAAGTTCGGTGTGCTCTCGACCTGTGAAGGGCCGTTCGCGGTCTTCTACGAGGAGAGCGTTGGCGGCGTTCTCTACGCGCTCTCCACGCGGGGAGGCACGCCCTCCGGAGGGAACCCGAGCGACGGGATGAACGGTGCCAGCGTGGCGGGGCACCCGATCGAGGTCGTGCTCGGCTGCTCGGACGCGAGCCCGGAGAAGGCGGTCGAGGAGGCCAGGCGCCTCGTCGAGGCCGAGGGCGTCAACGTCCTGATCGGCCCGCTCTCCGGCAGCGAGGGGATCGCGATCGCCAACTACGCGAAGGAGCAGCCCGGGGTCACCTTCCTGAACGGCTCCTCGGCGGCGCAGGATACGACGCTGAAGGTGCAGGCACCGAACTTCTTCCGGTGGGGTACCGACGGCGCGCAGTGGATGGCTGGCCTCGGCGACTACGCGTACAACACGCTCGGGTGGCGCAAGGTTGTCACTGTTGCCGACGACTACGACTTCCCGTACACGCAGGTCGCGGGCTTCGTGGCCGAGTTCTGCGCCCTCGGCGGCGAGATCGAGGGGCGCGTCTGGGTGCCCCTCGGCGAGCAGGACCTGACCTCGTACATCGCCCAGATCCCCGAGGGCGGCGCTGACGGGTTCCTGATGGCCCTCGGCGGCACGGGGACGGTCAACTTCGTCAAGCAGTACGGGGAGCTGCGTGGCTCCCTGGCGGACAAGATGATCGGCGGCTCGGTCACGCTCGACCCGACGGCGCTGGGCGAGCTGGGCGATCGGGTCGTGGGCGTGGTCACGGGAGGCCCGGTCTCGCCGGACTCCACCGCTCCTGCCTGGGCCGAGTACGTTGAGGGCTACCAGGCTCTGTACCCGGATCTGGCACCGCAGAGCCTGTTCGCCGCGGTCTACTACGACGCGGCCGAGGCGGCGCTTCAGGCGCTCGAGGCGATCGGCGGCGATCTCTCCGACGGCCATGCGGCCTTCCGCGAAACGATGTCCGGCCTCACGTACGAGTCGCCGCACGGAACGGTCACGCTCGACGCGAACCGCAACGCGGTCGCCGACAACTTCGTGTTCCAGGCGGTCGAGGACCAGAACGAGGACGGTGTCCCCGATCTTGCGACGCTGCAGACGATCCCGCAGGTCGACCAGACCTTCGCGGGATTCTTCAGCGAGGAGACGCCGACGCCCGATCGCGAGAGCCCGGAGTGCGCGGCGGGCACGCCGCCGCCGTGGACGAGCGGCGGGTAGCCTGACGCCCGACCGTTGAGGCAGGAGGGGCCGGCCCGGCCGCAGGGCCGGCCGGCCTCCCTGCCGGGTGTCGAGAAGGAGGAGCCCATGACGAGAGAGCAGGCCCTGGAGCGTCTGCGTGCCCAGGCGGCCGCCGGCAGGCCGATCATCGGGGCCGGCGCCGGCACGGGCCTGTCCGCCAAGTGCGCGGAGGCGGGTGGCGGCGATCTGATCATCATCTACAACTCCGGCCGCTACCGGATGGCCGGCAGGGGCTCCCTGGCGGGCCTGATGCCGTACGGCGATGCGAACGCGATCGTCGTCGAGATGGCGGCCGAGGTGCTGCCGATCGTCCGCGAGACGCCGGTGCTCGCCGGGGTCTGCGGCACCGACCCGTTCCGGCTGATGCCGGTGTTCCTGCGCCAGCTGCGCGAGCTCGGTTTCACGGGCGTGCAGAACTTCCCCACGGTCGGTCTGATCGACGGCGTCTTCCGCCAGAACCTCGAGGAGACGGGCATGGGCTTCGAGCTCGAGGTGGAGATGGTTCGCGCCGCCCGCGAGCTCGATCTGCTCACCTGCCCGTACGTCTTCGAGCCGGCCCAGGCGCGCGCGATGGCGGAGGCCGGCGCGGACGTGCTCGTGCCGCACATGGGATTGACCACGAAGGGGTCGATCGGCGCGCACACGGCGAGGACGCTCGACGAGTCGGTCGAGCTGATCCAGGCGATGCGCGATGCCGCCGTCGAGGTCAGCCCGGAGATCCTCGTCCTCTGTCACGGCGGCCCGATCGCCGAGCCCGAGGACGCCGCCTACGTGCTCGAGCGCACGCGGGGCATCGTGGGCTTCTTCGGTGCCTCGAGCATGGAGCGACTACCGACGGAGGTGGCGATGACCGAGAACATGAAGCGCTTCAAGGCGATTCCCGTCCCGACGGGAGGCTGAGGGCGATGCAGGCGATCGTGCTCACGGAGACAGGGGGACCCGAGGTGCTGCGCCTCGCCGAGGCGCCCGACCCCGAGCCCGGCGCGGGCGAGGTCGTCGTCGAGCTGCGCGCGTGCGCGCTCAACCGGCGCGACACGATCGTGCGCAAGGGCGCCTACCCCTCCCCGCTGCCGCTGATCCCGGGCTCCGACGGGGCGGGAGTCCGGCGCGACACCGGCGAGGAGGTCGTGATCCTGCCCTCGCTGCGCTGGGGCGACCGGGAGCACGCCCCGGGACCGGGCTTCGAGATCCTCGGCGGGCCGACCGACGGCACCTACGCGGAACTCGTCAAGGTGCCGGCCGAGAACGTGTTCCCGAAGCCGGCGCGGCTCTCGTGGGTCGAGGCCGCGGCGTTCCCGCTCGCGGGGCTGACCGCGTACCGGGCGCTCTTCACCCGGGGCGGGCTCCGGGCCGGCGAGACCGTGCTCGTGCTCGGCGCCGGCTCGGGCGTCTCGACGTTTGCCGTCTCCCTTGCCGCCCAGGCGGGCGCGCGGGTGCTCGTCACCTCCTCGAGCGCTGCCAAGATCGAGCGGGCGAAGGAACTCGGAGCCGAGGCCGGCGTCGACTACACCGCCGGCGACTGGGCGGCGGAGGTGCGTGCCTTGACCGGCGGCGCCGGGGTCGACGTCGTCGTCGATTCCGTCGGTGCGACCTGGCCCGACTCGATTCGCTGTCTCGCGCCCGGCGGCCGCGTCGTCGTCTTCGGCGCCACCGGCGGCGCGACCGCCCAGCTCGAGGCGCGGCCCTTCTACTTCGGCCAGTTCTCGCTGCTCGGCACGACCATGGGCAGCCCGCGGGACTTCGCGGCACTGCTCGCCGCGATCGAGGCCGGCGGCGTCGTGCCGGTGATCGACAGCGTGCGCCCGCTCGCGGAGGCGGCGGCCGCGCACGAGCGGATGGAGGCGGGCGCGCACTTCGGCAAGCTCGTGCTCGAGACCCGTTGATGGCGAGCCTCGACTGCGGAGGAGGGTGATGGACGTGGGTGGTCACGGCGGGACCGTCGTCGTCGTCGGCACGCTCGACACGAAGGGACGGGAGACCGCTTTCGTCGCCGAACGGGTGCGCGCGGCCGGAGCGACGCCGCTCGTCGTCGACGTCGGCGTGCTCGAGCCGCCGACCGGGGAGGAGCGCGTCGCGTGCGACGTCAGCGCCGCCGAGGTGGCGCGCGCGGCCGGCCGGGAGCTCGAGGAGCTCAGGACCGGCGGCGAGACCGCCGGGGCGCGCGCCGCCGCGCTCGACGTGATGGCGCAAGGGCTGACCGAAGTTCTCCGCGGTCTGCTCGCCGAGGGGAGGCTCGACGCCGTGCTCGGGCTCGGCGGCTCGTCGGGTACGAACGTCGCCACCGCGGCGATGCGGGCGCTTCCGGTCGGAGTGCCGAAGCTGATGGTCTCGACGATGGCCTCGGGCGACGTCCAGCCCTACATCGGCACGCGCGACATCTGCCTCATGTACTCGGTGACCGACATCGCCGGCCTCAATCGGATTTCCCGGCTCGTGCTCGAGAACGCGGCCCACGCGGCCGCCGGGATGGCGCTCCACCGGGGCGGCGCGACCGCGGGCGAGCAGCCGCCGCTCGTGGCGATCACGATGTTCGGCATCACGACCCAGTGCGTGCTACGCGTCCAGCAGGCGCTCGAGCAGCGCGGCTTCGAGACGGCGGTCTTCCACGCCACCGGCGCGGGCGGGCGCTGCATGGAGGAGCTGGTGGACGACGGGCTCGTCCAAGGCGTCGTCGACCTCACCACCTCGGAGCTGACGGACGAGCTCTGCGGCGGCGTCCTCAGCGCCGGCCCGCACCGGCTCGAGGCAGCCGGGCGGCGGGGCATCCCGCAGGTCGTCGTCCCGGGTGCGCTCGAGGTGATCAACTGGGGGCCGAAGGACACGGTGCCCGAGGCGCACCGGGTGCCCGAGCGGCGCCTGCACGTCCACAACCCGACCGTCACGATCACCCGAACGAACGTCGAGGAGAGCCGGGAGCTCGGTCGGATCCTGGCCGAGAAAGTGAGCAGGGCGACGGGGCCGGCGATCGTGCTCCTGCCCCTGCGCGGGCTCTCCGCGGTCGGCGCGCCCGGCCAGCCCTACGAGGACCGTGAGGCCGACGAGGCGCTGTTCGAGGCAATCCGCTCGGGCCTTCGCCCCGACATCCCACTGCGCGAGGTCGACGCCGCGATCAACGACCCGGAGTTCTCGGACGCCGTCGTCTCGGCCTTCGACGAGGTCTGGGCGGGCCGGTGAGCGCGGACACTCTCGTCACCGAGCTGCGCGACCGGGCGGCCGCGGGGCCGCTCGTCGTCGTGGGCGTCGGCAGCGGCCTGAGCGCCCGCGGCGCCTGCGAGGGCGGCGCCGACCTGCTCGCCTGCTACTCGACCGCGACGCACCGGGTCGCCGGCCTCCCGTCCGCGCTCGCGTTTCTCCCCTACGGCGACGCGAACGAGCACACCCTGCACGCGCTGCCCGAGGTCGTCGCCGCCTCGACACGGCCCGTGATCGCCGGCCTCGGCGCCCACGACCCGCGCCGGCGGCTCGACCGGCTCGTCGGCCAGGTCGCCGAGCTCGGCGCCGCCGGCGTCACGAACGAGCCGTTCGTTGGCATGTACGAGGGTGACCTGCGCGCGCAGATCGAGGCGGCGGGGCTCGGCTTCGAGCGGGAGATCGCGCTCGTCGAGGCGGCGGTCGGGCAGGGGCTCGCGGCGCTCGGCTGGGCGTGGAACGCCGACGAGGCGCGGCGCATGGCCGCCGCCGGGGCGCAGCTCGTGGGCGCGATGCTCGGCGTCACCGCGGGGGGCGCCGCAGGCTCCGAGCCGGCAACGGGCCTCGACGCGGGCATCGAGACGCTGGCCGCGATCGTCGAGGCGGCGCGCGCGGAGCGACCGGAAGTTCTCTGCCTGATCCACGGCGGCCCCCTCAACGAGCCCGAGCCCGTTGCGCTCGCCCTCGCGCGCACCGGTGCCGAGGGGTACGTAGCGGGATCGACCGTGGAGCGGGTGCCGGCGATCCGCGGGATCGCCGAGGCCGTGCGCGCGTTCAAGCGGGCGCGCGTCCCGTTGGAACCCTGACGCGAAGGAGCGAGACGTGGCGAAGAGCTACACACGCGAGGATGTCCTGGCGAGGCTGCAGAGGGAGATCGACGCGGGGCGCCCGGTCGTCGCGGTCGGGGCCGGCACCGGCATCTCCGCGAAGTTCGCCGAGCGGGGTGGCGCCGACCTCGTCGGCGTCTACAACTCCGGGAAGTACCGGATGGACGGCCACGGCTCCCTCGCCGGCCTGATGCCGTACGGGGACGCGAACGGGATCGTGCTCGAGCTCGGCGCGCGCACGATCGCGCCGGTGGTCAGGGAGGCGCCGCTCATCGCCGGGATCTGCGGTTCCGACCCGACCCGCGACATGGACGCGTTCCTGCGCCAGCTCCGTGCGCTCAACTTCTCCGGCGTCATGAACTTCCCGACGGTCGGGCTGATCGACGCCGACTCGAAGTTCCGCCAGGAGCTCGAGGACACTGGGATGGGCTACGACCGGGAGCTGGCCGCGCTCGCGCTCGCCCGGGAGCTCGGATTCTTCACGATGGGCTACGCGTTCCGGCCCGAGGAAGGCACCATGGTCGGCGCGGCCGGCCTCGACGTCGTGATCGCTCACATGGGCCTGACCCGCGGCGGCTCGATCGGCTCCCAGCTCGCCGAGGGCTCCCCGCTCGAGGAGGCGGCCGGGCGCGTCAACACGATTGCCGCTGCCGCCCGGGCGGAGAAGCCGGACATCATCCTGTTCGCGCACGGCGGCGCGATCGCGTTCCCCGACGACACGCAGTACATCTACGAGCACACCGACGCGGTCGGCTTCCTCGGCGCCTCGAGCATCGAGCGCCTGCCAGTCGAGAAGCCGCTCCAGGAGGCCACCGCGGCGTTCAAGGCGAAGCGGCTCCCGGGCCGGTCGGGCTAGCCGTGCCGCACGCGGGCGACCTCCTCGCCGAGTTGCTCGCCGGACACGGGACGGACGTTGTGTTCGGCCAGCCGGGCGGGCAGACGGCGGCGCTCTACGACGGCATCCACCGGCGCGCCCCGAGGATCCGCCACGTGCTCGTCCGCGACGAGCGGACGGCCGGCTACGCTGCCGACGCCTACGCGCGCCTGACCGGGCGGCCCGGCGTCTGCGACGTCACCGTCGGCCCGGGGACGACGAAGCTGGCTGACGGGCTGGTCGAGAGCTACAACGCCTCCGTGCCCGTGCTCGCGCTCGTCGGGGAGCTGCCCCGCGACTGGGAGGTGCTGCGCCACAAGGGCGTCGGCTCGCAGGGGTTCGACCAGGTGGGCTTCCTGTCGGCGCTGACGAAGCAGGTCTTCACCGTCCCGAGCCTCGAGGCGCTGCCCGGGCTCGTGCGGAGCGCGTACCGGTGGGCGACGTCGGGCCGGCCCGCGCCGGTCGCGCTCGTGATTCCCCACGACGTGCTCGACGCCGAGTGGGCCGGGAGCGGGGACGACGCCGCTGCAGACGAGCGCTACACGAGCGCGCCCGCGTACCGGCCCGTGCCGGCAGCGGATGACCTCGAGGCAGCCGCCGAGCTCCTGCGTCGCGCCGAGCGCCCGGCGATCGTGGCCGGCGGTGGCGTCCACGGTTCCGCCGCGTGGGCCGAGCTCGAGGCGCTGGCCGGCAGTATCGACGCGCTCGTCGTGACGAGCTTCACCGGCAAGGGCAGCGTCGCCGAGACGTCCCCGCTCGCGGGCGGGGTGCTGAACCCGCTCGGGCGCGAGGAGGCGGTCGAGCTCGCCGGCCGCGCCGACCTGCTCTTCTGGTGCGGCTGCAAGGTCGGCCAGAACACGAGCCTCAACTGGACGCTGCCCGGGCCGGGGCAGGCGACGATCCAGCTCGACCTGGACGCGACCGAGCTCGGGCGGACGTTTCGTCCGACTGTCGCCCTGAACGGTGACGCGCGTGCAGCGCTGGCGGCGCTCGCCGCGCTGCTCGAGGAGCGGCGCCGTCCGGGCTGGGTCGAGGAGATCGCCCGCGTCCGCGGCGAGGCGCGGGCGCGGCGCGACACGGAGGCCGCCTCCGGCGACTCGCCGTTGCAGCCCGCCCGCGTGATCGCCGAGCTCGCGAGGCGCCTGCGTCCCGGCGACGTGGTCGTCAGCGACGCGAGCTTCTCCGCCGGCTGGCTCGCCGCCTGGGTGGACGTTCCGGTCGCGGGGCGCAGCTTCCTCTACGCGCGCGGTCAGGGCGGCCTCGGCTACGCGGTGCCGGCGGCGATCGGCGCTGCCTACGCTCGCCCGGGCTGCCGCGTCGTGACCGTCAGCGGCGACGGGGGCTTCTCCTACGCGGTCGGTGAGCTCGCCACCCACGCGCAGCACGGGCTGCGCACCGTCAACCTCGTCCTCAACAACGGCTCGCTGGGGTGGTTGAAGATCTGGGAGCGCCTGTTCTTCGACGGGCTGCGCCAGTCGGTCGATCTCGAGGCCGAGGGGGTCGCGCCAAGCTTCGCGGCGGCCGCGGCGGGTCTCGGCTGCGCGGGCTACTCGGCCGCGGCGCCGGACGAGCTCGACGACGCGTTCGACGCCGCGTTCGCGGCCGAAGGGCCGGCGGTCGTCGACGTTCGCTGCGACCCGTGGGCGACCCCGGTGCACGGCTACCGCCGGCGGCTCGCCGAGGGCGGGGCATACGCTCGCCCCGGCACCGTCTACGGGAGCCGCCCTTGGCACCGCTCACCAGGGTTGCCGGGGTAGGCTGCACCGGTTGATGGACGCCGAGCTCGCCTACCTCGACGCGACCGGCCTCGCCTGGCTGATCCGCGGACGGGAGCTCTCCCCGGTCGAGCTGCTGCGCGGCCTGCGCGAGCGCGCCGAGCGGCTGAACCCGTCCCTGAACGCGCTCGTCACCCCGATCGAGGAGGCGGAGGGGCTGGCACGGGCGGCGGAGGCGGCGCTCGGCCGTGGCGGCGAGCTCGGTCCGCTCCACGGCATTCCGTTCACGATCAAGGACTCCGTCGACACCGCCGGCGTGCGCACGACGCGCGGCTCGAAACTGTTCTCCGACCATGTGCCCGGGCGCGACGCGGAGGTCGTGACGCGCCTTCGTGCCGCGGGCGGGATTCCGCTCGCCAAGACGAACCTGCCCGACTTCGTGCTCTGGTGGGAGACCGACAACCTCGTCTTCGGGCGCACCGTCAACCCGTGGGATACGGATCGCACCTCGGGCGGCTCGAGCGGCGGCGAGGCGGCCGCGATCGCGGCCGGGCTCTCCCCGTTCGGGATCGGCAGCGACCTCGGCGGCTCGATCCGCCTGCCCGCCCATTACTGCGGTGTCGTCGGGCTGAAGGCGACGCACGGGCGGGTGCCGCTGACCGGCCACTGGCCCGACACGCTGCTTCGGTTCATGCACGTCGGCTTTCTCGCCCGTTCTGTCCGCGACGTCGCGCTCGCGCTGTCTCTGACCGCCGGTCCGGACGGAGCCGACTGGCACGCGGTGCCGGTGCCGGTACCCGGGATCCCGGGCGGCGACGTGGCCGGGCTCCGTGTCGGTGTCGTCGTCGGGGAGGCGTTCGGCGCAGTCGACCCGGCGGTGGCGGCCGTCGTCGACCGGGCGGCGGCGGCGCTCGCGGACGCGGGTTGCGCGGTCGAGGAGGCCCGGGTCGCCGGTCTCGAGCGTCACGACTGGAACGTCCTCACGATGATCATGTACGGGATCGGCGGCGGCCCCTACCTGGACGACGTGATCGCGGGTCGCCACTCGGAGCTCCATCCGATGCTCCAGCGTCGCCTCGCAGCGCGCTCCGACTCGCTTCCCGACTACGTCGCCTGCGAGTACGCGGTCGAGGAGCTGCGGCGCGACCTGCTCGCGTTCTTCGCCGGCCACGACCTGCTCCTCTGCCCGACCGGGACGACCGTGGCGCACGGGCACGACGCGGCCGAGGTCGAGATCGACGGCGACGCGTACCCGGCGCGGGCGACGATGCGCGCCACGATCCCCTGGGACATCTCGGGCTCGCCCGCCCTCACCGTCCCGTTCGGGATGAGCGAGGGACTCCCGGTCGGCGTGCAGCTCGTCGGGCGTCACTTCGGCGAGGAGACCGTCCTGCGCGCCGGGATCGCGCTCGAGCGGGCCCGCGGGCCGCTGCCGCACCCCTTCCCGGCCTGAGCGACTCGCCGACTTACGCCGGCCGCTCGAAGACCGCGGCCATGCCCTGGCCGCCGCCGATGCACATCGTGACGAGGCCGCGCCGCAGGTCGAGGCGCTCGAGCGCGTGCATCAGCTTCACGGTCAGGATCGCGCCGGTCGCGCCGACCGGATGGCCGAGCGCGATCGCCCCGCCCGAGACGTTGACGGTCTCCGGGTCGAGGCCGGCGTCGCGGATGACCGGCACCGCCTGCGCCGCGAACGCCTCGTTCAGCTCGACGAGGTCGATCCCGGCGACCCCGAGCCCGGCTCGCTCGAGCGCCTTCGGGATCGCGAGCGCGGGCGCGTAGCCCATCACCTCGGGCTCGATCCCGCTGACCGCGACGGAGCGCAGCACGAGCCGGGGCGTGAGGCCGCGGCGCTTCGCCTCCGAGGCGCGCATGAGCACGAGAGCGGCGGCGCCGTCGTTGATCCCGGCCGAATTGCCCGCTGTGACGGTGCCGCCGTCGCGCTTGAATGCTGGCTTCAATGCGGCGAGCGACTCGGCGGTCGTGTCCGCGCGCGGGTGCTCGTCGCGGACGAACGGGACCTCCGTGCGCGGGGGCGTCACCGGCACGATCTCCGGCTCGAAATGGCCAGCCTCGATCGCGGCGACGGCCCGCTCCTGGCTGCGCGCCGCGAACGCGTCCTGCTGCTCGCGCGAGACGCCGTAGCGTTCGGCCACGAGCTCGGCTGTCATCCCCATCGGGTAGCCCTCGAACGGGTCGGTCACGAGGGAGAGCGTCCCGTCGAGAAGTTGGCGCGGGCCGAGCCGCCAGCCGTCGCGAGCGCCGTAGTCGAGGAACGGCTGCCGGCTCATCGACTCGTCGCCGCCGGCGACGACCACGGCCGCCTGCCCGGTCAGGAGCTCCTGGGCTGCCGTCACGATCGCCTGGAGGCCGGACGAGCAGAGCCGGTTCACGTTCATCGCGGTCGAGCTCGGCGGGATCCCGGCCGCGAGCGCGCAGCGGCGCGCGTTGTAGGCATCGGGGCCGATCTGGCCGACCTGACCCATCACCACCTCGTCTACCTCGCCGGGCTCGACGCCGGCGCGGGCAAGCGCCTCGCGGATGCACGCGGCACCGAGCTCGTGCGCGTCCACGTCGCGGAGCGCGCCGCCGAAGCGGCCGATTGCCGTGCGGACGCCGGAGAGGAGGACAACGGGGTCGCCGTTTCCGGTCACGTCCCGATCCTAGCGTGCCACGGGCTCTGGGATACTCGCCGCGTGCGGCGGCCCGCCCTCGCCATCTACGGTCTCCTGCTCGTCGCCGAGGTCGTGAACTGGGCAATCGTGCCGCTGGCGCCGCGCTTCCGCACGGAGCTCGGGCTGACCAAGGTCGAGACCGGCGCGATCCTCGCGACGGTGAGCGTGCTGTCGATCGCCGTGTCCGTCCCGGTGGGGGTGTGGGCAGACCGGATCGGAGCCCGCGCGCTGACGCTTGGCTCGGGGGTCGTGATCGCCGCTGGAGCCGTCGCCCAGGGGCTCGCGGGCGACTTCTGGTCGCTCCTCGGCGCCCGGGCGCTGTTCGGGATCGGCTTCGCGACCGTCTGGACGGCGGGGCTCGCGCTGCTCGCGGAGGTCGTGCC
>CAYJLE010000019.1:0-18298 GCA_964370985.1 uncultured Gaiellales bacterium | reverse complement strand
GGTGGGCTGACGGCGGGCGCTGTGAACCTGCTCGTGCCGCTCCAGCTCGACGACAACGGCCTGTCCGAGGGCCTGATCGGCGTCGTGTTCTCCGCCGGGGCCGGGGTCTTCATCGTCGCGAGCGCGACCGTGGCGCGACTCGCCCACCGGACCGCTCGTGTGGAGGTTGTCGGCGCCGCGGCGCTGATGCTCATCGGCGTCCTCGGGATCGTGCTCGCGAGCTCGGCAACGGGGGCCGTCGTCGCGTTCCTGCTCCTGCGGGCGCCGCTCCTGGCCGTGCTGTTCACAATCGCGTTCCCGCTTGCGGCGGCTGGCGCGCGACGGGCCGGTGTCGGCGCGGGCGCCGTGGTCGGGCTGCTGAACGTGCTGTGGGGGGTCGCGACCGTGGTCGCGCCCGTCGGCGCGGGCGCGATCGCCGAGGTCACGGACGAGCGCTGGGCCTACGCCGCCGTCGCGGTCGCGTGCCTGGCCACCGCCGCCTGGGCATTCCTGACGGCGCGCGCCACGCGTGCGGGATCGCCCGGGGCGAGCAGCTAGCTCGCGCCCCGGCGCTTCGGCCCGCCGACCTCGAGCGCGCGGGCCACGTCGGTCATCGAGAGCAGGCCGACGAGCCGGCCGTCCTCGAGCACGAGAGCGCGACCCGCCGACCCCTCGGAGAGCGCCGCGGCGGCCTCGACGAGCTCGTCGTCCCCGTCGAGGATCGGCACCATGTCGAGCGGGAGCATGCAGTCGCGCACGCGCTGGGCATCCCACTCGGCGCGCGGGACGGCCGCGACCCGACGGAACGGCAGCAGCCCGACCGCTTTGCCGTGATCGACGACCGGGTACGTGGTGTGGCGCCGGTTCCAGACAACCTCGTCCATGAACCGGCCGAGCGTCAGGTCGGCCTCGACCGTGACCGGGTCTACCGCCATCAGGTCGCGGACGCGCAGCCCCCCGAACGCCTCGCGAGCGACCAGGTACCGCTGCTCCGCGGACGCGGCGCCGAGCAGGAACCAGCCGATGAACGCGAGCCAGGCGCCGCTGAACGAGCTCTCGAAGATGAACAGGAAGATCCCGCCCGCGATCATCAGGTAGCCGAACCCGCGGCCGATGTTTGCCGCGATCCGGGTCGCCCAGGCGAAGTCCTCCTTCGCGCGCCAGAGGGCGGCGCGCAGCACACGCCCGCCGTCGAGCGGCAGCGCCGGCAGCAGGTTGAAGGCGAGCAGGAGCAGGTTCAGGTAGCCGAGCCACGCGGCGACGCCGTCGACGGCGTCGGGCAGGTCGGCCGCCCAGGCGACGAGCGTGAACAGGAGGCCGAGGGCGAGCGAGACGAGCGGGCCGGCGATCGCGATCCGGAACTCGGCGCCGGCACTCTCGAACATCCCGCGGAACTTCGCCACGCCCCCGAACAGCCACAGGGTGATCCCGTCGATCTCCATCCCCTCGTGCTGGGCCTGGAACGCGTGACCGAGCTCGTGCGCGAGCAGGGAGGCGAAGAAGAGCACGGCGCCGATCACCGCCATCGCCAGGTACGTGCCATCCGAGAGACCGGGGTTCTCCGACGGGAAGACCGCGGTCGTCCACGTCCACACGATCAGCGCGAAGATGACGAGCCAGCTCCAGTTGATCCCGATGCGGATCCCCCGGACAGTGAAGAGCTCGAAGCTCGTGCTCACGGAGGGAGCGTAGCTTTCGGGGGCGCGTCCGGCCGGGCCGCGAGGATACCGACGTGCCCGCACACCTGATGGATCGGGCCGGCACCGCGGACGTCCGGACCGATCGCGAGCTGCTCGAGCGGCTCGCCGCCCGCGAGGACTTCTACTGGCTCGACGTGCGGGGCCCCAGCGCCGAGGAGGTCGTCCTGCTCGGCGAGGTCTTCGGGCTGCACCGGCTCGCGGTCGAGGACGCCATCCACTTCGGCCAGCGCCCGAAGCTCGACGTCTACGGCGACCTCGTTGCCCTCGTTCTGTACGGAGCGGCGCCGGACGAGGACAACCTCGTCGAGGTTCACTGCTTCTTCTCGCCGCGCTTCCTCGTCACGGTCCGGCGCGACGCGTGCCCCGCCTTCCGCGCGAGCCGGGAGCGTCACGCCCTCGACCCGGGCGTGTTCGGGCAGCCGGCCGAGGTGCTCCACCACGTCGTCGACGTGCTCGTGGACAGCTTCTTCCCGCTCCTGTCGGAGTTCGACGACTTCATCGACGCGGTCGAGGAGGGCATCTTCGAGCGGGCGGACGAGGATCACGTGCGCCGTGTGTTCCAGATGAAACGCAGGCTCGTGAGCCTCCGCAAGGCGATCGGGCCGCAACGTGACCTCCTGGCGGGGATCGCGAGCGGCGTCGCCGTCCTGCCCGGGGTGACGCAGGAGGTCGAGCGCTCCTTCCGCGACGCCTACGACCACCTGATCCGCCTGACCGACATGATCGACAGCTACCGCGACCTCCTGACCGGCGTCACGGACCTCTACCTCTCGACGGTCTCGAACCGCCTCAACGGCGTGATGAAGCAGCTCGCGGCGATCGCGACCGTGTTCCTGCCCCTGACGTTCATCACCGGCTTCTTCGGCCAGAACTTCCACTGGCTGACCGACCGGGTGGGCGGTCTCGCCGCGTTCGTCGGGCTCGGGATCGGCACGCAGGTCGTTGCGCTCGTCGCCCTCGTCGTCTTCTTCCGCCGGCGCGGCTGGATCTGAGCCTGAGCGCGCCCGGCCGGGGCCGCTACGTGGAGACGACGACGCCGAGCACGGGGATCGTCAGCGTCACGGAGAAGCTCCACCAGCCGACCGCCTGCATCGGGCGGCGCAGCGTCTGGGGGCGCCCCTCCCGCACCTGCGCGTTCAGCCGGGGCCCGAGCACGAAGTCGTGGATCGCGGAGCTTGCTACGAGCGAGACGAGCAGCGCCATCTTCGCGAGCAGCAGGTGCCCCTCGCGGGAGCCGAACAGCATGTCCGGGTCGCTCGCGTTCCAGTAGCCGAACGCGAGCCAGCCTCCGCTCGCGACGAGCACGACGAGCGCGCCCCACCCGAGCGGGCGCCAGCGACGACCGAGCCAACGCATGCCGTCCGCGCGCTGTTCGCGGGGGAACCGGCGCAGGACCGGCACGGCGGTGGCGACGAGGGACACCGTTCCGCCGACCCACACTGCAGCCGCGAGCACGTGGACGGCGACGAGCGCGGTGTACACGCGGCTAGCGCTTCCGGGACTTCTCGATCGCGGCCGCGATTCGCCGGGCGATCACGGGCCCGTGCGTGGCAGCGGCCTCGGCCGCCTTCTGCGCGCCCACCGCGGCCTTCTTCGCGACGGTGGGCCCGTGCGCTCGCACCTGCGTCTTCGCGCTCTCGAGCGCCTTCGCGCGCTTCTCGGGCGGGATCCGGTCCCAGGCGCGCTTGGCCTTCATCGCGGCGCCGATCGCCAGCTTCCAGCTGGGGATCACCGCTGCTGCTCCTGGCCGGCGAGATGCTCGAAGGCCCGCTCGAACGTCTCGTGGGGGTGGGCGCCCACGAGGAGGAGCCGCTCGTCGAGCACGAAGGCGGGAATCGCGTCGATGCCGAGCAGGTTCGCCTCGCGCGTGGACTGCGCGATCCGATCGCGATACCGGCCGTCTGCGAGCGCGGCCGCGGCGTCCGTTCGGTCGAGCCCGGCCTCGGCGGCGAGCCCGAGCAGGACGTCCTCGTCGCCGATGTTCGCGGCCTCCGACCAGTACGCGTCCATCAGGCGGCGGTGCACGGGCTCGTGCAGGCCCAGCTCGCGGGCGAGCTCCGTCACCGCGAGCGCATTGCCCGAATGCGGCACGACGTCCGGAGGCGGAGCGTAGCGGTAGCCGCACTCCTCGACCATCGCCCGGACACGCTGCTCGTGGTCGGGCCCGTAGCGGCGCGCCAGCTCGCTGCGGGGGATCCCCGCGGGCGGGTACTCGGGGTGGAGGTCGAACGGCATCCAGTCGATTGCGGCGCCGAACTGGCGCTCGAGCCACGTCGCCCGTTCGAGGGCGACGTAGCAAAACGGTCAGATGTAGTCGCTCCAGACGATGACGGTGTGAGCCGGCTCGGGCATCGAGCTACAGGCTACAGCCGGGCGGCGGCCGGGCGGCGACGTTGACAGCATATTTCGTCATGCCTAAATTACAGTTCGTGGGTCCGCCAGAAACCGGCACTGTCACCCTGCCGCCCGAGGCGCGGGGAGCGCTCGGACCGAGCCCCCTCTCTGTGCTCCGTGCGCGCGGCCGCGTGCGGGGAGCGCTCGCGCTGCTGGGACCCGCTTTCGTCGCGGCCGTCGCCTACATCGACCCGGGCAACTTCGCGACGAACATCGAGGCGGGCGCGAAGTACGGCTACATGCTCGTCTGGGTGATCGTCGCCGCGAACCTGATGGCGATGCTCGTTCAGTACCTGTCAGCGAAGGTGGGAGTGGCGACGGGCAGCAGCCTCCCCGAGCTCTGCCGCGACCACTTCCCGCGGCCGGTGTCGTGGGGGCTGTGGCTCCAGGCAGAGGCGATCGCGATGGCGACGGACCTCGCCGAGTTCGTGGGTGCGGCTCTCGGCCTCTACCTCCTCTTCGGCATCCCGCTCTTCCCCGCGGGCGTGATCACCGCCGTCGTCGCGTTCGGGATACTCGCGCTCGAGCAGCGCGGGTACCGCAGGTTCGAGCTTGCGATCATGGGCCTGCTCGGGCTCGTGCTGCTCGGCTTCGCCTACGACTTCCTGAGTGTCGGCGGCAGTGCTGGCGACGCGGCAGCGGGCCTCGTGCCGCACCTCGCGGGCGGGGACAGCGTGCTCCTGGCGGTCGGGATCATCGGCGCGACCGTGATGCCTCACGTCGTCTATCTCCACTCGGCGCTGACCCAGCGCCGCGTCCCGTGTCGCGACGACGAGGAGCGCAGGCACGTCCTGCGGTTCCAGCGCATCGACGTCGTCGTCGCGATGGGCCTCGCCGGTCTGATCAACCTGTCGATGCTCTTTGTAGCGGCGGGGCTCTTCAACAGGACAGGGCACACCGGCATCGACTCGATCGAGGCGGCGCACCAGGGTCTCGACCGGCTGATCGGCGGTGGTGCGGCGCTCGCGTTCGCGGTTGCCCTGCTCGCATCCGGTCTCTCGTCCTCGAGCGTCGGCACCTACGCGGGTCAGGTGGTGATGCAGGGCTTCATCCGCCGGTCGATCCCGCTGTTCCTGAGGCGGGCGGTGACGATGGCGCCGGCGCTCGTCGTGCTCGGCCTCGGCCTTCCGGCGACGAGCACGCTGGTCGTCTCCCAGGTCGTGCTCTCGTTCGGGATCCCGTTCGCTCTCGTGCCGATGATCTACCTCACACGCCGTGTCGACGTCATGGGCGCGTTCGTGAATCGTCGCCTGACGACGGTCGTCGCCGGTGCGATCGCCGGCCTGATCATCAGCCTGAACGTCTATCTGCTCTATTCGACGTTCGCCGGGTAGCCCCGGACGTCGGCTGCCCCGTCTACGGGGACTCGGGCACGTGCCGCCGGCGGGCGACGCCGTCCACGTCCGCGGCCGCGGCGACGGCCTCGGCGACGGCGGGAACCACGTCCCGGTTGAAGACGCTCGGGATGATGTACTCGGCGCCGAGCGCGTCCTCGGGGATGGTGGCTGCGATCGCGTGGGCGGCCGCGAGCTTCATCCGCTCGGTGATCTCGCTCGCGCGCGCGTCGAGGGCGCCACGGAAGACGCCGGGAAACGCGAGCACGTTGTTGATCTGGTTGGGGTAGTCGCTGCGGCCGGTGGCTATGACCGCGACGGGCCCGTGGAGCTCCTCCGGCGCGACCTCGGGCGTCGGGTTCGCCATCGCGAAGACGATCGCGCCCGGCGCCATGGTGGCGACGGCGGCCGCGGAGACCGCTCCCGGCGCCGAGAGCCCGAGGTAGACGTCCGCTCCCCGCAGAAGCTCGTCGGCGCTGCCGCGCTCCCGGTCCGGGTTCGTGTCCTCCGCGTAGGCGGCCTTGACGCCGTCGAGGCCGGGGCGGCCGGCCCAGATCGCGCCCTCCCGGTCGCAGCCGACGATCCGCGTGACGCCGGCGGCCCGGAGGATCTTCGTGACGGCCACGCCCGCGGCGCCGACCCCGGTGACGACGATCTTCACATCCTCCGCCCTCTTTCCGACCACGCGCAGCGCGTTCAGGAAGGCGGCGAGCACGACGATCGCGGTGCCGTGCTGGTCGTCGTGGAAGACGGGGATGTCGAGTGACGCGCGTAGCCGGTTCTCGATCTCGAAGCAGCGCGGGGCGGAGATGTCCTCCAGGTTGATGCCACCGAAGACGGGGGCGATCGCCTCGCAGGCGCTCACGATCCCGTCCACGTCCTTCGTGGCCAGTGCGATGGGGAACGCGTCGACACCGCCGAACTCCTTGAACAGCATCGCCTTGCCTTCCATCACCGGCAGCGAGGCCTCGGGGCCGATGTCGCCGAGCCCGAGCACGGCGGTTCCGTCCGTGACGACGGCGACCGTGTTGCGTTTGATCGTGAGGTTCCACACGGACTCGGGGTCCTGCGCGATCGCCTCGCAGACGCGGGCGACCCCCGGCGTGTACGCCATCGAGAGGTCGTCGCGCGTCTTCAGCGGCGCCTTGGGCGTTACCTCGATCTTCCCGCCCAGGTGCAGCAGGAACGTTCGGTCGGAGACGTGCTCGACCTCGATCCCGGGGAGCGACCGGACGGAGGCGACGATCCGCTCGACGTGGCCCGCGTCCTGCGCGAACACCGTCACGTCGCGCACCTTGCGTGCCCCTTCGACCCGCACGAGGTCGATCGCGTCGAGTGAGCCCCCGGCGTCAGCGATCGCACGTGCCAGGTCGGCGAACGCCCCCGGACGGTCGTCCAGGTGCACCCGGAGGGTCGCCGAGAACGAGGCGGAGAGGTGGGCCATCCGCCGGGAAACCTAGCCGCTCGCGGCGAGCGTGGTCGCGGGAACCCGCGAGTTCCGCACTCCGTCGCGCCGGCTCCGCCATCATCCGGGTGTGCTCAGGATCGTGCTCGCCACGCTCTCGCTGCTCGCTTTCGTCGCCTGCGGTGGCGCGCCGGTTGCGGGGACGCTGGAGATCGAGACCGCCAGCGGGCCGGTCGATCTGACGGTCGAGATCGCCGATACCCCGCAGGAGCGAAGCCGAGGCCTGATGGGGCGCGGGTCGCTGCCCGAGCGCGCAGGGATGTTGTTCCTCTCTGCGGAGGACACGCGCGGGGGCTTCTGGATGAAGGACACGAGGATCCCGCTCTCGATCGCGTTCCTCGACGCTGGCGGACGGATCCTCGCGATCCTCGACATGGAGCCGTGCGCGGCCGACCCCTGCCCGGTGTATGACCCGGGCCTCGTCTACCGCAGCGCGCTCGAGGTCGGCCGGGGCGCGTTCGCCCGCCTGGGCGTCGCCGTCGGCGACGTCGCGACGCTGCCCGCGAGCTGAGTATCATATGCTAGCATATGAAGGCGGTGGCGCGACGGCAGTCTCTGGTCCAGCTCTCCGACGAGCTGGTGGCGCTCCTCGACGAGCGGGCGGCTCGCTCGGGGCGGTCGCGCTCGTCGCTGATCCGGGAGGCGATCGAGAGCTACCTCGCGGCCGACGCCGAGACCAGCGTGGATCGGGCGATCGTTCGTGGCTACGAGCTGACGCCGCAGGAGAACGACGCCTGGGCAGAGCTCGCCGCGCGCGAGGCGATCGCGAGCGAGCGCTGGTGACCCGGGGAGAGGTCTGGTGGGCCGAGCACCCGGACGCGGGGCGCCGGCCGTTCCTCGTCCTCACCAGGGAGGCGGCGATCCCCGTCCTGCACCGCGTCGTCGCGGTTCCCGCGACACGCACGATCCGCGGCATCCCAACCGAGCTCACGCTCGACGTCGAGGACGGCATGCCGGAGCGCTGCGCGCTCAGCTTCGACAACGTGACGACGCTTCCGAAGTCGCTGCTGACCGAGCGGATCTGCCGCCTCGGCGCCGACCGCATGGCCGAGATCTGCCGCGCCCTCGCGGCCGCAACCGGCTGCTAGCCCACGAGCGCGGCCGGCTGGCGCTCGCGGGTGAGCGCTCGCGCCACCTCGTCGAAGACGTCCCGGCCCTCGAGCGAGTAATCGGTGGTGAAGTCGACCGCGCCGTTCAGCTCGAGCACGACCCAGCCCGCGTCGGACGGGAGCAGGTCGACGCCGACGAGGTCGGCTCCGACGGCGGCGGCCGCCGCGATCGCGGTCGCGCGGGCGTCCGGGGGAGGCGCGGCGGGGTGGCGCGTCGCGCCGACCGCGACGTTCGTCCGCCACTCGCCGGGGGCGGAGCGGCGCTCGACCGCGCCGACGACCTCGCCGCCGGCGACGATCACCCGAAGGTCGAAGCCCGCGGGCGGCACGAGCTCCTGGGCGAGCACGCCGTGACGGCGAAACCAGCGGCGTCGCGCAAGCGCCTCGAGCTCGTGCTCGACAGCTTCCGGAGACTCGCACAGCACGACGTCGCGGCCCCAGCTCCCGAAGCGCGGCTTCAGGACGATCGGGGGCTCGAGCCGCGGGAGGGGCTTCTTGCCGTCGAGGTGGAGGGTCTTCGGGTGCGGTACGCCGGCGCGCCCGAGACGGAGCGCCGTCTGAAGCTTGTCGTGCGAGGCCAGGAGGGCGCCGACGTCGTTGAGCACGCGAGCGCCGAAGCGTTCGAGCCGGCGCAGCTCCCACAGGCACGTCTCGACGCCCTCGAGACTCGGGAGCACGTCGACCCGGCCGAGCACCACGTCCCCGGGACGCACCCGGCGCCGGGCCTGCTCCGGGCGCAGGAGCGCGGATTCGACTCCGGCCCGGCCGAACGCCGAGACGAGCGCGACGTTCGTCTCGGTGCTGGTGCCCGCGACGACGAAGAGCCTCGTCATCGCCCCGCGACGATGCCGGCGTCGAGACGCGAGAACGGCTGCCAGGGAGCCGGCTCCCAGGCGGCCGTGCGGCACATCGGGCACAGCTCGGGAGCGGTCCCCGTCGCGATCCCGTAGCCGCACGACCCGCAGCGCAGGTCGCGGACCGGGCCGAGGGCGCGGTGAGCCGCCGACACGGAGCGCTCGGGCCGGACGAGGTGCAGGCCGGAGGCTCTCGCGTTCGTCATGCGGCCATCGTGGCAGCGGCCTCCGAAGGGCGGGTGAGCGTTGCGTGAAGATACGCTCACACAGCGCCGAACCCCGGTGGGGAAGCGGCAATACTGTGCCAGGTGCCACGCGTTCGGATCAGCATGCGCTGGTGGCTTGCGGTTGCGTTCGCCCTCATCGCGGCCGTGACCGCCGTCACGGTGGCCCAGTTCTTCGCGCAGCGTTCGGAGCGGGCGTTCCGGGAGCGCGCCGAGGACCTCGCTGTCGGCGCGAGCGTTGCTGCCGCGGACGTCGTCGTGAGGGCCGCTCGTGAGGGCACGCTCGAGCAGTCGGCCGCCGCGATCGCCGAGAGCCGGCGCCTCTCGGTGTTCGTGTTCGGGTCGGACGGGGCGCTGCTGACCCCGTCCCGCTCGCACAGGGTCGATCTCGGTGCCGTGCCCGGGCGCGAGGAGGCGCTCGAGAACGCGCTCGCGGGGCGGCGCTACATCTCGTCGGTCGAGGACGGCCGCCTGACCGTGGTCGCGCTCCCGCTCAGGGCGCCGACCGCGGTGCCGGTGGAGGTCGATCCTTCTGCACCCGCCGCGCTGCTCGCGTACGCGTCTCGGCCGGAGCTGGCGGCCGAGCTCGGGATCGTGCGCGACAAGATCGTGGAGGCAGCGCTGTGGGCTGTCCTCGTCGGGGCCGTCGTCGGGCTGCTCGTCGCCATGCTGATCACCGCGAGGCTGCGCCGGATCGGGGCGGCGGCGGCGGCGATCGAGGCCGGGAACTTCGAGCGCCCGCTGCGCCCCCGGTTTCGTGACGAGCTCGGCGTGCTGGGGCTCACGATCGACGGGATGCGGGAGCGCCTGCGCGACTCGTTCGGCCGGCTCGAGGCCGAGCGCGACCGGCTCACCCGCCTGCTCGAGCGCCTCCAGGACGGCGTCGTGACCGTGAACCGCGAGCTCGAGGTCGAGTTCGCGAACGAGGCGGCCAGGCGGCTGCTCGGCCGACGCGATCTCGCGACGGGCGATCCGCTGCCGGACCCGTGGCAGGAGCTCTCCTTGCGGCGGCTCGCAGCCGGTCTGTTCGCCCCCGGCGCCCGCGTCGCGCAGGCCCGGTTCGCCCCCCGCGACGATCGGACGTACGGGGTCGTCGGGCTGCCGGCGCGCCGGGAGGCGGAGACCGCCATCCTCGTGCTCACCGACGTCTCCGAGAGCGAGCGGCGGGAGCGCGCGGAGCGCGAGTTCGTGACGAATGCGGCACACGAGCTGCGCACCCCTCTGGCCGCGATCACCGGCGCCGTCGAGGTGCTCCAGCAGGGAGCGAAGGAGACGCCGGCGGAGCGCGACCGCTTCATCGCTCACATCGAGCGGGAGGCCGCGCGACTCGGCCGCCTGACGAAGGCGCTGCTGGTTCTGGCGCGCGCGCAGACGCAGCAGGAGGCGCCGCGCCTGGCCCCGGTCGAGCTGGCTCCGCTGCTCCGAGAGGTGGCCGCGAGCCTGCATCCCGCCGAGGGGGTCGGCGTGGACGTCGAGTGCCCCGCCGGGCTCACCGCCCACGCGGATCGCGATCTCGTCGAGCAGGCGCTCGCGAACCTCGCCGCCAATGCCGTGAAGCACACCGAGCGCGGTCGGGTGACTCTCCGGGCGCGCGACGGGCGGGCGGTCGTTCTCGTCGAGGTCGTCGACACCGGGCCGGGGATGTCCCCGGACGAGCTGGAGCGGATGTTCGACCGCTTCTACCGGGGCGGGCGGCGCGATGCGGACGGCTTCGGCCTGGGCCTCGCGATCGCGCGCCAGAGCGTCCGCGCTCTCGGCGGACGGATCGAGGTCGACTCGGCGCCGGGGCGTGGGACGACGGTGCGCATGGTGCTGCCGGCAGCCAGCGAGCGGGCGGCATGAGCGCGCGGATCCTGCTCGCCGACGACGAGCCCGCGATCGTCGACGCGGTCGCGTACGCGCTGCGCCGGGAGGGTCTCGAGGTGGAAACCGTCGCTGACGGCGAGGCCGCCCTCGACGCCGCGCGCTCCTCCCCGTACGACCTCGCGATCCTGGACATCATGATGCCGAAGGTCTCGGGAACCGACGCGTGCCGTGCGCTGCGCGCAGAGAGCGACATCCCGATCATCCTCCTGACCGCGAAGGACGCGGAGCTCGACCGCGTGCTCGGGCTCGAGCTCGGAGCCGACGACTACGTGACCAAGCCGTTTTCCATGGCAGAGCTCGTGAGTCGGGTGCGCTCGATCCTCCGCCGCCGGGAGCTCGACCGGGCGGAGAGCACGGCAGCGGGCGTGCGCGAGCTCGGGGGGATCAGGATCGACTACGCTCGGCACCTGGTTCAGGCCGACGGGCAACCGGTGCACCTCACGCTGTCCGAGTTCAAGGTGCTGGCGCTCCTCGCAGCCGAGCCGGAGCGGGTGTTCACCCGCCGCCAGGTCATGGAGCACCTCTGGCAGAGCCCGTACGTCGGAGACGAGCGCGCCTGCGACGTCCACGTCTCCAACCTGCGCCGCAAGATCGAGCGCAAGCCCGCGCAGCCCGAGCGGATCGTCACTGTTCGCGGGGTCGGCTACAAGCTCGTGCCCGCCTGAGCACGCCTTCGGGGGGGTGGTGGCCCTTACCCTCGACCTGCGGGGACGTCACATCCGGGGACGCATCAGTGCGCGGCAGAAGTCCGCGAGGCTGAGCATCCCCAGGTAGGTCCCGCCGCGGACGACCGCGATCGCCGGCATGTCCAGGTGGAGGAAGCGCTCGGCGACGTGCGTCGCGCTGGCGCCGGCGTCGACCGTCACCGGCTCGTGGGCGCTGGGCCCGACCGGCTGGTCGCGCACCCTGGCGAAGCACTCCGCGAGCAGGCCCGGGTCGTCGCGCACGAACGCGGTGTGGTGTAGCTCCCCGAGGTAGCGCGGGAACAGCAGGCTCAGGAGCTGGAGCTCGCCGAAGATGCCGGTCACGTGGCGGCCTTCATCGAGCACGGCGAGCGCGCCCACGCGGCTCTCGCCGAGCAGCCGGGCGGCCTCCGAGAGGGGCGCGGAACGCGGCACCGACGCGTCCACGAGCTCGAGCCCGAGCAGGTCGAGGAAGCCACTCATGGCGCCGCCATGATCACAGCTGGAAGATGAGCAGGTAGCCGGTGGCGATCCCGAGCGAGAACAGGGTGACCGGCGCGCCGACCGCGAGGAAGCGCGTGAACGAGACGGGGTTGCCGCTGCGGGCCAGGACGCCGCTCGCGGCCACGTTGGCGGCCGCGGCGATCACGGTCGCGTTGCCGCCGAAGCAGGCGCCGAGCGCGAGCGCCCACCAGTTCGTGTCGTCGAACCCCTCGCTCGCGGGCTGGAGACGCTCGACGACGGGGATCATCGCCGCCGTGAACGGGATGTTGTCCACGAGCGCGGATCCGAGCGCGGCGCCCCAGAGGATGACGAGGCCCTCCGCGACCCGCGACCCCCCGGTGACGTCGGAGAGGAAGTCGGCGACGCGCGCGAGGATGCCCTGCTGCTCGAGCCCACCCACCATCACGAACAGGCCGAGGAAGAAGAACAGGGTCGTCCAGTCCACGCGGGCGAAGGCCTCGTCGACGTCGCCGACGGACACGAGCAGGAGCACGGTCGCCCCGGTGAGCGCCACCACCGCCGGCTCGACGTGGAGGGCGGAGTGGAGGAAGAAGCCGACGATCGTGCCCGCCAGCACGACGAGCGACCGCTTGAGGTGTCTGCTCTCCCGGATCGCCTCCAGCGGATCGAGGCGCGCGACCTCGATCGCCCGCTCCGGTGGCACGGCCAGCTGCCGGCGGAAGACGAGGTAGAGCAACCCGGTGGTCGCGAGGAGCGTCACGATCGATACGGGCGCCAGGTTGACGATGAAGTCGATGAACGTGAGCTCCCCCACGTGCGTGCCGATCAGGATGTTGGGCGGGTCGCCGATCAGGGTCGCCGTGCCGCCGATGTTCGACGCGAGGATCTCGATCAGGACGAGCGGCACCGGCGAGATCCGCAGCACGTCCGCGAGCAGGAGCGTGACGGGGACGACGAGCAGGATCGTGGTCAGGTTGTCGAGAAACGCGGAGAGGACGCCCGTCGTGAGCGCGAGCAGGAGCACGAGCCGAAACGGCCTGCCCCCGGACAGTTGCGCTACGCGCAGCGCGAGGTAGGTGAAGACGCCCGTCCGCTCGGTCAGCCCGACGAGGATCATCATCCCGGTCAAGAGCCCGAGCGTGCTCCAGTCGACCGCCTCGATCGCCTGCTCCTCGTCGAGGGCGCCGATCACGACCATCAGTGCCGCCCCGGCGAGCGCGACCTTCGTGCGGTGCACCCACTCGAACGCGATCAGCACGAGCGCGACGACGAACACGCAGACGGCGGCGACCTCCACGACCCGACTCTAGCCAGCGCAGCTCCGGCCGGCCCGGGAGCGGCGGTCACCATGGCCCCGGGAGGAGTCGAACCTCCGCACGCAGATTCGAAGTCTGCCGCTCTATCCACTGAGCTACGGGGCCTCGCGGCTGAGTCTAGCCCCGAGCGGGGGTATCCTCAGTTCCGAGCGCGGGCGTGGCGGAACTGGTAGACGCGGCGGGTTTAGGTCCCGCTGGGTGAAAGCCCCTGGAGGTTCGAGTCCTCTCGCCCGCATCGTGGGAATGCGCCCGCCGCCGGCGCCGTTATGATCCCTCGAGAAGGAGGGGAGTATCCCATCCAGCTCCGTCGTCAATACGGCGCCAGCGCCCGGCGGAGCGGCCCGAAAGGCGGGGAGAGACCTCCGGTGACGTCGAACGACACGCCGTGGGAGGGATCGAACCCGTGACATCCAGCTTCAGCACCCGCCTCAGATCCTGGCTTCTCGTCGCCGGGCTCTCCGGGCTCCTGCTCGCGATCGGCGCCGTGATCGGCGGCGGCACGCTGTACGTGTTCGTCGTGCTGACGGTCGTCTTCAACGTCGCGATGTACTGGTTCTCGGACCGGATCGCGCTGAAGATGAGCCGCGCCCAGCCGGTGTCGGAGACGGAGGCGCCCGACCTCTACCAGGACGTCCGCGAGCTGACCGTCCGCGCCGGGCTCCCGATGCCGCGCCTGTACCTGATTCCCGCCGACCAGCCGAACGCGTTCGCCACCGGCCGCAACCCGTCCCACTCCGCCGTCGCCGTCACCCGTGGGCTGCTCGCCGGTCTGCCGCGCGAGCAGGTGCGTGGCGTGCTCGCCCACGAGCTCGCCCACATCAAGAACCGCGACGTGCTCGTCGCGACGATCGCGGCCGTGATTGCCGGCGCGATCTCCGCGATCGCCAACGTGCTGCAGTTCTCGCTGCTGTTCGGCGGCTCGGACGACGACGACAACCCGCTCGGCCTGATCGGGACGCTCGCCACGATCATCGTCGCGCCGCTCGCCGCGATGATCCTCCAGCTTGCCGTGTCCCGACAGCGCGAGTACCTCGCGGACGCGACCGGCGCCCGCCTGCTCGGCGAGGGCCGTCCGCTCGCCGACGCGCTCCAGAATATCCACGCGCTCGTGGCGCGGGCGCCGATGGCGGTCAATCCCGCCACGGAGGCTCTCTACATCGCGAACCCGCTCTCCGGCAAGGGCGTCTCGTCGCTGTTCTCGACGCACCCGCCGATGGAGGAGCGCGTCCGCCGCCTGCGGGCGCTCGACCTCGAGCTCTCCGGCCGGCTCGCGTTCGCCAGCTAGCCGCCCCGTCGCCGCTCGCAGCAGGGGGTAACCGGATTGACCGTCGCCTGGTGGGCCTGGCTGGCCCTCGCCGGCCTCGTCGCCGCTCTGCTCGTCGTCGACCTGCGCCTGTTCGCGCGCGACGCGAGCGCGATTTCGTTCCGGGAGGCCGCCGCCTGGAGCATCGCCTGGACGGTGCTCGGGGCCGGCTTCGGTGGGCTGCTCTGGGCGTGGCGGGGCCCCACCGCCGGAGAGGAGTACCTTGCCGGGTTCATCATCGAGAAGAGCCTCTCGATCGACAACCTGTTCGTGTTCGCGCTCGTCTTCTCCACGCTCTCGGTACCGGCGCACCTACGACGTCGTGTCCTCTACTGGGGGATCGTCGGCGCGATCTTCCTGCGAGCGGTCTTCATCCTGGCCGGCGCCGCGGTTCTCGACGCCGCTCACTGGACGATCTACCTGTTCGGCGCGTTCCTCGTCCTCACCGGGATCAGGATGGCCCGCCAACGCGATGCGGAGATCCATCCGGAGCACAACCCGGCGCTGCGGCTCGTCCGCCGGCTCGTGCCGCTGACCGCCGACTACCACGAGCGCCGCTTCTTCGTGTTGGAAGACGGGCGTCGGATAGCGACGCCGATGCTCGCCGCGCTCGTGCTCGTGGCGACGTTCGACGTCGTCTTCGCCGTCGACTCGATCCCCGCGATCTTCGCGATCACGCGGGACACGTTCGTCGTCTTCGCCGCGAACGCGTTCTCGCTGCTCGGCCTCTCCGCGCTCTACTTCGTGCTCGTCGGGATGATGGGCCGGTTCCGCTACCTCAACGTCGGCCTCGCGGTCGTGCTCGTCTTCGTCGGTGCCAAGATGCTCCTCGCCGACGTCTACGAGCCGCCCGTGTGGGCGGCGCTCGCGGTCGTCGCCGTCGTGCTCGGGTCGGCGATCGCGGCGTCGCTCGCCACGACCCGCGGCGTTGACCGAAGCGATCAGGCGGCTGCGGCCCGCGGCCTTTCTGATTGAATTGGCGCTCCTGTGAAGACGAAAGTCGAAGAGCTCGCGGACAGCAAGGTCCGTCTCGAGGTGGAGGTGCCCGAGACGGCTGTCGACCACGCCCTCGAGCACGCCGCCCGCGACCTCGCCGACGGCATGCGCGTCCCCGGCTTTCGCAAGGGCAAGGTGCCCTACGCGGTCGTTGCTGCCCGAGTCGGCATGGAGGCGCTCTCGGAGGAGGCAGTCCGCTCGCACGTCGAGGGGTGGTTCTGGGACGCCGCCGTCGCAGCCGGCGTGAGGCCGGTCGGCGGCCCCGAGGTCGACTGGCAGCTTCTTCCCGAGCGCGGCAAGGCCTTCACGTTCGTGGCCACGGTACCGGTGGCGCCGCCGCCGCAGCTCGCCGACTGGACGACCCTCGAGGTGCCGGCCGGCGAGACGGAGGTGCCAGCCGACGTGATCGACGCCGAGCTCGACCGGCTGCGCGAGTCGCAGGCCGAGCTCGTGCCGGTCAGCGGGCGGCCCGTCGCCCCCGGCGACACGGTGGTGCTCGACCTCGTAGCCGTCGAGGCGGACAAGGAGCCGGCGGAGCATCGCGACTACGTCGCGGAGCTCGGCGCCGGGCGCCTCGCCGGCGAGATCGAGGACGCGCTGCTCGAAATGTCCGAGGGCGACACGAAAGTGGTCGAGATCGATCTGCTCGAGGAGGGCAAGGGCACGGTCACCGTGACCGTCAACGAGATCAAGCAGAAGCGGCTGCCCGCGCTCGACGACGAGCTCGCCCGCGTCGCGACCGAGTTCGAGACGCTGGCGGAGCTCCGAGCCGACATCGAGAGACGCCTGCGCGAGCAGCTCGACGCAGCCCTCGAGGCACGCTTCCGCGAGGCCGCGCTCGACGCGCTCGTGGACGCATCCGTGGTCGAGGGCACGGAGCCGCTCGTGGAGCGGCGCACCGGCGCGCTGCTTGCCGGGCTCGTCCGCTCGCTCGAACAGCGCGGCGTGTCCGCCGAGGCATACCTGGCGGCGACCGGTCAGACCCCGGAGAAGCTCGAGCAGAGCGCTCGCGCCGAGTCAGAGCGCGCCGTCAAGCGCGAGCTCGTGCTCGAGGCCGCAGCGGACAGGCTCGCCGTCGAGATCACGGACGAGGAGATCGAGGCGCTGATCCGGCGCGAGGCAGCGGAATCGGACGACGACGCCGACGCTGCCGTCGAGGTCCTGCGCGAGCGCGGCGGGTTCGAGCAGATCCGGGGCGACCTGCGGCTGAAGCAGGCGCTCGACACGATCGCCACCGAGGTCAAGCGGATCCCGGTCGAGCTCGCCGCGGCACGCGAGAAGCTCTGGACGCCCGAGAAGGAGAAGGGCGGCAGCGGGATGAAGATATGGACGCCCGGAACCGAGGAGCCGAAATGAGCCTGGACACGCCCCGGATGAGCCCCCTGATCCCCATGGTGATCGAGCAGACGTCGCGCGGCGAGCGCGCGTTCGACATCTACTCGCGCCTCCTCAACGAGCGCATCATCTTCCTGGGCACGCCGATCGACGACCAGATCGCGAACCTCGTCGTCGCGCAGCTCCTCCACCTCGAGTCGGAGGAGCCCGACAAGGACATCTCGCTCTACGTCAACTCGCCCGGCGGCTCGGTCTATGCGGGCCTCGCGATCTACGACACGATGCAGTTCATCAAGCCCGACGTGCAGACGATCTGCGTCGGCATCGCGATGAGCATGGGGGCGCTGCTCCTCGCGGGTGGCGCGAAAGGGAAGCGCATGTCGCTGCCGAATGCCAAGGTCCTGATCCACCAGGTCTCGAGCGGGTTCCAGGGGCAGGCGACGGACATCGAGATCCAGGCGCGCGAGGTGATCTCGATCAAGCGTCGCCTGGAGGAGATCATCGCCGGGCACACGGGCCAGCCCCTCGACAAGGTCTCGAAGGACATGGAACGCGACTACTTCATGACGTCGGAGGAAGCGAAGGAGTACGGGATCATCGACACGGTGATCGCGCACCGGTGATTCCGACGGGGCTGGCAATGTCGGCGACTAGGGTGTAAAGAGAGAGAACGGTGGCCCGCGCGAGCGACGGAAACGAGCAGCTCCTCTGCAGCTTCTGCGGCAAGAGCCAGCGCCAGGTGAAGAAGCTGATCGCCGGTCCCGGCGTCTACATCTGCGACGAGTGCATCGATCTCTGCAACGAGATCATCGACGAGGAGCTCACCGCCCCCGCGCAGCTCGACCTCGACAACCTGCCGCGGCCGCGGGAGATCTACAACGTCCTGAACGACTACGTGGTCGGCCAGGAGGAGGCCAAGCGCACGCTCTCCGTCGCCGTCTACAATCACTACAAGCGCGTACGCATGATGTCCGACGGGGCCGACGAGATCGAGCTCCAGAAGTCGAACATCCTGCTGCTCGGCCCGACCGGCTGCGGCAAGACGCTGCTTGCCCAGACGCTCGCCCGGATCCTGAACGTGCCGTTCGCGATCGCGGACGCCACCGCGCTCACCGAGGCCGGCTACGTCGGCGAGGACGTCGAGAACATTCTCCTGAAGCTGATCCAGGCCGCCGACTTCGACGTCAAGAAGGCGGAGACCGGGATCATCTACATCGATGAGGTCGACAAGATCGCGCGCAAGGCCGACAACCCGTCGATCACGCGCGACGTGTC
>CAYJLE010000018.1:0-55610 GCA_964370985.1 uncultured Gaiellales bacterium | reverse complement strand
TGCCGGCCCAGCCGAACGCCCCGTGGTCACGCATGTCGGTGGATCCAGGCTGAGCCCCCGCTTCGCGGATCCGAGACCGGGCGCTCTGGACGCGACGTCCGCGCGACCGGATCCAGAGCGGTGGCGTCAAGGCGTCGCGGCGCCGGAATCCTCCCACCTCGGATCCGAGCAGGTGCTATGCTGGATCCCGTTCGGTGGGCCGTGAATCCGAGAAGGGGGGCGACATGCCCGGGAAGATGCAGCTGAACGTGATGCGCCCCGCGTACGCCGTCGATCTCCTGGACGAGGTGCGGGCGCACGGATTTGCCGCCGAGCTGATCGGCACGGACGGGGGCGCGACCGTCGAGGTCGAGGCCAACGGCAGCGCCCGTGATCTGTGGCTGACCGTCGAGGGCTGGATCGCCGAGCGCGGCCTGCCGCTCGTCCCGGTCAGCGACGGCGCCCAGGGCGTCCTGCTGCGCCCGCCGCTCGGCTAGCTCGCCCTACTCGCGCGTCCGCCGCTCGACCGCCTCGCGCAGCTCCTCGTCGATCGCGGGGTCGATCCCCGGGTCCTCGTAGCGCTCGAGCAGCTCCCGCCAGCGAGCCGCGGCCGTCCTGTCGGCGCCCGCGGCGCCGCGGCGTTCCCAGGTCTCGCGGGCCTCGGCGCGAAACAGGGGGCTCTCGAAGAGCCACTCGCGGAAGTGCGCCAGCGTGTGGTCGGAGGCGAGGAAGCTCGCGCCGGGGCCCTCCGCGCTGAGGGTCTCCCAGGCGAGCTCCTCGGGGCCGACCGCGATCCCTCCGCGAATGCGCTCGAACATGCGCAGGAGCTCGGCGTCGAGGGCGAGCTTCTCGTACGAAGCGGTCAGGCCGCTCTCGAGCCAGCCGGCCGCGTGGAGCACGAAGTCGCTGCCCGAGAGCACGGTCGCCCAGAGCATCATCGTGGTCTCGGCTGCGGCCTGGGCGTCGAGCGAGTTCGCCGCGCAGAGGCCGCCGCCGCCGCGGTACGGAAGCCCGTAGCGACGCGCGAGCTGGCCCCCCGCGAGCGTCGCCAGCACCGACTCGGGCGCGCCCGGCGCCGGCCCGCCGGTGCGCATGTCGACGCCCGCGAAGAACGATCCGAACAGGCAGGGCGTGCCGGGCCGGACGGCTTGCGCGAGCGCGACGCCCGAGAGCGCCTCGGCCACCTGGAGCGAGAGGCCAGCGGCGAGCGAGACCGGGGCGGTCAGGCCCGCGAGCAGGAACGGGGTGACGATCACGGGCTGGCCCGCCTCGGCCCAGGCGAGCAGGGCGCCCGCCATCGCCGCGTCCCAGACGAGCGGGCTGTTCGGGTTGACGACGCCCATGATCGCGGGGGCGCTCGCGATCGCCTCGTGCCCGCCGCAGGCGATCGCGGCGAGCTCGACCCCGTCGCGCGCCTTGCGCTCGGACGTGCCGTAGCAGACGTACGGCCTGTCCGACCAGCGCAGCACCGAGTAGTCCATCTCGAGGTGGCGGCGTCCCTCCGGGAGGTCGCTCGCCTCGACGGTCCCGCTCTGGAGGCACGCGAGCGGCCCGGCGGCGTGGGCGAGCTTCACGAGCTCCGTGTGCGCCTCGATTGTCCCCTCGCGCCGCCCGCGCTCGAGGTCGGAGCAGAACGGCGCCCCGCCGGTGGGTGCGCAGACGAACGAGCCGCCGCCGAGCGCGACCGTCCGCTCGGGGTTGCGGCCGCGCAGCGTGAACGTGGCCGGGGCCTTCGCGACCTGCTCGAGCACGAAGCCGCGGTCCCAGCGAACGAGCTCGCCGTCGGCTGTTTGGCCCCGCGACGCGAGCAGCTCCCGCGCGCGCGCATGCGTGACACGGGTCCCGACCTCCTCGAGCAGCCGCAGCGCCTGGCCCTCGATCGCCTCGAGCTGCTCTTCGGTGAGGATCTCGACCGGGCGCACGAAGACGGCGAACGCTACAGCGAGCGGGCGGTGCTCATCAGGCGAGCACGAGGAACTGGAAGGCGAGCATCGCGGCCGCGGCGGCCCCGGTCGCGAGCCAGACCGTCGCCGCCGGCGCGGTCTGGCGGGCGTCGGGCAGGAGCTCGCGGAAGACCATCCACACCATCGCGCCGGCGGCAAAACCGAGGCCGGCGGGCAGGATCGGCGTGAAGGCCTCGACGAACAGGAACGCGGGCACCGCCATCAGGGGTTGGGGGAGGCTCGAGAACACGCTCCACGCGGCCGCCGTGCGGACCCGCGTCCCCCGCGGGACGAGCACCAGGCTGATCGCGAGCCCCTCCGGGATGTTGTGAACCGCGATCGCGGCCGTGATGAACGCGCCGAGCGCCTCGCCGCCCCCGTATGAGACGCCGACCCCCACGCCCTCCGTGAACGAGTGCAGCGTCATCACCCCGACGATCAGCAGCGCCTTGCGGGCGTCGGCACCGCGGAGCGAGCCGAGCTGCTCGGCCCCGCCGCGGCCGGTCAGGACGTGGTGGGTGACGTAGATGAAGATGACCCCGAGCGCGGCGCCGAGGGTGACGCGGCCGGGCCCGATCCTGCTTCCCTCCCAGATCAGCATCACGCTCGCCCCGAGCATCAGCCCGGCCGCGAGCGCGTTCGAGAGACCCAGCCAGAGCGGGCTCATCGTGCGCACGAACGCGAACGGGAGCGCGCCGAGCCCGGTCGCGACGGCGGTCAGGGTGGCGGCGCCGAGCACCGCCCAGACGCTCGTCGTCACGGGCGCCGGCCGGCGGGCTCGCGGCGCGATCTCATCGCCGGAACTGTAGAAGAGGCTCCCGCGGTCGCAGCCGGTTGGCCGCCGGTCGCGGAGGCTCCGGCAGCTAGCCTCCGGCGATGCCCCGCCGCGAGGACCTCAGGAACGTCGCCATCGTCGCCCACGTCGACCACGGCAAGACGACGCTCGTGGACGCGATGCTGTGGCAGTCCGGCACGTTCCGCGACAACCAGACCGTGGCCGAGCGCGTGCTCGACTCGATGGACCTCGAGCGCGAGAAGGGGATCACGATCCTCGCCAAGAACACCGCCGTCCGCTACGGCGGCGTGAAGGTGAACATCGTCGACACCCCGGGACACGCCGACTTCGGCGGCGAGGTCGAGCGGGGGCTGCGGATGGTCGACGGGGTGCTGCTGCTCGTGGACGCGAGCGAGGGCCCGCTGCCGCAGACGCGCTTCGTGCTGCGCAAGGCACTCGAGGCGGGCCTGCCCGTCGTCCTCGTCGTCAACAAGGTCGACCGTGCCGACGCCCGCTGCGAGGCGGTCGTGAACGAGGTGTACGAGCTGTTCCTCGACCTCGACGCGGACGAGAGCCAGATCGAGTTCCCGATCGTCTACTGCAACGCAAGGGCCGGGCGGGCGGGCGCCGAGCCCGGCGCGCTCGCCGCCGACCTGCGCCCGCTGTTCGAGCGGCTGCTCGAGACGATTCCCGCACCCGCGTACGAGGAAGGCCACCCGTTGCAGGCGCTCGTCACGAACCTCGACGCGTCGCCGTACGTCGGGCGGCTCGCGCTCTGCCGGGTGCGACACGGGACGATCCGCAAGGGGCAGCAGGTCGCGTGGTGTCGCGCCGACGGGACGATCGCGCCGGCCAGGGTGGCGGAGCTGTACGTGACGGAGGCGCTCGACCGCGTCGAGGCGACCGAGGCCGGGCCGGGGGAGATCGTCGCCGTCGCCGGGATCGCGGAGGTGTCGATCGGGGAGACGCTGGCCGATCCGGACGACCCGCGTCCGATCCCCGCCGTCGCGGTGGACGAGCCCAGCCTCTCGATCACGATCGGGGTCAACTCCTCCCCGCTTGCCGGGCAGGACGGGAGCAAGCTAACCGCGCCGCAGCTGCAGGCGCGACTCGAGCAGGAGCTCGTCGGCAACGTGTCGTTGCGCGTGCTGCCGACCGAGCGGCCGGACACGTTCGAGGTGCAGGGCCGCGGCGAGCTCCAGCTCGCGGTGCTCGTCGAGCTGATGCGGCGGGAGGGCTTCGAGCTGACCGTCGGCAAGCCGCGGGTGGTCACGCGGGAGATCCGCGGGAAGCTGCACGAGCCGGTCGAGCGGGTCGCGATCGACGCGCCGGAGGAGTACGTGGGCGTCCTCACCCAGCTGCTCGCGCTGCGCAGAGGCCGGCTCGAGCAGATGGTGAACCACGGGACCGGCTGGGTGCGGCTCGAGTACCTCGTGCCCGCCCGCGGCCTGATCGGCTTCCGCACCGAGTTCCTGACCGAGACGCGGGGGACGGGCATCCTCCACCACGTGTTCGACCGCTACGAGCCCTGGTACGGGGAGCTGCGGACCCGGCCGACGGGCAGCCTGGTCGCGGATCGCACCGGCCGCACGACGACGTTCGCGCTGCTCAACCTCCAGGAGCGGGGTGCGCTGTTCGTCGGCCCGGGCGTCGCCGTCTACGAGGGCATGATCGTGGGCGAGAACGCGCGCGCCGAGGATCTCGACGTGAACGCGGCCAAGGAGAAGAAGCTGACGAACATCCGCTCCTCGACCGCGGACGAGCTGGTGCGTCTGATGCCGCCGCGGCCGCTCACGCTCGAGCTGGCGCTCGAGCTGATCCGCGAGGACGAGTGCGTCGAGGTGACCCCGGCGAGCGTCCGGCTGCGCAAGGCGGAGCTGTCCGCGACGAAGCGCCAGCAGCGCGCGAGCCGCAAGGCGCGCGGGCTGGCCTGACGCCGGTCGCGTTCACGTCGGCGTTGGTGCCGCGCAGCGCAAGCACGACGTACCAGGCCGCCGATCGGGCCGGCTTGCCGCCTCCCTGCTCTTGCCGTACAGCCGCTGCGTGGCTGTGAGCGTGCGGTCGTGACTGGGGCGGGGCTTCGCCAGCTTGAGCGGTCGCTGCTCGCGCCGGCGCGGGGGGCGTTCGGGGAGGCCGAGCTCGAGGGGCTGCCCGGGCCGGTGCGGGCGATGTTCCGCGCGGCGATCGCGCCCGGCGTCCCGCTCGCGGTGGCGGCTCGGATCTCGATGCGAGGGGCGATCAGGCTGAAGCGCTGGACGCCGTTCGCCGGCACGGAGGTGCTCGCGCCCCACGCCGGTTTCGTCTGGGCGGTGCGGGCCGGTCTCGTCTCCGGCTTCGACCGCTACGGGGACGGCGAGGGGGAGATGTGCTGGAAGCTGCTCGGGCTCGTCCCGGTCGTGCGCGCTGCCGGCCAGGACGTCAGCCGCAGCGCAGCCGGCCGCGTCGCCGGCGAGGCGGTGTGGCTGCCGACGGCGCTCCTGCCCCGCTTCGGCGTCGAGTGGTCGGCAGAGAGCGACCGTCGGGTCGTCGCCGTCACGCGGCTGGGCGGGCACGAGCTTCGCCTCGCGCTCGAGCTCGACGAGCGAGCGCGCGTGCGGGCGGCGTCGTTCGACCGATGGGGCGACCCGGACGGCACGGGCACGTTCGGGCTGCACCCGTTCGGGATGGAGGCGACCTCCTGGGACACGTTCGCCGGCCTCACGATCCCGAGCTCCGGCCACGCGGGCTGGCACTACGGCACCGAGCGCTGGCCGGACGGGATCTTCTTCCGCTACGAGCTCACGGCGCTCGAGCCCGCCTGATCAGGGCGCGTCAGGAGGGAGCTCCGCGCGCTGGACCTCCCTGATCTGCGGGAGCGCCCGCACGAGCCGCGCCTGGGCGCGGGCGGCCGCGCCCTCGGGCCAGTCCCGGAAGCCGCGGCCGGCCTTCATCCCGAGCGACCCCTCCGCCACTCTCTCGCGCAGGATCGCCGCCGGGCCGGGTGTCCGGTCGAGGCTCGGGATCAGCGTCTCGTGGATCGCGAGCGTCAGGTCGAGGCCGACCAGGTCGGCGTTCTCCATCGGCCCGAGCACCGGGAGCCGCAGGCCGAAGCCGTCTCTGACGACGCGGTCGATCGACTCCGCGTCGCACACCCCGGCCTCCACGAGCGCGAACGCCTCACGCCAGAGCGCGTGCTGGAGACGGTTGCCGACGAAGCCGGGGATGTCGCGGCGAACGTGGACCGGCGACTTGCCGACCGTCTCGAGCAGGACCATGACGGACGTCACCGTGTCGATCTGTGTCGTCTCGGCCTCGATCACCTCGACGAGCGGGATCAGGTAGGGGGGGTTCCACCAGTGCGTTCCCACGACGCGCCCGGGGTCCCGTGCCGCGGTCGCGATCTCGCCGATCGGGATCGCCGAGGTGTTCGTGGCGAGCACGACGCCCTCGGGGGCGGCCGCGCTCATGCGCGCGAACAGCTCCCGCTTCAGCGCCAGGTTCTCCGGCGCGGCCTCGAAGGCGACGTCCGCTCCGTCGAGCGCGTCCTCGAGCTCGGCGCAGAGGCGAATCGCGTCCGCTGCCGCCGGGTCCGCGCCGAGCCGGTCGAGATTCTCCCGCACCCGTTCCGGCACCGACGCGAGCGTCGCGGCGTCGGCGTCGGCGATCGCGACCTCGTAGCCGGCGCAGGCGAAGACCTGGGCGATACCGTGGCCCATCAGGCCGGCACCGACGACCGCGATCCGACCCGGGGACGCCATCTCAGCCCGCGGTGTAGCCTCCATCGACGTACAGGATCTGGCCCGTGCAGAAGTCCGATGCCGGCGACGCGAAGAAGAGCAGCGCGCCCATGAAGTCCTTCGGCTCGCCCAGCCGGCGCAGCGGGATGCGGGCGAGCATCTGCTCGCGGACCGCCCTGCCCGGCCCCTCCTCCTCGTACATCCAGGCGGTCAGGTCGGAGCGGAAGACGGTCGGCGCGATCGCGTTGACCGTGATCCCGTGCGCTCCCCACTCGCACGCGAGCGTGCGGGCGAGCATGTCGATCGCGCCCTTCGACGGGCAGTAGGCGCTGTAGCCGGCCAGGCCGAGCTTGCCCCTGGTGGAGGAGACGAGCACGACTTTGCCGCCCCGCCCCTGCTCGATCAACCGCCGGCCCGCGGAGCGGCAGACGAGCCAGGAGCCGCGGACGTTCGCCGCCATCACTGCGTCCCAGTCCTCGGCGTCCTGCTCGGCGATCGGCGAGACCTTGTTCGTCCCCGCGGCCGAGACCACGATGTCGAGCCCGCCGAAGGCCTCGACCGCGGCCGCGACCATCGCGTCAGCATCCTCCTCCGTGTCGGGCCGCCGCGGGACGATCCGGGCCCGACCGCCGCCCGCCTCGATCTCGCCGCGGAGCGCCTCCAGCCTCTCCTCGCTTCGGGCGGCCAGGGTCACGGCGGCGCCGCTCGCAGCCAGCGCCTTCGCCGCGGCCTGGCCGAACGCGCCCGTGGCGCCCGTGACGAGGGCCGAGCGGCCCGCCACGTCGAACAGCTCGGCCGGGACCGTCACGGAGCGGCCGGCGGGTAGGGCATGATCACGATCATCGACGCGGGGCGGTTCGTACGGTTCTCGATCGAGCGCTCCTCGTTCGCGGCGAGGTGGCACGAGTCGTATGACCCGAGCGTCACCGCGCCCTCCGCGGTCACGACCGTCACCTCGCCCTCGACCACGACGTAGACCTTCTCGAGCGGTGTGGCGTCCCGCTCGCAGCCTCCTCCCGGCAGGAAGTGGGAGAGCCCGACCCAGAAGGCGCTCGCGTCGGACGCGTCCCAACCCTGCAGGCGGAGGGCACGGCAGTCGAAGTGCCTCGGGGCCTCGTACGGCCGGGCCTCCGCCAGTCGGGTGACCTGCATCAGCTTGCCCCGGTCTCGATGCGGTACTCGCCCGTCGGGTCGACGATCGCGACGAGCCGCACGATGCAGCCGTCCCCCTTCTCCCACCGCCAGGGAAAGGCGACAAACGTGCAGCGCTTGCCGGTGACCTCGTCGATCTCGCCGCCGACGTTCTCGAAGCCGACGATGCCGTTGCCGAGCAGCTCGCGGTGGCACGGCTCCCAGAAGGGGAAGTCGTCGGCAGCCTCGCGGCCCGTATGGGCGCGGTACTCCTCGAGCACGCCGGGGATCAGGGGGCCGTTCGGCTGCGGCCCGATCGCGGTGCCGAGCGGATGGTCGAGAGCCTGGTTGTCGATCCCGACGGCCTTGACGCCGCGCTCCTTCAGCCACGCCCCCGCCTCCTTGTAGAGGCCGGGCGAGTAGACGAAGTACTGGCGGTTGTCGCCGTAATAGCGATGCCAGCCGGTGTTGATGATCACGAAGTCGCCCGGCTGGATCTCGGGGCGGGCGGCCTCGAGGTCGGCCGGCGTGATCACCTCCCACTTCTCTTTGGGGATCGAGACCACGACGCCGGTGCCGAAGTACGAGCTGAGGGGCACCTCATCGATGAAGCGGGCTCCCTCGACCACGTGCGCGGGCGCGTCGCTGTGCGTCGTGCAGTGCATGAACGTCGTGATCTGCTGGGAGAGCACGCCCGACTTCGCGTGGTAGTGGAAGCGCTCGATCTTGATGTCCGGGAAGTACGGCCAGAGGGGGGCGTTGGCGCCCCAGGGGTGGCTCAGGTCGTAGAAGTGGAGCGCGCCCTCCCGGCCGGAACGCTCCTCGTGGGTGGTCGCGAACGCCGGCTCACCGCTCATCGATTTGCTCCATGTTCCGAATGACGGTACAAGTTGTCTCGAAGTACGGGAGTATTTATGATCGAGCCGGACGCCGATGTCAAGCCACGGGGCAGGAGACGGCGAGCGCGGCGGCGTGCAGGTGATCGAGCGTGCCGCCGCGATCCTGCGCACGCTCGCGGAGAGCCCGGACGGCTTGAGCCTGTCGCAGATCGCCGAGCGGGTAGGGCTCCCCCGCTCGACCGTGCACCGGCTCGCGTCGGCTCTTCAGACGGAGCGGCTCGTCGCCTCCGCGTCGCCGGCGGGGAGGCTGCGGCTGGGACCGGGGCTCGCGAGCCTCGCCATGCGCGCCGACCGGGACATCGTGCACAGGCTCCACCCGTTTCTGGTCGCGCTCTCGGCACAGCTCGAGGAGACGGTCGACCTGAGCGTCCTGACGGGGAGCCACGTCCTCTTCATCGACCACGTGGCTGCGCCCCGCAGGCTGCGTGCCGTGTCGGCGGTGGGCGCTCTCTTCCCGGCTCACTGCCCCGCGCCCGGCAAGGCGCTCCTGGCGGCGCTCGCGGACGAGGAGCTCGAACGGATCTTGCCGTCGAGCTTCGAGCGGCTCACGCCGGGTACCGTCGTCGATCGCGAGCGGCTGCTCGCGGAGCTCGACACCGTGCGCCGGGAGGGCGTGGCCTACGACCGGGAGGAGCATACGGTCGGGATCTGCGGCGTCGCGGGCATCGTGCGGGGCGCGTCCGGCTGGTTCGGCTCGCTGTCCGTGCCGCTCCCGGCGCCGCGCTTCTACGGGAGCGAGGAGCGGCTCGCGGCGGCGGTGCGGGAGGCGTGTGCCGGAGCGAGCCGCGCGCTCGGCGTCCCGCCGGAGTAGAATGTCCCGTATAGTGGGATCACTTGACCCACAAAACGAGACATGTTAGGTTCCGGCCTCGGACCTCGGGGGAGGCCGATCGCCGCCACCCCCGTGCGTCCCACGGACAGATCGGTTGGTGGCGAGCGTCCCGGCCTTGGGCCCGAGCGGCCTCCGGCGGGAGCCCGAAAGGGGGAGATGCGCAGGTGATCGAACGCAGCAAGACGACAACACGGAGGCTTGGCCTCCTGGCCCTGCTCGTGCTCGTGCTGGCGGGTCTGGCCTCGGCGTGCGGCAGCGACGAGCCGGCTGCCGAGCCTGCCGAGACGTCGGAGCCGGCGGAGACCACCGAGCCCGCCGAGACCGGAGAGGCGCCGCAGGGCGAGCCGATCATCGTCGGGGCGACCCTGCCGCTTACCGGCGGGCTCTCGGTGTTCGGGACGTTGATCGAGATCGGCTACGTGCAGGCAGTGGACGAGGTCAACGCGGCCGGCGGCCTAGAGGTCGGCGGCGAGATGCGCCCGGTCGAGTTGCGAATCCTCGACAACAAGAGCGACCCGAACCTCGCGACCGAGCAGGCGCAGAAGCTCTACCTCCAGGACGAGGCGGTCGCGCTGCTCGGGGCGACGACGCCCCCGCTCACGATTCCGATCTCGGCAGTCGCGGAGCAGATAGGAAAACCGCTCGTGAGCGGGCTCACCCCGATCCGTGCGTGGCTCGGCGCGGCGCCCGAGGGCGGCTGGCGGTACGCCTGGAACTTCTTCTTCGACGAGGTCGCGTTCACGGACCAGCAGTTCCTGGTCTCCGACCTCGTCGAGACGAACAAGAAGGTCGCGCTCTTCACGGACACCGAGGAGGACGGCGTCGTGATGGGCGGGATGTGGACGGAGAAGGCGCCCACGTTCGGTTACGAGATCGCCTACCACGCGAAGTTCCCGGTGGGCACCGAGCAGTTCAAGCAGTACATCGACGAGGCGAAAGCGGCGGGCGCGGAGATCCTCGTCGCGCAGATGATCCCGCCAGACGCGGTCGCGCTGTTCAAGCAGATGAAGGCGCTCGGCTGGGTGCCGAAGCTCGCATTCATCGAGAAGGCCGGGAACAACGGTGGCTGGGGCCAGGCGCTGGGCGACGTCGCCGTCGGGACTCTCGCGGCCGCCTACTGGTCGAAACACCTCGGCCATCCGCGTACCGAGGAGTTCGTCGAGCGATACGAGGACCAGACCGGCGATACAGAGGATCTCTCGACCATCGTCTCGGCGCACACGGGAGCGATGATCCTGTTCGATGCGATCGTGGCGGCCGGGTCGGTCGAGCCCGAGGCCCTCAACGCGGCGATCGGGCAGACGGACAAGCTCTATCCGTTCGGCCAGATCGCGTTTGACGAGTCGCACGCGGCAGTGATTCCGACTCTAGAAAAGCAATGGCGGTCGCCAACATCGGAGGCGGTCGTCTGGCCGACCGACATCGAGGGTGTCGAGGAGGTTGTGACTCCCGTTACCGGGCTCGAGTAGGAGCGCGGCGAACGGGACGCTCTTCCGGCTCTCCCCCGGCGCACGCGAGCCCGGGGGAGAGCCGTTTGCTCTGCTCAGACGGCCGTCCTGGTGGGGCCGATCCTGCCGGCGCGGAACGCCGTGTTGTAGGTGCGACAGAAGCGGTCGCGCCCGAGCAGCGCGCCGGTTGCGAGGATCAGCCCGAGCAGTTCCCGGTCCGTGGGGTCGGCGATGAGTGTGTCGAGGCCCGCCTGGATCGCGAGCACGGCGAAGGCCCGGTTGAGCAGCGACCGGGCCGGCATACCGAAGGAGACGTTGCTGAGCCCACCGGTGAGGTGCACGTCCGGAAGCTCCGCCCGGACGCGGCACATCACTTCGAGTGCGATCACGCCCTGCTCGTCGCCGGTCGAGACGGCGATGATCAGCGGATCGATGTAGACGTGTTCGTCGGGGATCCCCGCTTCGCGTGTCTCGCCGATCAGGCGGTGGATCACCGCGAGCCGATCCTCGACGCCGGTCGGCATGCCGCTGTCGTCGAGCGCGAGCGCGACGACGGGGCAGCCGTGCGCGGCGGCGAGCGGGAGCGTCCCGTCGAGCCGATAGCGCTCGCCGCTGACCGAGTTGACCATCGGCGTGCGCGCGCACTCCGGCAGCGCGGCGGCGAGAGCCGCGGCGTTCGCGCTGTCGAGGCAGAGCGGGACTTCGACGGCGTCCTGCACCGTCTCGACGAGCCAGCAGAGGTCGTCGGGCTCCCGGTCTGGGGGCGTGCCGGCGTTGACGTCGAGGTAGGCTGAGCCGGCGTCGGCCTGGGCGATCGCGAGGCGCCTGATCGTGTCTCCATCGCGGGCGGCGATCGCCTCGGCGACCTCCCGTCGCGTGCCGTTGATCTTCTCGCCGATGATCTGCATCGCTGTCCGTCCTCAGGTCGTGGTGGCGGGATCGTCGACCGGGAACTGCGTCGCTCTGGCGAGCGTCCGGTCGAACGCCGGGTGCGTCTTCAACTCGATGCGGGTGGCCCGGCGTGCGGCCTGGCGCGCGCGCTCACGCTCGGTCAGGGAGACGAGCGCGAGCCTGGCGCCCAGCCCCGCCGCGTTGCCGGCCTGGACGTAGCGGGCGTTGGGCAGCCGTGGCAACAGGCCGATCTCGACGGCGCTGTCGAGGCCGAGGAAGGAGCCGAACGCGCCGGCGACGACGAGCTCGCCGATCTCCTCACGCGTCAGTCCTGCGACGTCGAGCAGCGTCTGGATGCCGGCCGAGATCGCGGCCTTGGCCAGCTGCACCTCCGAGACGTCCTGCTGCGTCACGACGATGTCGCGGCCGTGTCCCGTGCGCGCCGCAGGGACGAGGACGACCTCGCAGCCGCGCTCGCCCACGCGGACGCCCGGCGCGTTCCGGTCGACATGCCCGCGACGATCGAGGACGCGCTCGCGCCAGAGCTGGGCGACCGCGTCGACGATGCCCGATCCGCAGATCCCGACTGGCGGCAGGTCGCCGATCGTCCGCAGCTCGACTCCCCCCTCGCCGGCCCAGACCCGCTCGATCGCCCCGGGGGCCGCGCGCATGCCGTCGCGGATGTGGGCGCCCTCGAGCGCGGGGCCGGCGGGCGTCGAGGTCGTCAAGAGCGGGCCGCCTTCGGGGACGCCGATCGCGATCTCGGTGTTCGTGCCGATGTCGACGGCGAGCGTGGGCTGCTCTGCACGGTCGAGGCCGCAGGCCACCATCACGCCTACGTGGTCCGCGCCGACCCAGCCGCCGATTCCCGGCAGGACGTGCACGTAGGCGCCGGGCGCCACGGCAAGCCCGAGCTCGTGCGCGCGCACGTCGCAGGCCGTGCCGACCACGCTCACGAAGGGCGCACGCACGAGCTGGTCGACGGGCAGTCCGAGGAAGAGATGGATCATGGCCGTGTTCCCGACGGCGCAGACGTCGACGACGTGCTCGCGCTCCGCGTTCGCATCCACGACGAGAGCCCCGATCAGCTCGTCCATCGACGCCCGCACGCGCTCCGCCAGGGTGCGGGCGTGCTCCTCGTTCCCGCGCGCGTACACGAGCCGACTGATCAGATCCTCGCCGTAGCTGAGCTGGGGGTTGGCCGCTCCGGCAGCGGCGAGCTCCTCGGCCGTCTCGAGCTCGACCAGGTAGGCGGCGATCTTCGTCGTGCCGATGTCGAACGCGACGCCGAGCGGTCGCGCTCGGCGGGCCGCGAAGCCGACGAGCTCGCGCCCCCGCCCGAACGCCGTGAGGCGCCAGCCGCTCTCCCGGGCGAGCGCGGGCAGCCGGCGCAGGACAGCCGGGCTCGCGCTCCAGTCGCCGGCGGGAAGCGCCGCGCAGACCCGCTCGAAGTCGGAGCGCGTGTCTTCGAGCGAGGGCGGCGGGGCCTCGACCGGGTAGCCGAGAACCGCTGGCTCGGGGCCGACGTTGCGAAGGCCGCTTTCGAGCTGAAGGCGTTGCTCGCTCGCGAGCGTCGTGCGCGGCACGTCGACGCGCGCGTCGCCGGCGATCCGCACGCGGCAGGCAAGCCGCTCGCCGGTCGCGAGTTGCTCGTCGCTCAGCACACGCCGCTCCGCCTCGACGGGCGGGTAGAGGTCGCCGCGGGCGACCGTGACCCGGCAGCGGCCGCAGACGCCGACGCCGCCGCAGTTGGCGGTCAGCACGAGCCCCGCCGCGTGGCCCGCCTCGAGCAGCGTCGACCCGGCCGGCACGGCGACGCGTCGGCCCGCTGGCTGGAACTCGACCGTGCAGGCTGCGGGCGACGACACGGAGTTCTCTGTCACAGGGTGTCTACAAGGCTGCGAATGTGAGGACCGGGCTATCGCGCAGTCTCTGGTCAGGCCCAGATGATCCGACTGAGCGTGGGTCCCGCGGGAGTCGCGCATGCCGACGCTCTAGAAAAAACTGCCAGTTGCCTCACACGTCCTGTGAGATGATGGGTAGAAGGAGGTATGAGGGCGCCTCGGGCGCGTGGAAGACGTCGTAGTCGACCGGTTTTCCATACGGAATGTGGTGGCAGGCGCCCCAGAACATTGTCCAGTCGTACTCGGTGAGATCTACATGATCTCCCGGCCAGATCTCCAGCTTGAGACGCGTGCCTTGCCGGAACAGGTTGGCGAGCGGCTGGATCTCGATCGCGAATTCGTACTGACCGCCCGGGGTCAGCGGTTCAGATCTGTCGTGCGGGTGAAACGGCCGCCATTCCGCGGACTGGCTAGGATCAAGCGCTCGGTGCGATGCTCGCAGCCAACCGCGACTCAAAGGGTGCTCCGCACCGTCGGAAGCCACCTCCTTGACGGCAATCACGAAGTGACCGTCAGTGGAACTGAGGGCCGCTGAGAGGTAAAGGGCGAGCGGACCCGTCACCTCTGTGTCACGTTCGAATGGCTCGGTCACATAAGTGAGACACTCGTTCGGTTGCCCCAGCGGGTAGGGATTGATCACAGACGGAAGCACCGGTTCGTAATGGAACTTGCTATTCTGCTCGCCAACCTGAGGCTCCTCACGCGTGAGGCGACCGCCTTCGCGTAGGTAGAATCGCGACCATTCGGTGATTGAGAGGAGCGGCCACTCCTCAGCGAAGCGGTACTCGTCACGGCCGCGCACCCAGATCTTGACGGCGGGCTCGTCCATGATGCCGGTCTCGAATCCCTTGAGCCAGTGGTCGAACCAACGCAGCATTTCGTCGTGAAACTCGTAGAACGGCCTATCAAGTCCACCGGATGGCGGGGTCGGTCGGAACGCGACTTTCTTCGGTGCTGCGATACGGTCCCAGCCCCACGACACGCCGGGAAGATGCATTGCGGTCGGATAGGCGTGCATCTCAGCGCCGAGGTAGGTGGGCACCTTGATCTTGTGCATGTGGTGCACAGGGGAGCGCTCGCGCCAATACGGTCCATCCTCGGGCTGGACGAGCGTGTCGAATGAGATCGGGCGTGCCTGGGGTGTCCGAAGTGCTGTGATGACAACCGGGTTCTTTGCGTAGCTTGTGGCCGCGTCTGCGAGTAGGGCATCAGCTGTCCTGGTCAAGTCGGTCTCGTCGTACATCTCTTGAGCAGCGGAGACGGCGCGATTCGCTGCGATGTACCCACCGAGGACGTGCCAGAAGACCGTTGGGATCCCGCCGTGGTACATGATGTCTCGATAGAGATCGCCCCAGCCGTCGTGTGGGAAGATCGCTCTAAGATGGGGCGGCTGCTGAGCAGCAACCAGATACTGGATGATCGCCAGATACGAGATCCCGATCATGCCGACGTTGCCGTCGCACCACTCTTGCGCCGCAACCCATTCGACGAGGTCGTATCCATCCTGTTGTTCTTGGGGCGAGAACAAGCCGTGGTATGTCCCTTCGGAATTGCCACAGCCTCTGACGTCGGCGATCGCGTGCACGTAGCCTCGAGCCGGCCAGAAGAAGTGGTCACCGGCCTCCACGCCTGCGTACTCCACGCTGAACCGTCGTAGCTGTGCGGCGAGGGGCAATGTGTCTTCGGTCGCCTTGCAGTAAGGGTGCATGCTTAGAAGCGCGGGGAAACGCCCGCTGGTGTCCGGCAGGTAGAGGTCCATCGCAAGCTTGGTGCCATCGCGCATCGGCGCGTAGACATTTCGTTCGATCCTGACCTCGTGCACCGGGTGCGACCCATGTTCAAGAGCCAAGGTGCGCTCCTTTCGCTCGCTTGCCTCGGACTGAGAGCGGACGGTGACTGCGCGCTTGCACCAGTCGAGAATCGCGCCTCACGCGAACGTCCCGTACTCGTGCGTCGCCTCGACCATCGCCCGGACGTTCTCCTTCGGGGACGTGTAGGGGATGTCGCAGCCCGAGTTCATGATCAGCCCGGTCGGGCCGAGGTCGCGGATCAGGTCGCGGACGTAGGCGCGCACGTCGTCGGGCGTCCCGCTCGCGAGCGTCGCGGCGTGCACGTCTCCGAGGAACGCGCAGTGGTCGCCGAGGATCTGCTTCGCCCGCCGGATGTCCGTCAGCCCGTCGAACGCGACCGCGAACGAGCGGCGCGGCAGCTCGAGGAACCGGGCCACGTCGCGGTCCCAGTTCTGGTCGAAATGCAGCACGGAGAAGATCCCGCGCTCGTGGAGCTGGGTGACGAGGTCCTTGTAGTAGGGCCAGACGAGCTCGTTCCAGATCTTCGGTGAGACCATCGCGCTCGCGGAACGCCAGCCGCCGACCCAGACGCTCTTGACGCCGAGCAGGTCCGTGACCGCGACCGCCACGTCGACGTAGAACTGCTGCGCCGCGTCGAGCGCCGCCTTGACCTTGTCGGGGATGCGGTAGCAGTCCATGTAGAAGGCTTGCATCGAGCGGCCGCCGCAGAGCGCCTCGAACGGGATCGACGTGATCATCGAGCAGAGCGTCGCGTAGCCGCGCTCGTGGTAGCGCGAGGCGACGTTCGGCAGGTTCTCCGCGCACCAGGCGTCGTGGGGCGCGAGCAGTTCCGGCTTGTGGAGCTTCGGCATCAGCTGGCCGAGGAACGCCGGCCAGCCGTCCTCGACGATCGTGTCGTAGTCGGCGACCGTCATCACCTCCGCCTCGTGCACCTGCCAGATCGAGTCGTCGGGCAGCTCGATCCCGGGCACGTCGATGCGGGACAGCCACTGGTTCGTCAGGTGAACCGGGAAGAGGCCGAACACCATCATGTTCAGGCCCTCGATGTCACCGAGCTCCTCGAGACAGGCGATCGTGACGTCCACGGCGGCCTCGGGGTCGGTGCAGAAGCGAGACAGCGGCATCCCCTGCGAGGCTGGCGCGTACGCCGGCCCCAGGAACGTCAGGGGGACCCGGTCGACGGGCTCGTAGGCGAGCGCCCGCTGAACTCGCTCGTGCCGCTCGCGCCAGAGCGCCAGCGCGGCGTTTCCGTTCTCGGTCATGCTCCCTCCTCCAGCCAGCGCTTCGCGATCCTGACTGCGGCCTGGGCGTCCGCGCCCCAGTCGTCCGCGCCCACGAGTTTGCTGACGCTCGCGTCCACGGGGCCGCCACCGACCATCACCCGAACCTTGTCGCGCAGGCCCGCCTGCTCGAGCGCCTCCACCGTCAGGCGCATCGAGTCGAACGAAAGCGTCAGGAGGCCCGAGATCCCGACCACCGTGGCGTCGGTCTCCCGCACGGCCTCCACGAACCTCGCGGGCGCCACGTCGACGCCGAGATCGGTGACGTCGATGCTCGAGGAGCGGAGCATGTTGACGACGATGTCCTTGCCGATGTCGTGGATGTCGCCCAGGGCCGTCCCGACCACCGCCGCGCCGGCCGACGCGGAGCCGTCCGCGGCCAGGTGGGGTCGCAGGAGCTCCGAGACCTGCTTGAAGATCTCGCCCGACATCATCAGGTCCGAGACGAAGTAGTCGGCCGCCTCGAAGCGCTCGCCCACACGGATCATCCCCTCCTGGCATGCTCGCAAGAGCGCCAGCGGCTCCGTCCCGCCTTCGAGACCCTCTCCGACGAGTCGCAGCACCTCGTCTTCCTCCAGTTCCGCAAGCGCTGCCGTCACGCGCTCCAGCACTCCCCCACCTCCGTTCTAGCCGGCCTCCCGGGCCGCTCCGTTGCCGATGAACTCGTCGATCGTGACCGTCGCGCCGGGAGGGACGACGACGAACCGCTCGTCCCACGGGCCGGTGACGAGTCGCTCCACGAGCGCGTCCGTGCCCTCGACCTCTTCGAGGCGCAGGCCGAAGCGCGCCGCCAGCCGGGCCGCATGCGCGCGGTCTGCCTCGAGGCCCCGCTCGTCACCCGTTCGGATCAGGACGAGGCGCCTGTAGTGGCGCAGCAGCGTTCCCAGCATCCGGTCGGCGCGGGCCTTTCCCCATCTCTCGGCGGCGCGGTCGTAGTCGCGAAACGGGGTCGAGACGCCCTCGCCGATCCAGCCCTTCGTCAGGAAGAACGTCCCCGGCTCCTCGCGCAGGCGAGCGCGGTGTGCCTCCCGTGACCCGAGCAAGATCCCGATGCAGTCGTCTGCCCGCGGGATCACGAGACGGCAGCCGCCCGCGCGCAGTCCCACCACCGCCTGCCCGCACAGCCCGTAGCCGAGGACGACGGTGTCGTAGTGGCCCGCGCAGGCGTCGATCGCCTCCTGCAGCACCGACCGCAGCCCCAGGGGCCGGTCGTGCAGGCTCATCTCGAGGCTCTCGACCGCGATCCCGGGCGCAAGCAGGCGCTCCAGCTCCTCCGCGACGACGCGGCACGCGATCACCTTCGTGCGTGGCGCGGGCTCATTGCCAGGGGCGTCCGGCCCGGTCACCGAATATGTCCTGCGATATGGGACATAGCGTCTTGTAAAACGGGACACCGATGATAGAGCGCGCCTCCGACGGGTGTCAAGCGCGGCCGTGGTGCCGATGTCCCGAATGTCAGGACAAGTTGACCCGAAGAACGGGATCGTGTATCTCTCCCCTCTCGAGTGACGCCGAGCGCACAGACTCGTCCATGATGGCATCCGGCGCTGCAAAGTCGCCGAGCCCGACCGCGCCGGCGGACAGGTCGCCGCTGCTCTCGATCGTCGACGTCACGAAGCGGTTCGGGGGCGTGGTCGCTCTCGACGGCGTCAGCTTCGACGTCGCTACGGGGGAGTGCCTGGGCGTGATCGGGCCGAACGGCGCGGGCAAGAGCACGCTGCTCAGCCTCGTGTCCGGGGCGCAGCGCCCGAGCTCCGGGTCGGTCGTCTTCAAGGGCCATCCGATCGAGCGCATGCGCCCCTACGCGGTCCCCCGGGTCGGCATCGGGCGTGCCCATCAGGTCCCGCGGCCGTTTCGCCGCATGACGGTGCGCGAGAACCTCCTCGTGGCGTCGCATTCGGCCGGCGGGGTGGCCGTGCACCGGGACGACAGGAGCCGCGAGGTTCTCGAGGTGTGCGGCCTCGTGGACAGGGCCGACCGCCCGGCCGGGAGCCTCGGCCTGCTCGACCTCAAGCGCCTCGAGGTGGCGCGAGCGCTCGCGCTCGGGCCCGACCTCCTGTTGCTCGACGAGGTTGCGGCCGGTCTCGTGGGCGAGGAGGTGGACGAGGTCACGACTCTCATCCGCGGCCTGCACGAGCGGGGAACGACGATCATGCTCGTCGAGCACGTCCAGGCGCTCGTGCACGCGCTCGCGAGCCGGGTCGTCGTGCTCGACTGGGGTCGGAAGATCGCCGAGGGGACACCCGCGGAGGTCGCCGCCGACCCCGAGGTGATTCGCATCTACTTCGGGACGGGGGGCGCGGGTTCCGACGAGCCGGACGCCGCGCCCGCGCGCTCCCGGCCGGGCGCGGGCACCGCGCCGCTCGTCAGCACCGAGGCGCTGTCCGTCCGCTACGGGCGCCTGCCGGCCCTGCACTCCGTCGACGTCGAGCTCTACGAGGGGGAGATCGTCGCCGTGCTCGGCGCGAACGGCGCCGGCAAGACGTCGCTCGCGCGCGCCATCGCGGGCCTGACGCCGGTCGCCGGCGGGCGGATCCGGTTCGCCGGCAAGGACATCACGGCGATGCGGGCGCACGAGCGCACGCGCCTCGGCATCGCGCTGTGCTTCGAGGGGCGGCGGCTGTTCACGTCGCTCTCGGTACGCGAGAACCTCGAGCTCGCCGCCGCCTACGGCGCCAGGTCACGCGGCGGCCCGGGCGAGCGCCTGCAGCGCGTGTTCGACCTGTTCCCGATCCTCGAGGAGCGCTCGAAGAGCGGTGCCGGCGAGCTGTCGGGCGGCCAGCAGCAGATGCTCGCGATCGGACGGGCGCTGATGACGGAGGCCCGGCTCGTCCTGCTCGACGAGCTGTCGCTCGGCCTCGCGCCGCAGGTCGTGGACGAGGCGTACGGAGCCGTGAGGCGCCTGCGTGACTGGGGCGTCAGCGTGATGTTGATCGAGCAGAACGTCCACCGGTCGCTGGCCGTCGCGGAGCGGGTCTACGTGCTCGAGCGGGGCCACGTCCGCGCCGTGGGGACGCCGGCCGAGGTCAGCCGGGACGAGACGCTGATGCGCGCGTACTTCGGTGCCGCCGCCGGGCCAGCAGCCAGAGCTCCCGTCGGCCCGCCGCCGGCGGCCCCGGACGGGCTAGCGGGGTAGGGGACGATGGGCGAGCTGATCGACGGGATCTTCCTCGGCGGCCTCTACACGACCGTTGCGCTCGGGCTCACGCTCGTGTTCGGCGTGATGCGGCTGGTCAACCTGGCCCACGGGGAGCTCCTGATCGGGAGCGCTTACCTCACGTACGTCGTCAGCACGAAGCTCGGGCTCGACCCGCTGCTCTCGCTGCTCGTCATCTGCCCCGGTGTCTTCTGCGCCGGCTACCTGATGCAGCGCGTCCTCCTGACGCCGCTGCTCACGCACGGGATGGAGCCGCCGCTTGTCGCGACCTTCGGTATCTCGATCGTGACCATGACCGCGCTCGTGATCGCCTTCAGCGCGAACACGAAGGCGCTCGACGCCTCGTACGCCACCTCGAGCGTCGAGGTCCTCGGCGAGCGCATCACCGTCGTGCTCGTGATCTCGCTCGTGCTGGCGGTCGCACTGGTCGCCGGCCTGCACCTCGTGCTCACCCGCTCCCGCGTCGGCCGGGCCCTGCGCGCGGCCTCGGAGGACGCGGAGGCCGCCTCCGCGATCGGGATCGACGTGCGCCACGTCTACGCCCTCACGTTCGGCCTTGCCACGGTGCTCGCCGCGGTCGGGGGCACGCTGATCGCGCTCGCGTTCAGCATGACGCCGTCGTCCGGGCTCGGCTGGCTCCTGCGCGCGTTTACCGTGATCGTGCTCGGCGGGATGGGCTCGGTCGGCGGGACGCTCGCGGGCGGGTTGATCGTCGGCGTCGTCGAGGTCTACGGGTCGTCCTGGGCCGGTCCCCAGTACCGCGACCTGATCGTCTTCTCGCTTCTCGTCGCGATCCTCGTGCTGCGACCGCGCGGCCTCTTCGGGAAGGTGCGCGAGTGAGCAGGGCCGTCCGGGCGTCGAGCTGGCCGCGGTGGGGCGGCGGGGTCGCGGTCGTCGTACTGCTCTTCGTCGCGCCGACGTTCCTCGGGCCCGCGAGCACCCTGCTCGCGTACCTGCTGGTTCTCAGCATGGCCATGGCCCAGGCCTGGAATCTGATCGGCGGCTTCGGCGGCCAGTTCTCGCTCGCGCACGGGATGTTCGTCGGGATCGGCTCCTACGCGACGGCCGTGCTGCTCGTCCGCACGAGCGTGCCGCTCTGGCTCGCGATCCCGCTCGCGGGCTGCGTGGCGGCGACGATCGGGGCGGTGGCGGTCGTACCGCTGCTGCGTCTGCGCGGCGTCTACTTCGCGGTCGGCTCGCTCGGCGTTGCGCTCGCCGCGCTCGCCTGGATGATCAACTGGAAGTTCACCAAGGAGACGCAGGCGTACACGCTGCCGCCGGACGCGTTCGTCGGCTTCGAGATGCAGTACTACATGGCGGCCTCGCTCGCGTTCATCGCGACAGCCGTCGTGGCCGTGTCGGCCCGCAACCGCTTCGGCCTGCGCCTGATGGCGGTCCGTGATGACGAGGACGCGGCCGTCGAGCTCGGGGTCAACAGCTTCGCCGTCAAGCTCGCCGCCTTCACGCTGAGCGCGTTCATCGTGGGCGTGGCGGGCGCGCTCGTGGCGACCCAGAAGATGACGCTCGAGCCCTACTCCGCGTTCAGCCTCAACTACACGATCAGCATGATCATCGCGGTCGTGGTCGGTGGTCTGGGCACGGTCACGGGCCCCCTGCTGGGGGCGGCCGCGATCTTCGGGCTTCAGCAGTGGCTCGAGGACTACGCCGACTGGAGCACGTTCGTGCTCGGGCTCCTGCTCGTCGTGATCATCCGCGTCGCGCCGGGCGGGCTCTGGGGGCTCGTCCGCTCTGGCGCGGCCGCTCTGGGCGCGCGCGTACGCTCCGGCGCGGGCTGAGCCCGCGACCGCCTCGCGCAACGTCGCCCGGCGCCCGTATGATGGGACACCGTGGCACCGACACGCGGACGACAACGGACGACCCCTTCCGGGCGAGCGGACGGGGGCGGGGTCCAGGTCTTGCGCCGGGCCGTCCAGATCCTGCGGGTGCTCCAGGGGGAGGGGGAAGGTCTCAGCCTCTCCCAGATCGCAGCCCGCGTCTCGCTGCCCCGCTCGACCGTGCACCGGATCGTCTCCGCCCTCGCGCAGGAAGGGTTCGTGGCCGCCGCCTCGCCGAGCGGGCGCGTGCGCCTCGGGCCGGCACTCGCGAGCCTGGGGCTTGCGGCGGATCGCGACTTGCTCCTCGACGTCCACCCGTTCCTCGCGCGTCTCTCGCGCGAGGCGAACGAGACGGTCGATCTCGCGATTCTCGAATACGACCACGTGCTCTTCGTCGACCACATCGCCGCGCCCCGCCGCCTGCGGGCCGTCTCGGCCGTGGGAAGTACGTTCCCCGTGCACTGCACCGCGAACGGCAAGGTCCTCCTCGCGGCGCTCACGGACGCGCAGATCGAGCGACTGCTCCCGGCGGAGCTTCCCGCCTTCACGCAGAGCACGTTGACCGAACGGTCACTGCTCCTCACCGAGCTGGACGAGGTCCGGAGGACGGGGGTCGCGCTCGACCGGGAGGAGCACACGATCGGGATCTGCGCCGTGGGTGCTCTCGTCCACGGCCCCGGCGGCCGCCTCGCCGCGGTCACGATCCCCCTGCCGGCACAGCGCTTCTACGGGAACGAGGAGCGGCTGGCCGGGCTCCTGCTCGGCACGTGCCGGGAGATCGACGCAGCTCTATCGCCCGGGGGTTGACGGGCTCGTCCCCGTGCCTCGCGGTGCTCAGCTGACGGTTACCACCAGGCGCGCCCAGCCGTGCAGGACGTTGTTGAGGAGGGGTTCGGCCTCCACGAGCTCGAAGCGCTCGACCCGGGCCGCGAGCGCGGTGAGGAGCGCGCGCAGCTCGAGCCGCGCCAGCGGCATGCCGAGGCACTGGTGCTCGCCCCATCCGAACGCGAGCTGATCGTTCGGCTTGCGGAGCACGTCGAACCGCTCGGGCGCGTGCCATTTGCGCTCGTCGCGGTTCGCCGACGCATACAGCACGACTGCGCGTGAGCCGGCGGGCAGGAGCACTCCGTCGATCACGCAGTCCTGGGTCACGTACCGCGAGAAACCCTGGATCGGCGACTCGAGCCGGAGAGTCTCGTTGACGGCATGCGGGACGAGCGATGGGTTCTCCCGCACGAGTCTCCACTGATCGGGGTGGTCGGCGAACAGCCGGATTGCGTTCGCAGCGCCCAGGATCGTCGTGTCGAGGCTCGGCGCCCAGTAGTCGTTCAGCATCATGCCGGCGTCGGCGTGCGAGATCTCGCCCTCGGCGGCGGCCTCGAACAGACGCGCCGCCCAGCCGCCGGGGCGCAACCGTTCGGGCAGGGTGGGGTCGGCCGAGTAGGCAACGGCTTCGCGTAGCAGCGGCAGCGAGTCGAGCATCCGTCGGTTTCGCGGCCCGAAGCAGTTGAAGTTCGCGGCAGCCCAGTCGAGCATCCGCTCGCGCCCTTCCTCCGGAAGCCCGACGAGCGTGGAGATGATCGTCACGGGCAGGTGCCGGGCGAGCTCGGTTGCCGCATCGAACGTCTTCTTCTCAACCAGCTCGTCGACGATTGCCGCCGCCGACGCGCGGATCCGCGGCTCCAGCTCCTTGAGCGCGGCATGCGCGAGCGGCCGGCCGGCGACGCGACGGAGCGTCTCGTGCCGGGGCGGGTCACTGCAGAGCAGGATCCCGCGCATCAGCTCGTTCATCTCGGCGTTCATCATCACGCCGTGCGCCGATGAGAAGATCCGCCAGTTCTGGAGGGCAGCCCGGACGTCGTCGTAGCGGGAGATCGCGAACAGCTCGTGGCGTGTCAGCCAGACGGCGCCCGCGGTAGCACGGAGCGTCCCGTAGAGCGGGTAGGGATCGAGGAGCGCCTCGTCGCTCCAGAGGTCGAGCTCCAACTCCGGTCGCGTCCTCGCGGCTGCGGCGCCTGTCCCCATCCCATCCTCCTTGCGTCGGCTGGCTCGCCTTCCCCGTGTCATTCGAGCACATGATGTCCCGATTCGCAAGACTCGCTGTCCCGTATAGTGCAACAATGGAGAGCCGATGAGCAGCGCCGTCATCACCTGCGCTCTGACCGGGCCGTTGGCCACGAAGGCCGACAACCCCTGCCTGCCGACCACGCCCGAGGAGATCGCGGAGTCGGCGCGCGGCGCCCATGAGGCCGGCGCGGCGATCGTGCACGTGCACCTGCGCGACGAGCAGGGGCGGCCCACAGCCGACCTCGACGTCGCCCGTCGCACGGTGGCGCTGATCGAGGAGGCGACGCCGGCGCTCGTGCAGCTCTCGACCGGCGTCGGCCTCGACGTGCCCTTCGAGGAACGTGCGCGGCTCGTCGAGGCCCGGCCGCGAATGGCGTCGCTGAACCCGTGCTCGATGAGCTTTGCCGCCGGCGAGTTCCGCAATCCACCGGACGGCGTTCGGCGCCTTGCGGCGCGGATGCGGGAGCTCGGCGTCAAGCCCGAGCTCGAGATCTACGACACCGGCCACCTCGAGGTCGCGCTCGCGCTACGCGACGAGGGGCTCGTGCCGGAACCGCTCCAGTTCTCGATCGTGATGGGGATCCGCGGCGGGATGCCGGCGACGCCGGCCGCCCTCGTCCAGCTCGTCGAGCGCCTCCCGGCGGGCGCCGTCTGGCAGGCGATCGCGATCGGGCGCTGGAACCTGCCGATGACCGCGATCGGGCTCGCGATGGGTGGGAACGCACGCACCGGGATGGAAGACACGCTGCTTCTGCGGCGAGGTGTTCCTGCGGCCTCGAACGCCGAGCTCGTCGAGCGGCTCGTGGCGGTCGCGCGCTCGCTCGAGCGCGAGCCGGCGACCGTCTCGGAGGTCGAGCAGCGGCTCATGCTGTCCTCGCTGGCGGGCTGAGGGCGCAGATCAGGTCGGGCTCGGCTGCCCCCTGGCGGCGCCGCCGCGCTGCGCGACGACGATGCCGGCGTCCCAGCCGGGTGCCCGGCCCCCAGCCGGCGGGGCGATCGACTCGATCGCGAGGCCGCCGCGGACGATCAACCAGGAGATGACCGAGTTCGAGTTCCACATCTCACCCGCCCGGAGCTCGTCGCGTCCCCACACGGGCGTCGGCACGTGTGCGACCTGCTCCAGCAACAGCCGCGCAGCCGGGAGGTCGGAGGTCAGGCGGCGGGGGCTGTCGACCGCCTCCGCGACGTCGGGGATGACCCCGTCGCGCCAGCAGCGCACCTCGTAGCGAAACAGGCGCAGCCTCCCGGCCGGCCGGGCGCCGACCGGCCCTTCCGCGACGACGCCGCGCTCCGGGCTGTAGCCGGAGCGGATGGGGGTCACCTCGATCACGAATCGACCCTCCGGCACGCGCACCTCGAGCCCGGAGTGGTACAGGTCGCAGCGCTTGCGCCGGGCGAGCAGGGCCGCTCCCCACTCGAACGCCCGCCCGTTGAGGCGAACGAAGCTGCCGCCCGCCCCGAGCGGCAGCCAGTAGAGGTCCACGCCCGCGTCCGGCAGCGGGGCTTCTGTCGAGGCCATGGCGGGGATTGTCGTCGTCACGCCGGCGGCGCCCGGGTCTAGCGAACCACCTCGGCCGGGAGCTCGGTCGGCGCGATCTCGACGTCGCCGCCGGCGAGCGCCGTGCTCCACGACGAGAGGCGGAAGGCCGCCGTCGGGCCCAGCGCGTCGCGCGGGCGGATGTAGATGTCGGCCCAGTCGTCCGGCGCGATCATGATGTGCCAGGCGAGCCCGAGCTCGTAGTCCTCGTTCAGGAACGCGTAATGGGAGACGACGAGCAGGCGGGGGGCAACGACCATCCCGGTGAGCTCGGTCTCGGGGCCGATGCCGAGCTCGGGCTGCTGCTCCGCGAGCCAGGGCAGGAAGAGACCCAGCACCTCCCTTGCCGCCGGGCCGAGCTCGTCCTGCCCGGGCATCACCGTGATCGACTTGCTCGCCTGGCGCTCCTCGTCGCCGCGGCGCGCTGTCACGGTCACCTCGATGTCCCGCTCCTCCGTGACCTCGCCTGCCACCACCGTGACGTCGGCCAGCTCGCCGGGCGCGATGCTCGCGGGCTCGACACTGGCCGCTGCTCCCCCGGTCGAGGCCGCGGCCAGCTCGACCGGGCCTCCGCCCGCGACCTCGTCCTCGATCGCGACGAGCAGGATCACGGGCTCGCCGGCAAGGGCGCCCTGAACGAACTCGGGCTGAACGACAAGCTCGAACGGTCCCTCCGCGGGCTCGCTCCCGCAGCCGGCGGGCAGAAGAACGAACAGGGAAGCCAGGAGGGCAAACGCGACGATGCGTACGCGGGCGGGCTCCATTCGTCCTCCCATCCGGGGGCCGGGTATCGGGGCAGACGTTAGCCCCGGCGTGCGGCCACCTCATCGGGGGATCCCCCGTTTGTCCTGCGGCTTTACCCGGATCGAGCCGTGGCGCCCTACGATGCCGGTTGAGCCCGAGCCCGTGACGATCGCCCGCGTCGAGGTCTTTCCGCTCCGGTATCCCGAGCCGCACGATGGTGGCCGGGACCGGCACGTCACGCTTGCGCGGGTCGAGACGAGTGACGGTGTCGTCGGCTGGGGCGAGTGCGTCGCCGGGCCGCCCGAGGCGGCTCTCGCGGTGAAGACGGTGATCGACGCCGGTCTCGCTTCGCTGGTGATCGGGCGGGATGCGTCGGATCCGCGGGTGATCTGGGAGTCGTTGCGCGCCCACGCGTTCTGGCATGGCGGCGGCGGTATCGTCTCGTTCGCGATCTCGGCGCTCGATATCGCGCTCTGGGACGTCGCGGGCAAGCTCGCCGGGGCGCCGGTGTACGGGCTGCTGGGCGGGGCGGCGGTCGATCGGGTGCGTGCGTGCGCCTCCGTGATCCTGGACACGCTGGATCTCGAGGCGACCGGGGCGGAGTTTCGCGACTACCGGGCGCGCGGCTTCACGGCTGTCAAGGGCGGGTGGGGTCAGGTGCCCGAGGCGGGTTTCGGCACGGATCCGGGTCGCGATGTCGCGGTCGCGGAGACGATCCGGGAGGCCGTCGGGCCGGACGTCGGGGTCGCGCTCGATGTGTCCGCCCGCGCGAGCTGGACGCCCGCGCACGCGATCCGGATGGCTCGCGAGCTCGAGCACGTCGGGCTGAGCTGGCTCGAGGATCCCCTCCACAATGAGGACCACGACGGCTACCGGGCGCTCCGCGCGGCGGTCGCGACCCCGCTCGCGACGGGCGAGCGTTGCTGGACGCTCGGGGACTACCGCCGGCTTGTCCGCTCGGGAGGGGTGGATATCGTGCTCGTCGACCCGGGCCGGGTCGAGGGGATCAGCGCGATGAAGGCGATCGTGGACGACGCGGCGGCCGAAGGGGTCCGGTTCGTCCCGCACTCCTGGTCGAGCGCCGTCAACACCGCGGCGGCCCTGCACGTGTTCGCGTCGGCCGGGAACGGGCTCGTGTTCGAGCTGAAGCCGAACCGCTCGCCGATGCAGCACGAGCTCGTGAGCGTCCCGTTCGAGCAGCGCGACGGCTGGGTCAGTGTCCCGGACGGGCCCGGCCTCGGGATCGGGGTGGACGAGGATACGGTTCGGCGCTACTGCTTCTCGTGAGGCAATCCGGGGGAGGGCGGACGGGATGACGATCGCGCAGGGACGCAAGGCGCTCGTGACGGGCGGCGCCTCGGGCTTCGGCCTCGAGATCGCGCGCCGGCTTCGGGCGGCCGGGGCGAGCGTGGCGCTGCTCGACGTCTCCCCGGAACGGCTTGAGCGGGCGGCGGGCGAGCTCGGGGAGGGCACGCTCGTGCTCGTCGCGGACGTCCGCTCGCCCGCGGCTGTCAGGGCGGCCGTCGTGGAGGCCGCGGCGGCGCTCGGGGGGCTCGACACGGTCGTCGTCTCGGCCGGCGTGATCCACATCAAGCCGCTCGCCGAGGTGACGGAGGAGGACTGGGACCTGACGCTCGACGTCAATCTCAAGGGCGCGTTCTTCACGATCCAGGCGGCCGCCGCCGCACTGCGCGAGAGCGGGCGCGGGCGCGTCGTCGGCATCTCCTCCGACGCGGGCCGGCGTGGCTTCTCGTGGCTGCAGGCCTACTGCGCGTCGAAGTTCGGCCTCGCCGGCCTGCTCGAGTCCCTCGCGGTCGAGCTCGCCCCCGGGGGCGTCACGGTCAACTGCGTTTGCCCCGTCGGCTGCCCGACGACCGCGATGGGCCAGGGCGTTCTCGACTGGAAGACGCGCGAGACCGGCGCGGCGCCAGAGCAGGTGATCGCCGCGACCGCGCGCACGAACCCGCTCGGCCGCAACGCGACCGAGGCCGACATCGCCGGCGCGGTCATGTTCTTCGTCTCCGACGAGGCGAGCTTCCTCACCGGCGTCTCCCTCGACGTCGACGGGGGCGCCCACCTCGGGTACCTCCCGGGCACGAGCTAGGCATAGGCGCAGGGCACGTTGGTCGGTCGCGCCCCGGCCGGGCGGGTGCAGCCCACCTATCATGCGCCGCTGATGGCTGGGATGGTCGGCCAACGGGTCCTTCGGAGGGAGGATCCCCGGTTCCTCGCGGGCGAGGGTCGCTTCGTTGCGAACCTCCCGCTGGCGGACGCGCTCCACGTGACCTTCGTCCGCTCGCCGCACGCGCACGCGCTCGTCACTCGCGTCGACGCGTCTGCGGTCGGGTCGGGCGCCCGGGTCCTCACCGCCTCCAATGTCGACGTCGGGCCGTTCGGGACGCCGCCCTTGCCGGGGCTCGAGCTACGGATGGCCCGGCCGCTCGTTGCGGGCGAGCGGGTGCGATTCGTCGGCGAGATCGTCGCGGTCGTCGTCGCCGAGAGCTGTGCCGAGAGCGTCGACGCCGCCGAGCTCGTTGCCGTCGACTACGAGGGTCTTCCCGTCGTCGTCGACCCGCTCGACGCGCTCGAGGACAAGGTCATCCTCTTTCCCGACGTTGGGACGAACGTCTGCCTCAGGCGAGTCCCGGAGCCGCCGGACGACACGCTGTTCGACGGCTGCGACGTCGTCGCCTCCGGGCGGATCGTCAGCCAGCGGCTGGCGCCGAGCCCGCTCGAGCCGCGCTCGTCGGCCGCCGTCGTTGGAGAAGACGGCCGCCTGACGGTGTGGCTCTCCACGCAGACGCCGCATCAGGACCGTGACGGGCTCGCCGGAGCCCTCGGCATAGACGTGGCGGACGTGCGCGTCGTCGCGCCTGACGTCGGGGGCGGCTTCGGCGCCAAGATGCTCTCGGTCGAGGATGTGCTGGTGGCGTGGCTCGCGCGCGTGACCGGCCGGCCGGTCCGCTGGACGGAGACGCGGAGCGAGAACATGGTGGCCATGGTGCATGGCCGCGGCGCCGTGCTGGACGTGACCGTCGGTGGCGATCGCGGCGGCGCCATCCACGCCTACCGCCTGAGCATCGTCCAGGACGCCGGAGCGTATCCCTGGCTCGGCGCCTTCCTTCCCACCTTCACCGCGATGATGGCTAGCGGGGTGTATCGGATCCCCCGGATCGAGATCGAGATCGTCTCGCTGGTGACGAACACGACGCCGGTCGGAGCGTTCCGCGGCGCCGGCCGCCCGGAGGCGACCCAGGCGATCGAGCGCGGGGTCGATCTCTTCGCCGCCGAGGCGGGTCTCGACCCCGCCGACGTGCGGCGCCGGAACTTCGTTCCGTCCGACGCGTTCCCGTTCTCGACTGCCTCGGGTGCCAGGTACGACTCGGGCGACTACGCGCGGGCGTTCGAGCTCGCGCTGGGCACGGCCGGATACGACGCGCTCCGGGCCGAGCAGCGCAAGCGCCGGGTGAATGGTGGGCCCTACCAGCTCGGGATCGGGCTCAGCGCGTACGTCGAGATCACGGCCGGTATGTCCGAGACGGAGTTCGGCGCGGTCGAGATCACGCCGGAGGGGACCGCGGTTCTGAGAACCGGCTCGTTCTCGCACGGGCAGGGGCACGAGACGACGTTCGCGATGATCGTCGCCGAACGGCTCGGACTCCCGCTGGAGGCGGTCAAGGTCGTCAAGGGCGACACCGACGAGGTTGCGCGGGGCACCGGCACGTACGGCTCGAAGTCGACCCAGCTCGGCGGGACCGCGGCAAGTCAGGCGGCCGTCGAGGTCGCCGACCGCGCCCGCCGGCTGGCCGCCGCGCTGCTCGAGGCGAGCCTCGAGGACGTCGTGCTCGATCCCGACGCCGGGAGCTTCCACGTGGCGGGCGCGCCGCAGACCTCGCTCTCCTGGCCGGAGCTGGCGAAGCGCTTGGACCGGGAGGGGCGGCTCGGCGAGCTGCACGTCGAGAGCGAGTTCAAGGCCGACGGCCCGACGTTCCCGTTCGGGGCGCACGTCGCCGTCGTCGAGGTCGACATCGAGACCGGCTCGGTCGAGCTCGTTCGGCACGTCGCCGTCGACGACGCCGGCCGGATCGTCAACCCCGCGATCGCCGAGGGCCAGGTGCACGGCGGCGTCGCGGCGGGTGTCGCGCAGGCTCTCTACGAGGAGGTTCTCTACGACGCGTCCGGGAACCCGTTGACCGGGAGCTTCGCCTCGTACGGCCTTCCGTCGGCAGCCGAGCTCCCGTCGTTCGAGCTCGTCTCCATGGAGACGCCCACGCCGGTCAACGCGCTCGGGGCGAAGGGAATCGGCGAGTCGGGCACGATCGGAGCGACCCCGGCGGTCCAGAACGCGGTCGCCGACGCGCTCGCGCCGTTCGGGGTACGCCACGTGGACATGCCCGCAAACGGCGAGCGGGTCTGGCGGGCGTTGCGCCGCGCCAGCGAGTAGCCCGGCGCCGAGCTACGGGCCGGTGATCGGGAACGACCCGGCCTGGCCGCCGTTCTCCAGGCTCTCGATCACGAAGTTGCGAGCTGGGCAAGCAGCGCGAACGCGGACGTCGTCGGAGCCCGCGCTGGTACCCCTGGAGCTCCCCGGAGCGCCGGCGCGGGCCCCAAGCCTGAGGCTCGCAACCAAGCCCTCTGACGGACTCGAACCGTCGACCCCCTCCTTACCATGGAGGTGCTCTACCAGCTGAGCTAAGAGGGCGCGGGTCGGATTCTACCCCGGCCCGGTCGCGGCCGGCCGGCCGGGTCTCGTACCATGGCGGCAGGGATGGCGGACGAGGTCAAGGAAGCCGAGCGCGCGGTCGCGCGAGGGCGCCCCGACGAGGCGCTCGTCTACCTGTGGAACGCGGTCGAGCCGGCCCGCATCGCCGGGGACGCGAGGGCGCTCCAGCGGATCGCGCGCGTCGCCCAGCGGATCGTGCAGGCCGGCGAGACGGGCGAGCAGCGGGAGGCTCAGCGTCTCCTCGAGATGCTCCGCCCGGCGAGTGCCGCTGCCGTGGCGGTCGCGGCGCCACCCCCGCCGCCCGAGACGGTCGCCACCGCGCCCGCGTACCGCGAGACTCCGGGAGAGGAAGTCGCGGTCGACCCGGAGGACATCGTCGTGGGCGACTGGGTGCCCGAGGAGGCGCAGCCCCCCGGGGCAGGCGAGGCGGAGGGCGCCCAGCCGCGTGCCGGGCTCGGGCGCTACGTCGTCCCGCTCGTCTTCGTGGTGATCGTCCTCGTCAACATCGTCAACCGGCTGCTCGACCGCTGAGACGTCGATCCGCGGGGGGGCATCAGGCTCGACTCGAGCCTGAGAGCAGCCTGCGTCCTGCGTCGCGAGTGGGGGAGGGAGGATTCGAACCTCCGAAGGCGGTGCCAACCGGTTTACAGCCGGTCCCCTTTGGCCGCTCGGGAACTCCCCCGCGGGGCGCACAGTCTAGCGCGGGCCGGGTCGCCGCCGGCGCCGGAGGGGGATGCGGCTAAAGGCTCGCGGAGTCCGTTCCGATACTCGAAGAGCCGTGGCCATCGACGTCACCGACCTGCTCGCGCGCACGATCGCGCGTGGCGGCTCCGACCTCCACCTCAAGGTGGGCTCGCCGCCGATCGTCCGCGTCGATGGCCAGCTCGAGCGGCTGCAGGAATGCGACCCGCTCGGCGACGGGGAGCTCGAGGCCGTGCTCGGCGTCGTCAGCGAGCGGACGCCGCGCAAGCTCGAGCAGTTCCACACGACCGGCGACCTCGACACCGCCTACGCCATCCCCGGGGTCGGGCGCTTCCGCGTCAACGGATTCCGCCAGCGAGGCTCGATCTCCTTCGCGTTCCGCTACGTCCCCAAGGAGGTGCCGACGTTCGAGCTGCTCGGCCTGCCCGCGGGGGTACGCCGGCTGGCCGACGAGCAGCGAGGGCTGATCCTCGTCACCGGCGCGACCGGCTCGGGGAAGACGACGACGCTCGCGGCCATGATCGACCACATCAACTCGACACGGCGCCAGCACATCGTCACGCTCGAGGACCCGATCGAGATCGTCCACGACGACAAGCTCTGCATCCTCAACCAGCGCGAGATCGGGCTCGACACCGAGACGTACGACGAGGGTCTGAGGCGCGTCCTGCGCCAGGATCCCGACGTGATCCTGATCGGCGAGCTGCGCGACGAGGAGTCGGCGCGCGCCGCGCTCCAGGCCGGCGAGTCCGGCCACCTGGTGCTCTCGACCATGCACACGATCGACGCCGCCGAGACGATCGGGCGGCTGATCGAGCTGTTTCCGCCCACGAAGCAGCTGCTCGTCCGCCAGATCATGGCCGGCGTCCTGCGCGGCGTCGTCAGCCAGCGGCTGATGCCGCAGGCCGACGGCGGCCGGATCGCGGCCGTCGAGGTGATGATCAACACCGCCCGGATCGCCGAGATGATCCGGGAGCCGGCCAAGACGGACGGGATCCCGAAGGCGATCGCCGAGGGCGCGGTCCACTCGATGCAGAGCTTCATGCAGCACCTCGTCTCGCTCGTCCTCGACGGCCACGTCGAGTACGAGATCGCCGCCAGCGCCGCTTCGAACCGCCACGACTTCGAGCTCGCGCTCCAGCACGGCCGGCGGGCGCGCCGCGCAGCGGAGCAGGGCGACGGCCCCGCCGTCGAGTTCGACGCGCTCCACGCGCAGGAGCCCTGGGAGTCGCCGTCCAGCCTCCGCGTCTCCGCCTCGTGAAGCGCGCGCTCACGATCGCCCTCGCGGCCGCGGCCCTCGTCGCGGGCGGTGCCAACGCGGCCACGTTCACCGTCGTTCCCGACGACGCCGCGGCCCTGCCGAGCTGGCGGCTGCCCAACGCGCCCGGCGCGATCATCGAGCCTGCGCAGATCTCGACACCGCCGGCCGGACGGCAGGTGCTCACGTACGAGCAGTTCCTCGAGCTCTGGCGAGCGGCTGGCGGGACCTACGACATTCCGTGGGAGGTGCTGGCGTCGATCATGCAGATCGAGTCGAGCTTCGGGCAGGACATGGGCCCGAGCTCGGCCGGCGCGGTCGGCTGGATGCAGTTCCTGCCCTCGACCTGGCACGACTGGGGCGTGGACGGGAACGGTGACGGGATCGCCGACCCCTGGAACGCCACCGACGCCGTCTACTCCGCCGCCCGCTACCTCGCGGCGTCGGGCGCTCACGAGGATCTGCCGCGGGCCGTGTTCTCCTACAACCACTCGCAGGACTACGTCGACGCCGTCCTCGCCGGCGCCGCCCGCTTCGCCGCCGATCCGCTCGGCGCCGGGTTCGGCCTGCTCGCGCTCCAGCCCGAGGGCCCGACGCCCGAGGAGCTCGAGGCTCAGCTCGCGGGCGCCCGGGACACGGTCGCGACCATCGCGGCGCGCATCACGGAGCTCGAGGCCGGGCTCGAGCGGGGAGGCTGGGACCTCGTCGCGGCGGAGCAGACCGTCAGGGACGCGGCCACGCAGGCGGGCGATGCGTTCGATCGCGCGCGGGCGCAGCTCGAGACGTTGACCGGCGAGCAGGCGGCGCTGGGAGAGCAGCTCGCGCTCGCCGGCGAGGAGCTTGCGCAGGCGGCGGCCGAGGTGACGCGCCTCGAGCAGGAGCTCGCCCTCGCCCATGCCCAGCTCGGCTCCGGCAGCCTCGACGGGCTCCTGCCGCCCGCGCCGACCGAGGCTGCCCAGCGGGTCGTCGACCACGCGCTCGCCCAGATCGGCGTCCCCTACCGCTGGGGAGGCAACCACGGCTTCTCGCTCGACCAGATGGCCTCGCTGGAGCCCGACCTCGGAAACGGCTTCGACTGCTCGAGCCTGATCGCCTGGTCGTACGCGAAAGGGGCGAGCCTGTACGTGGGGGACTGGACCGGCGCCCAGTGGGAGCTCGGCGCGGCCGCGCCCGGCGCGACGCGCGGGAAGGGGCCCGCCCAGGGCGGCGCCGAGCCTCCCGGCGGGTACCTGGCCGGGGACCTGATCTTCTTCAACGACACGGATCATGTCGCCCTCGCGCTCGGCAACGACCTGTTCGTGCACGCCCCGCGCACGGGCGATGTCGTGCGGATCGCGCGGCTCTCGACGTACAGCCAGGTGTGGGGCTGGGTGCGCTACAGCCAGGTGAGCGGCATCGGGGAGGCGCCGGATGAGGGGCGGCTGTTCGCGATCGTCACCGATCCCACCGGCGGGGCCGACCTGCCCGAGGACGAAGGGATCGTCCTCTTCAGCCGGTAGAGCTCAGGGCACGGGCGCGATCAGCGACGCCGGCGAGAGGCCCATGTCCACGAGCGAGCCGTCGCCGACCAGGCGCTCGAGCGCGGCGACGCAGCGCGGGCAGAACTGCGTGCCGGCCCCGCCGCGCAGCTCGGTCAGGGTGGCCCGGGCCGGGCGACCGGCACGGTAGGGGCGGGTCGTCAGCATCGAGTCGAGCGCGTCGGCGACGTGGATGATCCGCGCCGCGAGCGGGATCGCCTCGCCGGCCAGCCCGTCCGGATACCCCTCGCCGTCGTAGCGCTCGTGGTGGTGGCGGATCGCGGGCACCGCCCGCCCGCACAGGCCCAGGGAGCCCGCCATCTCGGCGCCGTCCACCGAGTGTCGTCGCATCAGCGCCCACTCGTTCGCATCGAGGCGCGCCGGCTTGAGCAGGATCTCCGCGGGAACCGCGAGCTTGCCGATGTCGTGGAAGAGGGCCGCGTGGCCGAGCGGGCCGAGCTCCCCCGCAGCCAGGCCGAGCTCCCCGCCGATCGCGAGCGCGAAGCGCCGCACCCGGCGCGAATGCGCTGCCGTGTACGAGTCCTGAGGGTCGGCCGCGGGCAGCCGGGTCAGCGCGAGCGCCGTGGGCCCGAACATCACTGTCGAGTCGAGACTCAGGGTGACCACCCGGGGACGGTCATGAGACGTCGAGATTCGCCCCGGCCGCGCGGATGCCTGCCTACCGCGAGAATGACGCGATGCGGCTCGCCGCCGAGATCGCGCTCGCCCGCACGGTCGGCAGGCTGTCCCGCCTCGCCGGGCGCGGCGGCGGCACCACGCTCCCGGGCAAGCTGCTCGCCGCTCTCGACCAGGGGGCGGTCAGGCGGCTCGCAGCCGAGCTCCCGCTCGGCGCTGGGCTCGTCTCCGCGACCAACGGCAAGACGACGACGACGGCGATGGCCGCCGAGATCCTCGGCGCCCGCCACCGGCTCGCGCACAACCGGGCGGGCGCGAACCTGCTCTCGGGCGTCGCCTCGACGCTGCTCGAGGCGCGGGGCGTCGCGGCGCTCGCCCTGCTCGAGGTCGACGAGGGGGCGCTGCCCGATGTCGCGCGGCAGGTCGCCCCGCGCGCCGTCTGCCTCGGCAACCTCTTCCGCGACCAGCTCGACCGCTACGGCGAGCTCGAGCTCGTGGCCGAGCGCTGGCGCGACGCCGTCGCGTCGCTCGACCCGGCGGCAATCGTCGTCGTGAACGTCGACGACCCTTTGCTCGCGGCCCTCGCCCGCGGGCGCGAGCGCATCCTCAGGTTCGGGCTCGACGATCCGTCGGTGGCGCGCGAGCGCCTCCAGCACGCGGCCGACTCGAAGTACTGCACGGACTGCGGCTCCCCCTACGTGTACGAGGCTGCATACGTCGGGCACCTCGGCGACTACCGCTGCCCCGCGTGCGGGTCCGGCAGGCCGGCCCTCGACGTGGCCGCGCGGGCGATCGAGCTGGACGGTCTCGAGCGCGTCTCCTTCGACCTCGTCACCCCGGGGGGGACGGCGCGGGTCGAGCTCCCGCTCCCGGGCCTCTACAACGTCTACAACGCGGTGGCCGCCGCCACCCTCGCGCTCGCCCTCGGCGCCACGCTCGACGAGGCGCGGGCGGGGCTCACCCGGTTTCGGGCGGCGTTCGGGCGTTTCGAGCGGATCCCGGTGGGCGATCGCTCGGCGCTCGTGCTCCTGATCAAGAACCCGGCCGGGGCGAACGAGGCGATCCGGACGCTCGTCGCCGGCGGGCCGCCGGCCGTCGCGGTCGTAGCCCTGAACGACGAGATCGCGGACGGGCGCGACGTCTCCTGGATCTGGGACGTCGACTTCGAGCCGCTCGTCCCGGGTCTCGAGCGCCTGGTCGCGAGCGGCGAGCGGGCCGAGGAGCTCGCGCTGCGTTTCAAGTACGGCGGCCTCGACCCCGGCCGGATCGAGATCGTGCGCGACGTCGGCCGCGCGCTCGATCGAGGGCTCGAGCTCGTGCCGCCAGGCGGCGAGCTCGCCGTTCTCCCCACGTACACCGCGATGCTAGCGCTGCGGAGAGTCGCCGCCGCGCGGGGTCTCGTTCGCCCGTTCTGGGAGCGGGACCCGGCGAGCACGGATCCCGAACGTCAGGGGTAAAGCCCGGGGGCCAGGATGCCGATTCCGGGAGTGTGCGCGCACGCCTTCCCACCGTCGCGGTCCGGCTCGTAGTCCTGATCGCAGTCTGGCTGCTCGGAACCGCCACGCTCACGCTCGCCCAGGACGCTGAGGCGCCGGCGCCGCCGGTGGTGGCCGTGCCCGACCCGGCGGCGTCCGAGGCGCTCGAGACCGGGCCGCTCCTCGTGCCCGACGTGCGCGGCCTCCCCTACGTCTTCGCCAAGGGCGTCCTCGAGGACGCCGGCTTCGCCTGGAAGGTCAAGGGCAAGGTCGAGGGCTACGCGGTCAACCTCGTCGAGGAACAGAGCGTGAAGCCCGGCACGCGCGTCGTCGACACCGGCGCGCCGACGATCGAGCTGAAGCTCGAGGCGAGCCCGGACTACGAGGAGCGGGGCGTGCCCCAGGCCGCGTCGCCCTACAAGGGCACCGAGCTCGTGCTCGCGAGCGGCGACGAGCCCGAGAGCGCCGAGGCGCCCGGGCAGGGCGACGAGGAGCCCCCCGTCGAGGAGCCGGCGGACGAGCCGCAGGCCGGGGCCGACGCAGCCCCCGAGGAGACGGAGCCCGCGCAAACGGAGGGGTCGGAGGAGGCGAGCGAGGAGGGCGAGGGCGAGGGCGAGGCAGCGGTCGAGACGATCGAGGCCGAGCCGACCGCCGCGGCGAGCGCAACCGAGCCGGAGCCGGAACCGGCCGCGGACAACGCGAAGAAGAAGCGCCTGCGCGCCTTCGTCGTGCCCGGCGCCCCGCGCGAGCCGCTCGACGAGATCCCGCTGCCGCGGCGGGCGGCGGGCCTCGAGCAGCGCATCATGGCTGCATCCGCCCCGAGCGTGGCGCTACGCGAGCACTTTCTCTTCCAGCACGCCTGGGTCGTCACGGGCGCGGGGTTCGGCTGGTGGCGCGGCGAGGAGGCGCTCCGGATCCTGATCCGCGTCGACGAGGATGTCCAGCGGCGGTTCGGCTGGAGCGCCTCGAGCGAGCGGGAGGCCCGCGCGGCCCTGGCGGAGGTTCTGCTGCTCTCGAAGCGATGAGCCGGCTCCTTCACCGGTTGCGTGCGCGCGTCCGGGAGGAGGCGGGGTTCACCATCACCGAGCTCGTGACGGTGATGGGCATCCTGCTCGTCGTCCTCACGGCACTGACGACCGCGTTCGTGTCCGCGACCCGGGCCGAGCTCGACATGAACAACCGCTTCCAGGCCCAACAGGAAGCCCGACTCGCCGTCGACCGGATGCGCCGCGAGATCCACTGCGCGAGCGCTCTCGTGGTGGAGAGCCCCTCCTCGGTCACAGCCACGCTGCCTGCCGCTTGCCCGACCGCGGGCGGGACCGAGCTGGCAGTGACCTACTCGGTCGCGGAGGTCTCCGGGGGCTTCGAGCTCCGACGGGCGGGCGAGGTGATCGCCCACCACATCACGAGCACCGCGGTCTTCTCGTACGTCGAGCCGTCGGCGGTCTCGCTCGGCAAGCTGAGGGTCGACCTCGCGGTCGACCTGGACCCCGACGACGCCACCCCCGCCTGGCGGCTCACGGGTGACATCGTCCTGCGCAACACCGCCCGCGGCTGAGCTCTCAAGGCTCGCCCGTGGCGCGCCGATGAGAGTCGCAGATGGAGCTCTCGCTCGCCGCGCTCGCCTTCGCCCCCGCGCTCGCCGTCGGCAGCTTCCTGAACGTGGTCGCCGCGCGGGTGCCGCTCCGGCGCTCGCTCGCCCGACCCGGCTCCTCGTGCGTGTCCTGCGGCGCCGCGATCGCCTGGCACGACAACGTCCCGATTCTCTCCTACCTGCTCCTGCGCGGGCGCTGCCGCCACTGCGGCGAGCGGATCGGGCTGCGTTACCTGCTCGTGGAGCTCCTGACCGCCGTGCTCGTCGCCGCCTGCTTTGCCCGCTTCGGGCTCAGCGGCCGGACCTTCGTGGCCGCGTTCTTCGTCGCCGTTCTCGTCGTCCTCTCGGCGATCGACGTCGAGCGAAAGCTGCTCCCGGACGTGATCGTGCTGCCGGCCGCGGCCATCGTGCTCGCCGCCCAGATCGCGCTCTTCCCGGACCGCGCGCTCGAATGGACGCTCGCTGCGCTGGCCGCGTCCGGGTTCCTGTTCGCGGCCGTGCTCGTCCACCCGAGGGGAATGGGGATGGGCGACGTCAAGCTGGCCCTGCTCATGGGAGCGGCGCTCGGCAAGCCCGTCGCGGTTGCCATGATGGTCGGCATGCTCGCCGCGCTCGCGGTCGGGATCGTCCTGCTCGCGCGCCACGGAAGCGCTGCCCGCAAGGTGGCGATCCCGTTCGGCCCGTTCCTCGCGCTCGGCTCCGTCGTGGCCCTGTTCGCGGGCGAGCGGATCCTGTCGGGTTACCTCGACCTGTTCTGACGGCCGGCGGCGCGCCGGAGCCCCGTAGCTCAGGAATGGGGGGCCGGGAGCCGATAACATCGGTGTGAGAGAGCGTCGCCGCTGGCTTGCCCTGCCCGGCTCCACCGAAGAGGAGGAGCGCGCGCCGCTACGCACGACGCAGCCCGGCCTGCCGGCCGGGGAAGCGGACCCCGGGGCGGAGCGGTCGATCGGGCAGCTCGTCGGCGACCTGGTCGCTGCGACGGGGCTGCTCCCGCCCGAGCGGCTCGCGGCCGTGCGCGTCCGCGTGCGCGGGGACTCGTTCGCCCAGGCGATCGTGGACACCGGCCAGGTGCCGCGGCTGCTCGCCGAGCAGCACGGCCTCCCGTTCGTCGACCTGCACGACGTCCCGATCGACACGCAGGCGGCTGCGTCGGTCCCGCGCCACGTGCTCGAGCGGGCCGTGGCGTTGCCGTTCGCGCTCGAGAACGGACGGCTCAGGGTCGCGATCGCGGACCCGACCGACGTTCAGGCGATCGACGAGCTCAGGCTCTCGACCCGCTATCCGCTCGAGCTCGCGGTCGCGCCGCGGGAGGACATCGAGGTCGAGCTGCGCCGGATCGTTCGCACCACGGAGATGTGGGAGCGGGCCGCGCTCGTCGAGGAGGAGAGCGACGTCGCCGACGGCGGCGAGGATCTCGAGGCCGACGACGGGATCTCCGACGCTCCGCTCGTGCGGCTCGTCAACTCGATCATCCTCCAGGCCGCCGAGGACGGCGCCAGCGACCTCCACTTCGACCCGCTGCCCGACTCGCTCGTCGTGCGCATGCGGATCGACGGGATCCTCCACGAGATGCAGCGGCTGCCGAAGCGCCTCGCCTCGCCCGTGACGACGCGGCTGAAGGTGCTCTCGAAGCTCGACATCGCCGAGCGGCGCAAGCCGCAGGACGGCCGGATCTCGCTGGAGGCGGGGGTGGCGGGGCGCCCGCTCGATATCCGTGTCGCGGTGCTTCCGACTGTCGAGGGCGAGGGCGTCGTGATGCGCCTGCTCGACAAGTCGCGGCGCCCGCCGACGCTGGCCGAGCTCGGGCTCTCGGACGCGATGCGGGCCTCGCTCGAGGCGATGGTGCGCAAGCCGACCGGGGCGCTGCTCGTGACGGGCCCGACGGGATCGGGCAAGTCGACGACGCTGTACGGCGTGCTGAGCGAGATCAGCCGCCCGGAGATCAACGTGATCACGGTCGAGGACCCGGTCGAGTACCGGCTCGCGGGGGTCAACCAGATCCAGGTGAACCTGAAAGCTGGCATGACGTTCGCGGCGGCGCTGCGCACGATCCTGCGCTCCGACCCGGACGTGATCATGGTCGGCGAGATCCGGGACGTCGAGACCGCGAAGATCTCGATCGAGTCCGCGCTGACCGGCCACTTCGTCCTGTCGACGCTGCACACGAACGACGCCCCCGGCGCGCTGACGCGGCTGAACGAGATGGGGGTGGAGCCGTTCCTGACCGGCTCCGCCGTCACGGCCGTGCTCGCGCAGCGGCTCGCGCGAAGGCTGTGCTCGCATTGCTGCGAGGTGTACGCACCCTCGCCGGAGGAGCTCACCGCAGCCCGCTTCTCACCCGCGCAGATCGCGACCGCCGACGGCGCGCCGCTCTACCGCAAGCGCGGCTGCCCGCGCTGCAGCCACACGGGCTACCGCGGCCGTGTCGGGATCTTCCAGCTGATGGTGATGAAGGAGCAACTCGAGCGCCTCGCGGCCCAGCACGCGAGCCGCGAGGAGATCGAGCTGGCCGCGATCGAGGGCGGCATGCGCATGCTCTGGGACGACGGCCTCGACAAGGTCATCGCCGGCCTCACCTCTCTGGAAGAGCTCGGCCGCGTCCTCGCCTGAGGCGCCGGCGAGGGGGGGCGGGTCAGGACCCGCCCCTACGCGAGGCGCCTACGCCGGGCGCTTCGCCGTCGCGGCGGCCTGCGCGATCGTCGCGCGGTCAGCGAAGCCTGCGAAGCGGTTCAGCAGGGTCGGGCCGTGGCGGAAGACGAAGACCGTCGGCGTCACCCGGAGGTCGTAGGCGAGCGCGAGGTCGGCGACCTGCTGCTCCTTGGCCGCGTTGACCGAGACGAAGCCGACGCCGACGTCCTCGGTCGCGAGCCTCGCTTCCTGGGCGACGAGCGCGTCCACGGACGACTTCGGCGTGTAGACGACGAGGACGACGACCTTGTGCTGCTCCAGCGCCGACTCGAGCTCCGCCAGACCGCCCGTCGCCGAGCCGGTGGCCGGCTCGCCGGCCGAGCCCGTATCGGCGGGTGCGGCCTCGGCGGGCGCGACCTCCTCCGGGGCGGTCTCCTCCGGGGCGGTGCCGGCCGGCGCTGTCTCCCCGGTCGCGGGGGCCGGCACCTCGGTCGTGGCTGCATCGGCCTCGGGCTCGCCCTGCGCGCCACCCAGAGCGCTCGCGGCCACGGTACCGGTCTCGCCGGGCCCGAGCCCGACGCGGTCGAGCAGCCCGAGCTGGAAGGCGGCGAGCCCGCCGATCGCGACAGCGAGCAGCGGGAGGAAGACGCGAAGGCGGATCTGGGACTTCACACCGTTCCTATCGGCACGCTGCCGCCTCACCTTGACGCCCGCGCGTGTGAGATCGGAGAGCGCGTCACGTGCCCCGACACGACGAAGGGGCGCGGTCTCCCGCGCCCCTTCGTCTCTTGCGTCGCCTGTAACTGCTCGCCTGCTATTACGCGCAAGCGGCCTCTGCCGGTTCAGTGGCGCCGGGACCGGAGATCTTCCAGGTCTGGCCGCCGACCGTGCTCTGGATGCAGTACGTCGTGGCGGTGACGGTCGGGTTACCGTCGATCTTGACGTTCTGATCGACGAGCTTGAGTGCCGCCAGGGTCATCGTGGCGTACGTACCGAAGTCGGCGTAGTACGCCTCGACCGCGGGTAGCGCGGTGCGGACGTTTGCCTTCGCAGCCGCGTCGTTCGCGCGGTCGCGGAAGCCGAGGTAGCTCGGCACCGCGATCGCGAGCAGGATGCCGATGATGATGATCACCACGAGGAGCTCGATCAGCGTGAAGCCGCCTTCCCTCTCCCCTGTCGCGATCCGCCTGCGAAGCCTTTCGATCATGAGAGCCGCCTCCTTGGTGTAGCGCGGCTCCGTCCTTCGGAAGGCCGCGTCTCGGTGGTCACTGGCCGTATCGGCTCGCACGAGTGCGCGGGCATGCCGCTTTCGGGGGATTTGGGGCTCCCCGGGGATGCCCGCTCGCTCGCGCGGGTCGCCGCTCCGGGGGCGCGTGCTCGGGCTAAGGGAACGCGGGCCGCATGCCGATAGCAGCGGCATGGACGCAGGAACCTCGAGCGCCTCCGGGGACGGGAAGGTGCGCGACGCGTACGCGATCGACGAGTTGCTCGAGATCGCGGTCGCGCGCAACGCGTCCGACCTCCACGTCACGACCGGGACGCAGCCCGTGATCCGCGTCAACGGCAAGCTCGAGCGGCTCGAGGAGTTCGCGCCGTTGAAGCCCGAGCAGGCCCAGCAACTCCTCTACGGGATCACCTCCACCGAGCAGCAGAAGGAGCTCGAGCAGCGCCGCCAGATCGACCTCTCCTACCCGCTCCCGGGCCTCGCGCGCTTCCGCGTCAACATCTACTTCCAGCGAGCGACCCTCGCGGGCGCGTTCCGTCTCGTTCCCAGCACGATCAAGCCGCTCGACGAGCTCGGCCTGCCGGCGTCGCTCTACGACCTGGCCGAGCGGCCGCGGGGGCTCGTGGTCGTCACCGGCCCGACCGGCTCGGGCAAGTCGACGACCCTCGCCGCGATGATCGACCGGATCAACGAGACCCGGACCGACCACATCGTCACGATCGAGGACCCGATCGAGTTCCTCCACCGCCACAAGAAGTGCGTCGTCAACCAGCGCGAGATCGGGCCTGACGCGACGAGCTTCTCCGAGGCGCTGCGCGGCGCGCTCCGCCAGGACCCCGACGTGATCCTCCTCGGCGAGATGCGCGACCTCGAGACGATCGCGACCGCCCTGACCGCCGCCGAGACCGGCCACCTCGTGTTCGCCACGGTGCACACGCAGGACGCCCCGTCGGCGGTCGACCGGATCATCGACGTGTTCCCGGCGGCCCAGCAGGGCCAGATCCGGGTGCAGGTCGCCGCCACGCTCCAGGGCGTCGTCACCCAGAATCTGCTGCCGACCGCGGACGGTCGCGCGCGCGTGCCCGCGTGCGAGATCCTGATCCCGGACGATGCGATCCGCAATCTGATTCGCCAGGGGAAGATCGAGCAGGTGTACTCCGTGATGCAGACCGGGTCGCAGAAGGGTATGCAGACGATGGAGCAGTCCCTCGTCGACCTCGTGATCCGAGGCTACGTGACCCAGGAGATGGCGCTCTCGCGCTCGAGCCGCCCGGCGCAGCTGCTCGAGCTGATCCAGCGCGGCCGCGGCCCCGGCACGACCGTGTCGCCGCTCCAGGCCCGGCTACGGACGGCGGGCTCGTAGATGGCCCGCGAGCTGGTCGGGTTGAAGGTCGGCGCCTCCGGGCTGGCGGCCGCGCGGGTCGCCACGAACGGGTCCGCCCGCCTGCTCCAGGTCGCGACCGAGCCGCTTCCGGGCGGGATCGTCGCGGGCGGCGAGGTGCGCGACCCGGACGCGCTCGCGGTCGCGCTCAAGAGCTTCTTCAAGACGCACGGGCTCCCGACGCGCGCCGTCCGGGTCGGCGTCGCGAACAACCGCGTCGGCGTCCGCACGATCGACGTCGCCGGCGTCGATGACCCCAAGCAGCTCGCGAACGCGGTCCGCTTCCGCGCCCAGGAGGCCCTGCCGATCCCGCTCAACGAGGCGGTGCTCGACTACCAGGTTCTGTCGGAGACTACCGGGGAGGACGGCGCCGCCGTCCGGCGGGTGCTCTTCGTCGTCGCCTACCGCGACCTCGTCGACGGGTACGCGCGGGCGTGCAAGGGCGCGGGGCTCAAGCTCGTCGGCGTCGACCTCGAGGCGTTCGCGCTCCTGCGCGCTCTCACCCCCTTCGACGGGGTGGGGGGCGCGACCGCCCGCTCGAGCGCTCTCGTCGCGATCTCGATCGGTTCGGAACGCTCGACCCTCGGCGTGTCCGACGGCTTCAGTTGCGAGTTCACGCGCGTGATCGACTGGGGCGGCGCCGAGCTGACCGCAGCGATCGGGCGCGAGCTCGACGTCGAGACCGCGGAGGCTGAGCGGATCAAGCGCTCGCTGCGTCTCGACGGCGGCGACGCTCCCGAAGGGCTGTCAGACGAGCAGTGCGCGCGCGCGCGCGACGCGATGCTCGGCGCGCTGCGCGGGTTCACGCGCGAGCTCGTGTCGTCGCTCCAGTTCTACCAGAGCCAGCCGGGCTCGCTTGATCTCCGCGAGATCGTCGTCGCCGGCGGCACGTCCCAGCTTGGCGGCCTGGCGAGCGCCCTGGAGCAGATGACCGCCGTGGCCGTCCGCGTCGGCGATCCGACCGTGAATCTCGCGGCGAGCAAGAAGGTGAAGGGCGGCGAGCCTGACGCCTCGCTGGCGATCCCGATCGGGCTCGGGATGGGTCTCTAGGTGGACTGGAAGAAGGAGTACCGGGTCTCCGACCTGCTCCGCCGCGGCGGCAAGCCGGACGGCGGCGCGAGCGTCGAAGCGCCTGGCCCCGCGGAGCCGCCTACCTGGGCTGCATTCGCGGACGTGGCGCCCGCCGCGCCGAAGCTGCCGGCGGATCCGGCCGTGTGGGCGTCGTTCGCCGACGTGCCGACAGCGGAATCTCCGGCTGTGCCGGCAGCCGTGGAACCACCGCCGGCCGCCGCCGCCGCCGCGGAGCAGCTTGCGGCCGAGCCCGAGCCGCCGGCCCCGGAGCCGAGCGTGTGGAAGAAGGAGTTTCATCTGTTCGGGAAGCGCGGGGGGAAGGTTGTGGAGCGGGTGGAGGCTTCTGCGCCCGCCGTCGTGGAGCCGGTCGAGGTTCCGTCGGCTGCGCCCGTGGCGAGTGCCGTGCCGGCGCCGGAGCCGAGCGTGTGGAAGAAGGAGTTTCATCTGTTCGGGAAGCGCGGGGAGAAGGTCGCCGGTGTCGCCGCGAGCGAGCCGGTGCTCGCGGAGCCGCCGGCCCCCGAGCCCGAGATCGCAGAGGAGCCCGAGCCGGTCGAGACCATCCCGGGAAGTGCCCGCGCGGAGGCAGCCGAGCCATTGGCCGACCAGTGGCTCGAGCCCGCTTCCGATGTCCTGGACCCCGTCGACGAAGAGCCGGCCCCCGCCGTACACGAGCTCCCCGAGGACGCCCCGGCCGACACGACCGAGCCTGCCGCGGAACTCGAGCCTGCCGCGGAGCCGGAGCCCGCGCCGGCGAGCGTGTGGAAGAAGGAGATCCGTGTCTCCGATCTCTTCCGCCGTGGCGAGAAGCAGGCGAAGCGTGCGAAGACGGCGGAGGCCCCCGTTGCGCCGGAGCCCGACCCGACCGTGGCGCCAGCCGCTCCGTCGCCCGCTCCGACGAGCGTCTGGAAGAAGGAGATCCGAATCGGCGGCAAGCGTCGCGCGAGCCCGCCGAAGAGCGGGCAGGAGCGACGCGGTCCGAAGCGCCGGCAGGAGCAGTCGCGCCGGGATCGCCCCACCGAGTCGGGGTCGAGCGGCGGCCGAACCGGGCGGGGCTCCAGCGCCCTCCCGGACGTCCCGCTCGCCCGCGCGATCAACCTGCTCCCGCGCGACGAGGAGAAAAGCGGTGAGCGCCGGCTGTCGCTTCCCGGCGTCGCCGTCTCGCTGGTTGGGCTGCTCGTGGTTGGGGGGCTGTCGTTCCTCGTTATCTACGAGCGGGCCCGGCTGACGGAGCGGCAGGGCGACGTCGAGGATCTCGAGGCCCAGGCCGCCGCGATCGACACACCGGCGGACGCGACTGCGCCCGAGCAGGGTGTCGAGCTAGCAGGCGAGGCGCTGCAGCGGATCGGCGCTCTGACGAGCGCGCTCGACGGCAGGGTGGTCTGGGACCGGCTGCTGCGCGAGCTCTCCCTGACCCTGCCCGAGGGCGTCTGGTTCGAGACGCTCGTTGCCAGCGTCCCCGGAGCCACCGTCGACCCGGCGACCGGCCTGACGCAACAGGCGTCGGGCACGCAGAGCCTAACGGCGACCGGCTACGCGATGGGTCAGGACGGGGTCGCCCAGCTGCTCGCGCGGCTGGCCGTGATCCCGCAGATCGCCTCCGTCCAGCTCCAGTCCTCCTCGGTCGTGGAGCTCGGCGAGGAGGAGGTCGTGCAGTTCTCGATCATCGCGACGCTACGCGGGCCCGAGGGGGCGGTGGCATGAAGAAGCGCGTCCCGATCTGGCTCGTTGCCGGGGCCGCGATCCTCATCGTCGCCGTGGTCGGGTACATGGTCGGCGTCAAGCCGAAGCGGGCGGAGCTGCAGAAGCTCGACGACGAGATCGCGGCGCTCCAGACACAGATTTCCGCGGCGACCCGGCTCTCGGCTGCGCCCGCGGACGCCGGTGACGCGCCCGCGATCCGGGTGGCCGACCTCGTCGCGCTCGCCAAGGCGATGCCGGACGAGCTGGACATGCCGGGGATCATCCTCGAGTTGAGCTCGGCCGCGTCCGCCGCCGGAGTCGAGTTCACCGCGATCCAGCCGGGAACGGCGACCGCCGGCGCCGGCTACCTGGTCGCTCCGGTGACGCTGACGTTCCAGGGCTCGTACTACGAGCTGACCGAGCTGCTCTACCGGCTCCGCACGCTCGTGACCGTCCGCGACGGGACGCTCGACGCGAACGGTCGCCTGCTCACGCTCGACGCGATCAACCTCGCCGAGGGTAAAGGCGGCTTCCCGCAGGTCCAGGCGGTGCTGACCGTTTCCGCCTACCAGTACGGGATCGATCCGAGCCTGCTCGCGCCGGTCGAGGGCGGTGCGCCGGCACCCCCCGCAACCGAGCAGACCACGACCGGCGGGGAGACCACGACGGTACCGGCAGCGCCGACCGACACGAGCGCTCCGCCGCCGCCGCCCACGGGCCAGCAGGCGGCGGAGGAGGCGACGCCCTGATGCCCGCGCCCGCCCGCTCGGAGGAGCTCGCCCGCAAGCAGCGGGACGCCCGCAGCAAGAAGCTCCTGCTCCTGCTCGTGCCGGTCCTGATCGGGCTCGTCGTGTTCCAGGGGCCCCGCCTGATGAAGCAGTTCGACAAGGCCAAGGAGACGACCGAGGACGTGCAGGGACAGGTCGTCCAGGGTTTCGAGGAGCTCGCCCCGAACGGCGTCCCCGCCGAGGCCGCGCTGCCCGAGGCGGTCGCCGACCCGGCGCTCGCCGCGCTCGCCGCCGCCCAGGGGATTCCCGACACGGACGTGCCGCTCGAGCCGAGCGAGAGCGACCTCGTCTCGTTCACGCGCTTCGACGCCCGCGATCCGTTCGTGCAGCTCGTCGACGACGCCACGGAGGAGGACGCGACCTCTGACGGGACCGAGTCGAGCACGGACTCCTCGACAGACAGCGAGACGGACGCCACCTCGACCGACTCGACGTCCTCTGACTCGGGCTCCTACGATTCCGGCTCGGACGCCTACGACTCGGGCTACGACGACACGACGGGGACCGACTCGTCCGACGCCGGCGAGACGGCGGGCCAGGTCACGATCACCGTCAACGGCGACGTGATCGTCGTCCGTGTCGGCGACGTCTTCCCGGTCGCCGATCCCGCGTTCAAGGTCGTGGCGATCGAGGGCAACGTCGTCAAGGTCGGGCTTGCCTCCGGCTCCTTCTCGAACGGCGTGGACACGCTCGACCTCGAGGTCGGCGAGTCCGTGACGCTGATCAGCCAGCCGGACGGCGCCCGCTTCACGATCAAGATCACGAGCCTCGGCTAGCGCGGACTCTCGTCGCGTTCGACCGGAAACCGCTGGCCGGGAGCGGTCGCGATGATCGGGGCGTAGGGGCCGGACCTGTCCGGCCCGCAGCCCGTCCCGTTTCCCGGTGCTCGCATCGTCTCGTGCGGGACAGGTCCCGGGCGGGACAGGTCCCGCCCCTACACCTCCCTGGCGTTTCCGGTGCGACGTTGCCGGGCGAGCGGCGGGAGCTCTGTGCGACCTCCCGCCGTGGCTGCGCCGGCCCTGCGCCGGACGCCCTACAGGCCGGTCGACTCGTCGAAGGACGAGACGACGCGCGCGAGCACCTTGGTCGGGTCCGTGGTGTCGCGCACGACGATCGTGATCAGCTTGACGTTGCGACCGTTCGAGACCGCCTGCCAGCTCATGAACGTGTCGACGCGGTACTGGTGCCCATCCGCGCCCGTCTTGGTTCCGGTCGGGTAGGAGCTCGAGCAGGGCGGCGTGCCGCACCGCACGAGCGTGACGAGCGTGTCCGGCGCGTATGCCGGGTCGGTCTTGTACGCGTCGGTGCTCGCGATCGCGTCGATGTCCTCCTGGACGAGCCCGAGCGAGTCGTAGCGGACGGCCCGGAAGTTCTCGATCTCGGCCTCTGCGAGGGCGATCGACGTCGACACGGTGCTCGCCCGGCGGATCTGGATGATCCCGGCCTGGAACATCGCGAACAGGGCGAGGATGCCGACCGCGAGGACGTTCATCGCGATCAGGAGCTCGACGAGGCCGAAGCCCCCGTCTCGGCGGGCACGGGTCAGCCGGCTGGCGATCGCGATCATCACCTGCGGCTGTCATCGGCAGGCGGGGGCTCCGACTCAAGCCACCGGCGGGGGAGCTGACGGACGAGAGTACGAGCGTTTATCTATGCTGCACAGCGATGGCGGCAAGAGTCGCGCTGGCAGGGCTGGGCCTCATGGGCGTACCGATCGCGGAGCGCCTCCTCGCGGCCGGATACGACCTGACTGTCTACAACCGCACGCCGGAGAAGGCGGAGCCCCTGGTCCGGCTCGGCGCCGCCCTCGTGCGGGAGCCCCGCGAGCTGCTCGGGCGGGGCGGCGTGTGCCTGACGACGCTCGCCGACGACCTGGCGCTCGAAACGGTCGTGCTCGGCCGGGACGGTATCCTCGCCGGCGCCAGCGCGGGCTCGACGCTCGTGGACCTGAGCACCGTCTCACCCGCCGCCTCCGCGCGCGTCGCGTTCGCGGCCGCCGGGGCCGGAGTCCACTACCTGCGTGCCCCGGTCAGCGGCAACCCAGCCGTCGTCAGGGCAGGCGGGCTCACGATCGTCGTCTCCGGCCCGCGGGCCGTCTTCGACGAGCTTCACGGCCTGCTGACGGCGATTGGCCCGAACCTCTTCCACGTCGGCGAGGGGGACGAGGCGCGGGTCGTGAAGCTCGCGCTCCAGGTCATGATCGGCGGCACTGCGGAGCTGCTCGCGGAGGCGCTGACGCTCGCCGAGGCGTCCGGCGTCGAGCGCGGACGGCTGCTCGAGGTGATGGCCAGCTCCGCGGTCGGGTCGCCGTTCGTTCGCTACAAGGCGGCGCCACTCCTCGCCGACGACTTCTCGGCCACGTTCACGACCGCGATGATGCTCAAGGACGTCGGCCTCGTGCGAGCGCTGGCCGCCGAGGCGGGCGTGCGCCTGCCCGTCACGGACGAGCTCGCGCGGCTTCTCGGCGAGACGGCCGCTCGCGGCCACGGCGACCGGGACTTCATGGCCCTCCTGCTCCGCCTGCGCGAGGAGGCGGGGCTCCCGCTCCCGCCCGCGCTGGCGGGAACTGACACCTGAGGCGTCTATGTGCATTCCTGCTGTACGGACCCTGAGAGGAGGTCACCCGTGACCGCAACCCCGGCGCGGATCGCATCCCGTGGCGCGACGATGGCCGTCGACTGGGAGCAGCGGATCGACTTCGCCCGCTTGCGGGCCGAGCGCCTCCGGCGCGCGCAGGACGCGCTGCGCGCATCCGACCTGGGAGCGCTGCTCCTGTTCGACCCCAACAACATCCGTTACGTCACGAGCACGCATATTGGCGAGTGGGCGCGCGACAAGAACGCGCGTTACGTCCTGCTCGCCCGCGACGACGACCCGATCCTGTGGGACTTCGGGTCGGCCGCTCGCCACCACCAGCTCTACGCGCCATGGCTGCCCGAGACGAGCTTTCGAGCCGGCGTCACGCCGATGCGCGGGGCGATGCCCGTCGAGACGGGCATCCCCGACGCGCTCGGCCGGCGGATCGCAGCCGAGCTGAGTGAGCGCGGCCTGCTCGGCGAGCCGCTCGGGGTCGACGTGAGCGACCTGCTGACGCTGGAGGCGCTCGGGCGGGCGGGCGTGCGGACGACCGACGGGACCGGCGTGATGCTTGCCGCCCGGCGGATCAAGACCGCGGACGAGATCGCGCTGCTCGACCACGCCGCCGGCATCGTCGACGCCGTGTACGACGAGATCTACCGGATGCTCCGCCCGGGAGTGCGCGAGCACGAAGTGGTCGCCCGCGCGCAGCAGCTCCTCTTCGAGCTAGGCTCGGAGCAGGTCGAGGCGATCAACGCCGTGTCCGGGGATCGCTGCAACCCCCATCCGCACGTGTTCTCGGATCGCCTGCTCCGCCCGGGCGATCAGGCGTTCTTCGACATCATCCACTCGTTCATGGGCTACCGGACGTGCTACTACCGCACGTTCAGCATCGGCGGCGCCAGCACCGCCCAGCTCGATGCCTACCGGGAGTGCCGTGAGTGGCTGGACGCCGCGATCGAGCTCGTGCGACCCGGCATGACGACCGACCGCATCGCGGCGGTCTGGCCGTCCGCCGAGGAGCTCGGGTTCCCCGACGAGGAAACCTGCTTCGGGCTCCAGTTCGGGCACGGCCTCGGTGTCGGCCTGTACGAGTCGCCGATGATCTCGCGCCTCCATTCGTTCTCCGACCCGGTCGAGATCGAGGAGGGCATGGTCTTCGCCCTCGAGACGTACTGCGCCGCGCGGGACGGCCGGTCGGCCGCGCGGATCGAGGAGGAGGTCGTCGTCACCGCCGACGGGTGCGACGTGATCACCCGGTTCCCCGCAGACGAGCTGCTCGTCGCCGGGACGGTCTACGTGAGGGGCGCCGATCTTCCGACCGCGGTCGGAAGCGTCGGAAGCCGCAACCGAGAGGAGGAGGGATGAGCCAGCGCACGCTGCTTCGCGGCGGCCTGATCCTGAGCATGGACCCGGAGATCGGCGATCTCCACGGCGGCGATCTCCTGATCGAAGGGGACTCGATCGTGGCCGTCGCGCCGTCCCTCGACGTCTCCGAGTGCGACGTGATCGACGCGTCGAGTGCGATCGTGATCCCGGGCTTCATCGACTCGCACCGCCACACGTGGGAGACGGTGATCCGGGGTGTCGCTCCGGACGCGACGCTGAACGACTACTTCGACGTCGTGCTCGACCAGCTCGCGCCCGCCTACCGGCCGGAGGACGTCTACGCCGGCAACCTGCTGGGCGCGCTCGAGGCGGTGGACGCCGGGATCACGACCCTGCTCGACTGGTCGCACATCAACAACACGCCGGACCACAGCGACGAGGCGATCCGCGGGCTGCGCGAGGCTGGCCTGCGCGCCGTCTACTGCTACGGCAACCCGAACACGTCGCTCGCGGACTGGTGGTTCGCCAGCACGCTGAAGGCGCCCGAGGACATCCGCCGCGTCCGCGACCGCTACTTCCCCACGGACGACGGGCTCATGACGCTCGCGATGGCGACGCGCGGCCCGGGCTTCTGCGTCCCCGAGGTCGTGCAGCACGACTGGCAGCTCGCGCGCGAGCTCGGGCTGCCGATCAGCGTGCACGTGGGCATGGGCACGGTCGCCGGTCGCTTCCGGATGGTCGAGCAGCTCGACGGCCTCGGCCTCCTCGGTCCGGACACGACGTACATCCACTGCAACCACCTCACGGACGACGAGCTCCGGCGCATTGCCGACACGGGCGGCATGACGTCGGTCGCGCCCACCGTCGAGATGCAGATGGGCCACGGCCTGCCTCCGACCGGGCGGCTGCTCGCCCACGGGTTGCGGCCGAGCATCAGCGTCGACGTCGTCACGAGCGCTCCCGGTGACCTGTTCACGCAGATGCGAGCCCTGTTCGCGACCGAGCGCGCGCTCGTGCACGACCGGGTCTGGAAGGAGGAGCTCGAGGAGACCCCGCCGCTCGTCGGCGTGCGCGACATCCTCGAGTTCGCGACCATCGAGGGCGCGCGCGCGTGCGGCGTCGGCGACTGCACCGGCTCCCTGACCCCCGGGAAGAAAGCCGATGTCGTGCTGCTCCGCTTCGACCGCATCAACACGCTGCCCGTGATCGATCCGGTCGCGACGGTCGTGCTCGCCGCCGACACGTCGAACGTCGACACGGTGTTCGTGAACGGGCGGGTGCTGAAGCGAGAAGGGAAGCTCGTCGACGCGGACCTGGGCAGGCTGCGAGATCTCGGGGACAGCTCGCGTGACTACCTGCTCGGGCACACGCGGCGCCAACCGCACTGGGTGGCGGCCCGGTAGGGCCCGTTCAGCCTGGATCCTGCGCGCGCGAGTCGCCGTGCCTGCGCAGCACGACCCAGATCGCGCGCGCGGGCTCGTCGCCGATCGCCCACAGGCGGTGCGGGGAGGACGAGTCGAACGAGATCGAGTCGCCGGGCCCGAGCTCGTGCTCGTCGAAGCCGATGCGCACGCCGAGCCGCCCGCTGACGACGTACCCGTGCTCGCGACCGCCGTGGCGGATCAGCGAGTCCTCGGGGCAGGAGGAGCCGCCGACGGCGTAGACGACGTGGAGGAAGTCGAGCTCGTCGGGCCCAGCTGTCAGCCGTTCCCAGGTGACGCCGCCGGCGAGACCGATCGCCGTCTGCGTGCCGTGGCGCTGCACCGTCGCCGGGGTCGCCTGCGGGCTCCCGCGGTCGCGGTCGGCCCGGTGCGCGGCCGCGTCTCCGAACAGCCCGTCGAGGGAGAGTCCGAGCTCGTTCGCGATCGCGTACAGCGTGCCCACCGAGGGCATCACCCGGCCGCGCTCGATCTGGGAGACGAGACTGGGCGAGACGCCGATCTGGCGGGCCAATCCCCGCACGGAGACTCCGAGCCGCTCGCGCTCGTCCCGGATCCGTGCCCCCAGGGGGCCCGGCCCGGCCGTCGCCACCCTTTCGACGGGCGGCTCGCTGTCTGGCGGGCGGGCGGGCGTGGCCATCGGATCGCTGCCGGGCTCGGCGGGGGTCATCATAGCCGCCGTGTTGCTCGTAGCTGCACGTTTTCGGGTGTGTGTCGCTTGTGGGTTAACATTGCCGGATGCATCACGTGCTGCGCGCGGGCGACGTCGTGCTGGAGCGAGCCTACCCCGGGCGCTCGCGGGGATTCAGCCGCTGCAGCCTCGTCGACCGCGCCGCCGGGTCCGTGCACATGTGCCTCGGGCTCTGCGCGCTCGACGCGGGGGGCGCTGTCGAGACGCACCTGCACTCGTTCGAGGAGAGCTTCTTCGTCCTCGAGGGCGGGCCGCTGCTCGTGCTCGACGGGCGCGGTACCCGGCTCGAGCCGGGTACCTGCGGGGCGATCCCGGTCGGCGTGCCGCACGCGTGGCGCGGCTCCGTGAGCGGGCAGGCCAGGTGGATCGAGATGCAGGCGCCGCAGCCGCGCGCGCCGGGCCTTCCCGCCGACACGTTCTTCGCGGGGGGCGCGCCCGACTACGAGGAGGTCCCGCTGGACATCCGCGATCCCCGCTCGCGCCATCTCTTCCGTCTCGACGATGGCCAGATGGACCTGGACAGCCTCAAGGCGGGGGCGCCGGTGGAGGCTCCGACGGTGTCCGCGAGCATGGCGACCGCGCTGCTCGCCTACAGCGGCATCACCGTGAAGATGCTCGTGGACCAGCGGCTGGACGCGCAGCTCGCGCTCATGTTCATGGTCGAGTACCAGCCCGGCGGCGTCGCGCAACCGCACGACCATCCCCTCGAGGAGTCCTACGTGATCATCGAGGGGGAGGTCGAGGCCGTCGCCGACGGGGCCCGGTACACCTTGCGGGAGGGCGACACGTTCTGGACGGGCGTCGGCTGCATCCACGCGTTCTCGAACACGAGCGGTCGCATTGTCCGCTGGCTCGAGACGGCGGCGCCGCAGCCGCCGGCGCGCCACTGGTATCGCTTCGACCGGGACTGGGACTACCTGGAGCGGAGGCTGGAACGGTGAGGGAGGGGCGATGACCGACCAGGCGAGCGTCGTGGTGGTCGGGGGGACGTCCGGCATCGGTCGGGAGGTCGCGCGGGCGTTCGTTGAGCGCGGCCGGGAGGTCGTCCTGACCGGCCGGGACGCCGGCCGGGCGCGGGCGGTCGCGGGCGATCTGGGCGGCGGCGCCCGGGGGCTCGCGCTCGATCTCGCGCGGCCGGAGGAGGTCGCGGGCGCGCTTGCCGGCGTCGGCGAGGTCGAGCACGTGGTGCTGGCCGCGATCGAGCGGGACGAGAACACGGCGCGCGCCTACGACATCGGCCGCGCCACGAGGCTCGTGACGTTGAAGCTGGTCGGCTATACCGAGGTCGTGCACGCCCTGGTGCCGCGCTTCTCGGAGGGGGCGTCGGTGGTCCTGTTCGGCGGGCTCGCCCGGGAGCGCCCCTACCCGGGCTCGACGACGATCACGACCGTGAACGGGGGAGTGTCGGCGCTGGTGCGAACCCTTGCCGTCGAGCTGGCCCCGGTCAGGTTCAACGCCATCCACCCCGGGATCGTGGGGGACAGTCCCGCCTGGAGCGGCAAGCCGCCTGCCGTGCTCGATGCCGTGCGCGCCCGAACGCCCGGCGGTCGCCTCGCGGAGATGGAGGACGTCGTCGGCGCGGTCATGTTCCTGCTCGAGAACCGCGCGGTCAACGGCGTCAACCTCGACGTCGACGGGGGCTGGCTCCTGTCCTGACGTCCCGGGGCCCCGTCCGGCCGGGGGGACGCGCTCAAGCAGCCCGCGCGGAAGGCCGATAGGAGCGGTGAAGGTGCCCGCGTTCGCCTACACCGCGATCAACGCTGCCGGTTCGGAGCTCACCGGGGAGATTCACGCGCGCGATGCGAACGCCGCCCAGGAGGCTCTGAGGGTTCGGGGGCTGCTCGCGCTCGACCTCAGGGAGCGGGCCGGCAACGCCCAGGCGGGCCTGCGGGCCGTCGTCCACAAGGTGAAGCCGCGCTCGCTGCAGGTGTTCTCGCGGCAGTTCGCGACCATGATCGAGTCGGGCCTCAACGTGGTCGCGGCTCTGACCATTCTCGAGGAGCAGACGGAGGACAAGAACCTCGGCTCGGTGATCGCCGACCTGCGCGGGGACGTCGAGGGGGGTCTTCTGCTGTCGGAGGGGATGGCGCGCCACCCGCGGGTGTTCTCGAACCTGTACGTGTCGATGGTGCAGGCGGGCGAGGCCGCGGGCATCCTCGACATCGTCCTCGATCGGGTCGCGCATCAGATCGAGAAGGAGATGAAGATCAAGCGCCGGGTCAAGGGTGCGATGGTCTACCCGCTCGCCGTTCTCACCTTCGCGACCCTCGTCCTGATCGGGCTGCTCATGTTCCTCGTCCCGATCTTCGTGGATATCTTCAAGGACCTGGGCGGGGACCTGCCGATGCTGACGCAGCTGGTCGTGAAGGCCTCCGACCTGGTGCGCGGCTACTACTACCTGCTCTTCCCGGCGATCGCTCTCGCGATCTGGGGCTTCTTCCGCTGGAAGCGCACCGAGTCGGGCCGCCGCTACTGGGATCGGTTCCGCATCCGGATCCCGATGGGCATCGGCCCCGTCGTGCTGAAGGTCGGCATGGCTCGCTTCAGCCGCACGCTCGCGAGCCTGGTGGGCGCCGGCGTCGACATCATCCAGGCGCTCGAGATCACCGGGCAGACGTCCGGCAACAGCCTGATCGAGGATGCGGTCGCGAATGTCCGAGAGCGCGTCCACCAGGGCGCCGGAATCGCACAGCCGCTCGCGGAGGCCGCGATCTTCCCGCCCATGGTCTCCCACATGGTGCGCGTCGGCGAGGAGACGGGCGAGCTCGAGAAGATGCTGGGGAAGATCGCCGACTTCTACGAGGACGAGGTCGACGCCTCGATCCAGTCACTGACCTCGATCATCGAGCCGCTGATGATGATCGGAGTCGGCGTCATGGTCGGCGTGATCATCATCAGCATGTACCTGCCGATGTTCAAGCTGCTGACGCTGATCAAGTAGCGGGCG
>CAYJLE010000017.1:45959-55701 GCA_964370985.1 uncultured Gaiellales bacterium | reverse complement strand
CCCCCGCGGCGGGGGGGGCGCGCGGGGCCCCCCGTCGGGGGGGTTGGGGGGGGGGGGGGCCCCGCCCCCCCCCCCACGCCTGGATTCGCTAGCTCGACCGGGAGGGCACGACGATGCCGTGCTCCTCGAAGTAGCCCGGCTCGGGCTGGGTCGGGGTCTCCTCCCGGAAGTGCGGCGGCTCCTTGTCCTGCACGATCCGGCGGAAGAAGAACAGGAGCACGGAGCCGGCCAGGACAGCGAGGGCAATCACCTTCTCCTTGGTTCCGCCGTAGCCGCCGGCCGCGTTCTGGAACCAGCCGAAGCCGACGACCGTGACCACGAGGCAGTAGGCCGCCAGCACGCCCGCCACGGCCTTCATCCACGAGGGCAGCATGATCGGACGTGGCCAGTCGGGCCGGTCGCGCCGCAGGAGCAGGAATGCGGTCAGCGTGAAGAAGTGGCAGAGGACGTAGCCCAGGTTCGACGCCGCGAGGATGCCGAAGATGTTGCCGACGAAGAGCACGAACAGGATGTTGACGATCATGTCGAGCGTCATCGCCGTGCCCGGGACGTGGTACTTGTTCAGCGTCTGGAGCTGCTTGATCGTCAGGCCGGCCCGCGAGACGCCGTAGAGCGCTCGCCCGCCGTCGGCCGTGGCCGTGTTCATCGTGATGATGAAGCTGGCGACGATGCAGACGACGAAGAAGTCCGTCGCGCCCGACGAGCCGATGATCGCGTTCATCGCTCCCACGTAGTCGTAGGCCGCAATCGCCTCCTCGCCGCCACCGCCCACGAACCCGAGCGGCAGCACCGTGTAGACGACGAGCGAGAACAGCGCCGCCGAGCGCAACGCCAGCCGCGTGTCCTTCACGGTCTCCTTGTACTCGGGCGCGAACGTGGCGCACGTGTCGACGCCCCAGGCCGACCAGGACATCAGCCAGAGCCAGATCAGGGCGAGCTGCCAGCCGCCCCAGGGGAGGCCGTCGTTGAGCTTGAACGCGAGGTTGTCGCTCGACCAGTCCCCGTTGATGAAGCTCAGGAACATCATCACGAACAGCGGCACCATCAGGAGCACGCCGGCGGCGTAGCCGAACAGCACCCCGATCCGGGCGCCGAACACGTTGAAGAGCCAAACCGCGACGATCAGCCCGATCGCGATCAGCGCCGGCAGGCCGACGCTCGAGCTCCCGGTCGAGAAGTAGCCGCCGTCGAACGTCCCGCCGAGCGGCTCGCCGCTGAACCAGGCGCCCTGGACGATCTGGCCGATGAAGACGCCGTTGACGGCGAGCACGACCGACCAGCCGATCCAGTACCCGAACGTGGCGATCGGCCCGACGAGCGTCGAGTACTTGCGCCACCCCTCGTTCGCGTACAGCGGCATCCCGTTCTTGTCCGGGAACATCGTCGCCAGCTCCGAGTAGATCGTGTTCAGGAAGACGGCGATCACCGCCGCGATCCCCCAGAGGAGCAGCGCCCCCCAGCCGCCCAGGTCGCCCACCGAGTACCCGAGCGAGCCGAGCAGGAAGCCCGGGTTCGCAAGGGCGATCACGAAACCGTCGTACCAGCGCAGCGTCTTCAAGAGCTGCCGTTCCTCGATCACCGCTTCTGCCACATCACCCTCCCGTGAAGCCGGACGATGCACCCACGTCGCATCGCGTGAGCGCGACCGTACCACCCTGTGCTGATCAGTTCAAGAAGGATCGTGCCCTGGAAGCTGTGCTATTGCCGTGGGGGCAATACTTGCCGGCGACTCGGACCGGAGGGCGGGCGCCGGCGCTCCCGTACAATCGGCCGGGTGCGGGGGGTTCCGATCACGATCCGGTGCGACTGCGGCGACGCGAGGCCGGTTCACTACGGCGAGCGCTGGACGTGCGCGACGTGCGGGCGGACCTGGAACACGGCGCAGATCCCGGCCGAGGAGTACTGGGGGCTGATGCGCGACCTGCGCCGCTACCGGCTGATCGTCTGGGGCATCACCGCGATCATCGTCGGCACGCTCGTGCCGCTCGCGGTCATCTACAGCTTCGGCCTGTTCGTGTTCGTGATCCTCGGCCTGGGGGCCCTCTACTTCCTCGTGCTTCCCCGCTGGCGCTCTCGCATCGTCGAGCGGATGCGCGACCGCCCGAGCTGGAAGCTGACGCCCGAATAGCCCGTACACGGGTCCGGTCGCCGGGTTCGGGGCGGGCGCGGGCGGGTCCGGACCGGCCCCTACGCCCGCGGGCGCTGCTTCCCGGTGTCGTAGAGCGGTACCGGGGCGACCGTCGCCGGCGCGGTGCCTTCGCCGACGGCAACCTCGACCGTCTCGCCCTCGGTCGCGACGTCGGCCCTCAGCACCGCGAGGCCGATCACCTGCCCGAGCGTCGGGCTCTCACAGGGGCTCGTCAGCGTCCCGACGGGCTCGCCGGCCCGCGTCACCGCTGCCCCGTACTCGGGCACGTCGCCGGCGACGACGAGCGTGGTGAAGCGATTCGCCGGAGCAGCCCCCTGGGCGGCGAGCGCGGCCCTGCCCCGGAACTCCTTGTCGAGGTGGATCACCTTGTCGAGTCCCACGTCGTACGGGCTCGTCAGCCCCGGCTCGTAGTCGTAGCCGATGAAGATCAGCCCCGACTCGATCCGGATCGTCTCGACCGCGGCGAGGCCGTAGGGCCTGGCCCCGGCCCCGGTGACCACCGTCCAGAGGTCCTCGGCGTGCCGCGGCTCGCAGAAGAGCTCGTAGCCGAGCTCGCCCGAGTAGCCGGTCCGGGAGATCCAGCACGGGACCCCGCCGAGCGCCACGGGCTCTGGCCAGAAGCGGAAGTAGCGCAGGCCGCCGAGGTCGGCGCTGCACAGCGGCCCGAGCAGGTCGCGGGCGGCCGGCCCGTTGACGCCGAGCTGGGGCAGGTCGGCGGTCTTCGGCTCGATCGAGACGTCGAGGCCGGCTGCGACCTCGCGCATGTGCTCGAGGTCGGCGTCGAGGGCCGTGATGGCGAGGCAGCGGTCATCGGCGAAGCGAAACACGGTCCCGTCCCCGAGCATCGCGCCGCGCTCGTCGCAGAACGGCGCGTAGCGGACCTGCCCGACTTCGAGCCCGAGCATGTCGTTCGCGAAGACGAGATCGGCGGCGCGGAGGGCGTCGGGGCCCGCGAGCTCCCACTTGCGCAGCGGGGAGGCGTCCCAGACGCCGACACCGGTCCGGATCGCGTGGTGCTCGGCGAGCGGGTCGCCGAAGTGGTTCGGCCAGTACCAACCCTCCCAGTCCACGAGCTCGCCGCCGAGCTCGCGCTGGACACGGTCGAACGCGGTTCGCACGATGTCGTTGCTCATGGCCCGGTGTATATCAGGCCCGGAAGGGCTCCGCTGCGTATCCGAGCTTCGCGGAGATTGCCGCGGCGTGCTCGAGCAGCCGGCGCACCGCGGCCTCCAGCTCGGGGCGGTCGAAGCGGGAAGCGGGCCCCTGGACTCCGAGGATCGCCATCAGCTCCCGGTGGGGCCCGAAGACGGGCGCTGCAACGGCGTTGAGATCGCTCTCGCGCTCCCCGAGCGCCTCCGCGAAGCCGCGTTTCGCGACGAGGGCGACCTCGGCCGCGAGCGCCTTGCGCTCCGTGATCGTCCGCGGCGTGTAGACGGGGAGGGGGCCGCCGGGGAGCTTGCCGCCGTTGGCGAGGAAGACCTTGCCGACGGCGGTGGCGTGGGCGACGCTCGGGCGCCCGAGGCGGGCGACGTACTGAACCGAGGCCGCGCTCTGGACGAAGTCGACCGTGACCGCCTCGTGCTCCCCGGGGGCGGACAGCGTGGCGGACTCGCCGGTCTCCGCGACGAGCTCGGCCAGGTGAGGTCGCGCGATCTCGCGCAGGTCGAGCCGGGCGAGCACCGCGTTGCCGAGCTCGAGCAGCCGCAGGCCCAGGCGGTAGCGGCCGGTGCCCGCCACGTGCTCGACGAACCCGGCCTCCGCCAGCGTCGCAAGCAGGCGCGAGACCGTGCTGGGGTTGATCGCGGTCCGCCTGGCGATCTCGTTCGTACCGAGCTCCGGGGGGTCCGCCGCCAGCGCGTCCAGGACGGCGATCGCTCGCTGGACGGCGGCGACGTGGCGCATGGATGGCTGACCGGTACGGGGCATGGTAGGGTGGTACCGTCGATTTTGACACGGCATTGCCCAGGAGGCAATACGCAGATGACGCTTCCCGCATCCACCCCGTATCTCGTGATCGGCGCCGGCATCCACGGCCTCTCGACGGCCTACCACCTGGCGAAGGAGCTGGAGGCCCGCGGGCTCGGCGCCGGCTCCGACATCGTCGTGGTGGACAAGCACAGCCCGGGGGCCGGCGCGTCGGGCATCGCCTGCGGCGTCGTGCGCAACAACTACTTCCAGCCGGCCATGTCCGAGCTGATGCAGGCCTGCGTCGAGGTCTGGGAGTCCGACCCCGCCGCCTACCGCTACCACGGCGTCGGCTACGTCGCTCTCGGCGCCGCCTGCCAGGAGTCCGACCTGGCCGCGACGTTCGAGCGTCAGGAGCGGATCGGCTACCGCTCCGAGCTGATCGTCGGTGAGCGGGCCGTGGCCGCGCACATGAAGGAGATGTTCCCGGACTGGCGAGCGCGGGGCGTGACCGTGTGCCTGCACGAGCACCAGGGGGGCTTCGCCTACAACGTCGACTCGATCATGGGCCTCGCGGCGAAGTGCGAGCAGAGCTGGGTACGCATCCACTCCGGCGTCGAGGTCAAGGCGTTCGAGCTCGCCGGCGACGGCACGATCGCCGCCGCGATCACGAACCAGGGCACGATCGCGGTCGGCGAGCAGGTCGTGATCGCACCCGGCCCCTGGGCCAAGCAACTCTGGGCGATGCTCGAGCTGCCGATGGCGATCGACGTCCACACGCCCTCCGGCGAGGTGATCGAGGGGCGGCCGATGTGGACGTACTGGAACCTCCAGGAAGGCGAGATCAGGGTCGAGCCCACGCTGTTCTCGCTTCCCGACGGCTCGATGCCTCCGGTCATCCACCTCGACTCGGACGCGCCGCTCGTGACGGACGACGGGAAGCTCGTCACCGACGAGCTCTGGGGTATCTACTTCAAGCAGGACAAGCACGGCGTGCAGGGCGGCGCGTCGCCGCTCGAGGTCGGCACCGAGCTCGAGCTCGACCCCTACCCGCAGACGACGGACGTCGATCCCGACTTCCCGGACATGTGGTGCGCCGCCCTCTCCCACGCGATGAGCCGCTTCGAGGGCTGCCGTCCGCTCTACAAGGTCGCCCGCTCCGGTGGCGTCGGCGCCTTCACCGCGGACAACTTCCCCGTGTTCGACTACGTCAAGCCGAACGCCTACGGGATCTTCGACTCGAACCACGGCTACAAGATGATCGGGGTCGGCCGCGAGGTCGCGAAGGTCGTCTGCGGCGACCACTCGAGCCTGCTCCATCCGTTCCGGTTCGCGCGGTTCGAGACCGGCGATCTCCACCCGGTCTCGAGCTCGCCCTACCCCTGGTCGTAGGCCTCATCCAGGCTCAGCCGGGCGGCTCGCCCGGATGGTGCTCGATCAGGAGCGGCGGCTCGATCAGGCCGAGCCGGCGAGCAAGCGCGCGCTTCGTCGTGGACTGAACGAGCAGGGTGACGATGATCGCGAGCGCAACCGTGACCGTGATCAGCTCCGCGTGTGGCACGCCCAGCGTCACCATCAACCCGGCCAGCGCGGCAGGAACCACCCCGGTTTCGCGTGTCCAGCACATGAACGCCAGCTCCTGGCGGGTCCAGGCGGCGCGGCGATCCGGTAGCAGGCACAAGAGGACGGCGAGCGGGCGGGCCACGAGCAGGAGCGCGGCGAGCACGGCGAGCGCCGGCGCCCACTGGTCCGCCATCTCGCTCCACGGCAGGGCTGCGCCGAGGATGACGAAGATCAGGATCACCATCACCTCGGCCACCCGCTCGATCACGATCCGCATCTCGGCCTCGTGGCGTCCGTGCATCCCGAGTCGCAGCTTGTCCATGTTGGCGATGATCACGCCCGCTAGGAAGACGCCCAGGTAGCCGCTCCCACCCGCCGTGTCCTCGACGAAGTAGTCGGTGGCGATGAGCGCCAGCGTCGTAAGCGCGGCGGACTCTCGCCAGATGCCCGAGCGGCGGCTCGAGAGCACGAGCGAGAGGACGACTCCGAAGGAGACGCCGAGCGCCGTCGAGATCGCAATCTCCGCGGCGAGCTCGCCGATCGGCTCGGCCAGTCCGTTCCAGCCGTGGAGGACGATGCCGGCCAGGGTCACCGCGAGCACGGCGCCGATCGGGTCGTTGAAGCCCGACTCTGCGACGATTGTCTGCGATAGCTTGGCGCGCACCCCGAGCCGCTCGAACAGTGGGATCAGGATCGCGGGGTCGGTCGGGGCCAGCACCGCGCCGATCAGAATCCCGATTTCCAGGGGGACGTCGAAGACCGCCGTCGCGACGGCGCCGCAGATCGCGGCCGTCAAGAGCACGCCGGGGACGACGAGCAGCCCGAGGCCGAGCGCCACCCGGCGCAGCACGTCGAGAGACAGGTCGAGGCTGCCATGGAACAGGATCACCGAGACGCCCAGCGTCATCGTCAGCTCGGCTGCCACCGAGTCGAGCGGGATGTCGACGAGCCCCGCAACCGATGGTCCGAGCAGCGTGCCCGCGAGCAGCAGGAAGATCATCCGGGGGAGGCGCGTCAGGTCGGCGACGATCTCGGCAACGAGGCCTGCCCCGAGCACGAGCGCGAGCGCGAGGATCACCTCTCTCGTGGTCACGGCAGGGATTCTGACGGGCCAGGCGCAGACGCGCCTTGCAACCCGCGCCCGTTTCGCTCACCATGCCCACACCATGCTGTTCGTCCTCGTCTTCCGCGACGCGCCCGGCGCTCTGCCGATCATGCTGCTCACGCTCGCGGTGTCCCTGTACCTCGGCGTGATCGAGTTGCGCGAGCTTCGGCCCCACTGGAAATGGTGGTTCTGGTGGCTCTCCGTCGTCTTCCTCATCCACTTCCCGGGCTATCTCGCCCTGAGGATCTACGGTGCCTTCCGTCGGAGAAACCGGGCGCGGGCTTAGAGACCGCCCGCTCGGGAAGGCGCTGATCCTCGTGGTCGCCCTCCTGGCTGCGGTCCTCGTCGCCCGCAGTTGCGGGAAGGTCGACGCCGACCTGAGTCGGGAGGACGCGATCGCGATCGCGAAGGACGTCGTCGAGTTCGAGCCGAACCTCGTCCAGGTTCGGCTGATGAAGCGCGGCTTACAATCAGATTCATTTTGGGCAGTTTCGCTTTCCGTGCAGCAGCCGGACGGGCGGCTCGAGAACGTCACCGTGGTCGTGATCGATGCGCGCTCGGGCGAGATCGCCGAGGTGCGCCTGCCCGCTGACTGAGCCGTGCGGGCGGTCGCCCGCCTCCTGCAACTATGGAGGTTTCGACCACTTCGAGCGCCGAAACGATGTTGCTCTCGAACCTTGGAGCCGTCCGACCGGGGTCGTAGCCTTGCCCCGACGGTGTTAGCGGCGCTGTATGCCGATGGATAACTAGGGGGAGGTCGCGCTCGTGGACGTGCTCGCGTCGGTTCTATCCGCGCTCGCCCAGACGGTGGAGGAGCAGATCACCGAACTCTCGGACAAGATCAGCCTCGACTCCGCCATCCTCGCCGAGACGTTCTACTTCTGGACCGTCGTCGTCATGTGGCTGATCCACGTCGGCTTCATGATGTACGAGGCCGGGGTCTCGCGGCGCAAGAACATCATGTCCACGGCGACCAAGAACATCCTCACGATCGCCGTCGTGACGCCGAGCTTCTACTACTTTGGCTGGTACATCTACGGCTGCTTCGAGCACGGTGGTCCGGCCCAGGGACACGCCGGCCCGGATCCGGAGTTTCCCGGCTTCTGCGGCACGACGTCCCCGTGGGCCGATCAGATGGGCCCGAACCTGACCGACCACATCTCGCTCGTCTTCTTCCTCGCGTTCCTGCTCTTCTCCTGGACGACGGGCTCGATCATGTCCGGGGCGGTGATCGAGCGGATCCGCGTGTCCGCCTACCTGATCCTGACCGTGCTGCTGGGGTCGGCCGTCTGGATCATGGACGCCGCCTGGGGTTGGAGCGCCGGCGGCTGGCTGGTCACGAACTACGGTTTCCACGACTCGATCGCCTCGCTCGTCGTGCACGGAGTGGCAGGTGCGTTCGCGCTCGGGGTGCTCCTGAACCTGGGGCCGCGGATCGGGAAGTACGACCGGGAGGGCAGAGCCAGGGCCTTCCGTCCGCACAACACGCACATGACCCTGTCCGGTCTGATGCTGATCTTCACGGGGTTCTACGGCTTCTACGCGGCCTGTCTCGTGATCCTCTCGACCACGAGCCCCGGCTGGCTCAACATCTACCTCTCCCCGTCGACGCTCGGCACGATCGGGATGGTGATCACGATCGGCTTCGCGGGTGGATTCACCGGGGGCTGGTTCGCGAGCAAGGGCGACCCGTTCTGGACGCTTTCGGGCGGCCTCGCGGGCGTGATCTCGGTCTCGGCCGGCGCCGACATCTACCACCCGTCGCTTGCCTACATCCTCGCCTTCACGGGCGCTCTCGTCGCCGTCTGGGCGGGGAACTACATCGAGAGGAAGCTGCGCATCGACGATGCCGTCGGGGCGGTGGCCGTGCACGGCGTGTGCGGCTTCTACGGGGTCCTGCTCGTCGGTATCTTCGGCGGCGGGTTCCCGACCGGGCTGAACAGCGTCGAATCGTCGTTTGGCGGCCAGCTGATCGGCATGCTGGCCTTCTTCCCGCTCGCGTTCCTGCCCGGCTACATCGCGAGCTGGCTGCTGAAGAAGGCAAACCTGCTGCGAGTCCCGCCCGAGGTGGAGCTCGAGGGTCTCGACATGGCGGAGTTCCAGCAGGACTTCTACCCCGAGTTCGAGCGGCTGCCCGAGACGATCGTGCTGCCGGACGGGGAGGAGGTCGAGGCCGCCCCGATCCTGCTCGACGCATACAACCAGTTGAACGGCGGCCGTCCGGGCGTCAAAGTCGGCGGCGACTAGGAAGGGGGTGGCGCGATGATCGACAGCTTCCCGTACGACGCGTGGTACCTCGAGGACGGCACCCTCGATCCGGCGATCACGACGTTCTGGACGTTCGGGCCGATCACAGGCTCGGAGGGCGGCGACCTCACGGGGACGTTCGTCCTGACAGCGCTCGGAATCCTGCTCATGGTGGCCGCCCTGATCGGATGGGTCATCACCGAGCACCGCAAGCTCACCCACCAGGCCGAGCACCTTCGGGCCGCAAGCTCCGGAGACTAGGAGGAAACCGATGGCGTTCCCTCGCGACAAGCAGATCGAGTTCCCGCCGATGCAGACGCACCTCAAGTGGATCACGCCCGCGCTGCTTCTCTTCTCGGTCGCCTGCATCGTGGCCACGATCATCATTCTCCTCGTTCACCCGAGCGGGTCCTTCATCGGGCCCTGGTAGATACGTAGGACGGAAGCGAGCTGAAGGAGGAACACCGAACGAATGGCGCTGTACCTGACGTGTCGCCTCTGCGGTCGCAAGCAGGCTGACGGCTTGCTCTCCCGCGGCCACTGGGGCCATCTCGATGCGGGCCCGTACGGAAAGCTCCAGGCGTGCCCGCCCTGCAAGGAGCGTCACTCCGCCGACTGGCAGGATCAGCTCCGTGCTGCCGTGAACGGCGCGTCCGCGACCGCTTCGGCCGCGTTATCTCACTGAACCGGGACTGGAGGAGCGGCCCAGCCGGGGCCGCGCCGCGCCTCGTCGCGGTGGGGGGGGGCCCGGGCGCCGCGGGGGGGCCCCCCCG
>CAYJLE010000017.1:0-45949 GCA_964370985.1 uncultured Gaiellales bacterium | reverse complement strand
GGGGCCTTTGGGGGGTGGGGCCCGGGGGGGGGGGGGGGGCCCGCAAACGCGGATTCCGTAGCACAGCGCGACGTGCCTGGCACGTGCCAGGCACGTGCCAGGCATTCGACACAAGATCGTCGCGGATTGTCGGCGGGCAGCGGCACTCCGGTGACACACGCACCGCTAGCTTGGCTGCATGGCGCGGCCACCGCGTGTCGAGAGCCCCGGTGGGTTCCACCACGTCACGGCGCGCGGTACCGGGGGGTGCTCGATCTTCGTGCACGCGGCCGACCGCGTGACCTTCCTGGGCTTGCTCCGGCACATCGTCCAGCGCTACGGCTGGGTCTGCCATGCCTACTGCCTGATGGGCAGCCACTACCATCTCCTCGTCCAGACCCCCGAGGCGAACCTCGGAGCCGGGATGTGCGTGCTCAACGGCGGGCATTCGCGTCGGTACAACAGCAGACACGGCCGAGGCGGAGCTCTCTTCGGTGCGCGATTTCACTCCACGTTGATCGCCTCGGAGAGCCACCTTCTCGAGGCGGCGCGATACGTCGTTCTGAACCCGGTCCGCGCCGGTCTCTGCCAATGGCCCTGGGACTGGCCCTGGTCGAGCTACGTCGCGACGGAGGGCCGCGCCGATCGGCCGGATTTCCTCGAGATCGGCTGGATCCTCGGCCACTTCGGGCCCGCAGACCCGGGCGGGCGCTACCGGGCGTTCGTGCTCGAAGGGATCGGAGCGCCACCACCCCACTGACGTCCCGGCAGCGTGGTGCCAGGCTGGTGCCAGGCACGAGCCTGGCACCAGCCGTCCGGCACCAGCCGTCCTCCTCTAGAACAGCCCGACCGTGCGGCCCTCTTCGTCGATGTCGACGTTGTGGAAGGCGGGGCTGACGCCGTAGCCCGGCATGGTCTGCATGTCGCCGCACAGCGCCACGATCCAGCCGGCGCCCGTGTAGGCGCGCAGGTCGCGGACCGGCAGCGTGAAGCCGGTGGGGGCGTTCAGGAGCCCGGGGTCATGGGACAGGGAGAGGTGCGTCTTCGCCATGCAGATCGGTACCGTGTCGAGCCCGTCTCTCGTGTAGCGGTCGAGCTTCTCGAGCGCGGCCGGAAGGAAGTGGACGCCGTCCGCGCGGTACACGCGGGTCGCGATCGTCTCGATCTTCTCTGCGATCGGCGCGTCGAGCGCGTAGAGGAAGTCGAACTCGTTCGGCTGTTCGCACGCGTCGACGACGGCCTCGGCGAGCGCGATCGCGCCGTCGCCGCCCTGCTCGTACGCCTCGTTCAGCTCGGCCCGGTAAGCGCCGTAGTCGAGCGCCAGCCTGCGCGTGAGCTCGCACTCCTCGTCCGTGTCCTCCGGGCGCCGGTTGATGGCGACGACCGGCTTCAGTCCGAACTCCTTGACGATCCCGATGTGGCGCGCCAGGTTGGCGGAGCCCCGCTCGATCGCGTCGAGCCCGCCGTCCGGATCGTCAGCGTGGTGCTTGAGCGCGCGCACGGTGGTGACGACCACGACCGCGTGCGGGCGCAGGTTCCCGAGGCGGCAGACGATATGGAGGAACTTCTCCATGCCGAGATCGGAGGCGAAACCGCCCTCGGTGATCACGATGTCCCCGAGCTTGACTCCCACCTTGGCGGCGATCAGCGACGAGTTCCCGTGCGCGATGTTGCCGAACGGCCCGCAGTGCATGAAGCACGCCTGACCCTCGAGCGTCTGGATCAGGTTCGGCTTCAGGACCTCCTTCAGGAGCACGGCCATCGCGCCCGCCACCTTGAGTTGCTCGGCGACGACCGGCTCGCCCTCGTAGGTGTAGCCGACGGTGATCGCGCCGAGCCGCTGGCGGAGATCGGCGAGGTCGGCCGCGACCGCGCAGATCGCCATCACCTCGGAGGCGGCGGTGATGTCGAAGCCGCTCTCGCGCGGGTAGCCGTTCGCGCGGCCGCCGAGACCGAGCACGATCTGGCGCAGCGCGCGGTCGTTGACGTCGAGGCAGCGCCGCCAGCCGATCGTCAACGGGTCGATCCCGAGCTTGTTGCCGTGCAGCACGTGCGCCTCGAGCGCCGCCGCGAGCAGGTTGTTCGCGGCTCCGATCGCGTGGATGTCGCCGGTGAAGTGGAGGTTCAGGTCCTCCATCGGCACGACCTGGGCGTACCCGCCCCCCGCGGCGCCGCCCTTGATGCCGAACACCGGCCCGAGCGACGGCTCGCGGATGCAGAGCACCGGTCGCCGGCCGATCTTGCCGAGGCCCTGCGTCAGCGACACCGACGTCGTCGTCTTCCCCTCGCCCGCCTTCGTCGGCGTGATCGCCGTGACGCACACGAGCTTCCCGTCCGGGGTGCCGGCGAGCCGGTCGAGCACCGAGAGGTCGACCTTCGCCTTGAACCTGCCGTACGGGTCGTAGTCGTCGGGCCCGAGTCCGTAGCGCGCCGCGATGTCGGCGATCGGCTCGAGCGTGTGGGCCTGGGCGATCTCGAGGTTCGAGGGGACTTTCGTGGCCATTCGCATCTCCTCCGGTGGGCGGGGCGTCCGGCCCCTACGTCGATCGGACCGGGCGGGTCCCGTCCCTGCGTTCGCCGCGCGAGGGCATCCCGTCCGTCAGTGGGTGACAGAGGCGGCGGCCGCCTCGGAGACCAGCGTATCCGTGTAGAAGCGCTCGAGCTTGAACGGCTCGATCAGGCGTGGCGTCGCCCCCGTCGCGACGAGCTCGGCGAGCGTGGTGCCGACGATCGGCGTCGCCTTGAAGCCATAGGTGCCCCAGCCGCAGTCGACGACGAAGCCGTCGACCTCGGTCAGGCCCATGACGGGACTGAAGTCGGGGGACATGTCGCAGAGCCCTGTCCACTGCCTCAGGATCCGGGTGCTCGCAAGCTGCGGGAACAGCTCGAGCATGTGCCTGGACAGCTCCTCGATGAAGCCGAACGTGCTCGTGAACGAGAACGTCGGGTAGGGCTCGACGCCGGAGCCCATCAGGAACTCGCCGCGGTCGGTCTGCGAGATGTAGATGTGCAGCTGGCCGGAGACGATGATCACGTCGAGAAACGGCTTCACGGGCTCGGTCACGCACGCCTGGAGGATCGTCGTCCAGATCGGGAGCTTGACGCCCGCCATCGCCGCGAGCTGGGTCGACCAGCCCGCGGTGCAGGCGATCACCGTGCCGGCGGCGACCGGGCCCCGGCTCGTCTGTACCCCCGTGACCCTGCCGTTCGAGACGTCGATACCCGTTACCTCGACCCCCTGGTGGATCTCCGCCCCGCCGCGGTCGGCGCCGCGGGCGTAGCCCCAGACCACCGCGTCGTGGCGGATCACCCCGCCCGGCGGGTGGTAGAGGGCGCCGTAGACCGGGAAGGCGCCGTCGAGGTGGATCTGCGGGCAGATCTCCTCGACCTCGTCGCGGCCGACCACGCGGCTGTCGATCCCGAGCAGCTGGTTCACCTCGGCGCGCTCGGCGGAGACGATCATGCCGCGGTCGGAGTGCGCGAGGGTCAGGTGCCCGTGCTGGGAGAACATCAGGTTGAAGTCGAGGTCTTGCGCGAGGTGCTCGTACAGCTTCACGCTGTCCCGGTAGAACTCCGCGCCCTCCGGGGTCCGGTAGTTGGAGCGGATGATCGTCGTGTTGCGACCCGAACCACCCGCGCCGATGTAGCTCTTCTCGAGCACGCAGACGTTCGTGATCCCGTGGTTCTTGGCGAGGTAGTAGGCGGTCGCAAGCCCGTGGGCGCCACCGCCGATGATGACAACGTCGTAGCGGGGCTTGAGGTCGTGGCGGCGCCACATCCGCTTCTTGAAGAAGATGTCCTTCACCGCCTACCCACCTCGATCGCGTCGGCGCCCACGGGACCGCCGCCGAGCGGCTCGGCGGCGTCGAGGGCGACCTCGTACAGGTAGTGGCCGTACTCCTGCGGGAAGACGATCCAGGTACCGTCTTTGCCCCGGTCGAGAAGGTGGGCGGGCACGTGCGAGACCATGCCGCTCGCGGGCAACTCGTGCAGGTGCGTGAGGCGACCGAGCACGCGCGACGCCTGCGGGCCCACGAGCGCGAGGATCCCGAGCGCGGCGGTCTGGTCGAGGACGAGCGGGTAGCGCCGCGCGAGCGTCGAGCGAGTCAGGAACACGTCGCGGTACGCGGTCAGGACGAGCGAGCGGTCGGGGCGGATCCGGTACCAGGCGAGGACGTCCTTGCTCTGCTCGGCCTCGCCGGTGCCGCGCACCTCGATCTTCCCGAGCTGGGAGAGGTCGACGAGCCCGACGCTCGCGAGCCGTTCGGCCTCGTCCGGGAACGAGGTCGCGACGAGCCAGCCGTCGCGCTCCTCGAACGTGGCGCCGTGCTCGCGCTGCGCGCGCTCGAGCGACGAGCGCAGGAGCGGCGCGAAGCCGAGATCGGCGCGGGCGCGATCGGGGCTGAGGAAGTCGAGCGTGCTCACGAGCGCAGCCTCGCCCCCTCCGGGTCGTAGAACGGCTGCTTGTGCACGACCGCCTGGTCGAGCTCGCCGCCGATCCTGATGTCGAAGGTCGCGCCCTCCTCGGCGAGGTCGATCGGGACGATCGCCATCCCGATCACCTTCCCGACCTGCTCGCTGAAGCGCACGCTGGTGACCCGCCCCGCGGACTTGCCGCCGACGACGACCTGTGCGCCCTCGACGGGCATCCGCCCGCTCGGCACCTCGAATCCGACGAGTAGCGAGCGCAGGCCGCGCTCCTGGACGTGCTCGATCGCCCACTTGCCGACGAAGTCGTCCTTGTCGAGCTTGACGATCCAGGGCATCGCCGCCTCGAGCGGGTTCGATTCGGCGTCGGTGTCCTGACCGACCAGGATGTGCGTCTTCTCGAGCCGCAGGATCCGCTGCGGCTCGAGCCCGAACGGGGTCGCGTCCCACTCCGCGCCGTGCTCGAACAGCGCGTCCCAGACGTGCTCGCCGTGCGGGCTGGGGAAGTGGATCTCGTAGCCGAGCTCCCCGACGAAGCCGATCCGCAGGATCAGGGCGGGGACGCCGGCCACGTGGCCGCGCTTCGCGTCGAGGTAGGCGAACGCCTCGTTGCGGACATCACCGTCGAAGACCTTCTCCATCAGCCTGCGGGCGTTCGGGCCCGCCACGTTGATGGCGGCCACGGCGCCCGTGACGTTGGCGAGCTCGACGTCCATGTGCCAGACCGCGTTCCACCACTCGAACCACTGGAACACGCCGTCGGCACCGGTCGACGTCGTCGTCACGTAGAACTCGTCGTCGGCCAGGCGAGCCACGGTGCCGTCGTCGAAGATCCGCCCAGCGTCGTTCGTGAGCACCCCGTAGCGGATCCGCCCGACCTTCAGGTCGGAGAAGCGGTTCGGGTAGAGGCGGTCGAGGAACGCGCCCGCGTCCGGGCCCTTGACGAGGAGCTTGCCGAGCGTCGAGACGTCGATCACGCCGAGCGACTCGTGCACCGCACGCGCCTCTGCTTGCGTGTCGGCCGAATAGGAGTGCGGTCGCCGCCAGGCGCCCGTCCAGAAGACCTTCGCTCCCATGTCCTTGTGGCGGTGGTGCATGGAGGTGCGCTTGGCGGCCTCGTGCGGGCGGCCGGCGAGCAGCCCCATCGACACCGGGGAGGTCGGGGGGCGGGCGGTCGTCGTCCCGATCGTGCCCTCGTCGGTGCGTGTCTCGCGCGCCGCGACCCGCACCGCGTTCAGGTGGCACAGGCGCCCCTGGCACGGCCCCATCGTCGCGGTCGTGTAGCGCTTCGCGATCTGGATCGAGTCGAAGCCCTCCGCGATCGCGTCCTTGAAGTCCTTGGTGGTGACGTCCTCGCAGAAGCAGACGATCGACTTGCCCTCGCCCTCGCCGTGCGAGGGGGGCGGGACCGCCGGCTCGCCGACGTTCCCCGAGGCCTCGCCGGCGACCTCGACGCCCGCGGGCAGCTCCACCGGGACGAAGATCCCTCGCGAGGCGTCGTAGTCGACCCGGGCGCGCGCGTGGCCGAGCAGGCCGTAGTTCGGCTGCGGGCTCCCGGACATGACGACGAGATCGCAGTCGACCCGCTGCCCGCCCACCGTCCGCGGCTGGACCGGCTTGCCACCCTGCGCGACCAGCGAGCGCGGGCCGCGCGCGCGGTAGTCGACGACCTCGGCGATCTCCACGCCGGCCGCCTCGAGGTCACGGGCCGTCTCGACGCCCCGGTCGTCGACCGTGAGGACGACCGCGCGCGCGCCGGGCCGTAGCGACCAGTAGTTCGCGAGCCGGCGCGCGCCGGCCGGGAGCATCACGCCGGGCAGGTCGTTGCCGGCGAAGACGAGCGGCTGCTCGAGCGTGCCGGTGGCGGCGACGACAGTGCCCGCGCGGAACTTGACGAGCGTGCTGCCGCGGTCGACCGGGACGAGGTTGCCCTCGTACAGCCCGATCGCGCGCGCGAACGGGAGGATCTCGACGCCAGCCTGGACCACCTCCGCGGCGAGGCCGCGCATCGCCACGATCCGCTCGCGGTCCGCGAGCTGGTGGCCGCCGGGCTCGGGCCCTTCGTCGATCAGGACGACGTGGCGCCCCGCGCGGGCGTGCGCGAGCGCAGCCTCGAGACCGGACTGGCCGCCGCCGACGACCAGCACCTCGGCGTGGGCGTGCTCGTGGTCGACGCGCCGGCGCTCGGTCGCGTGCTCGTCGAGCTTGCCGAGACCGGCCGCGTTGCGCAGGAACCTCTCGTAGTACGGCCACGCCCAGCGCGGGCGAATGAAGGTCTTGTAGTAGAAGCCGACCGGGGTGAACGGGCCGCCGATCTTGTCCGTCACGGCCATCAGATCCCGGTCGAGGGAGCCGACGACGTTCTGCGCCTTCACGACCGCGCCTTCGCGCGGAGGCCGGACGCAGACGCGCACGTTCGGCACGCCGTCCACGGTCATCATGCAGTTCGGGCACTGGCCCGAGCAGCAGAGCAGCCCCCGGCGCCGGTGATACTTGAAGCTGCGGCCGAACACCCGCCGGCCCGCGGCGAACAGCGCCGACCCGATCGTGTCGCCGGCGAACGCCCGCACCGGCTCGCCCTCGAAGGTGAACGTGACCGTCTTCGAGCGATCGATCAGCTCGTGCTCGCGGGGCGGCAGCCTCACGCCGGCAGCTCCGTCTTCACGACCCGGTTCGTGGCGGTGTCTCGCTCCGCGAGGAACCAGGTCCCGCAGCCGTGGCGGTGGTACCACCACTCGCGGTGCACGCCCGCCACGTTGTTCCTGAAGAACACGTAATCGTTCAGCTCGCGCAGGCCCGGCCGCTCCGTGGGGCGGGTCGTGACCTCGCCCGCGCAGCGGAACTCCTCCACCTCTCGGGGGCCGCAGTGGGGACAGGTGAGCAGGAACGACATCGCGCGGTTATAGCCCTCAGGGCAACAGTATTGCCTTTTTCGAGCTCATGCAACCGCCAACCGCCCCACATCGAGCCCCGCCGGATGTGGAGCGGTGGCACATATCAGGCTTGCCGGGCTGCGCTCGCGCCGGGGTCAGAACCGCGTCAGGTACTCCCGGATCTCCCAGGGGGTGACCTGCTCGTGGTAGCGGTCCCATTCGTCGCGCTTCACGCGGATGAAGTAGTCGACGTAGTCCTCGCGCTGGCAGCGACCGAGCGCCTCGCGCAGCACCTCGCTCTGCTTGAGCTCGTGCGTTGCCTCGAGCAGGTTCGCGGGCAGCGTCACGAGCCCCCGTCCCCGCAGCTCGTCGTAGGGGATGGTGTAGAGGTTCTCCGTATTCGGCTCGCCCGGGTCGAGCCGGTTCTCGATCCCGTCGAGGCCGGCAGCGAGCACCGCCGCCGCGGCGAGGTACGGGTTGCAGGAGCCGTCGATCGTGCGATCCTCGATCCGGCCGGGCCCGGGGACCCGGAGCATCTGGGTGCGGTTGTTGTAGCCGTAGCTGACCCAGACCGGCGACCACGTCGCGCCGCTCGCCGTCGTGCCGACCTTGAGGCGCTTGTAGCTGTTGACCGTGGGGGCGGTCACGGCGCTGTAGGCGCGGGCGTGCTTCAGGAGGCCGCCGGCGAAGTGGTAGCCGGGCTCGGAGAGGCCGAGGCCCCGCGGGTCGGATTCGTCGAGGAAGACGTTCTCGCCGTCCTTCCAGAGCGACATGTGGAAGTGGCAGCCGTTGCCGGTCAGGTTCGAGAACGGCTTGGGCATGAACGTAGCGAGCAGCCCCTGCTGCTGGGTGAGTGCGTGGATCATGTAGCGGAAGAAGATCGCACGGTCGCAGGAGACCAGCGCATCCGCGTACGTGAAGTTCTGCTCGAACTGGCCGTTCGCGTCCTCGTGATCGTTCGCGTAGTTGCCCCAGCCGAGACCGTTCACGTACCTCGAGACCGTGGTCAGGAAGTCGTAGTTGCGCGTCAGCCCGCGAAGGTCGTAGCAGGGCTTCTCGAGCGTGTCGAGCGTGTCGGCGATCTCGATCGACCCGTCCTCCCGCTGGCGGATCAGGAAGTACTCGAGCTCGAGCCCGATCTTGAACTCGTACCCTGTCGCCTTCGCCTTCGCCAGCATGTTCTTCAGGATCGTGCGCGGGTCGTAGGGCCAGGGCTCGCCCTCGACCGTGATGTCGCAGGCGAAGCGCGCGAGGCCGGGCTGCCAGGGAACGGGGGTGAACGAGTCGAGGTCGGGGATCGCCGCGATGTCCGGGTCGCTCGGGACCTGCCCGATCTCTCCGGCCGCGAAGCCCGCGAAGCCGGCGCCGTTCTCCACGAAGTCGTCGAGGTTCCACGCCGGGATCAGCTTCGCGCTCGGGCGCGCGTACATGTCCACGAACTGCGCGAAGTAGAACTCGATGCCGCGCTCCTCCGACTCGCGCCGGATCTCCTCGATCGTCCTGCCCATCGGTGCCTGTCCCTCCTAGTCGAGTCCGGTGACGATATCGCGCCTGCGCCGTGGCGGCCGATAGCGACTTCTCACACGGCTTGGCGCCCGGGTGTGTCGCTACCGGCGGTCCCGAGCGCCTGCTGGAGCCGCACCAGCTTGACGGCGATCTCGACCATCAGCCAGTCGTCGCGGCGTAGGTCGATGTCCGACAGCTCGTGAATGCGGCGCAGCCGCTGGCGGAGCGTGTTCGGGTGGACGTAGAGCGCCTCCGCGGTCGCGCTGATGTTGCCGTGGCGACGCAGATACTCCTCCAGCGTCGCGAGCAGGGAGGTCGCACGCCGGCGGTCGTAGTCGGCGAGGCGGGCGGCCGCGTCCCTGTGGCGATCGCGCACGCCCGAGTCCAGGGACATGCGCAGCAGGTACTTGTACGGGCCGAGCTCCTCGTAGCTCATCACCGCGGGCTTCGAGCCGAGCACCGAGGCTCCGAGCAGGGCGTGTTGTGCCTCTTCGAAGCCTGCCTGGAACGAGAGGGCATCCCGGCAGGAGCTGGAGAGCCCGATCGAGATGGGCTGCGCGAGATCCCGCTGCACGCGGCGCACCCGCTCGACGAGCGCTTCGTCGCGACCGCCGGGGAGGCGCAGCAGCGCGCGCATCGAGTCGTCCCGCCGGTCGAACAGGGACCCGGGCGCGAGCGAGGCGAGCGCCTTCTCGAGCCGGTCGTCGGGCGGGGTGGCCGCCAGGACGAGGTAGCGGTCGCCGAGGTGGAAGCCGAGGCGTACTGCCCGCTCCTCGAGGCTGCCGAGCTGCGCCCCGGACGCGAGCTGCTCGAAGAAGTCCTTGATCAGATTCTTCTCGGTCAGCCGCTCGATCAGGTCGATCTTCTTGATCGCGACCGCGGTCTGGCTCGCGACCGCCCGGGCCAGGTCGATCTTCGACGTCTCGGTCGCCTCGAGCAGCCCGAGCAGCTCGTCGTTGGCGACGAGCGGGACCGTCAGCCTGGCTGACCTGCCCGCACGGGCAAGCTCGGGCCCGACCTCGGAGAGGCCCAGCGTCGCCCGCGCCTCCTCGCCGGTGGGGGAGGAGGCGCGCAGGTGCAGCTCCTCGCCGCCCGGCTCGAGCAGGTATACATGGCAGGCGGCGGCGTCGAGCAGGGCGACGGAGCGGGTTGCCACCGCCGGGAGCAGGTCGTCGAGCGTCTCGGCGCGCGCGACCGCCTCGCCGAGCTCGATCAGGAGCTCGAGCTCGCTCACGCGCAGGCGCGCCTCCGCGTACAGGCGCGCGTTCTCGATCGCCCCGGCGACAAGCGACGCGCTCGAGACGAGCGTGTCGACCTCGGCGGGCGTGAACTCCCGCGGCGCCTCCGTGTGGAGCGAGATCACACCGATCGGGTTGCCGTCCTTCGCGAGGATCGGGATCGACACGAGCGACTGGAAGCGCTCCTCCGCGAGCTCGGGGACGTAGCTGAAGCGGGGGTCGGCAAGCGCGTTCTCGCGGATGAAGCCGGGCTGGCGCTGCTCGACCGCCCACCACGCGAGGCCCTCGCCCCGCTCGAGCGCGATCCGCCCGACGAGCTGCCCGAACGGCTGGGAGGCCGCCCGCATGACGAGGCGCTGGCCGTCGTCCTCGATCAGGTAGACGAAGCAGGCGTGGACGGCGCTCGCGTCGGAGAGCAGGCGGACGACGGCACCGAGCACCTTCTCGAGCTCGAGCGAGGAGGCGACGGTCGAGATGATCTCCGCGAGGACGCGGGGTTCCCTGTCGACGGCTGTGGCGATGGGCACATCGTATGCGCCATGAGGCACTCCCGTCCCTCGCGTCGCCGGGCCGTGACCGCCGAGCCCGGTCGCGGCGCCTTGGCCCATGGCACCCGGGCAGCGCCCCGTACAATGGCGATTCCCGGGCCGGTGCACCAGGCTCGGGAATCGACGGAAGGAGGTGAGATCGGATGCAGACAGGCAGGTTGACGACCCCCCTTGTTCGGGGCGGCGACGGGTTTCGTCCCGCGTCCTGGGAGGAGGCGCTCGATCGCGCTGCCGAGGGCCTCGCCCGCGCGCGTCAAACAGACCCGACGAAGTCGTTCGGGATCTTCTCGTGCTCCAAGGCCACGAACGAGATGAACTACCTCGCTCAGAAGCTCGCGCGGCAGGTGATGGGAACGAACAACGTCGATAGCTGCAACCGCACCTGACACGCGCCCAGCGTCGTCGGTCTGGCGACGGTGTTCGGAGCGGGCGGCGGCACGTCGTCCTATCAGGAGATCGAGGAGACGGATGTGATCCTGCTCTGGGGCTCGAACGCCCGCGAGACGCACCCGATCTTCTTCCACCACCTCGTCAAAGGGGTGCACGCCGGCGCGCGTCTCTTCGTGATCGACCCCAGGCGCACGTCGTCCGCGCAGTGGGCCGACGCGTGGCTGGGGCTCGATGTCGGTTCGGACGTCGCCCTCTCGAACACGATGGCCCGCGAGATCATCCACTCGGGGCTCCACAACCGGGCGTTCATCGAGCGCGCGACCGAGGGATTCCGGGACTACGTCGCATCGGTCGAGCCGTTCACGCTCGAGGAAGGGGAGCGCCTGACCGGCGTCCCGGCGGACGCGATTCGCGAGACGGCCCACGCCTTCGCGCGTGCAGACCGGGCGATGATCTGCTGGACGCTCGGTATCACCGAGCACCACAACGCGGTCGACAACGTTCTCGCCCTCATCAACCTCGGGTTGCTCACCGGGCACGTCGGGCGCTACGGATCGGGACTGAACCCGCTGCGCGGGCAGAACAACGTCCAGGGCGGAGGCGACATGGGTGCGATCCCCAACAAGCTTCCCGGCTTTCAGGACATCGAGCGCGACGCGGAGGCGCGGGCGCGCTTCGAGGTCGCGTGGGGCGTTTCGCTCGAGCCGCACTACGGCTGGCACCTGACGCAGATGTTCGACGCAATGGAGCGCGGCGAGCTGCGCACCCTCTACGTCATCGGAGAGAATCCCGCGGCGTCCGAGGCGGACATCCGGCGCGCCCGCAAGCTCCTCGGCGGGCTCGACTTCCTCGTCGTCCAGGACATCTTCATGACGCAGACGGCGGAGCTGGCCGACGTCGTCTTCCCCTCCTCGGCCTCCTGGTGCGAATCCGAGGGAACCGTGACGAACTCCGAGCGCCGGGTCCAGCGCGTGCGTAAGGCGCTCGATCCTCCGCCCGACGCCCGCGACGACGTGTGGATCCTCACCGAGCTGGCGCGACGTCTCGGCCGTGACTGGGGCACCCCCGCCGCCGAGGAGGTCTGGGACGAGCTGCGATCGTTGTCCCCGATGCACCGGGGCATGAGCTACCGGCGGCTCGAGGAGCATGACGGCTTGCAGTGGCCCTGCCCCGACGAGGAGCACCCGGGCTCCCGGTTTCTCCACGGACGGCTCTGGCGGGAGCCGCGGGAGGGCCCCCCGGCCCCGTTCAGCGTCGTCGAGCATTGCCCGCCGTTCGAGGCGCTCGACGCGGAGTTCCCGATCCGCCTGACCACCGGCCGCCGGCTCGAGTCGTACAACACGGGCGTTCAGTCGGGACGGTTTCGCTCGCCTCTCCACAGGGGCGAGGCGATCTGCCTCTCGCCGGAGGATGCCGAGCGGCTGCTGCTCGAGGACGCGGAGATCGTTCGCGTCTCCTCACGGCGTGGCACCGTCGAGGCGCCCGTCCGGATCGATCCCGGGCTCCGATCAGGGCTGGCGTTCATGACGTTCCACTTTCCCGGCGAGGTCGACACGAACGCGCTGACGATCGACGCGACCGACCCGAAGTCGGGCACCGCCGAGTTCAAGGCGGCCGCGATCCGCGTCGAGAAGATCGTGCGTGCCGCGCCCGACGGGAGCGGGAGGATCGAGGAACCCGCGGCTGCGCTCACACGCGGTCGCTAGGATCGCCCGGTGGACCTGCGTCTCCTCGAGGTGAGGCCGATCGAGGCCGAACGGGCCGCCGTCGACGACGTCCTCGGGCCGCCAGCCTCCGGCTGGGATGGCGGTGAGCGGCGCACCGGGGCTACCGGGAACATCGCGCGCGGTGGCCATCGCGCGCGCGCCCGGCGCGATCAGCTGCTGCCGGCGCTGCACGCGATCCAGGAACGCATCGGCTGGATCAGCCCGGGTGCCCTCAACTACGTCTGCGAGCGCCTGACCGTCCCGCCGGCGGACGCGTACGGCGTTGCCAGCTTCTACGCGCTGCTCTCGCTCGAGCCCCGCCCGTCGCGCGTCGTGCACGTCTGCGACGACCTCGCGTGCAAGTGTCGCGGCTCGGACGCGCTGATCTCGGAGCTCGAGGAGCGGTTCGGGCCCGAGGGGGCTGTCGGGCAGGTCGGAGCCGCCGCCTCCGCCTGGTATCGAAGCCCGTGCCTCGGGCAGTGCGACCGGGCGCCTGCGGCGTTGCTGACGCTCGCGGGGGACGAGCCCGAGGAGCACGTGCTCGCCCAGGTTCGAGACGTGCTGGCGGCACTCGACGGGGCCGCGATCGCCGTCGACCCCGCGGCCAGCGTGCCGCAGCAGGGAGACCCGGGCCTGCGCCTCCTCAGGAGGGTCGGGCAGGTGGATCCGCGCAGCCTCGACGACTACCGTGCTCACGGCGGCTATGCGGCGCTCCGCCGGGCCTGCGAGCTCGGGCCGGAGGGCGTGATCCGCGAGCTCGTCGACTCGAAGCTCCTGGGCCGGGGCGGCGCTGCCTTCCCGACCGGACGCAAGTGGGAGGCTGTCGCCCGCCAACCGGCCCGGCCGCACTACCTGGTCTGCAACGCCGACGAGTCGGAGCCGGGAACCTTCAAGGACCGCGTGATCATGGAGGGCGACCCGTTCTCGCTGATCGAGGCGATGACGGTCGCCGCGTACGCGACGAGCTGCGTGCACGGCTACATCTACCTTCGTGGCGAGTATCCGCAGGCGCACGCGATCCTCGAGCACGCGCTCGCGGAGGCTCGCAGCCGCGGCTACCTGGGAGACGACATCCTCGGACACGGGTTCGCGTTCGACATCGAGATCCGCAAGGGAGCCGGTGCCTACATCTGCGGCGAGGAGACCGCGATCTTCAACTCGATCGAGGGCTTCCGGGGCGAGCCGCGCAACAAGCCGCCGTTCCCGGTCGACGAGGGCCTGTTCGGCAAGCCGACCGTCGTCAACAACGTCGAGACGCTCGTGAACGTGCTCGACATCGTGCTGGAGGGCGGCCCTGCCTACGCGCAGATCGGGACGGAGGCCTCCACCGGAACGAAGCTCTTCTGCGTCTCGGGAAACGTCGAGCGCCCGGGCGTCTACGAGGTCCCCTTCGGCTCGACGCTCGGCGAGATCCTCTCCCTCGCGGGCGGCGTCCACGGCGGCCGGGCGCTCCAGGCCGTGCTGCTCGGCGGCGCGGCGGGCGGCTTCGTCCGGCCGGACGAGCTCGATCTCCCGCTGAGCTTCGAGGGCGCGCGCGCCGCCTCGGCGACGCTCGGCTCCGGGGTCGTCCTGGTCTTCGACGACACCGTCGACCTCCCCCGGATGCTGATGCGCATCGCGGCGTTCTTCCGCGACGAGTCGTGCGGTCAGTGCGTGCCGTGCCGCGTCGGCACGGTGCGCCAGGAAGAAGCGCTCGCCCGGCTGCTCGGCGGGAGGACCCGCGGAGACGAGCTCGCGCTAATCGCCGAGGTCGGTCGGTGCATGCGGGACGCGTCGATCTGCGGTCTCGGGCAGACGGCCTCGGGTGCGATCGAGTCGGCCATCGAGCGCCTGGGCGTCTTCGACGGGAGGGGGTGACGTGGGCGACGCGCAGCTCCTGACGGCCCGGCGCATGGTCGACCTCGAGGTCGACGGCGAGCCCGTTCGAGTCTTCGAAGGCTCGACGATTCTCGACGCTTGCCGGAAGCTCGGCATCGACACGCCGACGCTCTGCCACGGCGAGACGCTCAGGCCCGCGAACGTCTGCAGGGTGTGCGTCGTCGAGCTCGAGGGTGCCCGCGTGCTGGCGCCGGCGTGCTCCCGCAGGGTCGAGCCGGGAATGCAGGTTCGAACTGATTCCGAGCGTGTCCGCCACAGCCGCAAGCTCGTGCTCGAGCTGCTCGCGTCCTCCGTCGATCTCTCGACGACGCCGGTCGCCGCGGGCTACCTGGAGCGCTACGGCGCCGAGCCGGAGCGGTACGGTCCGCCTGCTCCTCCGGATCTCGAGCGCGAGCGCAGGCGGGCCGGCCACCACGAGGAGCCCGACGGCCAGACCGCGGCCACCGTGGCGTCACCGATCAAGGTGGACAACGAGCTCTACGTGCGCGACTACGCGAAGTGCATCCTCTGCTACAAGTGCGTCGACGCCTGCGGCGAGCAGCACCAGAACACCTTCGCCATCGCCGTCGCGGGCCGCGGCTTCGACGCGCGCATCTCGACCGAGTACGTCGCCCCTCTCCCCGAGTCGGCCTGTGTCTACTGCGGGAACTGCATCGCCGTCTGCCCGACGGGTGCGCTGATGTTCACGAGCGAGCACGAGCTGCGAGCCGAGGGTGCCTGGGACGAGTCGCGCCAGGCGCAGACGGACACGATCTGCCCCTATTGCGGGGTGGGGTGCAACCTGACTCTGCACGTCCAGGACAACCGCATCGTCAAGGTCACCTCGCCGGACGATCACGACATCACGCGCGGCAACCTCTGCGTCAAGGGGCGTTTCGGCGTCCAGCACGTCCACGCCCGGGGTCGCTAACGTTGGCGGGGCCGACGTGCCCCTGACCCAGCGCCCCACGATCCGCAGCACCGCGACGCAGACCCGCATCACCGTCGTCGACGGCGATTCCGTCACGTCGCGCAGGGTCCGCGTCGCGACCGAGGAGCCCTTCCAGATCCGCGTTGCCGGGCCCGGGCAGGAGCCCGTCGACATCGCGGTGACGATGCGTACACCGGGCGCGGACATGGAGCTCGCCGCCGGGCTTCTGTTCACGGAGGCACTCATCGGCTCCCGGGAGGAGATCGCGACGATTCGCTACTGCGAGCCGGAGGGGCCGGCCGAGCAGTGGTACAACGTCGCCACGGTGCACTTGCGCCGGCCATTCGACCCTGGACAGCTCCAGCGCACGTTCTACGCAAACTCGAGCTGCGGCGTCTGCGGGAAGGCGTCGATCGACCAGGTCGAAGTCACCTGCGCGGCGCTTGCCCCCGGCCCGTCCGTCCGGGCCTCGATGATCCTGCAACTGCCCGACACGGCGCGAGCTGCCCAGGCCGTGTTCGAGGCTACCGGAGGCATCCACGCCGCCGCGCTGTTCCGGGCCGACGGCTCGCTGACGGTTCTGCGCGAGGACGTCGGTCGGCACAACGCGATGGACAAGCTCGTGGGCCACGAGCTGCTCGCGGGCCGGCTGCCGGCGAGCGAGGGGGTCGCCTTCCTCTCCGGCCGTGCCAGCTTCGAGCTGGTTCAAAAAGCTGCCGTCGCCGGGATCCCGATCCTCTGCGCGGTCTCCGCTCCCTCCACGCTGGCGATCGACGCGGCGCGCCGTCTGGGCATGACGCTGGTCGGATTCCTGCGGGAGGGTCGCTTCAGCGTGTACACGCACCCCGAGCGGATCCAGCTCGAGGCATGAAGCTCGCTCCGCCGCGGCCGGCGTAGCCGCTAGGAGTCGGGGCGGGGCTCATGCGCACTGTCCCCGGGAGGCGAGTGCGGCGAGCGCGGCCGCGACGTCGGCGGGCCCGTTCAGGTTCAGGAGCGAGTCGAGCTGCGGGTCGTCGGCTGCGAGGTCGGGATCGGCGAGGAGCCAGTCCGGGTCGAGCCACCGGACCGCGATCTCGTCGAGGAGCGACGACATCCGGAGGCGGTCAGCCTCGAGCAGCATCTCGATCCGGGCAAGCACCGTCAGGCGGTACGCGGCGGCCAGCGGGTGGGTGTTTCCGCCGAATCGCGGAACTGCGGCATCCACTCCCTCCCGGAGCGCCGCCGTGACGCGCCTCACGAAGCTCGCTTGCAGCAGCGGCAGGTCGGTCGACGACACGAAGGCGCGGTCGGCGCGTCCACCGGTAGCTCGCAGGCCGGCGGCGAGGCCCTCGAGCGGCCCGCGCCCCGCGCGCTCGTCCTCGGCGATCTCGACGCCCGCAGGGAGCGGCGGCAGCTCCTGCCCGGGCGCGCGCACGACGACGATCGGCCCGTCGAGCGTTCGCGCGAGCAGGCCCGAGATGCCGGCAACGAGCGGCGTCCCGCGCCATTCGAGCGCAGCCTTGGGCTTGCCCATGCGCGACGACAGACCGCCTGCCAGCACCACTCCGGCGCAGCGGCTCACGGGGCTCATGGTACCCGCCGGCGGCCGGCCTTCTCCCTCCGGGCGACTACCCGGGCAGCGCGGCCAGGCCGTGGCGGGCGAGCACTCGCTCGCGCTGCGCGCCCGTGCCGACGAGCGAGACCTCGACGTCGAGCTGCTTCTCCACGAACTCGACGTAGCGCCGCGCGTGCGCGGGCAGCGCGTCGGCGTCCGCAACGTCGTCGAGCGGCTCGAGCCAGCCGGGGAGCGTCTCGTACATCGGCTCGGCGTGGTGGAACTCGCTCTGGTGCGCCGGGAACTCGGACGTCACCGCGCCACCCGGGAGCCGGTAGGCCGTGCAGACGGGCAGCTCGGCGAACGCCGACAGCACGTCGAGCTTGGTCAGCGCGAGCGAGGTCAGGCCGTTGATGCGGGCGGCGAAGCGCAGCGCGACGAGGTCGAGCCAGCCGCAGCGCCGCTCCCGGCCGGTCGTCGTCCCGACCTCCGACCCGAGGGTGCGCACGCGCGCCTGGTCGGGGCCCTCGATCTCCGTCGGGAACGGGCCCTCCCCGACCCGCGTCACGTACGCCTTGGCGACGCCGAGCACCTCGTCGATCCGGGTCGGGCCGATGCCGACTCCGGTGGCGGCGCCGCCGGCGATCGGGTTCGACGACGTGACGAACGGGTACGTGCCGTGGTCGACGTCGAGGAGAGAGCCCTGGGCCCCCTCGAGCAGGACGCGGGCGCCGCGGCGGAGCGCCTCGTCGACGAGCAGCGAGGTGTCGACCAGGTGGGGGCGCAGGCGCGCCGCCCAGCTTCCGGAGCGGGCGAGCACGTCCTCGAGCTCGAGCCGCTCGGCCCCGTAGACGCGCTCGAGCAGGATGTTCTTCTCGGCCAGGGCGATCTCGATCTTCTGACGCAGGATCTTCTCGTCCAGGAGATCCTGCGCGCGGATGCCGATGCGGCCGTACTTGTCCGCGTACGTCGGACCGATCCCGCGCCGCGTCGTGCCGATCTGGAGGCTGCCGAGGCGCCGCTCGCTCGCCTTGTCGAGCGCGACGTGCCAGGGCATGACGAGGTGCGCGTTCGCGGAGACACGGACAGCGTCGGTCGAGATGCCGCGCGCCTCGAGATCGTCGAGCTCTCGGATGAACACGTCGGGGTCGATCACGCAGCCGGCGCCGAGGACGCACAGCGTGCCCGGGTAGAGGATCCCGGACGGGATGTGATGGAGCTTGTACGTCTCGTCGCCGACGATGATGGTGTGGCCCGCGTTGGGACCACCCTGGTAGCGGCAGACGAGGTCGGAGTGCTCGGCGAGCAGGTCGACGATCTTGCCCTTGCCCTCGTCGCCCCACTGCGCGCCGACGATCACGGTCGCGGGCATGTGCTGCGGATTATGGCGGGCCGGCCCGCGGGCCGCGCCGGGTCAGACGGCCGCGAGGTCGGCGAACTTCGCGTAGCGCTTGAGAAACGAGAGTTTCACGGTGTCGGTGGGGCCGTTGCGGTGCTTCGCGAGTATCACCTCGGCGATGCCCTGCTGGTCGGACTCGTCGTTGTAGTAGTCGTCGCGGTAGAGGAACGCGACGAGGTCGGCGTCCTGCTCGATCGACCCGGACTCGCGCAGGTCGGACAGGATCGGCCGCTTGTCGTGCCGCTGCTCGACCGCGCGGGAGAGCTGGGACATGGCGAGGATCGGAAGCTCGAGGTCGCGCGCGAGCAGCTTGAGGTTGCGCGAGATCTGCGAGACCTCCTGGACGCGGTTCTCGGCCGAGGTGCCCGAGGTCATGAGCTGGAGATAGTCGATCACGATCAGCCCGAGGTCCGGGTGCTTCGACTTGAGTCGCCGGGCCTTCGAGCGGATCTCCATCATCGTCACCGAGCCGGTGTCGTCGATGTAGATGGGCGCCTTCGCGAGCTTGTCGCACGCCGCGGTCAGGCGCGGCCAGTCGTCGGGGGCGAGCCGGCCGTTGCGCAGCCGCTGCGACTCCACCTTCGCCTCGCTGCACATCAGCCGCTGGGTGACCTCCGCGGTCGACATCTCGAGGGTGAACACGGCGACCGGCGTGCGGTGGCGGATCGCGAGGTTCGCGGCAACGCACAGCCCGAATGCCGACTTGCCCATGCTCGGGCGCGCCGCGACGACGACGAGGTTGCCGTGCTGGAAGCCGGACGTGAGCTTGTCGAGGTCGCGGAAGCCGGAGGGGAGCCCGGTCACTTCCGCGCCGGACTCGAACAGCTGGGTGATGCGCTCGAAGCTCTCCTTGAGCAGTTGCTCGATGTGGGTGAAGTCGCCGTGCACTCGCTGCTGGGAGAGGGCGAACAGGATCTGCTCGGCGCGGTCGACCAGCTCGACGGGCTCACCGACGCCTTCCCAGCCGAGGCGGGCGATCTCGCCGCCCGCGCGGATCAGCCCGCGCAGGGTGGCGGCCTCGCGCACGATCCGCGCGTAGTGGCCGGAGTTGGCGGTGGCCGGGACGAGCGAGGCGAGCTCGTGGATGCGCGCCCGGCCGCCGACGTCCTCGAGCTCGCCGCGCTCCTCGAGCTCGTCGACGACCGTGATCGCGTCGACCGGCTCGCCCTTCGCGTACAGGGCGAGCGCGGCCCGGTAGACCTTCGCGTGGCTCTCCCGATAGAAGTCGCCGTCGTCGAGCACCTCCGAGACGGCGGCGATCGCGCCGGGGGCGAGCATCATCGCGCCGAGGACGGATTCCTCGGCGTCGAGCGACTGGGGCGGGACGGGTGCGGTCTGGGCTACCTGGGTCATGCGCGGGGATCGACTTAATCAGCTTCGGCGCTTCGAGTCATGTCCTGTCGATAAGTGCTCTCCACAGCCCGCGGCGGGCCCGGCGCACCGCGATTTGCAGGGAAAAGGACATTCAGGATTGCACGGGCGCCGGACGGAATGACCCGGAGGGCCACAGGGACCTGTGCGCCCGTTACCCGCTCGGAGCGGGAAGTTCCTGGCACCGTCCACACGGCTGTGCAGCGGGGCGCTCCCGCATGTGGGCAAGCCGGCCGGGCCGGGTCCCCGCGGCGGACGGTCCCGGCCGGCGCGCCAGCCGGCCGGGGAGAGAGATGTCGGTGGGGAGCGGTGTGCCGCGCGCCGCGGCGTGTCAGGCGCCGTCGGGGCTGCCGTCGGCTGGCGGCGGGGAGGCCTCCGCGGCGGGGGACTCCTCGAGCTCCGGCTCCTCGTCGGGGAGCTCGCCGCCTTCGGGCACGACGAGGGTCTTCACCGTCACGTGGACGTCCTGGAAGACCTCGATCGGGATCTCGTAGCGCCCGACCCGCTTGATCGGCTCGGGCAGCCCGATCTTGCGCCGGTCGATGCGCACGCGGCGGACGCGCCACAGCTCGTCCGCGACGTCGGTCGGCGTGATCGACCCGAACAGCACGCCCTGCGTGCCGGCCTTCGCCTCGATGCGTAGCACCGTCTTCGTCAGCGTCTCGGCGATCGTCTGCGCCTGCTCGGCGCTCCTCGCCTCCTGGCGACCTCGCTCGGCCTCGCGGCGGCGCACCTCGGCAACCAGCCCGGGCGTCGCAGGCTGGGCCAGCCGGCGCGGCTGGAGGTAGTTGCGCATGTAGCCGCGCGAGACGGCCACGACCTCGCCGCGCAGGCCGACCTTGTCCACGTCAGTGAGCAGCACGACGTCCATCTTCTAGCCCCCGACGTAGGGGAGCAGGGCCATCTCCCGCGCGCGCTTGACGGCGACGGCGATCTGGTCCTGGTGGCGCCGGCAGGCCCCGGTGATCCGCCGCGAGCGGATCTTGCCCTTCTCCGAGGCGAAGCGGCGAAGCTGGTTGTAGTTCTTGTAGTCGACCTCTTCGATCTTCTCCCGGCAGAAGTAGCAGCTCTTGCGCTTGGCCGGGCCCTTGCCCTCGCCGGGCTTGCGCCTGCGGCTCGATGTCCTGTCTCTGTCCTTGTCCACTGGTCCTCTCTCAGAACGGGATGTCGTCGTCAGCGGGGGCGAAGTCGCTCGTGTCAGCGGCGACGTCGGAGGCGGGCACGTACTGCGCCTGGGGCTGGCCCTCGCCGTCGCCGCGGCTGTCGAGGAACTGGATGTCGAAGGCGACGATCTCGACTTTCGAGCGCTTCGAGCCGTCCTGGGCCTCCCACGAGTGCCAGTCGAGGCGACCGTCGACGCCGATCCTCCGGCCCTTGCTCAGATGGTTGGAGAGCGACTCCGCGCGGTTGCCGAACAGCTTGACGTCGAAGAAGTTCGGCTTGTCCACCCAGTTGCCCGTCGGGTCCTGCTGCCTGCCGTTCACGGCGATCCCGAGCTGAAGCACGGGCTGACCCGACGGTAGGTGGCGGAGCTCCGGATCCCGGGTCAGCCGACCAACGAGCACGACACGATTGATGTCACCTGCCATCTCGGAGCTCCTCTCTCACGAACGAATGTTCGTATCCTACTCCGTCGCCTCGACGGCGGCTTCGCGCGGCCGGATCGAGCCCTTCGGGGCTCGCACGGCCATGTGGCGCATCGCACCGTCCGTGATGCGCAGCACGCGGGTGAGCTCGTCGAGCGCCGCGGGCTCGCAGCTGAACGTCAGCAGGTGGTAGTAGCCCTCGCCCTTCTTGTCGATCTCGTAGGCGAGCTTGCGCTTGCCCCACGGCTCCGTGCGGCCCCAGACGCCGCCGCCCTTGGCCACGATCTCCTGCAGGCGGGCGATGATCTCGTTCTGGCGCTCGTCGGTCAGCTCGGGGTCGAGCATGAGCAACACCTCGTAGGGATTCACGGTCCCGAACTCCTCCTTCCCTCGGTCTGAAGCGGCTCCACCGGTCGCGCGCCGTTCGGGATCTGCGGCACGAGGTGGAACAGGAAGTGCGACCGAGTATACCTGGGCCGAGCCGACTTGCCCGGCGCGCTTCGTCATGGAAGAGTCACGGGTGTGAGGCAGAAGCTCACGTTCCTCGCCGGCCTGGGGACCGGGCTGGCGCTCCTCGGGCTGCTGCGCCGGAGGCGGCGCGCACCCGCCCGGGTGGAGTCGCGAGCCGGGGAGCTGCGCCAGAGGCTCGAGGCCAGCAGGGCCGCGGCGCGCGAGCCTGAGGTGCGGCCGGCGCCGGAGGCCCCGCCGCCGCCGCCGTCCGCGGGCGTGGAGGAGGCTCGCCGGCGAGTGCACGAGGCCGCACGCGCCGCCGCCGAGGAGATGCGCCGCTCGGGGGATGCGCCGGGGGCGGGCTGAGCCTGGATCCACCGATCTGCGCGGACGGTGCGCCCGTCTGGGCTCGCCAGGCCGCTCCCCGTCCGGGTGTGGCCCCTTCGGGGCCTCCACCAGGCCGGTGCGTTTCGCGTCGCGGTGCCGCCGGCCGGGCCTCGCCCGCCCGCCGTCACCCCGCCACGTCCTGCCGGCCCAGCCGAACGCCCCGTGGTCACGCATGTCGGTGGATCCAGGCTGAGACTCGCCGGCTCGGCCCGGGCTCAACCCGGTGCGGTATCGATGCCGCGCCCGCGTGCGGCGAGCACGAGGACGAGTGGCGCCGACAGCGCGATCAGGAGCAGCGCGGGCAGTGCGGCCTGCGAGTAGGCCCCGACCGCGGTCTCTTTCCAGATCTCGGTGGCGAGCGATTCGAACCCGATCGGGCGGAGCAGGAGCGTGGCCGGGAGCTCCTTCATGGTGCTCAGGAACACGAGAGCGGCCCCGGCGAGGATCCCGGAGCGGGCGAGCGGCAGCGTTACCGCGAGCAGGACGCCGACCCGGCTGCGTCCGAGCCCACGCGCGGCCTCCTCGACCTTCGGGTCGATCGCCGTGAGCGCGGAGCTCGACCCGGCGAGCGCCTCGGGCAGGAACCGAACGACGTAGGCGAAGAGGAGCAGCCCGAGCGTCTGGTAGACGGGGCTCGCGTAGCGGGCGCCGAAGAAGACGAGGGAGAGCGCGATCACGATGCCCGGGAGCGCGTTCGGCACGTACGCCAGGCGCTCGAGCGTCGCGGTGAAGCGGGTGCGGTGCCGTCCCGCCAGGATCGCGATCGGGAGCGCCGCCGCCGAGGCTGCCGCTGCCGCTGCCGCTGCAGCGCCGAGCGAGCCGAGCGCCGGGCCCCAGGGAAGCTCGAGCGCGCCCCGGAGCGAGATCGCGCGCTCGAGCCAGTAGCCGAGCACCGTCAGCGGGACGCCGAGGAAGAGCAGGACGGTGAGCGCGCAGGCGCCGAACGCCGGCCAGCGCCAGCGGCCGAGGGGGACGAGCCGAGCCGGTCGCGCCGTCCCCGGGCCGAGCGAGTGGTAGCGCCCGGCGCGCCGCGAACGGGCTTCGAGCGCGAGCACGATCCCCGTCAGGGCAACGAGCACGAGCGCGAGGATCGCCGCGGGCGTCCGGTCGAACAGCGACCGGTACTGAAGGTAGATCGCCCTCGTCAGCGAGGTGTACTGCATGAGCGAGACGGCCCCGAAGTCCGCGAGCGCGTAGAGGGCCGCGAGCAGCGCGCCGGCTGCGACGGCGGGTCGGACGACCGGGATCGTGACGCGGGAGAAGGTTGCGAGCGGGGAGCGGCCGAGGCTCGCGGAGGCTTCCTCGAGCGCCGGATCGGCGCTGCGAAGCGCGGCGGCCGTGAGGATGTACACGTACGGATACGTGGAGAGCGTGAGCGCGACGACCGCGCCCGGGAAGCCGTAGATCTCCGGGATCCGCTCGATGCCGAAGGGCCCGGCGAGCAGCTGTTGGAGGAGCCCTCTCGGGCCGAACGCCCCGAGGAAGGCGAGCGCGGCGACGTAGCTCGGGATCACAAGTGGCAGGGCCGCGGCGATCCCGAGTACGCGGCGCCCCGGGAGGTCGGTGCGCGTGACGAGCCACGCGAGCGCGACCCCGAGGACGACGGCGGCCGTCGTGACGACGGCGACGAGAGCTCCCGTGTCGAGCAGGAGCTTCGCCGTCCCGCGTCGCGTGAGGACGCTCCAGGCGTCCCGGCCGCCGCTCGCGGCGCGGACGGCCAGGTAGGCGAGCGGCAGGAGCGCGAGGCCGACAACGGCGACGGCTGCCGCGACCAGCGGGAGCGGAGGCCGGCGGCGGGCGCGAACCCGGGTCCGCACCGCCGCCGGCTCCTCGCTCACGACGTGAAACCGACCTCGTTCAGGAGCTGGAGCGTGGCCTCGAGCCCGGCACCGAGCTCGCCGAGCGCGATGTCGGGTCCCTCGAGCGAGTCGAGGGACGGCAAGCCTTCGCGCGGGGCGATGCCGGCCACGAGCGGGTACTCGGCCTCCTCCGCTTCCTCCGCGTAGAAGCGCTGGCCCGCGTCGGACACGAGGAACTCGACGAACCGCAGGGCGGCCTCCTGGTCGTCCGAGCTCGCGAGCACGCCGACGCCGGCGACGTTCACGAGCGCCCCGGGATCGCCGGGGTCGAGGAAGTGGTTCTCGACCGGCGCGTCCGGCTGCTCCTCCTTCAGGAGGTACAGGTAGTAGTGGTTGACGAGCCCGACCTCGATCTCCCCGGCGGCCAGCGCCTCGAGCACGGGCGTGTTCTTCTCGTAGAGCTTCGGCTCGTTGGCCTTGATCCCCTCGAGCCAGTCGCGCGTCTCCTCGTCGCCGAGGCTGAGGCGCATCGCGGTCACGAAGGCCTGGAAGGACGCGTTGGTCGGGGGGAGCCCGATCTTGCCCCGCCAGCGCGGATCGGTCAGCTCGAGCACCGACCCGGGCAGCTCGTCCTTGGAGACGGCGTCCGTGTTGTAGGCGAGCACCCGCACGCGGCCCGAGGTGCCGAGCCAGAAGCCGTCCGGGTCGCGGTAGCGCTCGTCGACGCGTCCAAGCTGTTCCTCGGGCAGCTCGGCGAGCAGCCCGGCGGATGCGACGGCTCCGAGCGCGCCCGCGTCCTGGGCGAAGAAGACGTCGGCAGGCGACCCGTCGCCCTCCTCGGCGAGCGTCGCCGCGAGTTCGGCGCTGTCGCCGTAGCGAACCTCGACGGTGATGCCGGTCTGCTGCTCGAAGAGCGCGAACAGCGGCTCGACGATCTCCTCCTCGCGGCCCGAGTAGACGGTCAGCGTGCTGCCGTCTGCCCGCTCCGTTGCCGTGGTTTCGCTTGTTTCGCCGCCCCCGCCGCAGCCCGCCGCCAGGCCGGCGGTCGCGAGCAGTGCCGCAAGCGCGGCCGCCGCCTTGATCCGATGTCTTTCCACGTGCGCCTCCCGTCGTAAGGTGTTATTTACAATGCAAATAAGGAATACCTTACGACCGCGATGGAGTCAACTCGCGTCGAACACCGTGACCGTGCCCGGGTGCGGCCTGATCGTGACGCGGGCGCCGAGCGGCACCGCCTCCGTGGACGGGCGCTGGGACACGAGCTCGCTCCCGTCGCCGAGCCGGACACGGTAGAAGACGTCGTGCCCCCGGAACTCCCGGGCGACGACCTCGCCGGAGCCCGCCGCGTCCGGCCGGAGCTCGAGGCATTCGGGCCGGACGAGCACATCGACGGCGTGATGCCCGTTCGGCGCGAGCACCGCGAACGTGCCGAGCTCGGTCTCCGCGAGACCCGCGACGACCTGCGCGGGGAGGAAGTTGGCAGCGCCCACGAACGTCGCGGCCCAGCGGGTGGCTGGCGCGTAGTAGACGTCCTCGGGGACGCCGACCTGGACGACCCGTCCGTCGTGCATGAGGGCGATCCGGTCGGCGATCGAGAAGGCCTCCTCCCGCTCGTGCGTCACGAGCACCACGGTAACGCCGACGGCGCGCAGGATCGATGCGAGCTCCTCGCGCATCGATGTGCGAAGGAGAGGGTCGATGTTGCTCCAGGGCTCGTCGAGGAGCACGATCGACGGCTGCGGGGCGATCGCGCGGGCAAGGGCGACGCGCTGCTGCTGCCCCCCCGAAAGCTCGTGGGGGAAGCGCGGCCCGTGGCCCGCGAGCCCGACGAGATCGAGGGTCTCGGCGACGCGGGCGGCTCGCTCGCGTCGCGGCAGGCCGAAGCCGACGTTGGCCTCCACGGACAGGTGGGGGAAGAGCGCGTAGTCCTGGAAGACCATGCCGACGCGCCGCCGGTCGGGTCGCACCCACACCCCGTCGCCCGCGACGGTCTCCCCGTCGAGCTCCACGGTGCCCGAGTCGGGCTCCTCGAAGCCGGCGATGAGCCGGAGTATCGTCGTCTTCCCGCAGCCGCTCGGGCCGAGGAGCGCGAGGAACTCGCCGCGCTCCACGACGAGCCCGACACGGTCGACGGCGGCTACGGCGCCGAACCGCTTCGACACGGCGCGGAGTGAGATGATCGGCTCGGTCATCGGCAGATAAGTCCGACGAGAATCAGAAATAAGGGTACCCTGACTGCGGGGCTAAATGCAACCTGACGTGGCCTCACGGTGCCTCGCCGCGTGTCGCCCGAACCGGTCGCGCTACCCTGACGCGGTGCCGTACTTCATCTGCCCGAACTGCAAGCGGAGGGTGTTCGACGCCGACCGTCGCGACGGGCTCACCCACCAGCCGGTCGGCTGCGCGAGCTGCGGATTCGGCTTCCTGTTCGAGTTGCTCGAGGACTACTACCCCGGGCCGAACACGGGTCTCGTCGCGTGCGACGGTCGGCGCCGCGTGCTCGCGATCGGCCGCGGGGTGCTCGAGCTGACGGGCTACCACGAGCGGGACGTGCTCGGCCACGACGTGATGGAGGCGTTCGGGTTGCTCGACCAGGACGGCGAGGATCCAGCCGCCCTGGCGCTCGAGTGGGGCGTGCGCCGGCTCGGGCAGCACCTGACGCTGCGGCTGCGCTCCGGGGCGCGGCGCCCGGTCGTCTGCGACTTCTTCCCCGCCTACGACGAGGACGGAGGCCTGCTCGTCGCGCTGTCGCCGGGCTAGCCTGGCGGGTGCGCGCCGGGCGGCCAGGCGATGAAGTCCCGAAGCCGCTCGTCGAGCTCGGCGAAGGTTTCGGCCACGGGCCGAGTCTACGCGGGCCTGCCGGGGGCGCGGCCGCTCAGGCGGACTGCTGGAGCCCCTGCAGGGAGCGGATCAGCTCGACCGCTTCTCGCTCGTCGCGGCGGCTGGCCTCCGCGCTCACGCGGCAGATGCCGAGCAGGAGCACCGAGCTCAGGGAGACGGTGACCGAGACGAGGAACCAGACCCACCAGGGCATGGGGCGGAGTATTCCCCGTCTCCCCCGAACGGGTCATGGTCTGATCTGATCAATTTCGCGGTGCGCGGACCTCCCGCGTCCGGCGGAGCCCGGTCCCGTAGGCTTCCGGCGGTGGAGGCGAACTTCGGCTCGAGTGCGCTCTACAGCCTCGGCATCGAGGAGGAGTTCCAGATCCTCGACGGCGAGAGCCTCGAGCTCGTCCCGCGGGTGGACGAGCTCCTGGCCTCGATCGGGCGCAGCGACCAGCGCGGGCGCGTGAGCGAGCACGTGACGCACGAGCTGTTCCAGTCGGAGGTCGAGATCTCGACGGGGGTCGCCGGGTCGGTGGCGGAGGCCGTCGAGGAGCTCGCCTTCCTGCGTGGGCGCCTCCAGGCGGCGGCGGCGTCCCGCGGCTCGCTGATCGCCTCGGCGGGCACGCACCCGCTCGCGTGGTACGAGCGGCAGGAGGTGACGGAGAAGCGGCGCTACCTCGACATCCTGGAGAGCATGCGCTGGGTGGCCGAGCGAGGCCTTGTCTTCGGCCTCCACGTTCACGTCGGCCTCGACTCGGCCGACAAGGCGGTCGCCTGCGCGAACGCGCTGCGAGACTTCCTGCCCGAGCTGCTCGCTCTGTCGGCGAACTCGCCGTTCTGGCGGGGCCGGGCGACCGGGCTCGCCTCGACCAGGGCGAAGGTGTTCGAGAGCTTCCCGCGCAGCGGCGTCCCGCCGGCCTTCGGCTCCTTCGCGGAGTTCGAGCGCCTGGTCGAACGCGGCGTTCGCACCAACTCCTTCCGCGACTACACGTACATCTGGTGGGACGTGCGCCCGCATCCTCGCCTCGGAACGGTCGAGCTGCGGGTGTGCGACGCGCAGACGAGGCTCACGAGCGTGGCCTCGCTCGCGGCGCTTGCGCAGTCGCTCGTGGCCACGGCGGCCGAGGCCTTCGAGCGCGGCGAGAGCGCGCCGGTCGAGCCGCTCACCCTGCTCGAGGAGAACAAGTGGCGAGCGATGCGCGACGGGCTCGACGCGCTCCTCATCGACCTCGCGACCGACACCGAGCGGCCGGCGCGGGAGGCGGTGGCGGCGCTCGTGGAGCGTTGCCTACCCGCCGCCAGCGCGCTCGGCTGCCGGGCCGAGCTGGAAGGCGTGCGCGCGATCGTGGAGCGTGGCAACGGGGCGGACGAGCAGCGCCATGTCCACGACGAGCGGGGGAGCCTGCACGCCGTCGCGCGGTGGCTGGCCGAGGAGACCGTGCGCCTGTCGCTGCCGCAGCCCGGCGTGGCCCGGTAGGGGGCTCAGCGTCCTCGCTTGCCGTGACCGCCCGCGTGCGCGTGCGGTCGCGAGGCGAGCACGGCGAGCAGCGCGACCGCCACGAAGTTGCGGAAGCTCGGCTCCGGCCCGTGCAGCTCGGCGGCGCGGTCGAGCCAGGAGGGATCGACGAGGAAGACGATTCCGGTGATGAGGACCTTGCCGAACCAGCCGAGCACGAGGAACAGCGTCGCGAGCACGATCGCCCAGAAGCCGAGCTCCGGGAGGCCGAGCGCGGGCCCGAAGTCGAGGACGTTCCAGGCCAACCAGAAGACGAGCGGCCCGAGCAGGATCGCCGCGGCCACCGCCGCGACCGCGACCGCCAGCCCGCCCGCGACGAGCGCCCCGATCCCGAGGACCCGAAGCGCCATCCGTCCGGCCGGGCTCACGCGGGCAGCCTATACCGTGCGATCCGGGCTCGTCCGACCGCTGCGAGCTGGAGCGGGAGCACCGCCAGGCAGGCTGCTTCGCGGAGGAGGAGCGACAGTGGGCGGGGGGTTGTGACCGCCGCGGCCGAAAGGCGGGGCCCGCAGGGGCCGAGCGCCCGCCGGACGAGCCGCACCGCTCGCCGGCCATGCCAGGACGACGTGACGAGGACGACCTCGTGCGCCGCGATGGCCCGCGCCGTCGCCGCCACGTTGATCGCGTTGCCGACCGTGTGGCGGGCACCGTGATCGAGGAGCAGTTGGACGTCCGGCCGGGGCCACGCCCGTGCCATCAGGCTCGCCTCGGTCTCCGCCCGGCCGTGGCGGGCCCAACCGGACAGGAGCACGACGTCGGTCGGTCGGGCGATCGACGCGGCGACCGCGAGCCTGGCTGCGCAGACGGAATGGAGCCCGCTTTCGCCCCGCGGCGAGTAGCCGAGGACGGCGACCAGGCGGCCCCCCGGGGGCTGCTCTGCCCGTGGCTGCGTCACGAGCGCCGCCCGCGTCGAAGCCCGCGAGCGGCGAGCAGTGTGCCAATCACCGTCAGGACGAGAACGACGGCCTTCTTCCCCTGGAGCTTCGATTCCCCGCTCGTCCGCTCGCGCATGTCGACTGCGACCTCGGCCACCCGCAGGCCGGCCTCGTGCAGGCGGATCAGCGCCTCGACCTCGGGCGCGCCGCTCGAATAGGGCTCGGCGAGCAGCGGAAGCGCCTTCGCGTTAGCCGCCATCATCCCGCTCGTCGCGTCACCGAAGCTGCGCCCGAGTCGAAATGCCATCGCTCGTCGCAGGAGCGCCGTCCCGAGTCGCCGGGCGGGCGACGGCAGATATCGGTACGCGGGGTAGCCCGCGCCGGACACGAAGCGCGACCCGACGGCGACGTCGCACTCGCCCGCGCGGACGCGATCGAGCAGCCTCCGCAGCTCGGGAACGGGATGCTGGCCGTCGGCGTCGACCCGGCCCCCGTACGCGTAGCCGCCCTCACTTGCCCGGCTCCAGCCTGCGGCGATCGCCGCCCTGAGGCCGCGGTTCTCGCCAAACGAGAGCACGTCGGCGCCGTGCGCCCGCGCCACCGCGGCCGTCGAGTCGGTCGAGCCGTCGTCGACGACCAGGACGTTCGCACCGGGCAGCCCGGCCGCGAGCTCGTCGAGAACGGCAGGCAGGCTCTTCGCCTCGTTCCAGGCCGGCACGAAGACGAGGGTGTCGTGGCCGGGCATGATCCGTTCAGGGTAGTCACCGCGCGATCGCGAGGCGCACGGCGGCGTCTGCGAGCCTCGTGGCGGCTACTGCCGGGCGAGCCTCGGGCCGGCGCCGCGATCGAGGAGGCTCAGGAGCGCCTCGGCGATCGCGTCCGGCGTCGGCGGGCAGCCTGGGATCCTGAGATCCACCTGGAGGAGGAGGTCGACGGGCCCGGCCAGCTCGCTCGGGGCGCCGAGCGGGTGGCAGCCGAGCGCGCAGTCGCCGAGCGAGGCCACGCGGCGCGGCTCCGGCATCGCCCGGTAGGCGGTGAGGAGCGGCTCCCGCATCCGGCTCGTGACCGTGCCGGTCACGAGGAGCACGTCGGCGTGCCGCGGCGAGGCGACGAGGCCGAGGCCAAACCGCTGCAGGTCGCAGTAGGGGCTAGAGGTGAGGACGAGCTCGTGCTCGCACCCGTTGCACGAACCGGCATCGACGTGGCGGATCGCGAGGCTTCCCGGGCGCTCGGGGCGCGGCAGGGCGAGGCCCGAGCGGAGCCTGCGGAGGTCACGGAGGAGCGTCAGCATCAGCGGTCGGTGCAGGCGTAGCAGAGCTCGAAGCTCTTGTTGATCAGCGGGAAGTCGGGGAGCAGATCGTCGGTCGCGGCGTGCGCGACGGCGGGCCAGCTCGCGTAGGAGCCCGTCCGGAGTCGCAGCCGCTCGATCCGGTCGCCGCGACGCTCGACGACGCAGCTCGTCGCTCCGCGCGGGCTCTCGACCCGGCCGACCCCGAGCGCCCGCTCCGGGTCGGAACGCTCGGCCGCGGCGGGTGCGAGCGGGCGCTCGAGCAGGGCGTCGAGGAGCGCGAACGACTGCCAGAGCTCGAGCGCGCGCTGCTCGAGCCTCGCCTGCACGTCCCCCGCTGCGCGCTCCGGGACGACGGCTGCGAAGCCCTCGTAGGCGAGGCGGGGACAGGCCGCTCTGACGTCCTCGCGGATGCCGGCGGCGCGTGCGGCCGGCCCGGTGGTACCGAGCCGACGGGCATCGGCGGCCGCGACGACGCCGATCTCTGGCAGACGATCCTGGAACGAGGCGTTGAAGGCGAGCTCGCGCCAGCCGCTCGCGGCCTGTTCGCGCAGGGCGGGCAGCGCCTCCCGGGCGGCTCGCAGCTCGTCCGGACCGAGAGCGAGCGCGCTGCCCCCGACCGCCACCGTCCGGAAGAGGAAGCGGTGCCCGGTCAGCGCCGCGTTGAGGCGCCGGGCGCGCTCCGTCAGCGCGGCGAAGCGGGTGTTGCCCGCGGCCAGGCCGACGCCCGCGCAGACGGCGGCGATGTCGTTCAGGTGGCTCCAGATTCGCTCGAGCTCGAGCAGGATCGTCCGGGCGCGGCGCAGCTCGGCCGTCGGCCGGAAGCCGAGCGCGTCCTCGCAGGCGTGCGCGTACGCGACCCCGTTCGTCACGGTGCACGCGGCACATGCCCGGCCGACGTACGCCATCCCCTGCTCGAGTGTGGCCCCCTCGGCGGCCCGCTCGAGGCCCCGGTGCTTGTAGAAGAGGCGGATGTCGAGGTGGAGGATCCGATCGCCGACGACATGGAAGCGGAAGTGGCCCGACTCGATCACCCCCGCGTGGATGGGCCCCACCGCGACCTCGTACGGATCGTGCCCCCGAACCGGGACCGTCCAGCGCCCGGCGTCGGGGTCGTGGTCGACGAGCGGTCGCAGCGGCTCGTGGCCGGCGAACGCGACGCCCTGGAGATCGTGCGCCTCGCGCTCGTCCCAGGCGGCCGCGGGGACGAGGTCGACGATCGAGGGCGCGGTCGCCCGTTCGACCGTGACCGACTCGAGCCTGGTCGAGCCGTCCGGTGCGGCGAGGAGCGCTCGGACGGCGGTACCTCCGGCCGTCGCGTGGAGGCCTGCGAAGCGCCAGGTCCCGGCCAGGGCGGTCGCGATCCGCTCGCGGTAGCTCTCGGCCCCGGAGGCGACGGTCACGAGATTCCCCGCAGGAGCGCCTCGACGAGCTCGGTCCCCGGGAGCCAGAGGCCCGCGCCGGCGAGCGCCAGGAGCAGGACGACCGAGACGGCGGCGAGGGCGACGACACCGCGGAGGCCCGGTGCCTCGGCGCCGTCGCGCCGGCGCGCCTTGCCGGCGGTCGTCTCGAGCAGCGCATGCACCAGGCCGAGGAACCCGAGCGCGAGCAGGACCGTCGCCGCCGCGGCCGCCCAGGACCGGCCGGCCTGGAAGCCTCCCGCGACGATCAGCACCTCGCTGACGAAGATCGGCGACGGGGGGAGTCCCGCGAGGGTGCCCACCGAGATGCCCATCGTCGCGCCGAGGGCTGGCTGCGTGCGCCCGATCCCGGTGACGGCCTGCCTCGCGGCACGTGGCTCGTGGCCGAGCAGCGGCGTCGCGGCGTAGAAGCCGAGCGCCTTTGCGATCGCGTGGGCCGCGACATGGATGGCGACACCGGCGAGCGCGAGCCTCGTCCCGAACCCGATGCCGAGCGCGATCACGCCCATGTGCTCGAGGCTCGAGTAGGCGAGCAGGCGCTTCCAGGCCAGCGGCCGCCAGAGGAACGGAACCGCGACGGCAAGCGAGACGAGGCCGAAGGCGACGAGAACCGTCTGCGCCGTTTGCCCGCCGACTACCGGGGCAAGCGCCTGCTGGGAGCGCCAGGCCACGAGCAGCACGGCCGGCAGGAGCGCGGCCGAGAGCAGAGCCGAGACTGGCGGCGGAGCCTCGGAGTGAGCGTCGGGGAGCCAGTTGTGCACCGGCGCCAGCCCGATCTTCGCGGCGAGGCCGGCGAGCAGGAGCAGGTAGGCCACGAGCGCCGTCTCGCTTCCGGACGCGTACGTCCCGAGTGCGTGCCACGAGAGGGCGCCCAGCCCGCCTCCGGGAACGCCGGCCGCGAGCAGGACGATGCCGAGCAGGGCGACGCCCAGGCCGAGCGAGGTGAGGATCAGGTACTTCCAGCCGGCCTCGAGCGCCCGCCGCTTGCCGCCGAACCCGACCAGGAGCGCGGAGGCGGCGGTCGTCGCCTCGACCAGGAGCCACGCGGCGCCGAGGTTCCCGGCGAGCGGCACGGCGAGCAGGATCGCCCAGAACGCATAGAGGACGGCGTAGTACGTTCGCTCCCGCCGAGGTGCGGACACGAGCGAGGTGCGCACCCCGGTGAGGTAGGCGGGCGAGACGAGCACGCTGGCAACGCCGACGAGCCCGATCACGCCGACGAGCAGCCCCGCGGCCGCGTCGACCGCCACCAAGTCGCTGGCGAACGGGCTGCCGGGGCGGCCGAGCGCGACGCCGGCGAGCGCGAGGGCGAGCCCGCCGGCCGGGACTACTCCTGCGAGGGCAACTCCCGTGACCAGCCGGCGTGGCGCGAGCGCGACCAGCGTCGCGACGAGTGTCGGCGCGGCGACCGCGGCCAGCGCGAACGCCTCGCGGCTAGTCACGCAGCGTCCTCAGCGCGGCGCTGTCTCCGGCGCCGAACTCCGCGAAGATCCGCTCGTGGAACACGGCCGCGACGAGGGCGACGAGTACGAGGTCGAGCGCGACCCCGAGCTCGATCGCGAGCGAGGAGGCTCCCGGTAGCTCGAGCGCCGCGAGCGCGAGCCCGTTCTCGACGAGGACGATGCCGATCACCTGGAAGAGCGTTGCGCGCCGCGTTGCCGCGGTGACGGCGCCGAACGCGACGAGGGCGAGCACGGATCTCTCCGCGGCGCGCGACTCGAGCCCGATCGCCGGCACGAGCCAGACGAGGGCGAGGGCGAGGGCGACGGCGGTGCCGGCGCGAGCGAGGGGCGGGACGCCTGCCCGGACCGGGCGGGGCTCCCGGGTGCGCGCCACGAGGACGAGGAAGAGCGCGGCGAGCGCGAAGCCGCGGATCCCGAGCGCGACGCCGGCCACGACGTCGTCGCCGCTCGCGGCGGCAGCGAGCGCGGCGCCCGCGAGGAGCAGCGCCTGCAGCGTGACAAGCCCGACCGCGACCGTCCGCCGCCGCACGACGACGACGGACAGCCCGAGGCCGACGAGCGCCCAGACGAGCGTGCCACTCACGGGCTCGCCGCCAGCCACGCCGCGATTCCCAGCAGCGCAGCGAACGCGCCGACGGCCAGGAGCCTCGGCACGAGCAGGATCCGCATCTTGGCGACGAGCGTCTCGGCGAGCGCGAGCGCGCCGCAGAGAGCGGCGAGCGTGACGGGCAGGAGCGCGAGCTGCCACCACACGCCCTGGGGGTGCGGGAGGAAGACCTGGGCCGCGATCACGAGCACGAGCCAGTGCCGCGCCGCGGCCGCCCACTGCAGGTACGCGAGGTCGCGGCCCGCGTACTCGAGCAGCGGGCCCTCGTGGATCATCGTCAACTCGAGGTGGGTGTCGGGGTTGTCGACGGGCTGGCGTCCTGTCTCCGCGACCAGGACGAGGGCGAACGCGATCGCGCCGAGCGCGAGCGCCGGTTGCGACCAGACGCCGGTGCCGGCGGTCCCGGCGACGACCTCGGGCAGCGCGGTGGTACCCGTCACGAGCGCCGCCACCGCGAGCGCGAGCACGAGCGTCGCCTCGACGAAGACCGAGATCGAGAGGTCGCGGCTCGCGCCCATGAGCGCGAAGCCGTTCGCGACGTCCCAGGCCGCGACGGCCACCGCGAAGCGGGCGAGCGCGAGCACGCCGGCCAGGGCGAGCGCGTCGTGCCCGACGCCCCAGCCCGGGGCCCGGGCGGCGACCGGGACGATCAGGATCGCGACGCCGATGCTCGCGGCCGCCAGCGCGGGCGCCAGCCGGTAGACGGCGGTCGTTCCCTCGACCGTGACCGCGCTCTTGCCCCAGAGGCGGCGCAGCTCCCGGTAAGGCTGGAGCGGGGTGGGTCCCCGGCGGCCCTGCAGTCGCGCTTTCCAGTGCTGGACGAGGCCGGGGAGCAGCGGCGCGAGGGCGACCCCGCCGACGACCTGGACCGCGCCGGCGGCGACGGCGGCGCCGCTCATCCGATCGCGCCGATCCTCGCGGCGGCGAGGAGTACGACGACGAGCCCGACGAGGTACGCGACGTACGCCCCGAGGCGGCCGCTCTGGAGCCGTCTCGCCTTCCCGGCGGCAGCGAGCGCGAGGCGCGCGACCGGCCGGTAGAGCTTGTCGTCGATCAGGTGCGGCACGCGGCCGCTGTACGCGACCTCCTGGACGACGCTGGCCTCGTAGCGCACCGTGATCTCACGCTGCGGACGGAGGATCGCCTCGAGGATCAGCCGGAGCGGCTTCGTGAAGCCGGCGCTCGTCCAGGCGAGCCGCGGCCCGACGAGCTGGCCGCAGGCCCAGCTCGGGGCGGGCGCAGCGCTGCGCCGGCCCCGGAGCAGCCAGAGCCCCGCTGTCAGCGCGACGAGCGCGACGGCGATCCCGGCGGTCGGCAGCGTCCCCGTGCCCGGCAGGTGCAGGCCGGCCCGTGCCGGCATGCTCGCCTGCCACGGTGCGAGCTCGGCCAGCGCGCCGAAGAGCAGGCCGGGCACGAGCCCGAGCGCGACGCATACGGCCGCGAGGACGACGAGGGCGGCCCGCATCGGGACGGGCGCTTCGACCGCCTCGGCCGCGGCCTGGCGCCGGGGCGGGCCGAGCAGGACGAGCCCGACGACCTTGACGAAGCAGAAGACGGCGAGGGCGGCCGTGGCTGCGAGCGTGGCGAGCGCGAGCGCCCCGGCGATCGCGTCGCCGGCGCCGCCGTAGGCCGGGACGTGGAGGAGCGCCTGGAGGGTGAGCCACTCCGAGGCGAAGCCGTTCAAGGGCGGCAGCCCGGCGATCGCCATCGCGCCGACGAGGAAGGCGCCGCCCGTCCAGGGCATGCGCCGCAGGAGGCCGCCGAGCCGGTCGAGCTCGAGCGAGCCGACCGCCCGCTCGAACGCGCCGGCGGCGAGGAACAGGAGCGCCTTGAAGACCGCGTGGTTGACGGTGTGCAGGAGCGCGGCGCCGAGCGCGAACGCCGCCCACGCCTCCGCGCCCCGCGCGCGCAGGATCAGGCAGGCGCCGAGGCCGAGCACGATGATCCCGACGTTCTCGATCGAGTGCAACGCGAGCAGCCGCTTCAGGTCGTGCTGGAAGAGCGCGTAGACGACTCCGCCCACCGCCGAGGCCGCGCCGATCGCCAGCACGAGACCGCCCAGCCAGACGGGGAGGACGCCGGCCCACTCGACGAGGACGCGCACGAGCGCGTAGATCGAGACCTTGATCATGACTCCGCTCATCAGCGCCGAGACCGGGGCCGGGGCGATCGGGTGGGCGCGCGGCAGCCAGACGTGGAGGGGGAGCAGGCCGGCCTTCGTCCCCATGCCGACGAGCGCCGCCAGCGCGACCGCCACCTGGAGACCGGAGCCGGTAGCGAGTGCCGAGGGGTCGCCGATCGCCCCTGCGCCTGCGAGGAGGAGTACCGCGATCCACGTGCCCGCTCCGCCCAGGTGCGTGATCGCGAGGTAGACGAAGACCGTGTTGCGCGCGACCCGGTCCCCGGCTCGCGCCACGAGGATCACGGCGGCGGGCAGGAGGGTCATCAGCTCCCAGCCGGCGAGGAACGTGAGCGGGTCGCGGGCGCACAGCACCCCCGCCATGGCGAGGACGAATGCGCCGGTCAGCGCCCCGACCCCGCGCCCGCGGCCGGTCGGCTCCAGGTAGCGCAGCGAGAAGACGAGCGCCGGGGCCGCGATCAGGCCGAGCGTACCGAGGAAGAGGCCGCTCAGCCCGTCGATCCCGAAGCGCGGATCGAGCGCGCTCGTGAACGCGCTGCCGGCGTCCAAGCCGGCGCCGAGGGCCCAGAACCCGGCCAGCGCGAGCCCGGCGGCTCCCACCGCCTGCAGGATGAGCCCTGCGCGGAACGTCGCCCGTCCGACCGTGGCGACTCCGCCGAGCGCGATCGCGCTCAGGCTGGCGACGAGCGCCGCGCCCGTCACGAAGTCTCGAGCTCCCGCAGGATCGACTGCTGCTCGGCGAGCTGCTGCGTGATCACGTCGCGGCCGGCCGCGAGCAGGTCGAACACCCGTGCGTCCGCGACGCGGTAGTAGACGCTCGTTCCCTCCCGCCGGGACTCGACGAGCCCGATCCGCCGCAACGCCGCCAGGTGCTGCGACGTGCCGCCCGAGTCCAGCCCGAGCTCCGCCTGGAGCGCGCCCACCGAGCGCTCGTCGTCGCGCAAGAGCTCGAGGATGCGCACCCTCGCCGGATGGCCGAGCACGCGGAACAGGTTCGCCTTGACCTCGTGCACGGGGCGGGCGTTGTGAGGCACGCCCTTATATTATCCGAATCTTCCAAGTATTGAAGAAACGAGAACATCAGCTGGGCGGCGATCTGACGGAGCGGCCCCGGAGTCGAACCGAGCCAGCGTGGGGCTACCACGCCTCACCGGTTTTGAAGACCGGCTGGGCCACCGGGCCCATGCCGCTCCGCTGCCAGCCTAGCTGGCTCGCCCGGCGCTGGCCTCAGCGGTTCGGGAGGGTGCGGACGTCGTCGAGCTCGAGCCTCGCCGAGCTAGTTGCCGCTGACCGCTGCCCGGTAGCGGAACACCCGATTGTCGTCGAGCGGGGTGCCCATGCAGGCGTACGGGCTGCCCCGCCAGCAGTCGAGCCGAATGCTCGCGTTGGAGAGGACGAGCGTGACCGAGGCCAGGCTGCGGCCGAACGGCACGGTCAGGGAGCCGTTGCCGCGGGAGTCGAGGCGGAACGTCCGGTACGTGGGCTGGCCCGAGAGTGGGATCGACACGAGCGTCGCCTCCGCGCCGCGGGCGAGTGGCGGTCCATCCACGGACACTGTCAGCCGGGCGCCGTCGCGCAGCTTCGTGGCGGGGCGGAAGGCGCCGTACCAGCTCGTCAGGTGATCGAGCGCGACGCGGCCGCTCGCAGATCCGCCCGCCGCGAGCGCCGTCGACCGGGAAGGGCTGGGCACCGGGTACGTCGCGCCCTCCTCGTAGAACGCGTCGGGCCGGGTGTTGACCGCGGCGAAGCCGCGGAACGCCGCACCCAGCGTCGTGCCCCGCTCCTCGAGCGCGCCTGCGATCGCGTCGGTCGAGTGGTGGTCGGGCGCGCCCGGGGCGGCGTCGGCGAGCTCCCAGATCCGGCGCACGACATCCGGCGAGCCCTGCCATTCGGAGAGGAAGCGGTAGAACAGGAACGCTCCGTACTGGTAGATGAACAGCGGGTGTGTGCCGGAGCTCGGGCCGATGTCGAGCGGGACCGACGGCCGGGACAGATGGCTTCTGCGCAGATAGCCGACGTTGTCGTCGACATCGTCGAAGACCTCGTCCTCGATCCACGTGGCGGTCGCCTCCATCAGCCAGTTGTCCTCGAGGTAGTCGTAGGCGAACTGGACGGCATGGAAGAACTCGTGGGCCGCGGTCGCGGCCAGGCTGTCCTCGGCTGCGGCGCCGCCGAACTGCCACGGCGCGAAGTCGTTGTCGAGGACGCAGTAGGCGGACACCGTGTCCGGGCCGCCACCGCGGCGAGGGTCGTCGGTCGTGCAGTAGCCGTACACCCCGTCCGAGCCGACGTCCACGAGGTAGATGTCGATCCGCCCGTCCGGGCCATGGTTCGGGGAGCTCTCGTCCGTGAGGGGCGGCCGGTAGCCGTACCGATCGATCTCGGTTGCCCAGACCTCGGCCAGCGTCGCCTGGACGACCTCGACCGTGTCCGGGATCGTGTCGGCGTCGGCATCGTCGGACGGCGGGGCGTTTCCGGTCGTGTCCACCCAGTGCAGGCATACGTCGCCGGAGCACTCGAACCGGCTCGGAACCGTGTAGCTGTCCCCGTACGGGTCGGCGACGCCCTCGTCGGGCCGCGCGAGCAGGCTCCGTGCCAGGCGACGCTCGGCCGGCGGCAGCTCGTCGAGCCGTGCCACGAGGTCGCGCAGGACGAGCGTCGCGGCGCGAGGCTCCGGGGTTGCGACAGGCCCGAACCGCGCCGCCACTCCCCCGCGGTCGAACAGCGCGAGCGCCCGCTGGAGGGCGTACCCGGCCGGTGTCAGGCGGCCCGCCTCGAGTGCCCGCGTGAGCGCGTCCGGCGAGCCGGGAGCGGCCGCGCGCGCGTCGCGGGCAGGCTGCGCCAGCGCGACACCCGCAAGGGCAAACGACGTTGCCAGGGCCGCCCCGGAGGCGAGGACGACCCGCGGGAGCACGGCGTGCATTGTACGGCTATCGGCCGCCATGCCAGGCGGCTGGAGCCTCAGCCTCGGCCCCCGCCTCCGCCGGCCCGGCCGCGCCTGCGCAGAACGCGAGCGTCGCCTGCGCGCCGGGTAACCCCGTCCGCGTCGAGACGCTCGAGCACGAGCTGAGCTACACGCCGGCCCGTCCCGGCCAGGTCGCGGAAGCGCGCGAGCGTGATCGAGCCCGCGGCCTCGCATTCCTCGACGACGAGCGCGCTCGCGCTCGCGTAGGCCTCTGCCGACACCACGAGCCCGTCGGCGAGACGCACGAGCCGGCCCGCCCGCTCGAGGTAGACCGCCAGCTCCGGATCGTCGAGCTGGACGGCGGCCAGCCCGCTCGCGGCGAGCTGCGTCTCGAGGCGCTCGGCCGCCTCCGCGCGGTCGCCGAGCCTGGCGCTGGCGCCGCGCGCGTACGCCTTCGCGCCTCGCCGCTCGAGCGGGAGCAGCCCCAGGACGGCCGGGGCCCACGGCCGCGGCGGCAGGAGCTCCGCGAGCGGGATGCCCGGGTCGAGCGGCGAGGTTGCCGCCCGCTCCGCGAGCCGGTGTGCGACCCGGGTCGCGATCACGTCGAAGCGAGCCGGGGTCAGGCACCAGGCGCCCGCCCGAACGGCAGCGGCGAGGCCCCTCTCGACATCCTCCGGCGAGAGCAGGGCCCGGCGGGCCAGGTCCTGTTGCGAGAGCGGCTCGGGGGTGGCGTCGAGGATCCCGAGCACGATCGACTCCGGATCGCCCCGCTCGAGCAGCGCCAGCCGCCCCTCGCTCGGCCGCCGTGGCGGGGCCGGGTCCAGCACGATCCCGCCGCCGACGGTCGTCTGCTCGCGCAGCACGAGCCGGTCGCCGCGGGCCGCCACCGCCGGCGTCGCGAGCCGCAGCTGCGCATAGCGCTCGCCGATCCGTACGAGTCGAGCCAGGTGCTCCGCCGTGCCGTGGTGTACATGGACGGTCGCATGGGCGGGGAGCGCGCGATCCCGGGCCGCGCCCGGCAGCTCGAGCAGCAGCACGTCCAGGCGGTAGCTGGCCGGATAGGCGCCGGGGGCGACGAGCGCGTCGCCCCGGCGAATCTCCGCCCGCTCGACGCCGGGGAGAGAGACCGCGACGCGCTGCCCGGCCGCGGCCCGTTCCACCGCCCGCTCGTGCACCTGCACGCTGCGCACGCGCGCCCTGCGCCCGCCTGGCGCGAGCTCGAGCTCGTCGCCGGCGCCGATCGACCCGGACCAGAGCGTGCCCGTCACCACGGTGCCGATTCCGCGCAGGCTGAAGGAGCGGTCGGCGAACAGCCGGGTCGCTGCGAGCGGCTGGCGGCGCTCGACCCGGTCGGCGACACGGGCGAGCGCGGCGACGAGCTCTCCGAGACCCAAGCCGGTGCGGGCGCTGACCGCGGCCGCCTCTGCGTCCGGGACGAGCTCGCGCGCCTCGTCGAGCGCGAGCTCGAGCGTCTCCGCATCCACGGCATCGGCTTTCGTGACGGCGACGACGCCGTGCTCGATCCCGAGCAGGCGGATGATGGCGAGGTGCTCGTGCGTCTGCGGCCGCGCGCCCTCGGCGGCGTCGATCACGAGCAGGAACAGATCGATCCCGGTCGCGCCCGCCACCATCGTGCGCACGAAGCGCTCGTGGCCCGGGACGTCGACGACGGAGAGCTGCCGGCCGTCGGGGAGCTCGAGCGGCGCGTAGCCCAGGTCGATCGAGATCCCGCGCTCGCGCTCCTCCGGCAGCCGGTCCGTGTCCTTGCCGGTGAGAGCCCGGACGAGCGACGTCTTGCCGTGGTCGATGTGACCCGCGGTCCCGAGGACCAGCGGCGCTCGCGTCATGATGCGCGGGCGGCGGCTACGGCCGCGGCGACCTCCTCGAGCTCCGCGTCGGCGACGGTGCGGCAGTCGAGCAGGAGCCGTCCGTCCCGGACGACCCCGACCACCGGCGGCTCGCCGAGCCGCAGCGGCGTCGCGAGGGCCTCCTCGAGCGCGCAGGCGAAGCTCTCGAGCTCGGCGAGCGGCAGCGCGCCACCGCCGACGCGCGCCACCGTCTGCTCGACCGACCCGCCGGTGAGCGCCGCCAGCCGCTCGGCGCGGGCTCGCACCGCCCCGGCCGGCTCGGCGAGCATCCGCAGCACCGGCACCTCCCGCCGCGCCCGGGCCGGGTCGCGATGGAGGGCGAGCGTCCCTTCGAGCGCGGCGAGCGTCAGCTTGTCCGCGCGCAGGGCCCGTTGCAGCGGGTGGCGGCGCAGGCGCTCGACGAGGTCGGTCCGGCCGGCGACGATCCCCGCCTGCGGGCCGCCGAGCAGCTTGTCTCCGGAGAAGCAGACGAGGTGCGCGCCGGCGGCCAGGCTCGCCCTCACCGACGGCTCGTCACCGAGATGGCCGAGCACGCCGGAGCCGAGGTCGTCGACCAGGACCAGCCCGCGCTTCTCCGCGAGCATCGCGAGCTCCGACAGGCCAGGCTGCTCCGCGAAGCCGACGATGCGGAAGTTCGACTGGTGCACGCGCAGCAGCACCGCGGTCTCGGCTGTGATCGCGCGCTCGTAATCCGCCACGCGCGTGCGGTTCGTCGTCCCCACCTCGACGAGCCGCGCGCCGGAGCGGGCGAGCACGTCCGGGATGCGGAAGCCGTCACCGATCTCGACCAGCTCGCCGCGCGAGACGATCACCTCACGCTCCTCGGCCAGGGCGGCGAGCGCGAGCAGCACCGCGGCCGCGTTGTTGTTGACGACGAGGGCCGCTTCCGCCCCCGTCAGGTCGCGCAGGTGCCCGGCCACGTGGGTCTGCCGCGAGCCCCGGGTGCCCGGCTCGAGGTCGAGCTCGAGATTCGAGTAGCCACGGGCAACCTCCGCGACCCGCTCGAGCACGGCGGCCGCGAGTGGAGCGCGGCCGAGGTTCGTGTGGGCGATCACGCCGGTGGCGTTGATCACGCGGCGCAGGCGCGGGCGAAGGATCGCGTGCGCCTCCGCCCGCGCGCGGTCGGCGAGGTCTCCCGGCTCGAAGCCGGCGCGGATCTCCTCGCGGGCCCCCTCGAGGGCGCGCCGGACCGCTTCGACGGCGACGCCGCGGCCGTGCCGTTCCGCAACCTCGAGCAGGCGCGGGTCCGCGAGCAGCCGGTCGACCGGCGGCAGCTCGCGCAGGCGCGCTCCGGGCGGGCGTTCCGTCACTTCACTGATGATAGGGGCCGCGCGGCCGCGATATGATGCGCGCTCGGTGCACGCGAACGCTGCCACCCTCCGCCTCGCCGTTCTCCCCCGCACCGGGCTCCTGACCGACGCGCTGGTCGTCCTTGCGGGGACTGCGCTCGTCTCGCTCGCGGCCCAGGTGTCGATCCCGCTCCCGTTCACGCCCGTTCCGATCACCGGGCAGACCTTCGCGGTGGTGCTGGTCGGCGCGTCGCTCGGCTTCGCCCGCGGCCTCGCGAGCCTCGTGCTCTACCTGCTCGTCGGGATCGCGGGCGCGCCGGTGTACGCGCAGCAGACGCACGGGTGGGAGACGTTCATGGGCCCGACCGGCGGCTACCTGATCGGGTTCATCGTCGCCGCCGCGCTGGCCGGCTGGCTCGCGGAGCGCCGGTGGGACCGGCGGCTCTCCTCCGCCATCGCGGCGATGCTGACCGGCAACGTGGTCATCTACGCCGCTGGGCTGCCCTGGCTCGCCGCCGAGCTCGACACGGGCCTCGAGGCCACGCTCGAGGCGGGCCTCTATCCGTTCGTGGTCGGCGATCTCCTGAAGCTGTACCTCGCGGGGGCGCTGCTACCGCTCGCCTGGCGCCTCGTCGGGCGCGCCCGCGGCGGCCGCTAGCTCACGAGCCGCGGCCGAGCCACTCCTCGCCGCCCTCGTAGACCTCCTTCTTCCAGAGCGGCACCGTCTGCTTGAGCGTGTCGATCGCCTCGGCGCACGCGGCAAGTGCGGCGGCCCGGTGCGGGGCCGAGACGGCGATCGCGACGCTCGTCTCGCCGATCTCGACCCGGCCGATGCGGTGGGTAATCGCGACCTTGCAGAGGTCGTGGCGGGTCCTCAGCTCGGCAGCGAGGCGCTCCATCTCCTGCTCCGCCATGCCCTCGTAGGCCTCGTACTCGAGGTGGTCGACCGTGCGGCCCCGCGAGTGCGCGCGCGTCGTGCCGACGAAGGTGGCGATGGCCCCGGCCTCCTCGTCCGCGGCGTCGGCGACCACGGCGACGAGGTCGATCGGGTCGGCTGTGAGGCGGAACGAGCCGCCCGACACGGGCGGGATCAGGGCGAGCTCGTCCCCGTCGGCGAGCTCCCGCGTGGGCGGTACGTACTCCCGGTTCAGGGCGTAGAGGATCCCGGGAGGCTCGGCTCCGAGCCCGGGCAGCGCCGCCCAGACGTCGGCGGCGCGGCTGCCCTCCGCAAGCTCGAGCTCGCGCTCCGCCGCCCCGGCCTGCTCGCGCAGCGCCGCGAACAGCCTGACCCTGATCCGCATGGGGTCAAGCCTACCGCGGTGCCCCCCCCGCGGCCGCGAGCGCCTCGCGGGCGACGTCTCGGATCGGGCGCTCGCCGTTGTCGACGGTGGCGTCCGCGACCGGAGACGCCCCCGTGGCCGCGCAGCGCCTCGCCTCCGCCAGGTGCTCGGCCAGCTCTCTGCCCGTGTCTCGCGCCCGCAGGCGCGCCTCGACCACGCCGAGCGGGGCGCGCACCTCGACGACCGTCAGCTCGACGCCCGGAAGGGCGCCTCGCAGCGCAGCAACGTCCTCGGGGCGCTCCACGTGCCGGGCGAGCACGAGCCGCTCGATCCCGGCGGCAGCGAACGTCTCCCACGCGGCCTCGAGGTTGCGCGCGAGGATGTCCCGCACGGCGAACCCGGTTGCCGGCCGGCACCAGGCGAGCCAGTCGAGATCGACGAGGGCGTAGGGCTCCTCCCGCTCCTCCAGGACCTCGCCGAGCTCGTGGAGGAGCCGCGTCTTGCCGGAGCCGACAGAGCCGGTCAGGAGGATGCCTCGAGGCCGCGGTCGCGCAGGCACCCCGGGGACGATAGCCGCGCGCCTGCCCCTGGCCCGGGCCGCCGGCTCGCCGCTAGACTCCCCAGCCGCGTGGCTGCGATCGAGGTCGAGGGGCTCGAGAAGACGTACCCGAAGGGGGTGCGAGCGCTCGACGGAGTCGGTTTCTCCGTCGCCGAGGGCGAGGTGTTCGGCCTGCTCGGGCCGAACGGCGCCGGCAAGTCGACGACGGTGAAGATTCTCGCGACGCTCTCGACCCTCGACGCGGGCACGGCCCGCGTGGCCGGGTACGACGTCGTCCGCGAGGCGGGCGCCGTGCGGCGCTCGATCGGCTACGTGCCCCAGGCGTCGGGCGTCGACGTCCACGCGACCGGCCGGGAGAACATCCTGCTCCAGGGGCGCGTGCAGCGAGTCCCCCCGGCCGAGCTGCGCCGGCGGATGGACGAGCTGCTCGAGACATTCGGGCTCGGGGACTTCGCCGACCGGATCGTGCGCACCTACTCCGGCGGGATGAAGCGCCGCCTCGACGTCGTCATGGGCCTCGTCCACCGGCCCGTCGTGTTGTTCCTCGACGAGCCGACCACCGGCCTCGACCCCGAAGCGCGGGCGGCGATGTGGGAGGAGCTCGAGCGGCTCGCCGGCGAGGAGCAGCTCACGATCCTCCTCACCACCCATTACCTCGAAGAGGCCGACCGTCTCGCGAAGCGGGTCGCGATCGTCAGCCGGGGCCGGGTCGTCGTCGACGGCCCCCCGGATCAGCTGAAGCGCCAGCTGGCCGGGGACGCCGTGACCGTCGAGCTCGCCGGGGGTGACGCGACGGCCGCGGCCGCTGTCGTCGAGCGTCTCGGTGTCGTCGAGGAGACCGTCACGGACGGGCGTCACCTGCGCGCCCGCGTCGAGCACGGCGCCCAGGCGGTTCCCGGGATCCTCTCGGCGCTCGAGGCGAGCGGGATCGCGGTCGCCTCCGTCACCGTGGCCAGGCCGTCTCTCGACGACGTCTACCTCCACTTCACGGGCAGGGACTTCCGCTCCGAGGACGAGGCGGGGAGCGCGCCGTGACCGCCGCCATCCAGGACACGCTGGCGATGCTCGTCCGCCACCAGCGCAACTTCCTGCGCCAGCCGATCTGGCTCGTGTTCGCGCTCACGCAGCCGATGTTCTGGCTCCTGCTCTACAGCCAACTGTTCCGGCGGATCATCGATCTGCCCGGCTTCGCCACCGACTCGTACGTGCAGTTCCTCGCGCCGGGCGTGGTCGTGATGACAGCCTTCTTCGGCGCCGTCTGGTCGGGGATGGCGATGATCGACGATCTCGATCGGGGTGTCGTCCCTCGCTTCCTGGCGACGCGCGTCAACCCGGGCTCGCTGATCGTCTCGCAGGTGCTGCACGCGGCGATCATCTCGATGGTGCAGACGGTGATCATCCTCGGCACGGCGTGGCTGCTCGGAGCGCGCGTCGAGCGGGGGGTCGCCGGCTGGCTCGTGATCACCGTGGTCGCGGCTCTGGTGGGCGCCGGCTTCGCCGGTATCTCGCACGGCATCGCCCTGATCGTCAGGCGCGAGGAGCCGCTGATCGCGATCCTGAACTTCTTCGGCCTCCCGCTCACGTTCATCTCGGCGACGCTGATCGCCGAGACGCTGATGCCGGGCTGGATGCAGTGGGCGGCACGCTTCAATCCGGTCAACTGGGGCGTTGTCGCCGCGCGGGAGATGTCGAGCCTCGACACGGACTGGGGCCGGGTGGGGCTGTACACGGGGCTCCTGCTCGGGTTCGTCGCGCTCGCGAGCGCGCTCGCGACCCGCGCGTTCGGTATCTACCGAAGAACCCTGTAGGGGCGGGTCCCAACCCGCCCCGCGTTGGCCCGTCCCGGTGCGGGGTAATCGAATCGGCTCACGATCGAGGGGATGCTTCTATGAGAGTCAACCCGTGGCGGTGGTTCTTTCGAGGTGTCGGT
>CAYJLE010000016.1:24788-59659 GCA_964370985.1 uncultured Gaiellales bacterium | reverse complement strand
ACGGGAAAGGCAACGACCTCAGGGCCTTCACACACCACGAGCGGGGACGCTACTCGCGTGATTGAGATTGCCGGCCTTGGCACCGGCACGCGGGGCCGGGCGGCACAGGTAGCGGACACCGAGCTCGTCGCACAGCTCCCGCACCCAGTCGCGCTCCCCGTCGTCGAGCACCCACACCTCCGGCCTGGGATCGTGGCGGACGGCGAGGGCGCCGAGCACGGTCGAGCGCACGATGTCCGGCGGCTCGTTGTAAGTCGGAACGAGGATCGCGACCGCGGCTCCCGAAGGCGCCACGCCCGGCTCCCGGATCGTGAGGCGCCATGTGGAGAACACGAACAGCCCGACCGCGAGCAGCGCCCAGGTCTCGGCGACGAGAAGGGGCAGCCCGAGCCAGAGCGTGTCCGGCCGCAGTGTGAAGCCGTAGCGCCAGCCCAGGTACACGCCGCCGGTGAGCAGCGCAACGAGGGCGAGCAACTGGCGGGCGCGGGCGACGGGCGCCAGCTCGGGGGCGTCGGCGGTCACCTCGGCTGCATCGACCGTTATGGGCCGGGCCTTTATACGATGCCCTCATGACCGAGAACCCGTACGCCAGGCCCTCCGACCCCGCGAAGCGCCACAGCGCCGCGCTCACCGACGGCTACGAGCGGGCCGGAGCCCGCGCGATGCTGAAGGCGGTCGGCTTCACCGACGACGACCTCGCGAAGCCGCTCGTCGGCGTCGCAACCGAGTGGATCGAGACGATGCCGTGCAACCTCAACCAGCGCGAGCTGGCCCAGCACGTCAAGAAGGGGATCCGGGCGGCCGGCGGCACGCCGATCGAGTTCAACACGGTCTCCGTGTCGGACGGCGTGTCGATGGGGACGACCGGGATGCGCTGCTCCCTCGTCTCGCGGGAGCTGATCGCCGACTCGATCGAGCTCGTCGCTCGCGGGCATCTCTTCGACGGACTCGTCTGCCTGGTCGGCTGCGACAAGACGATGCCGGGGGCGATGATGGCGCTCGCCCGGCTCGACATCCCCGGCCTGTGCCTCTACAACGGCACGATCGCCCCGGGGAAGCTGGACGGCCGGGACGTGACGATCCAGGACGTCTACGAGCAGATCGGCGCCTGCGCGGTCGGCAAGATCACCCCGGCCGAGCTGCACCGGCTCGAGTCGGTCGCCTGCCCCGGCGCCGGCGCCTGCGGCGGCCAGTTCACGGCCAACACGATGTCGACGATCCTCGAGTTCATCGGGCTCTCGCCTGGCGGCCTCAACGCGATCCCCGCCCTGCACCCGGCGAAGGAGAACGCGGCCGTGCAGGCCGGCCGGATCGTGATGGACCTCGTTCGGAAGGACCTTCGACCCTCGCAGATCCTGACCCGCCGCGCGTTCGAGAACGCGATCGCCTCGGTCGCGGCGATGGGCGGCTCGACGAACGGCGTCCTCCACCTGCTCGCGCTCGCCCGCGAGCTCGGTGTCCCGCTCGAGATCGACGAGTTCGACGAGATCCTCGAGCGCACGCCCGTGATCGCCGACATGAAGCCCTGGGGGCGCTTCGTCGCCACGGACGTCTACGAGGCGGGTGGGCTGTCGCTGGTCACGCGCGAGCTGCTCCGCAAGGGGCTCGTCGACGGCGACGCGATGACCGTCGACGGCCGGACGATCGCCGAGCTCGCCGAGTCCGTCCGGGAGACGCCGGGCCAGCAGGTGGTGGCGACGATCGAGAAGCCGGTGAAGCCGCGCGGCGGGCTCGCGATCCTGCACGGGAATCTCGCGCCCGAGGGTTGCGTGATCAAGCTCGCCGGTCACGGGCGGATGCATCACGAGGGCCCGGCGAAGGTCTACGACTCGGAGCCCGACTGCTTCGCGGCGGTCAAGGCAGGCGAGGTCGAGCCCGGCGACGTCGTCGTGATCCGCTACGAGGGCCCGGTCGGGGCGCCCGGGATGCCCGAGATGCTCCAGATCACCGCCGCGATCGTCGGCGAGGGGCTCTCGGACTCCGTAGCGCTCGTCACCGACGGGCGCTTCTCGGGTGCCACCTACGGGTTCATGGTCGGGCACGTCTGCCCGGAGGCCTACACGGGCGGTCCGATCGCGGCGCTGCGCACCGGCGACCGCGTCACCATCGACGTCGACAGCCGCCGGATCGACATGGACGTCCCGGACGCCGAGATCGAGGCGCGCCTGCGCGACTGGGCGCCGCCGCCACCGAGGGTGACGGCGGGCGTGCTCGCGAAATACGCCTCGCTCGTGCAGCCCGCCAGCGAGGGTGCGATCACGCGGCCGGTCTGACCCGAATGGGACACGTCCCGGTGCCTGGCACGTGCCAGGCACCGGGGCGTGCGCTCAGTAGAGCACGAGTCGGTCTCTGTGCACGGCCTCGAGCCCGCGCGGGCGGCGGCGCAACTCGCCCGCGCCGACGCTCGCGATCCCCTTCGCGAAGGGGGCGCCGTCCGGCCCCAGGATCTCGACGCCGTCGCCGGCGGCGAAGCGGCCCTCGCAGCGGACGATCCCGACCGCGAGCAGGCTCGCGCCGTCGCTCGTGAGCGCCCGCATCGCGCCCTCGTCCACGCGCAGGCGCCCCGACACGGGCTTACCGAACCGAAGCCACAGCTTGAACGCGGACGGGGTGCGCTCGCCCGGGGCAAAGCGCGTGCCGCGCGGCTCGCCGGCGAGAATCGGCTCGAGCACCTCCTTCGCGGCGCCGGCCGCGATCACGGTCGGGATCCCCGCGGCAGCGGCTACCTCGGCGGCGAGCACCTTGCTGCGCATCCCGCCCTTGCCGAGCGGCGACGCGCCGCCGAGCACCGCATTGCGGGCGATCGACCCGTCGGCGATCAGGTGCGCGCCCGGCGTTCCGGGCGCCCGGGAGAGCACGCCCTCCACCTCGGTCAGGAGGACGAGCAGCCGCGCCCGCGCCAGCACGGCGACCTGCGCCGCAAGCGCGTCGTTGTCGCCGAACGTGATCTCGTCTGTCGCGGTCGCGTCGTTCTCGTTCACGATCGGGACGGCGCCGAACTCGAACAGCGCGTTGAGCGCGCTGCGGGCGTGCAGGTAGGTCGCGCGCTCGGCCACGTCGGTCGCGGTCAGGAGGACCTGGGCCGCGGCGATCCCCTCCGCGCCGAGCGCGTCGTCCCACGCCGCCTGGAGGCGGGCCTGGCCGAGCGCGGAGGCCGCCTGGAGCTTCGGCATGCTGCGCGGCCGCCGGGTCAGGCCGAGCCGCGGCAGGCCGAGCGCGATCGCGCCGGAGGAGACGACGCACACCGGGGTGCCGGCGCGAACGACCGAGGCGATCTCGCGTGCCCGGTCGCGCAGAACGCTCCGGCGCACCTGCGAGCGTGGCCCCACGATCAGGGACGTTCCGAGCTTCACGACGAGCGGCCGCCTCACCGGTGCTGTGTCCCGTCGCCTACGACCCGGTACTGGCGGAGCCACAGGTCCCTGTAGGTCACCGGGCCGCGCGGCCCCGGTGTCCAGTCGACGTTGATGCCGGTCTCGGGCGCCCCGGTCAGGGCGAAGCCGTCGGTGAAGCGGGTGGGCGCGTGCCAGAAGGCGGCTGTGCCCCGGTAGGCGTCGAGGAAACGCGCGGCGGCCCGCTCGTCCTCGGCCACGATCGTGGCCGCGAGCCCGGAGGTCTCGGCGTTCGCGATCGCGACCGCGTCGTCGAGGTCGTCGACAACGTCGAGGGTGACGGTCGCCACCCGCTCGGCGTCGTTCGCCCACTCGTGACCGAGACGTACGTCGAGGGGGAGCACGTTCCCGCCCGAGGCCGTTCGCGCACGCTCGGTTGCCCTCACCTCGAGCCCGACGCGCGAGAACAGGGCGAGCAGGTCGGGAAGCAGCCCCGTCGCGCCTCGGTCGACGAGGCAGAGGTTGAGTCGGTTGCAGACGCCGAGCCGGTCGAGGCTCGCCTCGGCGAGAGCGAGGAGGCGGTCGCGGTCGGAGCTCGCGTGCGCGTAGAGCACCCCGCCGCCCTCGGCGTGGGCGAGCGTGCGCACGCCGTGCTCGGCTGCCAGTCTGGTGAGCGCCGCGGTCGTCTCCCCGCTGCCGCGTAGGATTACGAGCGGAATCTCGGCCGGTAGCGTCACGAGCACCCGTGCGCCCTCCCGGTCCGCGGAGCGAACGAGCCCGATCGCGCCGGGAGGCAGGCCGGCCCGCCCGAGCGCCGGGCGGAGTATGTCGTCGACGAGCACGGTGACGGTTCGCAGCGCCGCCCCGCCGGTTCGCAGCACGGCCGTGTTCAGGCTCTTCAGGAGCTGCCCGGCCACGTCGAGAGCGACGTTCGGCCGCGCCTCGAAGTTCGCCCCGACCGTCCCGATCGGGATCCGGCGCTCGCTGACCGCGAGCCCGTTCGGGAGCGTCCAGGAGGCAATCTCCCGTTCGAGCGGCGGGATCCGGGCCATCGTCTCGACCTGCTTGGCGAGCGCCTCGAGGCGCGGCCCGTCGAGCCGCAGACGGTCGAGCGTGCCCTCGTCGAGATGCCCCGTCGCCGCCGCGCAATCGGCCTCGTTGGCGGCCAGCACCGCTGCCCGCTGCTCCAGGACGAGCGCAGCCGCCGTCGCCAGAGCCTCCGACACGGCGTCGTCGGTGAGGCACCCGGCGGCGCGGCCGGCCTCGAGCGCCTCACGGCGTACGAGCTCGCGAAGTTCCACGGACTCTGTTTATACTCGTTCCTGCGAGCGGGCCGACGTCCCGCTCACATCGAGAGAGGCTGAGGGAACCGGCCCTGTGAAGCCTCGGCAACCTGCCCCCCGCGGCAAGGTGCCAACCCCGGCCGGGCCACACGGCCCGGAAGGATGTCGAGCGAGACAAAGGAGAGATCGGATGCCCGCCACCGCCCTGCGTTGCCGCGTCTGCGAGACCGAGCACGAGCTCGGCCCGACCGCGGTCTGTCCGCGCGATTTCGGTCCCCTCGACCCGGTCTACGACTGGGACGAGTTGCGCCGTACCGTCACTCGCGAGTCGATCGCGGCCGGCCCTGCGTCGATCTGGCGCTACGCGCCGCTGCTGCCCGTCGCTGCGCCCGCGGAGCCGCGCCTCGCGCCCGGTCTGACCCCGCTCGTGCCCGCGCCGAGGCTTGCCGCTGCGCTCGGCGTCGGCGAGCTGTACCTGAAGCTCGACACCGCCAACCCGACGCATTCGTTCAAGGATCGCGTCGTTGCGGTCGCCTGCGCGAAGGCGCAGGAGCTCGGGCTCGACACGCTGGCCTGCTCGTCGACCGGGAACCTCGCCAACGCGGTCGCGGCGCGCGCGGCCGCCGAGGGGCTCGAGGCCGCCGTGTTCTGCCCCGCCGACCTCGAGCCCGAGAAGCTGGTCGCGACCGCCGTCTACGGCGCGACGGTCTACGCCGTCCAGGGCACGTACGACGACTGCAGCCGCCTGGCCGTCGAGCTCTCGTTCGAGCTGCCGTGGGGCTTCGTCAATGTCGGCTTGCGCGCCTACTACGCCGAGGGCTCGAAGACGCTCGGCTACGAGATCGCCGAGCAGTTCGGCTGGGAGCTACCCGACGTGGTCGTGGCTCCGATCGCGTCCGGCGCGCTCTACTCGAAGGTCGCGCAGGGGTTCGCCGAGGTCGCCCGTCTCGGCCTGGTCGAGGGTCCCGTGCCCCGGCTGATCGGGGCTCAGGCGGAGGGCTGCGCGCCGATCGCGACCGCTCTCGCCGAGGGGCGGCGCGTCACCCCGGTGCGGCCGCGCTCGCTCGCCCGCTCGCTCGCGATCGGCAGCCCCGCCGACGGGGAGCTCGCGATCGGCACCGCGCGCTCGACTGGTGGCGACATCCACGCGGTTGCCGAGGACGAGATCGGGCCGAACATGGTGCTGCTGGCCGAGACCGCCGGCGTGTTCGGCGAGACCGCGGCCGGGGTCACGCTCGGCGGCCTGCGCGAGGCGATCCTCCGCGGCCAGGTCGGGGAGCGAGACCGCGTCGTGCTGCTCGTGACCGGCGACGGGCTCAAGACACCCGACCCCGTCGCCGATCGGCTGGCACCAATCGAGATCGAAGCGGACGCCGACGCCCTGCTCTGCTCGCTCGGGGCGGTGTGAGCGCCATGGCGGCGACGTTTCTGGACGCGCTCGAGAGCGGCCGCATCCTCGTCGCGGACGGCGGCATCGGCACCGGTCTCCAGGAGCTCGGCCTGAAGGCGGGCCAGCCGCCCGAGGAGCTGATCATCGACGCTCCGGATGCCGTGCTCGAGCTGCATCGGCGCTTCGTCGCGGCAGGCGCCGAGGTCATCCTCACGAACACGTTCGGCGGCACGCCGGTCAGGCTGCGCGACTCCGCCTACCCGGATCGCGCCGCGGAGCTGAATCGCCGTGCGGCCGAGCTCGCGCGGGAGGCGGCAGCCGCGACCGGCGCGTTCGTTGCCGGCTCGATGGGGCCCACCGGGGCGCTCCTGACCTCGCTGCCGTTCGGCACGCTCGAGCCTGAGGAGGCGAAGCAGGCCTACGCCGAGCAGGCCGCCGCTCTGGCGGAGGGCGGGGTTGATCTGCTCCTCGTCGAGACCCAGTTCGCGCTCGACGAGGCGCTCGCCGCCGTCGAGGGGGCCCGCTCGGCGAGCGGGTTGCCGCTCGTCGTCAGCTTCAGCTTCGACTCGGTCGGAAAGCGAGGGGCGCGCACGATGATGGGAGTCGGCGCGCCCGAGCTCGCGGAGACGTTCCCGCCGCTCGGCGTGGCGGCCCTCGGCGCGAACTGCGGCAGCACGCCGGAGGTGACGGAGGCCGCGATCGCGGAGCTCTCCGCGTTGCTCCCGGGGTTGCCGCTGTGGGCGAAGCCGAACGCCGGACTTCCGAAGCCCCTCACCGATCCACCCGAGTACGAGCTCGCGCCGGAGCAGTCGGGCGCGATCGCGATCCGCCTCGTCGAAGCCGGCGCGCGGATCGTCGGTGGCTGCTGCGGGTCGTCGCCCGACCACGTGCGGGCGATCGCCGAGGCCGTGCGGGTCGCGACCGCGCGTTGAGCGTCAGGCCCCGCGGGGCACGAGCGGGCGTCCGGAGAGCAGCCGCTCGACGCCGCCGAGGCCCCAGTGGCAGGCCCCGTCGCGAGTGACGAGCGAGGGCACGCCGCGGACGCCGGCAGCCACCGCGGCGTGGCGGATCTGGGCCAGCCGCGCGAGGCGGGCCGGCGCGTACGCAGCCTGGAGCGCGTCGTCGGCGTCGAGGCCGGCCCGCTCGGCCGCGCGGCAGATCTCGCCGTCGGTCGCGATGTCCCCACCCTCCCCGAAGAACGCCTCGTAGAACGCATGGCGGAGCTCTCGGAGCCGTCCCAGCTCCTTCGCGAGCAGGCATGTGGCCAGCGGCAGTGTCGAGCGCGGCTGGTGGCGAGGCAGATGGAGCTCGACCCCGAGCTCGACCGCCCGCCGGTAGACGTTCCGCGTCCAGTCGGTGCGCAGGTGCTCGCCGCGTGGATCGAGCAGCGGCTTCGGTGGCGGGCGCAGCTCCAGCGGGAGCCAGTCGACGACGATCGCGCGGGAGTCCTCCGCCGCCTCGACGGCGTGGGACTCGAGGTACGAGTAGGGGCAGACCAGGTCGAAGTAGAAGCGGACTGGCCTGGCCACGGACTCAGGTTATAGACTCGCCGGCGAGCGTCCGCCGCGTCGTGGCGGGCCGGATCGCAGTCGACCGACGGGGAGGTCAAGATGGCTGACGAGCTCAGGCCGGAGGCGCTGATCGACCGCGACGGCGTCCGGGTCTCGAAGAGCCCCTGGGGCGCCGACGACGAGATCGGGCGCCTGAACTGGATCACGAAGGACTCGGTCGCGGCGATCCTCGAGCGGCTGGACGGCCGCCACGTATTCGACCTGTCAGTTGACTACTTCATCGGGATGCCGTCCTGGTCGGCCGCGGGCGACCCCAAGTACGACATCTGGATGACACACACGCCGCAGGGAGCGATCAACGACAACCTCTCGGGCGCCGGGCCTGCGGTGCACGAGAAGTTCAGCTACTGCGGCGACTCCTGCGCGATGTACACCCATTGCGGCACGCACATCGACACGCTCAACCACCTCGGCTACTACGGCATGTTCTGGAACGGCTGGACGCCCGACCGCGATCTCGGCAGCCGCGTCTGGACGAAGGGCGGCGCCGACCGCTACCCGCCGCTGATCGCCCGCGGCGTCCTGCTCGACGTCGCCGGGATGCATGGCGTCGACTGCCTGCCCGACAGCCACGCCGTCACGCCGGAGGAGCTCGCGTCCTGCGCCCGCACGCAGGGCGTCGAGCTGCGCAAGGGCGACGTCGTGCTCGTGCGATTCGGCCGGATGAAGCACTGGCCGGACACGGACGGGTACCTCCTGAACCCACCGGGGATCGGCGTCCCCGGGGCCCGCTACCTTTGCGAGGAGTCCGGGGCGATGTGCATCGGCGGCGACACGATCTCGCTCGAGGTGCTCCCGTCCGAGGATCCCGACGTCTTCCTGCCGGTGCACTGCTACATGTTCGCGACCGCGGGCGCGCAGATTATCGAGGTCGCCTGGCTCCAGGAGCTCGCGGCCGAGAAGGTCTACGAGTTCGCGTTCGTGGGGCTGCCGCTCAAGCTCGCGGGCGCCACAGGCGCGCCGATGCGCTGCGTCGCCGTGCCGCTCCGCTGACGCTCGGGCTCAGCCGATGTCGACCTCGCCGACCCCGGCGAACGCGGGGTGGGCGGGGTCGGCCGCGTAGCGTCCGGTAACCGCGAGCGCGACCGCGAGGTCCTGTACCGCCAGGCCGGTCGAATCGAACGCGGTTCGCTCGGTGTCACTGCGTCGACCCTCTTCCTCGCCGGTGAGCACCCGACCGAGCTCGGCGACGTCGCTGCGCGCGAGCAGACCCGCCTCGACGGCACGGGCGATCTCTCCGTTGTGGCTTGCCTGCGTCCACTCGTCGCAGACGATCCGTGCCGACAGCAGCTCGTGCAGCTCGATCTCCGTCTTTCCCGGCCCGTCGGCACCCATCAGGCTCGCGTGCTGCCCAGGGCGCAACGAGCCGGCGCGTAGCACCGGCTCGCGGCCCGGCGTGATGGTGGCGACGATGTCGCAGGCGAGCGCCTGCCCGAGGTCGGTCGCGACGGCCGCCCCTTCGCCGAGCTCGGCTGCGACTTCCCGCGCGCGTCCCGCGCTCGCGTCGTAGAGGACGACCTCCCGGCCGCGAGCGAGGAACGTCCTGGCGGTAGCGCGGCCGTTGACGCCGCAGCCGATAACGCCGGCGGCGCCGGCGCCGGGGCGGGCGAGCGTCTCCGCGGCGAGCACGGCGGCCGCGCCCGTCCTGACCGCGGTCACCGCGCCCGCGTCGACGAGTGCGCGCAGCTCGCCGGTGCGAGCGTCGGAGAGGAGTACGACGCCGCTCACGGTCGGCAGGCCCCGCGCCGGGTTGCCGGGGAACGACGTCACCCACTTCAACACCGCGTGGTTCGAGCCGGCGGCGGGCATGGCGCGGAAGTCCCCGTCCGGCGGGGCGTCCACGTAGACCTTTGGCGGCATCGTCCAGGCCCCCCGCGCGTACTCGAGGAACGCCTCGCGCACCGCCTCGACGGCCGCGGCCGGGTCGACCGCTGCCAGGACATGGCGAGCGGCGAAGACGGGGACGCTCACGCCTCGAGCGCCTTCGCGTACGCAGCAAACGCCTTCTGGCGTCGCCGGGAGTCGTCGATCTGAGCTTCGAGCTCGGCGATCCTCGCCTCGAAGCGGCCGCGGGCGTCCTCCGGCGGCTCGGTCAGGACGAAGCTGATCTCGCGCAGCACGGTCGCGTCCTCCGGGTCGAGCCGCTCGAGCGCCGCCGCGTCGGCCCGCCAGGCCTCGGCGTCTCGAAGCACGGGCTCGAGCCGCGCGACGAGAGCCGCCTCGCGCTCCCGCTCGAACGCGAGCGAGTCGAGCGCCTCCTGGCGGCGCCGTGTCCTCGCGACCTGCTCCCGGTCGAGTGTCACGGTCGGGACGATAGCCGCGCTCGCGGCGCTCGTGGCAGGCTACCGGCGACAGTCGCGGCCACCCGCCGCCTCCGGGGAAAGGAACGCCCATGTCCGCCACGCTCCTGCTCCACGACCATCCGGTGTCGTCGAACGCGCTCAAGGTGCGCTTCCTGCTCGCCGAGCTCGGGCTCGCGTACGAGACCCGGCACGTGCCCTTCGCGTGGCCCCGTCCCGCCGGGTACCTCGCGCTCAACCCGTTCGGCCGTATCCCCACGCTCGTCGACGGCGAGCTCGTCCTGGCCGAGTCGAACGCGATCCTGCGCTACCTCGCCGGCCGCGAGGGGCGCGACGACCTCTACCCGAGCGACCCGGGCGCGCGCGCCCGGATCGACTGGGCGCTCGACGCGTGGTCGACGCAGGTGCGCCCGCCGCTGTACCAGCTCGAGCGAGTCGCCCTCTTCCACCGCAACCACGAGGGCGGCGGCGGCTCGTGGCAGGAGGGAGACCCCGAGGCGATCGCCGCAGCCCGCGGACCGGCCGAGGAGGCGCTCGACCGCTGGGAGCGGTTCGTCGCGGACGGGGGCACGGTTACCGGCGGCTTCACGATCGCCGACTGCGCCGCCGGCCCCGTGCTGTGGCGCTCGCTCCGCCTGCCGCTCGACTTCTCCCGCTGGCCGAAGACGGCGGCGCTGCGCGAGGCTGTGGCGGCGCGGCCGTCCTTCCTCGCGGCGGGCCCGGTCGGCTGAGCCGGCAGCCCACCTCAGTCGAGCGCCGGCGCCGGCTGGGCCGCGCGCCGCTGGAAGATCCAGAGCGCCGGGACGATGGCCAGGGCGGCGGAGCCGATCGCGAACGCCGCCACCCCGAGCTCGTTCAGCGCCACGCCTCCGATCAGCGCGAGCGCGGCGCCGGCGAACGCGCCCAGCTGGTCGGAGAACCCGAGCAGCTTGCCGCGCTCCCGTGGCTCGGTCCGATCGACGAGCTCGGCGCTCGAGGCCACGTACGAGAAGTTCCAGCCGAGCCCGAGCCCGAACAGGAACACCGCAGTCGCCCAGACGCTCTCGGAGACGAGCAGCCCGAGACAGGACGCGGACATGACCGCGAGGCCGGCGACGAGCGCCGGCTTGCGTCCGATGCGGTCGATCAGCGTCCCGACGACGAGGACGAGCCCATACATGCCGAGCACGTGCGCGCCGATCACCGGGAACACGTCCGACTGGTGATGCTGGTGATGGTCGACGATCACGTACCCGGAGAGGTTCATCACGGCCACCATCACCGAGAAGCTCGCGAGGGCCGCCACGAGCGCAGGTGCGACGCCCGGCCGACGCACGAGCACCCGTAGCGGGGTCGCAGACGCCGGAGGGGCAGCGTGCACGGGCGGCGTGATCAGCTCGGCGATCCGGCGCGGGTCGGGTCGTACGCACAGCACGAGCAGGAGGCCGGCGAGCATGAAGCCGGACGAGGCGAACCACGGCACCGCGAGCTCGCCGGGCGTGAGGTGGCGCCCCGCGAAGATGGGCCTGAAGACGGCGGGGCCGAGGATCGCCCCGAACACCGCTCCGACCAGGACGTAGGCGATGCCGCGGGCCCGGCGCGACGGCTCGACCAGGTCGCCGCCGGCGGCGCGGACGAGGCCGACGGTCCCCTGCGCGGCGCCCAGGGCGGCGAAGCCGATCAGCACCAGCGCCACCGAGACGGTGCGGGCGCCGAGCCCGGTCACGATCGCACCGAGCGCCCCGATCGCGAAGCCCGAAGCGATCACCGGCACCCGGCCGAAGCGATCCATCGCGCGCCCGGCCGGCCCGGACGCCAGGGCGGCGAAAACGAGGAAGATGGCCGGGCCGAGCCCGAGCAACCCCTCGATGCCGGTGACCAGGACGAAGGTGAGCGCGGAGATCGCCGCGACGAGCTGGAACATGCCCGACTGGGCCGTCATGCAGAGCGCGAGCAGCACGGTGTTGCGGCGGATGTGGAGGTCGGGCGCGGCCATGGTCATCTCGGCTCATCGGTGCGAGGCGTGTCGCCGCGCGAGCTGCTTCAGCATGGCACGATTCGGCCGTGATCGTCGACGCGCACCTGCACGTGGACGACATCCCCGCGCTCGGCTGGCAGCTCGGCGCCGAGCTCTGCGTGCGGCGCCTCGACGAGGCCGGGATCGACCGGGGCGTGGTGATGACGATCGTGGATGCTCCCGAGGTGAACCCCGGCGCGATCGAGCTCGTCGCGGAGGCGTGCGCGCGCTTCCCCGACCGGCTCTGGGCCTTCGCGAGGATCCATCCCTGGTACGGAGACCGGGCCGTGGCGCTGCTCGAGCGTGCGTTCGAGCTCGGCTTCAAGGGCCTGAAGCTGCACCCGGTCTCGACGATCGCCCATCCGGCCGGGGAGGAGACGCTTCGGCTCATTCGCGCCGCAGCCGCCCACGGGGCGCCGACGCTCTTTCACTGCGGCGACGACCCGATGGCGACGCCGCTCGCGATCGCGGCCGCCGCCGCCGCCTGTCCCGGGGCCACGATCGTCCTCGGCCACATGGGGGGCTACTTCCACGTCGACGAGGCGATCGACGTCGCGGAGCGCTACGACAACGTCGTGCTCGAGACGTCGGCGATGCCCTATCCGGCGAAGATCCGCGAGGCGGTCGAGCGGATCGGAGCCGATCGGGTGATCTACGGGAGCGACGGCCCGGTCTGCTCGCCGCCGCTCGAGGTCGAGAAAGTGCGTCTGGCCGGGCTGACGCCCGCAGCCCAGCGTCTCGTGCTCGGCGAGAACGCGCTCCGCCTGCTCGAGGCAGTCCGATGACCGTCGACTCCCTGACGTTCCTCGGCGAGTCCTTGTTCGGCCCGCGGGCGACGCTCGCCGACCTGCTCGCCATGCTCGACGAGCTCGAGGTCGAGCGCGCCATCGTCTGCCCGATGCGGCCGCCTGGCTACCACCTCGGGCCGGCGAACGACATCGTCGCCGAGGCCGTGCGCGCCCACCCGGTCCGCCTCGCCGGCTTCGCTCGCGTCGACCCCAACGTCGGCGACGCCGCCTGCGCCGAGCTCGAGCGCGCCGTTCGCGAGCTCGGGCTCCGCGGGCTCTTCCTCCATCCTTGGGAGGAGACGTTCCGGGCCAGCGGCCCGCTCGTCGAACCCGTGCTCGAGGTCGCCCGGCGCCACGGGCTGCCCGTGATCGTCGCGGCCGGCTACCCCTGGCTCTCGGAGGGCCTGCAGGTCGGGGAGCTCGCTCGCCGCTTCCCGGACATCAGGGTCGTCGCGACGAACGGCGGCCAGCTCAACATGTCCGGTCTCGGCCAGACCGATGTCGAGCTCGCGCTCGCAGCCAGCCCGAACCTGGCCGTCCAGACCGCCGGCGTCTACCGCGAGGACTTCCTCGAGAACGTCGTTGCCCGCTTCGGCGCCGGGCGCCTCCTCTACGCGAGCGCGTTCCCCTACCTCGAGCCGCGGCTCGAGCTCCTGAGAGCTCGCTGGGCCCACTTCGACGACGCCGCGCGAGCTGCCGTCCTCGGCGGGAACGCGGCGTCGCTCCTCTAGAGCGGGGCCGCTATCCTCGCGCCGTGGCGTGGGGGGCGTTCGTCGGCCTCGGCACAGCGGAGCGGCCGCTGGCTCCGCGGGCGCGGAGCTGACGTGGCCTCCTCTCGGGCCGTGCTCGCCGCCGCGACGGGGGCCCAGGCGGCGGTGTCGCTGGTCGCCTTCGGGCTGGGCTCGATCGGCCCGCAACTCCGCGACGAGCTGGGCGTCGGCCTCGCCCTGCTGGGCGCGATGCTGACCGCCAATCTGCTCGGGTCGGGCCTGTTCGTGATCCCCGCCGGCGTGGCCGTCGACCGCTACGGGGCTCGCCCGACGACGCTGCTCGGCACGGCTCTCGGCGTTGCCGGCCTGGTGGCAGCCGCGTCCGCGCCCTCCGCCGGGCTGCTGATCGCATTCCTGTTCGTATCGGGCATCGGCTCCTCGATCGTCCCGATTGCCGGGATGGGCGCGATCTTCCGCACGTACGGCGCCGCCCGCCGGGCCTGGGCGCTCGGCGTCCGTCAGATGGGGGTGCCGCTCGGCGGCGTGACGTCGGCGGTGGCCCTGCCGCTGCTTGCCCACGCGGGCGGCGTCCGGCTCGCCCTGCTCGTTGCGGCGGGCGTGCTGGGAGCCCTGGGCACCGCCTTCGCGCTCGTTGCCGGCGAGCCCCCCGAGGCCGGAGCGGCGGGGCAGCGGCCCGCGCTGCTGCGGATCCTGCGCCTGCCCGGCATGGGCCGCCTGCTCGCGGTCGCCGCCTTCTACATCGTCGTGCTCCAGGCGGCGCTCGCCTACGCCGTCCCGTCCGCACGGGACGCCGGGCTCTCAGTGCTCGCCGCCGGGGCCGTGTTCTTCGCCGTCCAGGTGGCCGCCGGTCTCGGCCGGATCGTCTGGGGACGGGTCGCCGACGCGGGCGGCGGGCGCCGCCGAATCCGCACCCTCGTCGACGTTGGCTGGGTGGGCGCGGCCGGGGCGCTCCTGTTCGCGCTCGGTCTGCACGCCGGCGCCGCGGCTGCCCTGTCCGCAGCGGTCGTGTTCGCGTTCGGAGCGTTCGGCTGGAACGCGCTCGTCTACGTGATCGCCGGCGAGCGGGTGCCGCTCGCGCTGGCCGCCCAGGCGGTGTCCGTGGCCGCGGCGGTCGTCTTCGTGCTGTCCGCGGCCGCCACGCCGCCGATGGGGGCGCTCGCCGAGCTGGTCGGCTGGGACGCGTTCTGGGCGATCTGCGCGGGGCTGTGCGCGTGCGGTGCTCTCGTCGCCCGGACGCTCCGGGCTCGCTGAGAAGGTCGGGGTCGCAAGCTCGCGCCCACGTTTTGCATACTGTATGGTCACCGCGTGGCGGGGATCGTCGAGGACGGGCGCGGGCCGCTGACGAGGAGCGCGAGCGCGGCGGCCACCGAGCTGATCAGGGCCGCCGTGATCGACGGCCGGCTGGCACCGGGGCAGCGGCTCAAGGAGGAGGAGCTGGCGCGCGAGCTCGGGATCAGCCGCACGCCGGTGCGGGAGGCGCTGCTCGTCCTCCAGACGGAGGGGCTGCTCGAGTCGGCCCCGAATCGCGGCGCGACGGTGCGGACGTTCGAGGCCGACGACCTCGACGACCTGTACCAGCTGCGCGCCGTCCTCGAGGGGTTCGCGGCCCGGCTCGCGGCGGCGCGGATCTCGGCGGAGGATCTGGCTTTGCTGCGGGAGAGCAACGAGCGCTTCGTCCAGCTTCGGGCCGCGGACGGCATCGCCGACCTCGTTCGCGAGAACGTCCGCTTCCACGACGTCGTGCTCGCGGCGGCCGGGAGCCCTCGCCTGAGCCAGCTCGTTCGCGGCGTGATCCAGCTCCCGCTCGTCTACCGCTCCTACTTCTGGTACTCGCCCGAGCAGAAGCTGATCTCGGAGCACTACCACCGCCAGCTCACCGCCGCGCTCGCGGCCGGCGACGCGGAGCGGGCGGAGCTGGTGATGAAGGAGCACGTGCTCGAGGCCCGGGACTTCCTGGTCGCGCGGCTTCGCGGCGGCGAGCAGGGAGCCGGTGCGGCGTGACCGGAGCTGCCGCCGGGCCGGGCCCCCTCGCGGGCGTGCGGATCGTCGAGCTCGGTCAGCTTCTGGCTGGCCCGTTTTCGGGGCGGTTGTTGGGGGATCTGGGGGCGGAGGTGATCAAGGTCGAGGCTCCGGGGCAGCCTGATCCGATTCGGGAGTGGGGGAAGGCGCGCTATCGGGGGCGGTCGTTGTGGTGGCCGGTGCAGTCGCGAAACAAGAAGTGCGTGACGTTGAATCTCCGTACCGAGCGGGGGCAGGAGTTGTTGCTCGAGTTGGTCAAGCACGCGGACGTGTTGACGGAGAACTTCCGTCCGGGCACGCTCGAGAAGTGGAATCTCGGCTGGGAGCGCCTGAGTGAGGCGAACCCGCGCCTCGTTTTGTGCCGGGTTTCCGGTTACGGGCAGACGGGCCCGTATGCGGAGCGGGCCGGGTTCGCGTCGGTCGCCGAGGCGATGGGTGGGATCCGCCACATCAACGGGTTTCCGGATCAGCCGCCGCCGCGGTTGCACATCTCGCTCGGCGACTCCCTGGCGGGGATGTTCGCGGCGCACGGCATCCTTGCGGCGCTCTACTGGCGTGACGCGCTCGGGGGCGGCCGGGGCCAGGTGGTGGACGTGTCGTTGCTGGAGTCGAGCTTCGCGCTGCTGGAGAGCATGGTGCCCGAGTACGATCGTCTCGGGATCGTGCGTGGCCCTCAGGGTACGAACTTGAAGGGGATCGCGCCGTCGAACATCTTCCGCTCGCGGGACGGTAGGTGGATCGTGATCGCCGCGAACGCCGAGAACGTGTTTCGTCGCCTGTGCGCGGCGATCGGGCGGGCGGAGCTGGCCGAGGACCCGCGGTTCTCGACCCATCTCGCCCGTGGTGAGCACCAGGACGAGATCGAGGGGATCGTGGCCGGCTGGGCCGCGGAGCGGGACGCCGCCGAGATCGACAGTGTCCTGAACGAGGCGGGGGTGATCTGCGGGCCGGTCTACACGATCGCGGACATCTTCGCCGACGAGCACTTCCGCGCCCGCGAGATGCTGGTCGAGCACGAGGATCCCGAGTTCGGCGAGTACCTCGGCCCGGGCGTCGTCCCGAAGCTGTCGGAGACGCCCGGCGCCGTCCGCTGGTCGGCGACCTGGGAGGAGGGGAGCCACAACAGCGAGGTGTACGGCGACCTGCTCGGGCTCTCCGACGAGGAGCTCGTTGCGCTGAAAGAGGATGGCGTGGTGTGAGCGCGGTCACGATCTGCGACGTCGGGCCCCGCGACGGGCTCCAGAACGACGCGAAGCTGCTCGCGCCCGAGGTGCGCGCCGGGCTCGTGAACCGGCTCGCGGCAGCGGGGCTGCCGCGCGTCGAGGCGGTCAGCTTCGTCAACCCGGCCCGTGTCCCGCAGATGGCGGGCGCCGAGGAGGTCGTGGCGGGGATCGAGCGCCGCGACGGCGTCGTCTACGCCGGGCTCGTCCTGAACGACCGCGGCTACGAGCGCTTCCGGCAGACCGCGCTCGACGAGGCCCACTTCGCCTACGCGGCCACGGACACCTTCAACGAGAAGAACCAGGGCGCGACCGTCGCCGAGTCGGTCGAGGCGGCCGGACGGATCGTCGCGCGCGCCCACGCCGACGGGCGGCGCGCCACCGTCACGATCGGGGTCGCGTTCGGCTGCCCGTTCGAGGGCCGCGTCGATCCCGGGCGCGTGCTCGAGCTCGCCGCCGCGGCGGCCGCGGCCGGCGCCGACGAGATCGTCTTCGCCGACACGATCGGCGTCGGCGTGCCCCGCCAGGTACGCCAGCTCGTCACCGCAGCCGCCAAGCTCGGCAGGCCGGTCGGGCTACACCTGCACAACACCCGCAACACCGGGCTCGCCAACGCGCTCGCCGCGGTCGAGGCCGGCGCCTCCCTGCTCGACGCCTCCGTCGGCGGCGTCGGCGGCTGCCCCTTCGCGCCCCGCGCGACCGGGAACATCTGCACCGAAGACCTCGTCTACCTGCTCCACGGGGAGGGAATCGAGACCGGGATCGACCTCGCCACCCTGATCGACGTCGCCAACTGGCTCGAAAACCTGCTCGGACGGCAACTCGAAGGACAGGTCCACCGCGCCGGCACATTTGCGCCGGTTGCCGGCTGAGAAAGGGAGAGCGAATGGCGTACAGACTTGGCGTGGACGTCGGGGGCACGTTCACCGACCTGTTCCTCGTCTCCGACCGGGACGGGCGTCAGTACCGGGTGAAGACGCCCTCGACCCCGGGCGACCCGTCGCAGGGCGTGCTCAACGGCGTCCGCCGGATCTGCGGCGAGGCGGACATCTCGGTCGGGGAGATCCAGAACATCCTCCACGGCACCACGGTCGCCACGAACGCGGTGCTCGAGTCGAAGGGCGCGCGCGTGGGCCTGATCACGACGTGGGGCTTCAAGCAGATCCTCCACCTCGCCCGTTCTCAGACGCCCGGGCCGCTCGCCGGCTGGATCATCATGATCAAGCCGGATCCGCCGGCCTCGCTCGCGGACACCCGCGAGGCGGTCGAGCGGATGGACGCGCGCGGCGGGACGGTCGTCCCGGTCGACGAGGCCCAGGTCGAGGAGATCGTCCGCGACCTCGTCGAGTCCGGCGTCGAGTCGTTGACCGTGGGCCTGATCAACTCGTACGTCTCGGGGCGGCACGAGCAGCAGATCGGCGAGGTCGTCGAGCGGCTCTACCCCGGCTTCCCGGTCACCCTCTCCTCGGAGGTGCTGCCCGAGTTTCGCGAGTACGAGCGGACGCTGACGGCCTGCATGAACTCCTACGTCCGGCCGAAGGTGCAGCACTACATCGAGCACCTCCAGACCGAGCTCACGGGCATCGGCGCGGTGGCGGACGTCAACATCCTGCGCTCCGACGCGGGCCTGATGACGACCCGGGAGGCGGCGCGCAACCCGATCTACGGCGTCCTCTCCGGCCCGGCCGGCGGCGTCGCGGGAGCGCTCTACGTCGCGCGGAAGGCCAGCTACGACGACATCCTCACGTTCGACATGGGGGGGACGTCGACCGACGTCGCGCTCTGCCAGAACGGCCAGCCGACGATCGGCCGCGACACCTCGATCGGCCAGTTTCGGATCAAGGTTCCCTCCGTCAACGTGCACACCGTCGGGGCCGGAGGCGGCTCGATCGCGCACGTGCCGCCGCTCACGGGCGCGCTGCGCGTCGGCCCGCAGTCCGCGGGCGCCGAGCCCGGACCCGCTGCCTACGGGAAGGGCGGCGCGGAGCCGACGGTGACGGATGCGAACGTCGTCCTCGGCCATCTCCCGCCGCGCCTGCTCGGCGGGGAGATGGAGCTCGACGTCGAGGCGGCGCGAGCCGCCGTCGCGACGATCGCGGACGCGATGGGCCTGACCGTCGAGCAGGCAGCGGAGGGGATGATCGCGATCGTCAACGAGAACATGGCCGGGGCGTTGCGGCTCGTGTCCGTCCAGCGTGGTCACGACCCGCGGGACTTCGCGCTCGTCGCCTACGGCGGCGCGGGCCCGCTGCACGCCAACGCGCTCGCACGGCTGATGGGCTCGTTCCCGGTGATCGTGCCGCCGGCACCCGGGTTGCTCTGCGCGATCGGCGACCTCGTCGCCGACTTCCGCGACGAGTTCGCCCGGACGTACATCCGCCTGCTCTCGGAGGCGAGCGGCGCCGAGGTCGCGGGCATTCTCGACGAGCTCGGCGGCCGGGCGCGAGCGTGGCTCGCGGCCGAGGGGATCGACCCCGGCGCCCAGCGTCTGACTTTCTCCGCGGACATGCGCTATCACCGGCAGGGCTACGAGATCCCGGTCGCGCTCGAGCCCGAAGAGGTGCGCGCCGACGGGCTCGCCGAGCTCGAGGAGCGCTTCAACGGGCTCCACGAGCAGCTGTACGGCTTCCGGATGCCCGGGACCGCCTGCGAGATCGTCAACCTGCGCGTCGTCGGGTTCGGCTCCGTGCCGAAGCCCGAGCTGCCGACCGGCGAGCCCGGTTCCGCCGACGCGTCGGGAGCGGTCACCGACGAGCACGAGGTCGTCTTCGAGGGCGGCCGGCTGGCGACGAGGATCTACGACCGCGCCCGGCTCGAGCCCGGGGCGACGTTCGCGGGCCCGGCGATCGTGACCGAGTTCGACGCCACCACGGTCGTGCTGCCCGGGCATGTCGCCGCGATCGACCGCAACTTCAACATCCTGATCACCCCGAAGGGCTAGGAGAGGGCGATGGCAACCACCGGAGAGCTCAGGATCGCCGAGATTCCCGACCTCGCGGTCGACCCGGTCACGCTCGACATCATCGAGGGCGCGCTGAAGAGCGCGCGCTTCGAGATGGACGCGGTGCTGTTCCGGTCCGCGATGAGCCCGGTGATCCGGGAGCAGCACGACGAGTTCCCGATGATCACCGACCCTCGCGGCCGGATGGTCGTCGGCCAGTTCGGGGCCTACATCAACGAGATGATGGAGGAGTGGGACCGGGGAATCTACCCGGGCGACGTGATCCTGACGTCCGACCCGTTCAAGTGCTCGGCGTCGATCTCGCACACGAACGACTGGCTCGTGCTCGTCCCGATCTTCTACGGCGACGAGCTGGTCGGCTGGTCGTCCCAGTTCGGTCACCAGATGGACGCCGGTGGGCCACTCCCCGGCTCGCTGCCGACGGGGGCGAAGACGATCTTCGAGGAGGGGATCATCATCCCGCCGCTCAAGATCCTCGAGCGCGGGGTGCCGCAGGAGGACGTGCTGCGGCTGATCTTCAACAACGTCCGCCTGCCCGAGATGAACCGGGCCGACCTGTTCGCGATCGTGGCCGGCTGCCGCGCCGGCGAGAAGCGCGTGATCGAGCTCTGCGAGCGGTTCGGCAAGGAGACGTACCTGGCCGCGCTGCAGGCGCTGCTCGACCGCACCCACGAGGCGATGCGCAAGCTGATCAACCTGGCGATCCCGGAGGAGCCGCAGTCGTTCGAGGACTACGTCGACGACGACGGGCTCGGGAACGGCCCGTTCAAGATGAAGCTGACGATCTGGCGCGAGGGCGACCACGCCTTCTTCGACTGGTCGGGCACCGATCCGCAGGCGCTCGGGCCGGTCAACTTCTACCTCTCCGAGGGCATGTTCAAGATGTTCATCGGGGTCTACCTGATCATGGTCAACGACCCGCAGATCCTCTTCAACGACGGCTTCTACCCGCTCCTGCACGTGGTGATGCCGAAGGGGAGCCTGCTCAGCCCGCGCTTCCCGGCCGCGCTCGGCTGCCGCACGCACGCGCTCACCCGCCTCTTCGACGTGCTCGGCGGGGCGCTCTGCAGGCAGGCCCCCGAGCTGAACACCGCGGCAGGCTACGGCACGAGCCCGTACATGCTCTACTCGGGCTGGGACGGGAACGGCGAGTTCTTCTACTCGATGGAGATCCTCTACGGCGGCATCCCGGGCCGGCCGATCGGGGACGGCATGGACGGCCACTCCTGGTGGCCGCTGTTCGAGAACATCCCGACCGAGTACCTCGAGGCCTACTACCCGCTGCGGATCGACGGCTACACGACGGTCACGGACTCGGGCGGCGCGGGCCTCCACCGCGGCGGCAACGGCGTCGAGAAGCGCTACGTCTACCTCGAGCCGGGCGAGGTCTCGATCCACGACGATCGCTGGCTGACGCCGCCCTGGGGCGTGCTCGGCGGCGAGCCAGGGGAGCGCTCGACGAAGCTCCTGAAGCGGGCCGACGGGTCGGAGGAGGCGCTGCCCTCGAAGTGCGACGAGGTGCACGTCGAGCCGGGCGACATGCTCGTCTATCGCACGGCGGGCGGCGGCGGCTGGAAGGACCGTCTCGACCGGCCGGTGGAGGCCGTGGTCAGGGACGTCGCCTACGGGCTCGTCAGCCGCGAAAAGGCGCGCGCGAGCTACGGCGTGGTGCTGACCGACGACGGGTCGGCTGACGCGGACGCGACCGAGGCGGAGCGCGCCCGCCAGCGTGCCGAGCGGGGCGAGGCCGCCGCGTTCGACTTCGGGCCCCCGCTGGCCGAGGCGATCGCCCGCTGCAGGGAGGAGACTGGGCTCGAGCCGCCCCGACCGGCCCGGCCCCTGCGCTGGTCTCCACTCGAGCCGGGCGACGAGGCGCTCGCGCGTGTCCGCGGGGGAGACGGGATCCCGGCCCCGTAGGGCCGGCGGCTCATGCTCGTTCGTGACCGCGGCGACTTCTGGCAGCTCGTGCGCCAGCCGGACCACGCGGACCTGTCGGGACAGCTCGCCCGGGCCTGGGGCGGGGAGCTGCCGGCGTCCTCCCGACCGGCCTCGCTCGCGCTCGCGGCGACCCGCCACGACGACGGCTGGGCGGTCTACGACCGCCGGCCCGGCTGGGACGCCGAGCGGGGTCGGCCGCGCAACTTCCTGGACGTGCCGATTCTCGCCCACCTCGCGTTCTACCGCGCGTGCATCCGGGTCGTCTCGGACGAGGATCCCTACGCGGGCGCGCTCGTCGCGATGCACGGGGCCGGGATCTACAACGGGCGCTACGGGACACAGCCGGGCCTCGGGCTTACGTTCGCAGGGGAGGAGCGGGCGCGGGTCGACGCCTTCGTCGCCGAGCAGGAGGAGCTCTACCGGGAGGTGTGCGCGCGTCTCGGTGTCACCGATGGCGAGCGCTGGTCCGACTACCTGCTCCTCCAGGCCCACGACCGGCTCTCGCTCGCGTTCTGCCTGCGCGAGTGGGAGTCCTCGGATGCCGAGCCCGAGGCGATCGGGCCGGTCCCGGCGGGTGGCGCCGAGGTGGAGCTGTACGTCGAGCCGCTCGGGCCCTGGCGCGTCCGGATCGACCCGTACCCGTTTCGCGAGCGCCCGACCCGCTTCACGCTCGTGCGCAAGCTGCTCCTCCAGGCCCCGTTTCGGGGCAACGAGGAGTTCCGGGCGGCGTACTTCGGGGCGCGAGCCGAACTCGTCGAGATCACGGTCGAATGACGTGAGCCTGGGCGATGCCAACCAGCAGCGCTGCCGGACGTCATACCCGGGTGACGGATGCCGTGCCCGAACGTGGCGGAAAGGGGGGAGCCGGCGGGCGACGATGCCAGGCGTCGTGTGAGTCGTCTTGTTGACGAAGGCTCCGCCGTTTTGTATACAAGACGGCACGGCAGCGTCGACGTCAGAGGGGTGCCGGAGGGACGCGTCCCGCGCAGCCGCCGGCAAAGCGAAAGGAGCGACAGGGGATGAGCGAATGGAGGGAGCAGGACCGCGACCGGCTCGAGCGTCACCTCGAGAGCGAGCTGAAGAAGCGGGGCCTTACCCGGCGCGACCTCATGAAGGGCGGCATGGGCATGGCCAGCGTTCTCGGCCTCGGCGCGCTGTTTGCCGCGTGCGGCGGCGACGACGGGGGCGGGGGCGGTGAGACGACCGAGGCTCCGGCCACCACCGAGGCCGGTACGACCGAGGCCGCACCGGCGTTCGCAGGCACCCTACGGGTGGTCGGGCTCGGCGTCGACCTCCAGGCCGCCGACGGCCGTCCGGGCGCCCAGCCAGGCGCCCCGGTTGCGGAGGAGGCGGAGAAGGCGCTCGGCTTCAAGGTCGAGTTCACGGTCAAGACAACGACCGAGATGGAGCAGATGGCTCTGACCCAGCCCGGGGCGTTCGACGTCTTCTCGGGCTACCACTACCAGTTCGATCGCCTCTGGTCCTCGGGCAACTTCCAGCCGGTCGGGATCGGGAAGGTCACCGACTGGCCGAACATCAACAACCTGTTCAAGCTCGGCAAGGTCGATCCGGCGAGCACGACCTGCACGGTCGGCCAGGGCGACGCGCCCGCCACGAAGCTGTATGCCGATCCCGACAAGACCGGCGCCTGGCCGACCTCTCCCGAGACGAACACGGCAAACGAGGGCGTGCTCGTGCAATGGGCCGACCTCGCGGCGAGCCCCATCGCCGGGATCGGTGACGAGCCGATCTACTGCACCGGGGTTCCGCACTGCTTCAACATGGACTCGATGGGCTACAACGCCGACGTGATCCAGCTCGAGCCGAACGAGGTCTCCTGGGCCGAGCTGTTCAACCAGGCCCACAAGGGCCGCGTGGCCCTGCTCGCCGACCCGGCGATCGCGCTCCAGGACGCCGGCAACGCGGCGCTCGCGACGGGCCTCATCGACAGCGTCGGCTCGCTCGGGAACATGACCACCGACGAGATGGATCTGATGTTCAAGATCCTCACCGACCTCAAGAAGGGCGGCCACTTCAAGGCGTTCTGGGGCGACTTCAACGAGTCGGTGAACCTGATGGCGTCCGGCGAGGTCGTGATCGAGTCGATGTGGTCGCCGGCGGTTGCCGTGCTCGTCTCCCAGGGCCTGAACGTTCGCTACGCGGCTCCGACCGAGGGCTTTCGCGGCTGGTCGGGGGGCCAGGGGATCTCGGCGCAGGTCACCGACCCGGCGACGCTCCAGGCCTGCTACGACTACATCAACTGGTGGATGACGGGCGTCCCCGGCGCGTTGATGATGCGTCAGGGCTACTACTACGCCTACCAGGAGCCGACCCGCCAGCACGTCGAGCCGGCCGAGTGGGACTACTGGATCGACGGCAAGCCGGCCGCGACCGACCTGCCCGGCATCACCGGCCAGGTCGGCGACATCAAGGCGGGCACCACCCGTGACGGCGGCTCCTTCGTCGACCGCGCGTGCAACATCAGCACCTGGAACTCGCATCCACAGGAGGCGGAGTACATGATCTCCAAGTGGAACGAGTTCCTGGCCGCGTAGGGATGGCGGACGACGCTACGACGAGCAGGGCAGCGGAGGGGTCGGCGCCGGCCGCCCCCTCCGCTGCGGCATCGAAGGGGTCGGGCCTCGAGCTGCGCGGCCTGACCAAGGTCTTTCCCGGCGGCACGGTCGCGGTCGACGATGTCAACCTGACGATCGAGCACGGCGAGTACGTCGTCCTGCTCGGCCCGTCCGGCTGCGGCAAGACGACGACGCTACGCATGATCGGCGGTCACGAGACGCCGACGAGCGGGGAGATCCTCCTCGACGGGGAGAGCCTGCTCGGCCTCACGCCGGATCAGCGGCCGACGACGACGGTGTTCCAGCACTTCGCGCTCTTCCCGCACCGCACCGTGCTCGAGAACGTCGAGTTCGGGCTCAAGATGCACGGGATGCCGAAGCCCGAGCGGCGCGACCGCGCCTTCGAGGCGCTCGACATGGTCGGCCTCAGGGAGCTCCACGATCGCAAGCCGCGGGCGCTCTCGGGCGGCCAGCAGCAGCGGGTCGCGCTCGCCCGCGTGCTCGTGACGAAGCCCAAGGCGCTGCTGCTCGACGAGCCGCTGGGAGACCTCGACCGCCTGCTCCAGCTGCGCATGCGGGTCGAGCTGCGCAACCTCCAGCGCCAGCTCGGGCTGATGTTCATCCACGTCACGCACAACCAGGAGGAGTCGCTGTCGATGGCCGACCGCATCGTCGTCATGAACGACGCTCGCATCCAGCAGGTCGGCGACCCCCTGACGATCTCGACCAGGCCCGCGAACGAGCTCGTGGCCACGTTCATGGGCGACAACAACATCCTGCGTGGCACGGTCGCCGTGTGCGACGGCGCCCGGCTCGCGATCGACGTCCCGCAGGGTCGCGTGACCGTGTCGGCGCCGGGCCAGGAGCGTGCCGTCGGCTCCGCCGCGACCGCCGCCGTGCGCGCCGCCGCGGTCGAAGTGCACGACGACAGTGCCGGCGAGGGGCCGAACCAGGCCGTCTGCGAGATCGTGTTCGTCGAGTACCTCGGCGACCTCGTCAAGCTCCACCTGTCCGCGGGCGGCGAGCGGATGCTCGCGAAGGTCCCGGGGGACCGGTACCCGTCCCTACGCGGCCGGGAGGGGGACACGATCCGCATCTCCTGGAAGGAGGAGGATGTCCAGCTCCTCGGGGCCTGAGGGCGGGGCAGGCCCGCGCCTCGACGTCGAGGAGATCGCCGAGGCCGAGCGGCTCCTCGCGCAGGAGCTGCCGAAGGCCGAGCGGGCGCTGGGCGCCCAGGCGGTCGCGGGCGAGGGACGGCGCGGGCTCGTCACGGTGGCGTGGGCAGCGCCGGGGTCGCTGTGGCTCCTGTTCTTCCTCGTCGCCCCGCTCGTGATGATCGTTCTCGTCAGCTTCTGGACGCAGACCGTGAGCGGGTTCGAGAAGTGGAGCTGGACGCTCGACAACTACGACACCCTGTTCTCGAACTCGACGTACTGGAACCAGCTCAAGCAGAGCTTCTTCAACTCGCTGGTCGTCACCGGCGCGACGCTCGTGCTCGGCTTCCCGGTCGCCTACTTCCTGGCGTTCAAGGTGCAGAGTCTGCGCAACCAGATCGCCCTGTTCATCATCGCGCTCGCGCCGTTCTGGACGAGCTACATCATCCGGGCGATCGCCTGGTCGTACCCGCTGATGGGCCGGCAGGGCGCGATCAACACGTTCCTGCAGAAGATCGGGATCATCGACGAGCCGCTCGAGATCCTCGCGTTCACGAATTTCTCGGTCGTCCTGTTCATGGTCCAGCTGTACATCCTGTTCATGATCACGCCCCTGTTCTTCATGCTCGGGCAGGTCGACCGCAGCTCCCTCGAGGCGGCACGCGACCTCGGCGCGAACTGGCTCAAGAGCTTCCGCGAGGTGATCCTGCCGCAGGCGATGCCGGGCGTCGTGATCGGCTCGATCTTCATCTTCGTGCTCTCGATGGGCGAGTACGGGACGGTGCGGATCGTCGGCGGCAACTCGATCGCGTCCGTCGGTACGATCGTCCAGAACCAGTTCCTCGCCGTCCAGTACCCGACCGCGGCCGCGTCCGCCGTGTTTCTCGTGCTCGCGATGATGGTCGGGATCTTCGTGCTGCTGCGGTTCTCCAACCTGCGCGAGGAGCTCTGAGCGGCTGATGAACAGGGGCAAGTGGTCGAAGCGGGCGCTCGCCGTCTACTTCGTGCTCTTCCTCGCGTTCCTGTACGGGCCGATCCTCGTCATGACCGTGCTCTCGTTCCAGGGGCTGCGCGGCCGCTTCACCTTTCCGATCACCGACCCGGGCGTCGGCTGGTACGAGAACATCTTCAACCGGGACGCGCCTCTCTCGCAGGCTCCGGCGATCAGGGAGGCGACGCTCACCTCCCTCTACCTCGCGCTCGGGACGGGGCTCGTCGTCACGCTGCTCGCCCTCGGCCTGTCGATGGCGTTCCGCCGCCGCTTCCGGGGCGACTCCGTGCTGTTCCTCCTGATCCTGCTCTGCCTGATGACGCCCGGGTTCCTGCTCGCGTTCGGGACGTCGCTGTTCTGGCAGACGATGGGGGTCCTGCCGGGGATGTGGAAGACAGCCCTCGGGTCGAACGCGATCTGGGGGCTTCCGTTCGGGTTCCTCGTCATGCTCGCGGTGTGGAACCGCTACGACCGCCGGATCGAGGAGGCCGCCCGCGACCTCGGGGCGGATGCACGCACCACGTTTCGCGAGGTCACGCTGCCTCTGATCTGGACCGGGCTGCTCGGCTGCTTCCTGTTCGGCTTCACGCTGTCCTGGAACGAGTTCGACCGCACCTCGCTCGTGCTCGGCGCCGGCAAGGTGACGCTGCCGACGCTGATCTTCGGGCTGACGACCGGCGGCACGATTCGCCCGAACCTGTACGCGCTCGGCAGCGTGACGACGGCGTTCACGTTCGTCGTCCTGGGCGCGTTCCTGGTTGGCGCCTTCTTCATGCGTCGCCGGGGCGCCGCCGAGGCGGACGCGCTGAGAACCGCCGACGTCCAGATCAAGGAGGAGCTCGGCGAGATCGTCGGCGCCGAGGGGGAGCGCCCCGGCGCCGCGCCGGCGCGCGGTCCGTAGGGGCGACCTGGCGCTCGGTGCGGCATTCGCCGCGATCTCGGGTCGTCGGCGTCGGAGCTGGAAAAGGAGGTAGCGCACATGTCCGTGTTGATCAAGGGAGGGCGCATCGTCACCGCCTCCGACGACTACGTCGGGGACATCTACGTCGAGAGCGAGACCATCACCCTGATCGGCGAGTCGCTCGACGTGACCGCCGACCGGGTCATCGACGCGACCGGAAAGATCGTGATGCCGGGGGCGATCGACCCGCACACGCACATCGAGATGTTCTTCGGGGGCACCGTCACCTGCGACGACTTCACCTCCGGCACGGTCTCGGCCGCGTTCGGCGGCACGACGACGCTGATCGACTTCTGCATGCAGGCGCCGGGCACGTCGTTCGAGGCGGCGCTCGCGAACTACCACGAGAAGGTCGAGCGCTGCCCGCCGGTGATCGACGTCGGGTTCCACATCGGCGTCACCGACCTGCGTGAGGGCGGCAGCCTGGCCACGCTCGCGAAGCTTCCGGACGAGGGGATCACGTCCTACAAGCTGTTCATGGCCTACAAGGGCGCCGTCATGGTCGACGACGAGACGCTGTTCCAGACCATGCGCGTCGCGGCCGACACCGGCGCGATCGTGATGGTGCATGCCGAGAACGGCGACGCGATCGACGTGCTCGTCAAAGAGGCCGTCGCGGCAGGGCATACCGAGCCGATCTGGCACGCGCGCACGCGCCCGCCGCTGACCGAGGGGGAGGCGACCAACCGCGCGATCCAGCTCGCCCGCGTCGCCGGCGCCCCCCTGTACGTCGTCCACGTCTCCTGCAAGGAGTCGATCGAGCCGATCGCCCGTGCGAGGACGGGCGACTGGCAGGCCTGGGGCGAGACCTGCACCCAGTACCTCTTCATCGACGAGACCGCACTCGAGCAGCCTGGCTTCGAGGGCGGCAAGTACATCTACACGCCGCCGCCCCGCCCGAAGGAGAATCAGGAGCACCTCTGGCACGCGCTCGCGACCGGCGTGCTCTCCGCGGTCTCGACCGATCACTGCCCGTTCAACTGGGACGGCCAGAAGACGATCGGGAAGGACGACTTCTCGAAGATCCCGAACGGAGGCCCCGGGATCGAGAACAGGCTGCACATGCTGTGGACGTTCGGCGTCGGCGCCGGGCGCTTCTCCGCCAACCGTTTCGTGGAGCTCGTCTCCACCAGCGCCGCCAAGTTCTTCGGCCTCTACCCGAAGAAGGGCACGATCGCGGTCGGCTCCGACGCGGATATCGTCGTCTGGGATCCCGAGAAGCGGCTGACGATCTCCGCCGCCACTCACCACTCGAACGTGGACTACAACCTGTTCGAGGGCACCGAGGTGACCGGGGCGCCGCAGACCGTGCTCGTCCGCGGCCAGGTGATCGTCGACGGCGACACGCTCGTCGCGAAGCCGGGTGCCGGGCGGTTCGTCAAGCGCGCCCGCTTTGGCCAGGAGCTCACGAACAGGGGGTGAGGGATGAGCGACGAGCAGGCCCGCGAGGTCTACGAGCGTGCCGGGCTGGGACAGGCGTTCCGGCTGGGCTCCCGTCCGGCGGTGCTCGTCGTCGACCTCAGCTGCGGCTTCACCGACCCGGGCTGCTCGCTCGGCGCGGATCTGACGCCGGAGGTCGAGGCGACGCGGCGGCTTCTCGACGCGGCCAGGGCCCGGGGCCTGCCGATCGTGTTCACGACGGTCGGGTTCGAGGCGAACGGCAAGGACGGAGCGCTGTGGCTGCAGAAGATCCCCGCGCTCGGCGAGCTCGAGCTCGGCGGCCGCTGGGTCGAGATCGACCCGCGCCTCGGGCGCCGCGACGACGAGACGGTCGTGCTCAAGAAGGGCGCATCCGCGTTCTTCGGCACGAACCTGGCGGCGATCCTCGTCTCGCAGCGGGTCGACACCGTGGTGCTGTGCGGCGCGACGACGAGCGGCTGCATCCGGGCGACCGCGATCGATCTGCTCCAGAACGGCTGGCCGGCGCTCGTGCCCCGGGAGTGCGTCGGTGACCGGGCGCGGGCGCCCCACGACGCGAACCTGTTCGACATCCAGGCGAAGTACGCGGACGTCGTCTCGCTCGAGGACGCGCTCGCCTACGTGGCGAGCACTCCCGGCCGGGTGGCGGCGGGCGCGTGAGAGTCGTCGTCCTGCCGGGCGACTGCATCGGCCCGGAGATCACCGCGGAGGCGACGCGCGTGCTGCTCGCCCTCGTGCCCGGGCTCGAGCTGGACGAGCGCCCGTTCGGGGCCGCCGCGATCCGCGCGGGCGGCGATCCGCTCCCCGCCGCCACGCTCGAGGCCTGCCGCGGGGCCGACGCCGTGCTGAAGGGGCCGATCGGCGACCCGGCGCTCGACGCCGCCGACGTCCGCCCCGAGCAGGGGCTCCTGCGTCTGCGCAGCGCCCTCGACGTCTACGCGAATCTGCGGCCGGCCCGGCGGGGCGAGGTCGACCTCCTGATCGTGCGGGAGCTCGTGGGCGGCCTCTACTTCGGCGCGAAGGGCGTGCGGGCAGACGGGACCGCGTTCGACACGTGCGAGTACCACCCGGCCCAGGTCGAGCGCATCGCCCGGCGCGCGTTCGAGCTGGCGCGGGAGCGCCGCGGCCGTGTCACCTCGGTCGACAAGGCGAACGTGCTCGAGACGTCGCGACTGTGGCGGCGCGTCGTCGGGGAGGTCGCGGCCGGCTACCCGGACGTCGAGCTCGACCACATGCTGGTCGACAACTGCGCGATGCAGCTCGTCCAGGCGCCCGCGCGCTTCGACGTGATCCTGACCGAGAACATGTTCGGGGACATTCTCTCGGACGAGGCGTCGGCCGTCACCGGCGGGCTCGGTCTCGCGGGCTCGGCCAGCCTCGGCGACGCGGGCCCGGGGCTGTTCGAGCCGGTGCACGGCTCCGCCCCCGACATCGCTGGCCGCGGGATCGCGAACCCGGCCGGGATGCTCCGCTCGGCCGCGCTCCTGCTCGCCCACGGGTTCGGGCTCCACGAGGAGGCGCGGCGCCTCGACGCCGCGCTCGACCGGGCGCTCGCAGGGGCGCCGCCCGCCGACCTCGGCGGCACGGCGACCACCCGGGAGGTCGGCGACGCCGTGCTCGCGGCGCTCTGACCGGAGCGGCGGGTGGCCGCGGCCACCCGCGTGTGGGATGATCGCGGCGTGCGGCTGGCGGACCGGATCCACCTCGTCGGCTCGGGCAGCCTCGGCTTCGACCTGACCGACCCCTTCGATTGCCACGTCTACCTCCTCGACGGTGGGGAGGAGCTCGCGCTCGTCGACGTTGGCTCGGGAATGGGCGCGGAGGCGATCCTCGAGCGCGTCCGCGAGGACGGGTTCGACCCGGCGCGGATCGGCCACCTGATCCTGACCCACGCCCACGGCGACCATGCGGGCGGGGCGGCCCGGATGCGCCGCCTGCTCGGCGAGCGACCGGCCGTGTACCTCTCGGCGGAGACCGCCCGCTACCTGCGCGACGGGGACGAGGAGGGCACCTCGATCACGGTGGCGAAGGCGGTCGGGATCTACCCGCCCGACTACCGCTACGAGCCCTGCCCGGTCGACGTCGAGCTCGTCGCGGGTGCCCGCGTGCGGGTGGGGGAGCTCGAGCTGTCCGTGCTCGACACGCCGGGCCACTGCGACGGACACGTGTCGCTGCTCCTGGAGCACGACGGGCGACGCGCCCTGTTCGCCGGCGATGTCGTCTTCTTCGGGGGCAAGGTCATGCTCCAGGCGATCCACGACTGCCGCCTCGACCGCCTGATCGCTTCGCTGCGCTCGCTGCGCGGCCTCGAGGTCGACGCGCTACTCTCCGGCCACATGAATGTGTGCCTCGCCGGCGGGCAGCGTCACATCGAGCGCGCGAACGAGGTGCTCGACCGGTTGCTCGTCCCCGAGCAGATGGTGGGAGCCTGGTGAGCGAGTCCGGGCAGGAGTGGCGCGGCAAGCTCGGGCAGATGAGCGCAGGGGAGCTCGACGCGTTCCTCGAGCGCGGGCTCGTGATGCGGCTCGGCTGCCTCGACGCGGACGGCTTTCCCTACGTCGTGCCGGTCTGGCATGAGTGGTCGGGCGGCCGCTTCTGGGTGATCCCCCGCGCGCGCTCCGACTGGGCCCTCCACCTCGAGCGCGACGGGCGAGTCGGGTTCGTGATCGATACGATCGACACGCTCGAGAAGGTGATCGGCCGCGGCCGTGCGGAGCTCGTCGAGCGACCGAACACAGGCGGGCGCTGGGTCGAGATCGCGACCCGGATGTCCGTGCGCTACCTGGGGCCGAACGGTCCCTCCTATCTCGAGCCGACGCTGGGGCAGCCGCGCTGGCTGTTCTCGATCGCGCCCGATTCGATCAAGACCTGGCAGGGTGTCGGCTGGGCCCGGCGCTACTGGATCGAGGGCGCGAGCGGCCCGGGCTTCGAGGAGGCGCACGGTCTCGGCTAGGGCGCCGGGTCGCTGCGACTGGGTGCCCGAGAGCGACCCGCTCTACGTCGCCTACCACGACGGGGAGTGGGGCGTCCCCTCGCGCGACGACCGCCACCTGTTCGAGCTGCTCGTGCTCGAGGGCGCGCAGGCCGGCCTCTCGTGGGCGACGATCCTGCGCAAGCGGGAGGGCTACCGGCGCGCGTTCGCCGGCTTCGACGCTGACGCCGTCGCCGGGTTCGGCCCGGCCGATGTCGAGCGCCTGCTCGGGGATGCCGGGATCGTCCGCAACCGGCTCAAGATCGAGAGCGCGGTCGCGAACGCGCGGGCGACGCTCGCCGTCCGCGAGGAGCACGGGAGCTTCGCCGCCTACCTGTGGGGTTTCGTCGCGGACACGCCGATCCAGGGCCGCTGGCGCACGGTTGCCGAGATCCCCGCCGAGACTGCGGAGTCGCGGGTGCTGAGCAGGGAGCTGAAACGCCGGGGCTTCCGGTTCGTCGGGCCCACGATCTGCTACGCGGCCATGCAGGCGGCGGGCCTCGTGAACGACCACGTCGTCACGTGCTTTCGCCACGCCGAGCTCTCGCCCGCGTAGCTGCTCACGGGTCGAGCCACGCGTTCTCGCGGTAGCGCTGCTCCTCCTCGGGCGGGTAGCAGCGAAGGTCGGGGCGCTCCCGGTCGGTGACGGGGCCGCTGTCGAGCAGGGCGACGCAGTAGGGCACGAGATGCGGGTCGCCGAAGTTGACGGTGCAGCGGTACGAGGTCGCGCTCTCGAGCTCGAGGCCGCTGTCGAGGCAGTCGATCGACCTGACCGACAGGTCGCGGGCCTCGAGCCGCTCGCGCAGCGCGGCCGCGGCGGCGTCCGGCGTGTCGGTGCGTCCGCCGCAGGCGGCGAGCGCGAGCAGCGCGGCCGCGCCGATAGCCGCCCGGAGCCTCATGCGGTCCCGCCGCGGTTGACGGCGGCTACGCCGAGCACCGCGAGCGCCATCCCGGCGAGGACGATCCCGTCGGGGAGGTTGCCGCGGGCGAGCTCGACGAGGACGGCGACCGCCGGGACCAGGAACAGCGTCGCGGAGACGCGCGTGGCGGACAGGCGCCTGAGCGCGGCGTAGAAGGCGATCATCGCCACCACCGAGACGCCGGCCGCGAGCCAGGCGACCGAGACCCACAGCTCGCCCGACGACCACGCCGTGGCGCCTGCCCCCTCGATCCAGAGGCCGAGCGCGGCCAGGACCACCGATCCGGTCAGGTACTGCGCCGCCGCGAAGCCGATCATCTCGAGCCCGGGCCGGCGCTCGAGCAGCCACTTGACGACGAGCGTCCCCGCGGCCCAGCCCGCTGCCGAGACGAGGCTGAGCGCGACCCCGAGCGTGAGGTCGTCCCGGGCGCCCTCGACGCCGAGCTGGGGCCAGACCATCAGCACCACGCCCGCGAAGCCCACGGCGACTCCCGCCGCTGCGAGCGGGGAGACCCGCTCGTCGAGCACGATCCGGGCGAAGACGAGGACGAAGAACGGGGCCGTGTTCGTCAGCACGGCGGCGTTGCCCGCGCCGGCGAGGCTGACCCCGGCCGTTAGCGTCGCGACGAAGACGACGACGATCAGGAGCCCCGACGCGAACGCCCACCAGAGCTCGCGCCCCCGGGGCAGCCGCGAGCCGGCGAGCGCCGCCACCGCCAGGAGCAGGAGCCCCGCCGGCGCCGTTCTCACGGCCGAGAAGACGAGGTCGCTCGAGTGCCGGGTGCCGACGTCCGTGGCGACGTAGGCGGTCCCCCAGAGCAGGATCGGCGTCGCGACGAGCGCGGCCGTGCCCGCGCCCATCGACCGGTCGGCGGCCTCAGGGGGTGAGGACAACCTTCGTCGCCTCGCGGGCGTCGAACAGGCGGTAGGCCTCGGCCGCGTCGGCGAGCGGGAGCCGGTGCGTGACGATCGCCGCCGGGTCGATTGCGCCGGCGGCGATCAGCTCGAGCAGCCGCACCCGGTCGTTCGTCGGGTCGCCGATCGTGAACCTGAGCGTGAGCTCGTGCTCGAACATGTGCAGGTTGTCGAGCGGGTAGTCGGGCTCGAAGTGCGCGCCCACGACCGAGACGGTCCCGCGCCCGCGGGCGAGGCGAAGCGCCGCGTCGAGAGCTCCCTGCGAGCCGGCCGCCTCGATCACGACGTCGGCGCCGAGCCCGCCCGTGGCCTCCGCCACCGCCTCCGCCGCCTGCTCGGGGGCCACGGCCTCGGCGCCCAGCGACGCCGCGAGCTCGCGGCGGGCCGCGATCCCGTCTACCGCGAGCACGCGGGCGCCGTGGTGGACAGCAGAGAGCACGGCCATCAGCCCGACTGGCCCGCAGCCGACGACGCAGACCGCGTCGCCCGCCTCGACGCCGCCGCGCACGACGGCGCCCCAGCCGGTGGGGAGGATGTCGGCGACGAAGACGCCCGCCTCGTCGGAGACGGAATCCGGGAGCGGCTGGAGCACGAGGTCTGCACGAGGAATTCGCACGAGCTCGGCCTGCCCGCCATCGAGCCTCGGATAGACGCCCGAGTAGCCGAACAGGGAACGGCCCTCGCACTGGGTCGGCAGGCCGAGCCGGCAGTAGGCGCAGGTGCCGTCACGGGTCATCGAGCCGTTGACGACCCGCTGGCCCGGCCGGATCCGCTCGACCTCGGGCCCGACCTCGCGGACGACCCCGGCGAACTCGTGCCCGAGTACCGTGCCTGGCTCGAACCCGGGGGTCAGCCCGTGGTAGGGGAACAGGTCGGCGCCGCAGATCGCGGTCGCCGTCACCTCGACGATCGCGTCGCCCGCCTCGAGCAGGGCGGGCTCGGCGACGTCATCGACGCGGACGTCGCCGGGGCCGTGCAGCACGACGGCTCTCACGCGAGCTCCTCGAGCTCGACCAGGAAGCCGTCCGGGTCGCGGACGAAGAACCGGTGCCCGCCCCAGGGCGGAGAGAAGAGGGGAGCCACGAAGTCGGCGCCGGCGGCCTCGAGCGCGGCGTGGGCGGCGAGGGCGTCGGCCACCTCGAGCACGAGCATCGCGGCCGGGCGCCCCGCGTCCGCGGGCGCCGTCAGCACGACATCGTGGTCCGGTGGCCGATGGCCCTGCTCGGCCAGCGACAACCGCGTGCCCGCGAGCGAGAGGATCGCGTACGGCGGGTCGTCGAACGTTGCCTCGACCGCGAATCCGAGCGAGTCGCGGTAGAACGCGAGCGAGCGCCCGACGTCGGCGACGGCGAGGATCGCCCCGGTGCGGGTGACTGCGAGCGCGGCCATCAGTTGTGGGTCATGCCCGCGTCGGCCACGAGCATCTGTCCCGTGA
>CAYJLE010000016.1:13501-24688 GCA_964370985.1 uncultured Gaiellales bacterium | reverse complement strand
CGCGGCCATCAGTTGTGGGTCATGCCCGCGTCGGCCACGAGCATCTGTCCCGTGACCCAGCCGGCTTCCTCGGAGAGGAGGAACGCGACGGAGGGTGCGATGTCGGCCGGCTCGCCGCGCCGCGGGATGCACTGGAGCATCTGCACGAACTCGAACGCGTCCTTGTGAGGGCTCGCGAGCGCGCCCTCCGACGCCGTCAGGCCGGGCGCGACCGAGTTGACCGTGATGCCGTGCTTGCCGATCTCGCGTGCGAGCGCCCGCGTGAACGCGAGCACGCCGCCCTTCGAGGCGACGTAGTGGGCGAGGTTCGGCGTGCCGGCGAGGACGACGTTCGAGCAGATGTTGACGATCCGCCCGTATCCGGCCTCCCGCATGGGCCCGTAGACGGCGCGGTTCACGAGGTACGTCCCGTCGAGGTTGACGGACATGATCCGCCGCCACTCCTCGAAGTCGATGTCGTCCCACGCCGTGAAGGGGACGACCGCCGCGACGTGCGCGAGCGCGTCCACCTTGCCGTGCGCGGCCAGCGTCTCGTCGACGAGGCGCTGCACGTCGTCGGGCCGCGAGACGTCCGCCTGGGTCGCGGTCGCGTCCGGGAGCTCCGCCGCGGCCTGACCGGCACCCTCGCCGTTCTGGTCGGCGCAGACGACCGTTGCGCCCTCCGCGGCCAGCTTCCGCGCGACCGCGCGCCCGATGCCCTGCGCGGCGCCCGTGACGATCGCGACCCTTCCTTCCATCTTGCCCATCCCTGTCGCCCCCTTTCCGGGCCGGCGGTGCCGGCCCGCACGGTGAGTCAGACCTCGTAGCACTCGGGCGCGTGGCGGTAGGTGTGCCACGCGTCCATGTCGTGGGAGAAGTACACGTCGGCCCCGTGCTCCTCGGCAAGCGCCTTGATCCGGCGGATCGAGCGCACCCCGGCTACCGGGTCGATGTGGAAGCCCGGCTGGATGCCCTTGCCGTAGGCCTCCTGGTCGTAGACGACGTCGAACGCGAACAGCATCGGCGTCGCTCCCGAGCCCGGCTCGACGAGCAGCGAGTAGTGGCCGACCGTGTGCCCGGGCGTCTCGTACAGCGTGAGGCCCTTCGCGAGCTCGAAGTCGCCGCTGACGGGGACGAGGCTCGCCCGCTCGTAGTCCCAGGTCCCGTCGGAGTAGCCGAGGCGCTCGAACGGCTCGCAGTTCCGCGCCTGCGCGAGCTCGCGGGCATGGATCAGGTTCCGGACGCCGGTACCGGCGAAGTGCTTGTTGCCGCCGACGTGGTCGAAGTGCAGGTGCGAGTTGACGAGCGCCGTCACGTCGGCGGGGCGGTAGCCACACAGCTCGAGCTGGGCCGGGATCGTCTGCTCCGGTGTCTGCTCGGGCAGCTCGAACGGGAGCACGCGGTTCGTGTGCTCGAGGTCGAAGCCGGTATCGAACAGCAAGAGACCCTCGTCGTGCTCGATCAGGAGCCCGTAGGAGGGGATCCGAACCGGCGTGCCGCCGCCGATGTTCCACTGGAGCTGGGCGTGGTCGATCACGATGGAGCCGTTGTCGAGGAACCAGATCTTCACGGCAAACCCCCTCCTGCCTAGGCCTCGAGCGCCTTGCGCACGGCGACGAGCTTCGCCGCCCGCCGCGCGCGCAGCTCCGCAACCCGCTCGGGCGTGTAGTCGTAGATGCCGCCGCCGGACTTCATGCCGAGGCGGCCCTGGTCGATCAGCCCGCGGATCGTCGAGGAGACCTCACCCGAGGTGGAGAGATCCCCGTTCAGGTACGAGCCGACCGCGTTGTAGATGTCGAGGCCGGCCATGTCGAGCAGCTCCATCGGGCCGATCACCGCCAGCTTGTAGCCGATCCCCCACCTGACGTTGAGGTCGAGCCCCTCCGGATCGATGATGCCGCGGTCGACGAGGTCGAGGCACTCGCGCAGGATCGCGTAGAGGATCCGGTTCTCGACGAAGCCGGGGACCTCGCGCTCGACCACCGGGTGGTAGCCGACCCTCCGCACGAGCTCGCAGGTCGCGTCGACGACGCCCTGCGCGGTGCGCTCCCCCGGGATCACCTCGATCATCGGGATCAGGTGCGGCGGGTTCGACCAGTGCATGCCGACGACGCGCTCCGGGCTCGCGCAGGCCTCGGCGATCTTCGTGATCGGGATGCCAGACGTGTTCGACGCGAGGATCGCGTCGGCCGCGACGTGCTGCTCGAACGCCCGGAACACCTCGTGCTTCAGCTCGAGCCGCTCCGGGACGGCCTCGATCACGATCCCGGCGCCGGCGAGCGCCGCCCCGAGGTCGGTCTCGAAGCTCAGCGAGCCGCCGGCGACCGAGGGTGTCTCGAGCCGGTCGAGCACCCCCTGCGCGAGCCGGGCGCCTTCCCTCGCCCGCTCGAGCTGCTCGGCGCTCACGTCGTAGAGTGCGGTCACGAGCCCGGCCCGGGCGAGCACCGCCCCCATGCCGGGGCCCATCGTGCCGGTGCCGATCACGGCCGCGCGCTTCAGCTCAGCCACCTGTCGCCTCCTTCTCGAGTTCTCTAATGCGCCGCCACACGCGCTCCGGCGTCAGCGGCAGCTCGGTCATCGGCACCCCGGCGTCGGCCAGGGCGTTCACGATCGCGGCGGGGATCGCAGCCAGCGCGCCCTCCCCGCAGCCCTTGGCGCCGTACGGGCCGGGGCCGTCGCCGTTCTCGACGACGATGCAGGTCATCTCCGCGGGCATGTCCCGGACGGTCGGGATCCGGTACTCGAGCAGGTCGCCGTTCGCGAGCTGCCCGTCGATCCAGAGCATCTCCTCGAACAGCGCGTTGCCGATCCCCTGGAGCGTCGCGCCCTCGTCCTGGCGCTCGACCAGGAGCGGGTTGATCGCGCGGCCGACGTCGGCCACGGTCGCCGTCCGCAGCACGGTCACGACTCCCGTCTCGGGGTCGATCTCGACCTCCGCCGCGCCGACGCAGACCTCCCAGAACACGGGCCCTTCCGCGTACGACCCCGTCCCCTGGGGGCGGACCTCGCCGACGCCGATCAGCTCCCCGCCCGCGAACCCGAAATGGCGGCGCATCAGCGCCACGTACTCGGCCGGGTCGGGGTCGCCGCCGGCGATCCGGGCGAGCTGGTCGCGCACGTCGCGGGCGGCCCGTTGCACCGCGAGCCCCGCGAGCGTCGTCGAGCGACTCGCGCCCGTCGAGCGGTCGTAGGGCGTGTAGCGGGTGTCGGCGCCCTGCACGCGGACACGCTCGAGCGGCAGCCCGAGCTCCTCGGCCGCGATCTGAGCCATCACCGTCCGTGCACCCTGGCCCTTCTCGGTCGTGCCGACGAGAACGATCGCGATCCCGTCCGACTCGAGCCGCACGGTCGCGTTCGACACCGGGTGGGCGCCCGCCGCGAGCAGCCCGACCGAGAGGCCGCGCCCTCGCCAGGGCCGCCTCGGCCCGCCCCAGCCGATCGCCTCGGCGACCTTCTCCACGTCGCCGACGAGGTCGGCGTCGAGCGGCTTGCCCCCGGCCCGGAGCTCCTCGCCCGGCACGCACAGGTTCTGCCGGCGCAGCTCGAGCGGATCGAGCCCGCAGCGGCGCGCCACCTCGTCGACCTGCGACTCGCCGATCCACTGCACGTGGGTGGCCCCGAACGCCCGGTACGACCCGGACGGGGAGGTGTTCGTGTAGACGCAGGCGGCGTCGACACGGTAGGCGGCCCAGCGGTAGGGCCCGGGCGCGGCGTCGCCGCCGGTCGCCGTTACGCGTGGCCCATTATCCGCGTATGCGCCGGTGTCGAGCCAGAGCTCGACCTCGCGGCCGAGCAGGCGCCCTCCCGCCGTGGCGGCGGTGCGCATACGACAACGCATGCCGTGGCGGCGCGTCGTCAGCATGGCCTCGTCGACCCGGTTTCGGATCCGCACCGGCCTCCCGGCCTTGCGGGCGACCGCGACGGTGATCGGCTCCATCTTCGTGTACGACTTCGAGCCGAAGCCGCCGCCGAGGTACGGCACGATCAGTCGCACCCGGTGCAGCGGGAGCCCGAACAGGTCGGCCAGCTCCGCCCGCACGAGAAACGGGTGCTGGCAGGAGGCCCAGACGGTGATCTCGTCGGTGCGGTGCTCCGCGATCACCGTGTGCGTCTCGAGGGCGTACTGGTAGACGGCCGGGAATTCGTACTCACCCTCGACCACGACGTCCGCGTGCGCGAACGCGGCCTCGACCTCGCCGCGGTCGATGCGGTAGCGGTAGCAGACGTTGCCCTCGCGCTCTCCCAGCTCGCCGAGGCCGTGGAACAGTCCCGCGCGCTGGGGGCCCTCGTGGAGTTGCGGAGCGCCGGCGGCCAGCGCGTCAGCGATGCTCACCGCCGTCGGCAGCTCCTCGTACTCGACGTCGACGAGGGCGAGGGCGGCCTCGGCGGTCGCCTCGTCCTCCGCCGCCACGACCGCCACCGGCTCGCCCGCGAAGCGAACGCGGTCGATCGCGACGATCGGGCGGTCCTTCAGCGCGTGGCCGTAGAAGGGGCTCGGCAGGTCGAGCAGGTCGCGTCCCGTGAGGACGCACACGACGCCGGCAAGCCGCTCGGCTCGTGAGGCGTCGAGGGAGACGATGCGGGCGTGGGGGAGGGGCGAGCGCATGACCTTGCCGTGGAGCATCCGCCCGACGTCGAGGTCGCCGGTGAAGCGGGCCTGGCCCCGCAGCTTCTCACCGGCGTCGACCCGCTCGAGCGGCAGCCCGACGGCGGTACCTGCCCTGGGCGGGGTCTCGACCGTGGCGCTCACGGACCGCTCGCTCCCGCCAGCTCGCGGACGGCCTCGACGATCGCCTTGTAGCCCGTGCAGCGGCAGAGGTTTCCGGCGAGGTTCCGCCGTATCCCTTCCTCCGTGGCGAGCGCACCCTCGGCGAGCAGGGCATGGATCGTCAGCACGAGCCCGGGCGTGCAGTAGCCGCACTGGACCGCCGCGTGCCGCGTGAACGCCCGCTCGATCGCGACGAACTCGTCCCGTTCGGCGAGCCCTTCGACGGTGAGCACGTCCCGGCCGTGCGCCTCGACCGCGAGCGTGCAGCACGAGCTCACGGGCTGTCCGTCGAGGAGGACGGTGCAGGCGCCGCAGACCTGGACGTCGCACGAGTGCTTCGTGCCGGTGAGGCCGAGGTCGTCGCGCAGGAAGTCGAGCAGGAGCTGCCGCGGCTCGAGGCTCGCCGCGACGGGACTGCCGTTGACGGTCAGCTCGATCTCCATCAGTCCGCGAGCCCGGCCCCGGAGCGCCGCAGCCGGCGGATCCAGGCCGCCCAGTACTCGTCCACCAGGCCGTCGTTGTACTTCTCGGGGAGCATCCGCCGCGCGGTCTCCCGGGGAATCGGTGCGAGTGGACCGAGCGCGGCCGCAATCGCCTGGAGGCGCACCGCCCGCTCGAGCGTCACGGCCGTCAGCACCGCCCAGGCCACGTCCTTGCCGACGACGAGCACGCCGTGGTTTCTCATCAGCACCGCGCGGCGGGCGCCGAGCGCGCGCGCCACGGCCTCGCCCATCTCCCGGCCGGTGATCAGCTCGGGCGTCTCCTCGAACACGCCGAGCCCGTCGGCGAACAGCACGGCGTCGTGCGTGAGCAGGTCGAGCGGCTGCTGGCTCGCCGAGAGGGCGGTCGCGTAGGGAGGGTGGCCGTGCACGACGGCCCTGGCGTCCGGCCGGGCGCGGTAGACCTCCGTGTGCAGGACGGCCTCGAGATGCATCTCGGGCGAGTCGAAGCCCTCGCCGCTCTCGAGGTCGAGCGAGATCACGTCTTCCAGCTCGACCTCGTCGAGCGCGACGCCTCGCCGCTTGATCTGGACGGTCGCGCTTCCGGGCGCCCGGGCGCTGACGTGGCCGAGCGTGAGGTCGGTGTAGCCCTCGAGAGCGAGGATCCGGCAGGCCCAGGCGACCTGCTCCTGCAGGGATTGCATGGAGAGCACGCTAGCGCCGCTCGGTCGGCGGGTACTCGGGGTGGGCGAAGCCGAACACCATGACCACGTCGTCGGTGCCCGTGTTGGCCACGGCATGCCAGACCCCGGCCGGGATGAAGAGCGCGTCGCCCGCGGCGAATTGCACGTTCTCCCCGCCGTCGAGCCGCAGCTCGCCGCTGCCCGAGACGACGTACGCGACCTCCTCCGTCTCGTGCCGCACGTCGCCGAGCACGGTGCCGGGCGTGAACACCGAGGTGCCAAGGGACGCGGTGTTGCCCTCGACCCGACCGGCCGTGACGAGCATGCGGCTCCAGCTGCCGCCGGGGAGCGCGATCGGCTCCGCCTCGTCGACGCCGACGACTGCGACCGGGCTCACAGGACCCACGCGCCGTCCTTCAGGATGAAGGTGCCGTCGTCGACGATCTGCATCGTCGCGTCCAGGAACACCCCGTCGAGGTGGAGCGAGCTCGAGTTCTGGCCGCCGGGGTAGGCGTTGTGGTTGTCGCCGAGCGCGAGATGCACGGTGCCGATGCGCCCCTTCTCCGACGGGGAGCCGAAGGGCGCCTTCTCGCTCGTTCCGAACGCGAACTCGCCGACGACATCGGCGTTCTCGACCCCGGCGATCGCGTCGCGCAGGCGCCTTGCCTCCTCGCCGCCCTCGATCGCGACGCACCGTCCGCCCTCGAGCGTCCAGCGGATCGGCTCCTTCACCTGACCGGGCAGGCCGATGCCAAGCATCACGCCGTCCACGACCGCGGTCCCGTGGGTGTAGTCCTCGACGGCCGCGAACGCCACCTCCGCCCAGAGCGGCACCGGGCCCATCATCTGGCCGCGCTCCTTGATCGGCGTCACCTCGAGCGCCGGCCGGCCGTCGATCGAGACGGTGAAGTCGGTGCCGCGCGCCGTCGTCACGCGCACGTGCTTCTTGCCCTCGAGCGCGGCGATCGCGTCCTTCGCTCGCCGGGTCGCCTCCCGGATGTGCTCTACGGTCAGGTCCCAGCTACCCATGCCCTCCTCGACGGAGGCGATCTTGCCGTTCGCCGCGCACGTCTCCTTGACGGCCGACACGTGTGCGAAGCGGTTCGCCCACTCGAGGTTCGTGATGATGATCACCTCGTCGGAGCCGACCATGGCGCGGTGGACGTTCGACGGCGGTGCCATCGGGAAGCGGACGTCCGCGAGGCCGCGGGCGACCTGTGTCTCGTTGTTCATCATGACGGGCCAGCCGCCCCGCTCGACCACCACCCGGGCGATCGCGCTCGCCTGCTCGGCGTGTGCGTCGTCGGTGATGATCGTGACGACGTCGTCCTGCTCGACCGACATGCAGACGTCGACGACGAGCGTCGCGTCTTCGAGCAGCTTTTCGACCGTGGTACCCATTCGGCTCACCTCGCTCGTTCGGTGCTGAACGTTGGCAGGACCTCTCCGGCGAAGCGCTCGACCTGTTCGAACTGGTCGAGCGCGCCGAAGCGGCAGATGAAGTGGTGGACGCCCGCGTCGGCGAACGTCCGGAGCCACTCCGCGAGTTGCTCCGGGGTGCCGACCGGGCCCCAGTTCGAGAGATCCATCGCCCGGGAGAGCTCCGGGTAGTACATCGAGATGTACTGATCGAACGCGCGGCGGGCCTCCTCCTCGGAGTCGCCGATGTTCATCGTCACCTGGTAGGAGACCGTGTAATCGTCCCAGTCCCGGCCGTGGGCAGAGGCGACGTCGGCGAGCACGGCGAGCTGCTCGGCGAGCTCCTCGGGGTGCTGCGCGCGGCAGCACGTCATCCAGCCGTCGCCGAGCTCGATGATCCGCCGGCAGGCCGGCTCCATCCGCTTCCGTGCCTCGTCGGGCGGCAGCTCGCGCACGAGCCGCGGGTTGGAGACGACCCAGATCGGCGGCGGCTTCTGCACCGGCTGGAGCGGCGCCATCTCCGTCCCCGAGTAGAACGAGACGTCGTCGTACTGGAAGAACTCGCCGTCGAGCGTGACGCGCCCTTCCGTCCAGAGCGTGCGGATCGCCCGGAGCCCCTCCTCGAAGATGCCCGCCCGGCGCTTGAAGTCGAGGCCGAGCGCCGCGAACTCCCGCTGCACTCCCTGCTCGGGGTTTCCGATGCCCGTGCCGAGGATCGTGCGGCCGCCCGAGAGGTGGTCGAGCGTCGCCCACTCGAGCGCCAGGTAGAGCGGGTTGCGCGTCGACGAGACCATGCACGCCGTTCCGAGCCGCACGCGTGACGTGCGCTGCGAGATCGCTGCGAGCAGCGCGATCGGCTCGTAGCGCGGCTTCGAGAAGAGGCTGTCGCCGACCCAGACCGAGTCGAAGCCCAGCTCCTCGACGCGGCCGGACAGCTCGAGCAGCATCTCCAGGCTGTAGTCGGGGGCGATCAGCGGCTCCCGGTTGTTCAGGTTGACGCCGAACTCGAGCCGGCGGTCGCTGCCGCTCATCGGCCGGCCTTCGTCGTTCTCATCGAGCGTCTCCCTTCGGTGGAATCGTGTGCAGGTCGAATAGCTCGTCGTCGCCGGCCTCGAGGCGGCGCTGCGGCACCCGGATGTGCTCGGAGAGCAGGTGCGCGGCCCGGTCGGGGTCCCCGGACGCGACCGCTCGGAGGATCGTGCGGTGCTCGGCGATCGAGCGCTTCAGGCTGCCGCGCAGCGCCAGCGAGCTCCCCCGGTAGCGGCCGAGCTGCTCGACGAGCTGGCGGTACAGCTCCGTCAGCCGACCGTTGCCGGACGCGTCCACGAACGTCTGGTGGAACCGCGCGTTCAGCTCGAAGAACCCGTCCACGTCATCGCGGTCGGCGCAGTCCTGCATCCTCGCGACGAGCCCGTGGAGCCGCTCGAGCAGCTCGGGCGTCGTTCGCGGCACTGCGAGGCGGATCGCGAGCATCTCGAGCGCTTCCCGAACCTGGTAGGCCTCCAGGAACTCCTCCTTGGAGAGCGAGGAGACGACCGCCCCGCGCCGGGGCCGCACGATCACGAGCCCCTCGGCGGCGAGGCGCCCGAGCGCCTCCCGGACAGGGCCACGGCTGACCCCGAGCGACTCCGCGAGCGCGACCTCGGCGAGCTCGGTTCCGGGGGGGAGGCGGTTCGAGAGGATCTCCTGGCGGAGGAAGCCGTGAACCCGCTCCCAGAGGGTCAGGTTCTCGAGTTTCCCCGGGGGCGAGCCGTCGCCCGCGGCGATCGCGGCGTCGGATCCTGCGGCCATTGCATCTCGCCTCACGACGGAGTAGAGTATCGCGCTCGATCATGTTGAGTGTCAACAGTTTGGAGCCGACGAATATCCGGCAGGCCGTGAAGGCCGGCGGATCGGCGCTGCGGTGACCGCGATTTTCGACGCCCACATGCACGTCGGCGAGTTCCCACTGTTCGACGTGCGGCTTGACCGCGACGGCCTGATCGAGCTGATGGCTGCCCACCGCATCGACTCGTGCCTCGTCTTCCACCCCGACAACGAGTACGTGCGGGGCGTGGTCGAGAGCGTTCCCGGAGCGTACGGCCTCGTGTGGGCGAACCCGAGGCTGCCGGGCTACCTCGAGTCGGCGCTCGAGCTGATCGAGCACCCTCGGTTCCTCGGGGTGAAGCTGCACCCGCTGCTCGACGGGTATCACCCGAACGACCCGATCGTGCACCCGCTGGCCGGGGTGCTGGCTGACCGGGGATCGCCCGTGCTTGTCCACTGCGGACATCCGATCTTCACGCTGCCCTGGTCGATCGAGGAGCTCGCTCGCTCGTTCCCGACGCTGCGCGTTGTGCTCGGCCACATGGGCCACGGGAACATCGTCTACATCAACGCGTCGATCGATGTCGCGGAGCGCAACCCGCACGTGTACCTGGAGACGTCGGGGATGCCGATGCACACGAAGATCCGGGAGGCGGTTCGCCGCGCGGGGGCAGACCGGGTGCTCTACGGCTCCGACGCCCCGTTCCACCACCCGGAGGTGGAGATCCGCAAGGTCGAGCTGTCGGGCCTGGAGCCCGACCTCGTCGAGCGTGTGCTGAACCGAAACGGGCGCCTGCTCTTCTTCGGCGACGGGCACGCGAGCGCCCCTGTGGTCTCGAGCCAGGAGGTGAGCGGGCGGGCAGCATCCCGGTGACGTCTCGGTTCGAGGTTACGTCGTCAAGCGAGAAGCAGGACAAGGAGGATTCGGGTGATGGGAACGGGAGTTGGGAGGTTGCTGAGAGTGCTGGCGCTGCTCGTCGCGGTGCTCGCGCTCGGGCTTGCCGCCGGCTGCGGCGGAGACGAGGAGGCGGCGCCGGCCGAGACGGAGGCGCCAGCGGAGACGGAGGCGCCGGCCGAGACGGAGGCGCCCGCGGGCGCTGTCGCAATCGTGGGCATCGTCGCCCCCGAGGAGGGGAACGACTACAGCTGGAACCAGCAGGGCGTCGAGGGCGCCGAGGCTGCGGCAGCGGCGTCGGGCGCGACCGCCGAGGTCGCCGACGGCGCGGGGTACGAGGACATCACGCCGATCCTCCAGCAGCTTGCCGACGACGGCGCGAACCTGATCATCGCGCACGCGAGCGGCTACAACACGGCAGCGCCCGAGTGGGCGGCGGAGTCCGGGATCCCGGTCCTGATCCCCGACAACCCGGCCGCCACGACACCGGGGCTCGTTGCGAACATGGTGTTCAAGAGCGAGCAGGGCGCGTACCTCGCCGGCGTGCTCGCGGCGAAGATGACGAAGACCGGCACGCTCGGGCTCGTGGTCTCCGCCGACAACGAGAACTGGAACAAGCAGTCGGGCGCGTTCGCGGCCGGCGCGCAGAGCGCCGACCCCGCGATCAAGATCCTGCGCGTGCAGATCGGCGAGGCCGCCTACGCGGATGCCGCGGGCGGCAAGCGGGTGACCGAGAGCGTAATCGCTGCCGGCGCGGACATCATCTTCGGCATGGGCGACGGCGCGTCGTTCGGGATGATGCAGGCGATCGAGACGGCGACTCCGCCCGAGGGTGCCGACAAGGTCTGGTTCATCGACGACATCGGCAACAAGACCGACGTCGACAAGCAGGGCGTGCTCCTGTCCTCCGTGCTCTGGGACTTCACGTCGATCTTCACCCAGGCGATCGCGGACGTGAACGCGGGCACGTACGGCGAGCAGGACTACGTCATGGATCTCTCCAACGGCGGCATCGGCCTGCTCCAGACCGACGCGATCCCGGCGGAGGTCTGGGCCGAGCTCGAGACCGTGAGCCAGGGGATCCTCGACGGCTCGATCGAGGTGCCGCTCACGGTGTCGCTCGACGAGGTGGAAGCGCAGATCGGAAGCTGAACCCCGGCAGGGGGGGGCGGGGGGGGGCGCACCGGGCGGGGCCCC
>CAYJLE010000016.1:0-13491 GCA_964370985.1 uncultured Gaiellales bacterium | reverse complement strand
GGCGGGGCGGTGCGTCACCGTCCGGCGCCCCCTGCGTGAGAACGCAGAAGGGAGATTGTTGTGCACGAGCCGGATTTCGTCCTGACCGCGGGCCCGTCTGCTGCCTCGGGACGGATGCTTCGCGCCTTCGGGACGCCGGTCACCTACCAGTACGACCCGTTCTTCATGGAGGCGTTCCGGCGGGCCGAGCGCCTCGTTGCCGATATCTTCTGCACGAAGGCCGACATCGTGCTCATGCAGGGTGAGGCGGTGCTCGGCCTCGAGGCGGCTGCGCGTGCGGTCGTCCAGCCGGGAACGGTGTGCCTCAACCTCGCGTCGGGAGTCTTCGGCAAGGGCTACGGCTACTGGCTCGAGGCGTGCGGCGCCGTGGTGCACGAGGTCGAGGTGCCGTGGAACGACGCGATCGACCCGGCGCAGGTGGAGCGGGCGCTGGCCGAGCATCCCGACGTCGAGGTGGTCACGGTCGTCCACTCCGAGACCCCGTCGGGCACGCTCAACCCGGTGGCCGAGATCGGGCCGATCGCCAGGGCGCACGGCGCGATCACAGTCGTCGACTGCGTCTCGTCGGTAGGCGGCATGCCGTTCCTGCCCGACGAGTGGCAGCTCGACATCTGCGTCTCTGGCCCGCACAAGTGCATCTCGGGCCCCTCGGGCCTGTCGCTCGTGTCGGTGAGCGACCGGGCGTGGGAGCGGATCCGGCGGAATCCGGCGGCGCCACGCGACTCGTATCTGTCGCTGCTCGATTGGAAGGAGAAGTGGATCGAGGGAGGGCGGTTCCCCTACATCCCGTCGATCACGGAGATCTACGGCCTGGTCGCCGCCTGTGAGGAGGTGCTCGAGGAGGGTCTTCCGGCCTCGTACGCCCGTCATGAGGCCGCGGCGCGGGCGTGCCGGGCCGGCGTTCGCGCGCTCGGGCTCGCGACGTGGCCGCAGTCGGACGAGATCGCGTCGACGTGCGTGACCGTCGTCGCGCTCCCGGAGGGGCTGACCGACGTGCAGGTGCGCGACCACGTGCGCAACCGCTACGGCGTGATGATCTCGGACGGCGAGGGCTCGACCGACCGGGTCGTCCGCATCGGGCACATGGGCGCGAGCGCCCGCTCGTTCTTCCCGGTCGTCGGAGTCGGGGCGCTCGGGCGCACGCTCGTCGATCTCGGCGCGAGCGTCCGGGTCGGCGAGGGGATGGAAGCGGCCGCGGCGGTGCTCGCCGAGACGGCCGGGCCGGTGGAGGCCACGGCGCGGTGAAGCAGGCAGCTGCCAACACTTCGGCCGCCCCGGCCGTCACATCGAGAGAGGGCAGCGATGCCCGCATCCGATCGGAGCATCCCGTCCCGCTGTGGGGCGGCCATGCGAGGAGAGAAGGAGGAGTTGTATGAGACGGACACTGTTGGGGCCGATCGCGCGGGCCGGAGTGCTGCTCGCGCTGGTGGCGCTGCTCGGTCTCGCCGCCGCGTGCGGTGGCGACGACGAGGCCGCGCCCACGACGACGGAGGCGCCGGCCACCACCGAGGAGGCGCCCCCGGCGACCACGGAGGAGGCACCGCCCGCGACCACGGAGGAGGCGCCGGCCACCACCGAGGAGCCGGCCGCCCCCGCCATCGCGGTGATGGGTGTGGTCGCGCCGGAGAAGGCAAACGACTACGGCTGGAACCAGCAGGGCGTCGAGGGCGCGCAGGCCGCGGCCGACTCGATCGGCGCCGAGCTGCTCATCGCCGACGGCGCCGGCTACGAGGACGTGACGCCGATCCTGAACCAGCTCGCCGACGACGGCGTCCAGTTCATCATCGCCCAGGCAAGCGGCTACAACACGGCCGCGCCCGAGTTCGCGGCGGCGACGGGGATCCCGGTGATCACCTACGACAAGCCGGACAACACGACGCCCGGCCTCGTCGCCGACATCTCGACGTCGAGCCAGCAGGGCGCGTACCTCGCCGGCATCCTCGCTGCGAAGATGACCCAGACGGGCACGCTCGGGATTGTCGAGTCCGCGGACGACACGAACTGGCACAAGCAGGCCGGCGGCTTCGTCGCCGGGGCGCGCACCGTCAACCCGGACGTGGAGTTCATCCTGACCCAGATCGGCCAGGCCGGCTACGGCGACGCCGCGGGCGGCAAGCGCGTGACCGAGAGCGTGATCGCGGGCGGCGCCGACATCGTGTTCGGGATGGGCGACGGGTCGTCGTTCGGGATGCTCCAGGCGGTCGAGACGGCCACGCCGCCCGAGGGCGCCGACAAGGTCTGGTTCATCGACGTGATCGGCGACAAGAGCTCGATCGACGAGAAAGGTGTGCTGCTCTCCTCGGTGCTCTGGGACTTCACCCAGATCTTCGAGCAGGCGCTCGCCGACATCGCCGCGGGCACGTTCGGCAACCAGGGCTACGACCTGAACGTCTCGAACGGCCTCTCGCTGCTCCAGACGGATCACATCCCCGCCGACGTCTGGGCGGAGATCGAGACGGCTGCCGCGGGCATCGCGGACGGGTCGATCGAGATCCCGCTGACGCCGGCCCTCGACGACGTGAACGCGCTGATCGGAGGCTAGTAGGCTTCGTCACGACCAGCCTCGCCTGAACGCGGAGGGGCGCCGGCCGGCGCCCCGCCGCGCGGGCGCCCCCCGGGGGCCGCGCGCGCCGGCCGCACCCAGCCGAAGACCACGCCCCCCGCCCCGACGCAGGCGGCCGGCGACGCTGCCGTTCTCCTGCTCGGGATCACGAAGGCGTTCCCGGGCGTGGTCGCGAACGACGAGATCACGCTCGCGCTGCTTCGGGGCGAGGTCCATTGCCTGCTCGGCGAGAACGGGGCGGGGAAGTCGACGCTCATGAACGTGCTGTCCGGGATGTTGCGACCCGACGCCGGGAGCATCGTCGTCGCCGGCCGCGAGGTCGACATCGACTCGCCGCGCCGAGCGCTCGAGCTCGGGATCGGCATGGTCTACCAGCACGCGACGTTGATCCCGACGCTGACCGTGCTCGAGAACCTGATGCTGGGCGCCGGAGGCGGCCTGCGTCTCGACGTCAGGGGCGCGAGGGCACGCCTGGCCGAGCTCGCGGGCACGCTCGGGGTCGAGATCGACCCCGACGCGATCACGAGCACGCTCGCGCTCGGCCAGCAGCAGCAGGTCGAGATCGTCAAGGCGCTCTGGCGTGGCTCGTCCGTGCTGATCCTCGACGAGCCGACATCGATGCTGACCCCGCAGGGCGTCGCGGAGCTCGCGAAGGTGCTCGAGGGCCTGAAGCAGCACGGCCTCGCGGTCGTCTTCATCACCCACAAGCTGCACGAGGCGGCCGAGATGGGGGATCGCGTCTCGATCCTCAAGCAGGGGCGGCTCGTCGGCGAGCTCGGGCCCGACGACCTGCGCTCCCGCTCGCACGAGCAGCTTCAGGCCGAGATCGTGCGGCTGATGTTCGGGGAGGAGGCGCGGGAGGTCGCGGACGTCGCGGAGCTCGAGGAGCAGGTCGTGGGGCACGAGCCGCGCCGCGGGCGCGGGGAGGCTCCCCTGCTCGAGCTGATCCACGTGTCCGCGGCCGGGGACCGGGGCCAGGTCGGGATCCACGACATCTCGCTGTCCGTGCTGCCGGGCGAGATCATGGGGATCGCGGGCGTCGATGGCAACGGCCAGAGGGAGCTCGCCGAGGCGATCGGGGGCCAGCGGTCGCTGACCGCCGGCGAGATCCGCTTCGACGGCCACACGATCTCGACCCTGGGCGTGTCGCGCCGCGAGCGGCTCGGCCTGCGCTACGTCACCGACGACCGGGTCGGCGAGGGCACCGTCGGCAGCATGAGCGTCGCCCTCAACCTCGTGCTGAAGAGGATCGGAGAGGCGCCCTTCTGGCGGCGCGGGGTGACGCAGCGCCGCCCGATCGAGGCGACCGCGCGGGAGCTCGTCGAGCGCTTCGACGTGCGCACGCCGGGGGTGGACGCACGGATCGCGACCCTTTCGGGAGGCAACATCCAGAAGGTCATGCTGGCGCGGGAGCTCGCCTTCGAGCCGCGCGCGGTGATCTACAGCAAGCCAACGTACGGTCTCGACGTGCGGACGATCAAGGCCGTTCGGGCCCGGATCCGCGAGCAGGCCGAGCGAGGCGTCAGCGCGATCGTGATCTCGACCGACCTCGAGGAGCTCGTCGACCTGTGCGACCGGATCGCCGTTCTCTCGCGCGGCCGGCTCGCGGGCGTGGTCGAGAGCGGCCCCGGCGTGGCTCAGCGGGTGGGCGAGCTGATGGTGGGGAGGGCTGCGTGAGCGACCTGGCCGCGACGGCGGAGCCCACCGCTGCGGCAGGGCGCGCCGGCCGCTTCGCAGCGCTCGGCGACGCCGGCATCCGCTCGCTCGGGCCGATCGTGCTGGCGCTCGTCGCGGGCGCGGCGATCCTGCTCGCGCTCGGCCGCAACCCGATCGTGTTCTACGGCGACATCGTCGAGGGCGGGCTGACTCGCACGACCGGCCTCCAGGACAGCGTCACGCGGATGGCGCCGCTGCTCCTGATCGCCGCCGCCCTGGTGGTCGTGTTCCGGGCCAACATCTGGAATCTCGGGATCGACGGCCAGTTCCTGCTTGCCGCCGCGATGGTCGCCGGTCTCGGCCGCGACCTCGACAGGGCCCTGCCGAACGGGCTCGCGCTCGGTCTCCTCTGGCTGCTCGCGGCCGCGGTCGGGGCCGTCTGGACGATCGTTCCCGCCTACCTGAAGGCCCGCTACCAGGTGAACGAGATCATCACGACGCTGATGATGAACTTCGTCGGGATCAACGTCGCCAACCTCTTCATCAAGGGGCCGTTTCGCGACTTCGAGTCGACGAACGTGCCGCAGACGAGCGTGCTCCCGGTCGAGCAGCGGCTCCCGGACCTACCCGGCACGAGCATCCACGTCGGGATCGTGGTGGCGCTCGTCGCCTGCGTGCTCGTGCACCTCGCGATGACCCGCACCGCCTTCGGCCTGCGCCTGAACGTGCTGGGAGCGAACCCGCGGGCGGCCGCTCACTTCGGGCTGAGCGTGCCGCGCCTGATCATGGTCTCGTTCGCGGTCAGCGGCGCCGTGATCGGGCTCGCCGGCGCCGCGGAGATCCTCGGCGTCTGGGGCTACGTCCGCGCCGACTGGAACCCGGCGTTCGGCCTGATCGTGGTGCCGCTCGTCTTCCTCGCCCGGCTGAACGCGATCGCGGTGATCCCGTTCGTGGCGCTGCTCTCCGTGCTCTCGATCGGCGGCGATCTGGCGGCGCGCCGGGCCGATCTCCCCAACGACTTCCTGCTCGTCCTGGTCGGCCTGATCCTCCTGTTCATGGCGGTGACCGAATACCTCGGGCGCCGGCGCGCCCTGGGCGCCAGCTATCTGACCGAGGGTCTGGTCGCCGCCCTGCGTCGGAGGGCGCGGTCGTGAGCGACGTCCTGACCGAGACGTTCCTGACCGCGCTCGTGGCCGGCGGGCTCCTGGCCGGCGTGCCGCTGCTGCTCGCGGCGCTCGGCGAGGCGATCTCCGAGCGGGCCGGCGTGCTGAACATCGGGCTCGAGGGGATGATGCTGCTCGGCGGCTACGTCGGCTTCAGCGGTGCGCTCTACTCAGGCTTCACATGGGTCGGGCTCGCCGCCGGGATGGGAGCCGGAATGTTCGTGGCCGTGTTCATGGCCGTCCTCTGCGTGCGCCTCGGTCTCGACCAGATCGTGGTCGGGATCGCGCTCACGCTCGCCGCCGAGGGCCTGACGAGCCTGCTGCACGGAGCGATCCTGACCGAGCGCCCGCGGCTCGGTGCCGTCGAGGTGGTCACGATCCCCGGGCTGTCCGAGATCCCGGTGCTCGGCCGCAGCGTCTTCAGCCAGCACCTCGTCGTCTACCTGACGCTCGGCCTGGTGATCTTCGCGTGGTGGCTCCTTCGCTCGGCGAACGCGGGGCTGAACCTCCGCGCCGCGGGGGACAAGCCCTCCGCGCTCGACGCGGCCGGCGTCTCCGTCGTCGCCACCCGCACCTGGGCCGTGCTCGCCACGGGAGCGCTGGGCGGCCTCGGCGGCGCCTACCTGGCGATCGTCGGCGCCGGCACGTTCGAGCCGTTCATGACGAACGGCGCCGGCTTCATCGCGATCGTGATCGCGATGCTGGCCCGCTCGCGGCCCTTCTGGGTCGTCGTCGGGGCGCTCCTGATCGGCATGTCCCTCCAGCTCCAGACGGCGCTCCAGGTGGCGTCGATCGACATCCCGATCGACGTCGTCAACATGCTCCCGTTCCTCGCCGTGATCGTCGTGCTCCTCCTCTTCGGCCGGCGCGCCTACCTTCCGGCGGCGCTCGGCCTCCCGTACGTGCGCGGGTCGCGCTAGCCCGCGCGGGACGAAAGGACGTGTGATGCGCCAGCCCGACTTCACCCTCACCGCCGGCCCGATCAGCGCCTCCGCGAGGACGCTCGCCGCGCTCGGCTCGCCGATCGTGTTCGACTACGACCCGGTCTTCCTGGAGCGGTTCGCCGCGCTGGAGCGGAAGGTCGCGGCCCTGTACGCGGACACGAAGAACGACATCGTGCTGATGCAGGGGGAGGCGGTGCTCGGCCTCGAGGCCGCAGCCCGCTCGCTGGTGCGTCCCGGCACGGTCTGCCTGAACCTCGCGTCCGGCGTCTACGGCAAGTGGTTCGGCCTCTGGCTCGCGGAGTGCGGGGCCGACCTGGTCGAGCTCGAGGTTCCCTACGACGAGGCGATCGATCCCGCCGCGGTCGAGCGCGCGTTCCGGGAGCGTCCGGAGATCGAGCTTCTCTCCGTCGTGCACTCGGAGACCCCGTCCGGGACCGTCAACCCGATCCACGAGATCTGCCCGATCGCGAAGCGCCACGGCGCGCTCACGATCGCCGATTGCGTCTCCTCGCTCGGCGGCACCGAGGTGAGGCCGGACGACTGGGGTCTCGACGTCTGCGTCGCGGGTCCGCAGAAGTGCCTGTCCGGGCCGCCCGGGATGTCGCTCGTCGCGGTCAGCGACGACGCCTGGGCGGCGATCCGCGCGAACCCGGGTGCGCCGCGCGGCTCGTTCCTGTCGCTCACCGACTGGAAGGACACGTGGATCGACGGCGGCCGTACGCAGTTCCCCTACACGCCGTCGGTGGCGGAGGTGCACGGCGTCGCCGCCGCCTGCGACGACGCGCTCGAGGAGGGGCTGCCGGCCGTGATCGAGCGCCACGACCGCGCCGCCGCCGCCTGCCGCGCCGGGATCCGGGCGATGGGCCTCGAGCCGTGGGCGAAGAGCGACGAGATCGCGACGAACTGCGTCACCGCCGTTCGCAAGCCGGACGGGGCCGAGATCGCGGACATCCTCCGTCACGCGCGCGAGCGCTACGGCGTGATGCTCTCCGCCGGCTACGGCGAGCTGAAGCCGAAGCTCCTGCGGATCGGGCACATGGGCATCGCCTCCCGCTCCCTGAACGTCGTCGTCGGCCTGTCGGCGCTCGGGCGCACGCTCGCCGATCTCGGCGTGCCGGTTCGCACCGGGGACGGGGTGGAGGCGGCCCTCGAGGTGTTGTCCGCCGGGGCCGGGTCGGCCGCGTGAGGCTGCCGCCGTTCGAGCTGCACCGGCCGGGGACGCTCGAGGAGGCGACCGCCTTGCTCGAACGCCACGGCGACGACGCCGCGCTCTACTGCGGCGGCACGGAGTTGCTCCTGCTGATGAAGCTCGGCTTCGCCCAGCTCGGCCACCTCGTCGACGTCAAGGGGATCGCGGAGCTCCGCGGCGTGCGCGCAGAGGGCGGGACGCTCGTGATCGGTGCCGCGACCACCCACCGGGAGCTCGAGCGCTCGCCCTCCGTGCGCGAGCGCTGGCCCGCCCTCGGCGAGATGGAGAGGATGGTCGCGAACGTGCGTGTTCGCAACGCGGGCACGGTCGGGGGCAACGTCTGCTTCGCCGATCCGCACTCGGACCCGGCGACGTTCCTCCTCTGCGCGGACGCGACGTTCGTGTGTCGGCGCGGCGGGGCGGAGCCGCGGCGCGTTGCCGCCTCCGGGTTCGTGCGCGGCCCCTACCGGACGGCGCTCGAGCCCGGCGAGCTGCTCGTCGCCGTGGAGGTGCCCGAGCCGCCCGCGGACGCGGCGATCGTCCACCGCAAGCTGGCGCTCCACGAGCGCCCCGCCGTGACCGTGACCTGTCTCGCCCGCGTCGAGGGGGGCCGCGTCGCGGAGGCACGCGTCGCGGTCGGCTCGGTCGGGGTCGTGCCCACCCGGGCCGGCGACGCCGAGCGGCTGCTGGAGGGAATCGACGCGGTCGCGCCGGACCCGGCAACGCTCGAGGCCGCGGGCGCCGCCGCTGCGGAGGCCGCGGGCCCGGTCGAGGACGCGAACGGCTCGGTCGAGTACAAGGAGAACCTCGTCCGTGTCCTCGTCAAGCGGACGTTCGCGGAGTCGCTCGGGAGGGTGGCGTGAGGGACGATCGCCTGCGCGCGGCGCTCGAGGCCGCGGAGGGCGGCGCGCTCGAGGCTATGCGCTTCGTGCACGCGCATCCGGAGCTGGCCCACGAGGAGGTCGAGTGCGCGGCCTGGCTGGCGGCGCGGCTCGAGGATGCCGGCTTTGCGGTCGAGCGGCGGATCGCGGGCCTCGAGACCGCGTTTCGGGCGACCCTGCGGGGAGCGCGCGCCGGCAGGTCGGTGGGGGTCGCGTGCCTGTACGACGCGGTCGCGGCGGTGCGGCCGGACGGGTCGCTGGAGGCGGTGCACTCGTGCGGGCACGGCCCGATCGCGGGCGGCGTCGTCGGTTGCGCGCTCGCGCTCGCGTCGCTGCGGGAGGAGCTGCCGGGGACGTTCGTGGTGGTCGGCTGTCCCGCCGACGAGATCCACGCTCCGGGCACCGTCGCGCGGGGCGGGGGGAAGGCCCTGACCGCGGCCGCGGGAGTCTGGGACGGGCTCGACGCCGCGCTCTATGCACACCCGGAGTTCATCGACACGGTCACCCTGCGGTCGCGTTGGCTGCGCCGCGACCGGGCGACCGTGAGCGGTACGCGGTCGCTTGTCGCGGGCGCCTCGCAGCCTCCCCTGGACGCTGCCCGGGCGGCCCTCGCCGCCGTCGAGCCGCTGCCGGCGGACGTGATCCTCGAGCACCTCGAGCTCGACGGCGACGTCGAGGAGGGCACCGGCCTCGTCCTGCGGGCGAATTACCTGCTGTTCGCGGACGAGGAGGCGGGGATCGACGTGCTCGCCGCGCCGCTGCGGGCGGCGCTGCCCGGTGCGGCGTGGGTGAGCGGCCCGGTCGTCCAGGGCGTGCGCCCCGACCCGGCCGTGACTGCCGCGGTCGCGGCCGCGTTCCGTGCGCTCGGGCGGGAATTCGTCGACGAGCCGCCGCCGCTGCCGTTCGCGACCGACTTCGGCAACGTCTCGCAGCGCGTTCCCGCCGCGCTGATCGGGATCGGTAACCCGGGCGGCTGGTCGTTCCACTCGGACGAGGGCGCCGCCGAGTTCGCGTCGGCCACGGGCGAGGCGGCCACGCTGACGATCGCGCGCGTGCTCGCGCTTGCGGCGGCGCGGCTGCTCGAGCCGTGACCGGGCCACGACGCGGTCGTCGTCTCCGCGGGATGAGCAGGGCCTGCGGCGTCTACCGGTCGCGCCGCTGCTCGGAGGCGAGCAGGCGGTCGAGCAGCACCCGCGGCGAGACGACGGGGTACGTGCCGGCGAGCGCGAGCAGGTGCGGGTCGCCGCTGACGAGGATCCGCTCCGGAGCGGCGAGCGTCAGACGGATGAGGTAGTCGTCGTCGGGGTCGGCCTCGACGAGCGCGCTGCCCGCGGCGGGCGGATCGGCCTCGATCAGGGCGATCCGGCGAACGTGCTCGAGGTAGGCTGCCCGCTCGGCTTCCCCGATCGCGTGGAACTTCGGCCGCGCCAGTACGCGGCCGGCCTCCGCGACGAGCAGGGGACTGGCGACGATCTCGAGCGGGCTGCGGGCGAGAAGGTCGAGGAGTTGGCCGCAGACGCCGTCCGGCGCCGCCGCGGCCGAGACGAGGACGTTCGGGTCAGGGACGACCTGCACGCCCGGCCTCGGCGCGGGCAGCGTGCTGCTCGGCGACGACCGCCTCGAGCGAGATCGGCGGCTGCGCGGCTGCGACCGCGCGGAGCTCCTCGAGGAGCGTGAGACCGAGGTACTCGCGCAGCGCGACCTCGACCACCTCCGAGTCACGCAGGTCCTTGCGCGCCGCGTGCATGCGCGCCGCTCGGACGACCGTCTCGTCGAGCGCGTACGTCACCTTCACCTTCGCCATGATGGCAGATTACCGTATTGCTGGGAAGATGGCGAGAACGGCCACGGCCCGCGGAGGCGGTCGTCTCGAGCCGGCCTGAGCCGCGGCTCAGCGCGCCGCGAGCCCGAAGCGGACGAGTCTCGCGGGGCGCTCGAGGCCGGCGTCGTCGATCTTCGGGTTGACCGCTTCTGCGAGCGGCGGCGCGCCGTACGAGGCGCGGACGCGCTCAGGGTCGGGCGTGCCGTAGAGCGTGGTGCGCTGGCGCGGCGCCCGGCCGATCGAGAGGATTGCCGCGTCCATCGCCTCGGGCGGCATCTCCTGGCCGTGCGCCGCGCCCGCCGCCCGTGAGATCGACTCGTTCATCAGCGTGCCGCCGAGGTCGTTCGCGCCGGCGCGCAGCGCGGCCTGGGCGCCGTCCACGCCGAGCTTGACCCAGGAGGCCTGCACGTTCGTCACGTGCGGGTGGAGCGCGAGGCGCGGGACGGCGTGCATCAGCAGCGCCTCGCAGAACGTGGGTCCCCGGCGGGCGCGGCCCTCGAGGTAGATGGGCGCTTCCGGGTGGACGAACGGGAGCGGCACGAACTCGGTGAAGCCGCCGCTTCGCTTCTGCTGGTCGCGCACGTGGAGGACGTGCCGGGCCCAGCTGCGGGTGTTCTCGACCGAGCCGAACATGATCGTCGCGGTCGAGCGCAGGCCGGCGTGGTGGGCCGCGTCGTGAACCTCGAGCCACTGGGCGGTCGTGATCTTGTCCGGGCAGAGGACGGCCCGGACCGGGTCGTCGAGGATCTCCGCGGCCGTCCCCGGCAGGGAGGCGAGACCGGCGTCGCGCAGTCGCTCGAGGTAGGCGGGGAGCGGGGCGCCGAGTGTCGTCGCTCCCTGCCAGATCTCGAGTGCCGAGAACGCGTGCAGGTGGAGGTTCGGCAGCTCGGCCTTGATCGCCCGGGTCAGCTCGACGTAGTAGTCGCCGGTGAAGCCGGGGTGGATGCCGCCCTGGAGGCAGACCTCGACCGCGCCGCGCTCCCACGCCTCCCGGCAGCGGCGGACGACCTCGTCGAACGGGACGACGTAGGCGGGCCCGCGCAAGTTCGCGGCGAGCTTCCCCTTCGAGAAGGCGCAGAAGCCGCAGCGGAAGTAGCAGACGTTCGTGTAGTTGATGTTGCGGGTGACGACGTAGCTGACGGTGTCGCCGCACACCTCCCGGCGCAGGTCGTCGGCGGCCCTCAGGACCGCGTGCAGGTCGTCCCCCCGGGCCTCGAACAGGGAGGTGACGTCGTCCTCGTCGAGCTCGGCGCCGCCCGCGACCTTCGCGAGCGCCTCCCGCACCGGCCCCGAGCCGGCGACGGGCCGGCCGTTCTGGGCCCAGCCGAGCGCGGCGAACGCGGCCGGGATCCGCTCCGACACGCCGGCTGCCCAGCCGTCCTCGCGCGCGAGCCCGGAGGCGTCGGCGCGGCGGCGCACGGCGGTCGCGACCCGGGGCTCGCACCAGCGCTCGAGCTCCGCCACGTGCTCGGGGTAGATCGCCAGCCTCGGTGCGAGCTCGAGCCCCCGCGAGCGGGCCGCGCGGGCGAGCCGTTCGATCTCGGGCCAGGGCGCCTCCGGGTTGACGTGGTCGATCGTGACCGGGGAGACGCCGCCGAAGTCGTCGATGCCCGCGTCGAGGAGCTGCGGGAATCCCTCGCCCGCGAGGTTCGGCGGCGCCTGCACGTGCATGGCCGCCGGGAGCGCGAGGCGGGCGGCCGCGCACGTCCAGAGCTGCTCCTCGAGGGCCGGCTCCGGGTGGCCGGCCATGCGCGTTCCGGGCTTGGCTCGGAAGTTCTGGACGATCACCTCCTGCACGTGCCCGTGGCGCTCGTGCGCGTCGCGGATCGCGAGCAGCGCGTCGAGCCGCTCCTCGCGCGTCTCGCCGATCCCGATCAGGATCCCGGTCGTGAAGGGGACACCCAGCTCGCCGGCGAGGCGCAGCGTCTCGAGCCGCACCTCCGGTCGCTTGTCGGGGGAGCCGAAGTGGGGGGCGCCCCGCTCGCAGAGCCGCTCCGAGGTGCTCTCGAGCATCAACCCCTGGGAGGCCGAGACGGTGCGGAGGAGTGCGAGCCCGTCCGCGTCGAGGACGCCCGGGTTTGCGTGCGGCAGGAGCCCGGTCTCGTCGAGGACGAGCCGGGCGCAGTGGGCGAGGTACTCGATCGTGGTCGCGAAGCCGAGCTCCGCGAGCTCCTCGCGGGCGGCCCGGTAGCGCAGCTCCGGCTTGTCGCCGAGCGTGAACAGCACCTCGTGGCAGCCTGCCGCGGCGCCCGCGCGGGCGATCGCGAGCACCTCCTCCTCGCTCAGGTAGGCGCGCTGGCCCCGCCGGGGCGGCTTCGCGAACGTGCAGTAGTGGCAGACGTCGCGGCACAGCATCGTCAGCGGCACGAAGACCTTGGGCGAGTAGGTGACGCGTGTCCCGTGAGCGAGCGCGCGACGCTCTCGGGCGGCTCCCACCAGCTCGGCGGCCGGAAGCCGCGCGAGGGCGAGCGCCTCGGCGCGGTCGAGGAGCTCGCCGCGGCGGGCTCTGGCGAGGATCGGGTTCTCGCTCATCGGGCGTTCACCCGCAATTCTGCCGATGCGGCGAGCGCGCGGTCGAGCAGCCGGTGCGTGCGCGTCCCGGCGCCCAGCTCGAGCACGCTGCGCAGGTCATCCGGCGTGTCGAGATCGAGCGCGAGCAGCGGGTCGGCGACGACGGCGGCCTCGAGCCCCCGGGCCGCGGCCCGCGCCGCTACGACCGCCGCGCCCTCCGGGACGCCGAAGGCGGGATCGACGATCCCGGCGGGCCGCAGGGCGAGCGCGTTCGTGCCTCCGTCCGCGGCCGGGCAGAGCGCGATCGGTCTGGCCGCCCCGGCAAGCGCGTCGATCGACGCGGACGTCACGAGCGGGCAGTCGGCCATCACGACGACCGCGTCCTCGCCGGCGCTCTGCCCGAGCGCGAGCGCGATCGCGGCCGCGTGCCCGCGGCCGGCGTCGAGCAGCACGCGCGTCCCGGCCGGGGCGACCCCGGGCTCGGGCGTGACGACCAGCACCTCCGAGACCGAGCGTGCTCCCGCGCAGGCGTCGACGACGTCGGCCAGCATGGCCGCGACGAGCTCCGCCCGCTCGGCCCGCGTGAGCAGCCCCGCCAGCCGGCTCTTCGCCGAGCGTGGAGCATTGGCGGGGACGATGGCGAGCACCGAAGGAGGACCAGGATACGCGGTCGGCGTCAGGCCCCGTCCGGCCCGGCCTGGTCGCCTGCGGTCGCTCCCGGTTCCTCGGCGGCGCGGTCGCGCGCCTCGAGCAGCTCCAGCG
>CAYJLE010000015.1:0-66389 GCA_964370985.1 uncultured Gaiellales bacterium | reverse complement strand
ATCACGCGCTCGGCCACGTCGAGGCGGAGTACCTGCTCATCCTCGACGCCGATCACGTCCCGCTGCCGCACTTCCTCGAGCGGACGCTCGGCTACTTCGCCGACCCGCGGGTCGCGTTCGTCCAATCGCCTCAGGCGTTCTTCAACCGCAGCTTCCAGCACCCGCGCCGCTCGGACGACCCGATCGTGAACGAGCAGAGCCTTTTCTACGACGTCGTCTGCCGGGGCAAGGATCGCCACAACGCGACGTTCTGGTGCGGGAGCTCGGCGGTCGTGCGCCGCTCGGCTCTCCTCGAGATCGGCGGCGTCAACACGCAGACGGTGGTCGAGGACACGCACACGGCGATGAAGCTCCACCAGGCCGGCTGGAAGAGCGTCTACCACCACGAGATCCTCGCGGTCGGTCTCGCCCCGGAGGAGGTGAACGCCTTCCTGACGCAGCGCGGTCGCTGGGCGCGCGGGTGCTTCCAGCTCCTGCGCCTCGACTTCCCGCTCCTCGCCCGCGGCCTCGACTGGCGCCAGCGCCTCCACTACTTCTCCTCCGTATCGCACTACCTCGAGGGGCCGCAACGCCTGGTCGGGCTGCTGATACCTCCGCTCGTCCTGCTGACGGGAACCGTTCCGCTGCGAGCGAACACCCTGACCTACCTGGCGCTGTTCCTGCCCCAGCTCGTGCTGGTTCCGCTCGCGACCTGGGCGATGTCCCGCGGCCGCTACTCGCTCTCGCAGGGCGAGCGGTTCGCGCTCGTCCGGATCGCCGCCTATACGGGTGCCGCCGCGTCGCTCGTCCGCCGCGGCCACGTGGCGTTCAAGGTCACCCCGAAGGGCGCGGACAGCGTCGGCTCGGCGTCATTCCGGGCGGTGCGCCTCCAGGTGGCGCTCGCGGCGCTGGCGCTCGTCGCCGCCGCCTACCAGACGGCGGCGCAGATCCACGATCTCCCGGGCAAGCTGACCCCGTTCGCATTCGCGGTCACCGTGGTCTGGGCGCTCCTGAGCGCCGGCCTGCTCGGCGCGGTCGCGGTCTGGGCGAGCAGAGTGCGCCACCGCCGCCGGGCCCATCGCTTCCCCGTGCAGCTACGGGTGTCGTACGCGCTCGCCGGAGCGGAGGAGCGGGACGCCGTCGCACGCGACCTCAACCCGTTCGGGATGGCGCTCGACGTTACCGGAGCGGTCGAGGAAGGCCAGCACCTGCGCGCGACGCTCCACCTCGACGGGGAGATGGTGAACGTCGACGGCGCCGTCGCGCGCATGCTCGGGCGCGAGGACGGCACGTGCAGGGTCGGAATCCGCTTCGACCGGCTCGACCAGGCGACGCAGGATGCGATCACGCGCTGGTGCTTCGCGAGCCCGTTCGGGCCCCACTACAGTCGCCCGGTGCTCGTGGATGCGCCCGGCCCACCCGCGCGGGCCGCGGAGGTCGCCGCCTGAGCTACCCGCCATGCTCGACCGGCAGACCGAGGCGCGACCACTCGCTCCACGAGCCGACGTACAGCCGCGCGTCGGCTCGTCCCGCCTCGGCGAGGCGAAGCAGGCTCACGCACGCCGTCACGCCGGAGCCGCAGTAGACGGCGATCCCTCCGGCCTCGAGGACAGCCGCTGGTAGCTCCCCCGGGTCGGCGTAGTGGAGGTTCCGCGCGCCGGGGACGTGGCCGGTGACCGGGTCGAGCGCGGCGATCGGATCGTCCGAGGCATCGCCGCGGTAGCGCTCCGGCGCGCGGGCGTCGAGCACGACCAGGCCCGGATCCTCCAGGCGCTCGAGCAGCTCGTCGGCCGCGATCACGTCGCCGGCGCGCACGCGCGGCACGAAGGAGGCCGCCTCGACCGCCTCGGGGCCCGAGCGCAGCGGGCCGCGCCAGGCGGCGATTCCCCCGTCGAGCACGGCCACGTCATCGTGGCCGAAGTGCCGCAAGAGCCACCAGAGCCGGGCGGCACCCCCGGTCATTCCCTGGTCGTAGGCGATGACGAGGACGCCGGGGCCGATGCCGGCGCGCGACGCCGCGACCGCGAAGTGCTCGGCCGATGGCAGCGGATGCCGCCCCCGCCCGGGCGCGAGCCCGAGATCGGACAGGTCGCGATCGAGATCCAGGAAAGCGGCTCCGGGGATGTGGGACTCCAGATAGAGACGCTCGCCTGCCGCGGGGTCGAGCAGGTCGAAGCGGCAGTCGACGAAGCGGTAGATCACGGGAGCGGGCCCGCGCCCATCGGCACGACGGCCAGCTGGAGGACGCGAGCGTCCGGGAAGCGCCTGGTCAGCTCACCGGTGCACTCGGCGCCTTCTCCCTCGCGGGCCCAGACGATCACGGTCGGGCCCGAGCCTGAGATCGTGGCCGCGACGGCGCCGCCGGGAAGCTGCTCGCGCAGCGCGCGAAACGGCGCCGAGAGCGGCGCGCGGTACGGCTCGTGCAGGCGGTCGTCGAATGCCTCGCGGAGCAGCTCGACCGACCCGGTGACGAGCCCGGCGCCGAGCAGGGCGGCCCGACCGACCGTGTAAGCGGCGTCGGCGTGCGGGACGAGCTCCGGCAGGCCGGCGCGGGCCTCGGCGGTGTCGACCCGGGCGCCCGGGACGACCGCGATCGGCACGAGCGGCAGCTCCTGCGTGATCCGGGCGACACGCTGGCGCCCGTTCGAGCACCACGTGAGGCAGACGCCGCCGGCGAGCGCGGGCGCCAGGTTATCGGCGTGGGGCTCGAGCCCGAGTCCGAGCTCGAGCAGCGGCTCCACCTCCGGCCAGCGGCCGAGCGCGAGCGACGCGGCCACGAGACCGAGCGCGATCGTCGAGGCGCTCGAGCCGAGCCCGCGTGCGAGCGGGATCCGGTTCGTGAAGACGAACCGCTTCCCTTCGATGGAGGCGACGGAGGCGAACGCACGGAGGCCGAGGTGCTCGGGTCCGTCCGGGATCTCGCCGGCCCCTTCGCCGCGCACCTCGACGCCGTCGCCCTCGGAGACCTCGAGCTCGTTCCACAGGTCGAGCGCCGCGCCGGCGCAGTCGAAGCCGGGACCGAGATTCGCGGTCGTTGCCGGCGCCCGGACGCGGACGGGCAGGCTCACCAGCGGCTCAGCCGGCCGCCGCCGCGATGGCGTCCGGGTCGGGGTCGACCTGGAGCGGCGCGACCGTGGCGCGCTCGACCGCGGCGGGATCCTTGAGCCCGTGACCGGTGATCACGCACACGATGCGGGAGCCGGGCTCGAGCTCGACCCGGGCGAGCGCCGCCACCCCGGCCGCGGAAGAGGGCTCGCAGAACACACCCTCGCGCTCCGCCAGCTCTCGCCAGGCGGCGAGCAACTCGTCGTCCGTGAGCGAGACGACGCTGCCGGACGAGGCGGTGATCGCGGCCTCTGCCTCGGCGCGGTGCACGGGCTCAGCGATGCGGATCGCACTCGCCATCGTGGTTGCGCGCTCGGCGGCCTCGCCGGCGATGATCCGCGGCATCGCCTCCCCCCACTCCTCGAACCCGAGCGCGTACGCGCGGGTGTTGCCGCCGCCGCCGTACGGGAGCGCGAGGACGTCGGGGGGCCCGCCGAGCGCCTCGGAGAGCTCGAAGGCGGCGGTCTTCTGCCCCTGGATGCGGTACGGGTTGACGGAATTGACGAGCACGTGCGTGCCCCGCTCGCCGAGCTCCCGGGCGGCGACGAGCGCCTGGTCGAACGTGCCCCGCACCTCGAGCACCCGGGCGCCCACGGCCCGCGCCTGCATCAGCTTCCCCAGCGCGACCGCTCCCTGCGGCTGGAGGATCACGGCGACCATCCCCGCACGCGCCGCGTAGGCCGCCGCGGACGCGGCAGTGTTCCCGGTCGACGCACAGATCACAGCCCGGGCACCGCTGGCGAGCGCCTGGGACACGGCGATGGTCATGCCCCGATCCTTGAAGCTGCCGGTCGGGTTCGCGCTCTCGAGCTTCAGGTGCACCTCGACGCCGAGCCGCGCGGAGATGCGAGGCGCCGGGATGAGGGGGGTCGAGCCCTCGCCGAGGGAGACGACATGCCACCCGGAGTCGAGGGGCAGCCGGTCACGGTAGCGCTCCGCGGGGGTCGTCACGGGGCAGAAGCCTAGTGGGTTCCCCGCCTCCGGGCCGGCCCATCCGGTGCGGCCCGCCCTGACGGGCGAAGGGGGTAGCGACCCTCAGCGCGCGCCGGCGACGCCGCGGTCGGAGATGACCGCAAGCCGCGTGGGCGCTCCGTGAGTCTCTGGCAGTGCGGCGATCTCGGCGAGCGCCGCCTCGACGGCGCCGGCCGGGGCCTCGTGGGTGACGACGTGCAACGACGCGCCGCCCTCGAGCTCGTGCTGGATCAGGCGCGCGACGGAGACGCCGTGCGCGGCCAGGCGCTCCGCCACATGGGCGAGCACCCCGGCGCGATCGTCGACCTCGATTCGCAGGTAGTACGGCGACTCGAGCTCGCCCGCCGGCAGTCTCGGAAGCGTGCGCCAGGCGGCGTCGTTCTGGAGGAAGCCGGTGCCCTGGGTGCCGACGATCGAGACCATGTCCGCGACGACCGCCGACGCCGTCTCGATCCCACCCGCGCCGGGGCCCTCGAGCATGATCTCGCGGATCGCGTCCCCCTGGAGCATGACCGCGTTGAACGCCCCCTCCACTGCCGCGAGCGGGTGGTGGCGCTCGACGAGCGCGGGGTGCACTCGTACGTCCACGGCGCCGCCCACGAGCGACGCCTCTCCGATCAGCCGGACCGCCATCCCGAGCTCCCGCGCCGCGAGGATGTGCCCGGGAACGATCCGCTCGATCCCCTCGAAGGCGACGTCCGCGAGCGTGACGCGCGACCCGAACGCGATCGTGGCGAGGATCGCCATCTTCGCCGCCGCGTCCGCGCCCGACACGTCAGCGGTCGGGTCGGCCTCCGCGAAGCCGAGCCGCTGCGCCTCGCTCAGCGCGCCCTCGTAGGTGTCGCCGGCCTCCATCCTCGTCAGGATGTAGTTGGTCGTCCCGTTGACGATCCCGAGCACCCGGTGGACGCTCGAGACGACGAGCGCCTCGCGCAGCACCTTGATCACCGGGATCGCCGCGCACACCGACGCCTCGAAGCGAAGCTGGACGCCCGCGGCGGACGCGGCGGGGAAGAGCTCGTCGGAGCGCTGCGCGATCAGCTGCTTGTTCGCGGTCACGACCGGCTTTCCGGCCCGCAGCAGGTCGAGCACGTACCCGCGCGCCGGCTCGATCCCGCCCATCACCTCGGCGACGAGCGCGATCGCCGGGTCGTCGCGGACGTCCGCGAAGTCGGTGGTCAGGACGCCCGGCGCGGGCCCGAATGCCCGCTCCTTGCCCGCGTCGCGCACGAGCGCCCGAACGACGCGCAGACGGTGCCCGGTCGCGCGCTCGATGTCGTCCGCGTTCTCCGTCAGCAGCCGGTCGACGGCGGCGCCGACCGTGCCGTAGCCGAGCAGCGCGACGGGGACGTCAACGCTCGCCATGCGCCCCCGGCTTCGCCATCAGCGCGCGCAGCTCCTCGCCGACCCGCTCGATTCGACCCGCCCGCTCCTCGGCGCGGACGCGCTTCAGGTTCGCCTCGCCCTCCTCCATCTCCGCGATCCACTCCTTGGCGAACTGGCCGCTCTGGATGTTCGCGAGCACCTTCTTCATCGACTCGCGCACGTGCTTGTCGATCACGACCGGGCCACGCACGTAGTCGCCGTACTCGGCGGTGTCGGAGATCGAGTAGCGCATGTAGGAGAGCCCGCCCTCCCAGATCAGGTCGACGATCAGCTTCAGCTCGTGCAGCACCTCGTAGTAGGCGATCTCGGGCTGGTAGCCCGCATCGACGAGCGTGTCGAAGCCGGCCTTGATCAGCTCGCTGACGCCGCCGCACAGCACCGCCTGCTCGCCGAACAGGTCTGTCTCGGTCTCTTCCTGGAACGTCGTCTCGAGCATCCCGGCGCGGCCGGCGCCGAGGGCGATCCCGTACGCGAGCGCGAGGTCGCGCGCGCGACCACTTGCGTCCTGGGCCACCGCGATCAGCGCGGGCGTGCCGAGACCCTGTGTGTACAGGCGCCGCACGATGTGGCCGGGGCCCTTCGGCGCGACCATGATCACGTCGTGGCCGGCGGGCGCCTCGATGCGGCCGTAGAGAACGTTGAAGCCGTGCGCGAACAGGAGTGCCGCGCCCGGCTCCAGGTTCGGGGCGATCTCCTCGGCGTAGACGCGAGGCTGGACCTGGTCGGGCAGGAGGATCGCGACGAGCTGGGCGCCGCGGACGGCCTCGGCGACCGTCCGCACGGTCAGACCGGCCTCCTCGGCCGCCTGACGGGACTGGCTGCCCTCACGCAGCCCGACCTCGACGGTCACGCCCGAGTCGTGGAGGTTCAGCGCGTGCGCGTGGCCCTGGCTGCCGTAGCCGACGACGGCGACCTTACCGGACAGCAAGTCGAGGTCGCCCTCACGGAGGATGTTCGCCATGACGGGGAGTCCTTTCGTTCGGGAGTTCCGGGCAGTTCTACCGCAGAACGTCGAGCCGGCGCTGCGCCCGCCGGGGCACCTCGCGCGAGGCCCGCGCCAGACCGACCCGGCCGGTACGCGCGAGCTCCTTGATCCCGTGCGGTCGCACGAGCTCCTCGAACGAGGCCAGCTCCTCCGGGGGGCCGACGACCTCGAAGATGAGCGCGTCCGGACCGAGATCGACGACGCGCGCGCGGAAGACCTCCCCGAGCGCCATCAGCTCGGCTCGCCGGTCGGGGGGCGCGGTCACCTTCACGAGCAGGAGCTCGCGCTCGACCCCCTCGCCGGGCTCGAGCTCGATCACGCGCAGGACATTGACGAGCTTGTGCATCTGCTTCTGGATCTGCTCGAGCGTGTGCTGCTCGCAGTTGACCCGCAAGGTGACGCGAGAGACGTCGGGCCGCTCGGTCGGCCCGACCGCGAGGCTCTCGATATTGAAGCCGCGGCGGACGAACAGGCTCGTGATGCGCATCAGCGCGCCCGGGCGGTTCTCGACGAGAACGGACAGCGTGTGCACCATCAGGACCCCGCCTCCACGATCTCGTCCTCGGGGTACTCGATCATGTCGAGCGCGGCGGCGCCCCCCGGGATCATCGGGTAGCACTGCTCCGTCGGGTCGACACGGGCGTCGACGACCGCAGTGCGACCGAGGGCGAGCGCCTCCTGGAGCACGCCCTCGAGCTCGTCCTCGCTCGAGACGGTGAACCCGGCCGCGCCGTACGCCTCGGCGAGCTGCGCGTAGTCGGGCACGACGTGGGTCAGGTGCACGTGAGAGTAACGCTCGCCATAGAACAACTCCTGCCACTGCTGCACCATGCCGAGATACGCGTTGTTGACGACCACGACGACGATCGGGAGCCCCTCGAGCACGGATGTCGCAAGCTCCTGGCCCGTCATCTGGAAGCAGCCGTCGCCGTCGATGCAGACGACCGTCGCGTCGGGTCGGGCAGCCTTGGCGCCGATCGCGGCGGGGATGCCGAAGCCCATCGTGCCGAGACCGCCCGAGGTGATGAACGACCGGGGACGGTCGCAGTGCAGGTACTGCATCGCCCACATCTGATGCTGGCCGACGCCGGTCGTCCAGATCACGTCGTCACGTCCAGCGGTCAGGGAGCGGAGTGTCTCGACGACCGTCTGCGGCTTGAGCATGTCGCCGCGGCGGTAGCGCAGCGGGAACTGGTCGCGCCAGTCTGCGATCTGGAGCAGCCACGCCTCGGGCGGCCGCAGCTCCCCGGCCTCCCCGAGCTTCCGCAGCTCCGCGGCGAGGTCGCGCAGCACCTGCTTGAGCGGGCCGACCACGGGCACGTCGGCGCTCCGGAGCTTGCCGATCTCGGCCGCGTCGATGTCGAGGTGCACGACCGAGGCCCCCGGCGCGAACGCCGACAGCTTCCCGGTGACGCGATCGTCGAAGCGCGCGCCGCATGCGACGATCACATCCGCCTTGTTGAGCGCGTAGTTCGACCATTTGGGGCCGTGCATCCCGGGCCAGCCCGCGAACAGCTCGTGCGTCTCCGGGAAGGCCCCCTTGCCCATCAGGGTCGTCACGACGGGCAACCGCCCGAGCTCGGCGAGCTCGCGCAGCTCCCCGCACGCCTCGCCGTTCAGCGTGCCGCCGCCGACGTAGAGGATCGGCCGCTCCGCTGCCGCCAGCCGGCTCGCTGCCTCCTTGATCTGGCGCGCGTGGCCACGGCGCGGCGGCCTCCAGCCGGGCAGATCGACCGCATCGGGGTACTCGAAGTCGATCGGCGACTCCTGCACGTCGCGCGGCACGTCGACGAGGACGGGACCGCAGCGGCCCGTACGCGCGATGTGGAACGCCGCCTTCATCACGTGCGGCAGCTCCTCCACGTCCTGGACGAGCCACGAGTGCTTGACGATCGGGATCGTGATCCCCGTGATGTCGCACTCCTGAAACGCGTCGGTTCCGATCAGCGAGCGGCGCACCTGGCCCGTCACGCAGACGAGCGGGGTCGAGTCCATCCACGCGTTCGCGATCGGCGTGACGAGGTTCGTGGCGCCGGGGCCGGAGGTCGCGAACGCCACTCCCACGCGGCCCGACGCGCGCGCGTAGCCCTCCGCCATGTGCCCCGCTCCCTGCTCGTGGCGGGCGAGCACGTGGCGCACGGTCGTGCCGCGCGCGATCGCGTCGTACAGGGGCAGGATCGCCCCTCCCGGGATGCCGAAGCAGACCTCGACTCCCTCCGCCTCCAACGAGCGGAGAATCGCGTCCGAGCCGAGCATCTTCATCGGGTCACCCTCCCTTCCTGAGCTCGAGTCCCCGCGCCGCCGGGCGTCGAGGCCTGCGACAACTGTACCGCCTTCTCCATCACGTTCGATCCACCTCCTCGGCCGCTTCCCGGAGGCTCCGGGCGCGCACCTGTCCCGTCTTCGGTCGCCGTGTGCGCCGCGAGGGCGCGTGTGTGTCGTCCTCCCCCTAGCGGGGGATGACGACGGCGACGAGGAGAATGAGGAGGCCGGTGACGAGCGCGAGGTTGAAGAGGAGCGGCGCTGTCGCCTGCTCGAGCGCACGCACACGGGTGACGGGCCTCCGCTGCATCTGCCCCGCAGTGTCGCCGACACCGGGCGGGGTGTCAAGCAGCCGCGCACGGCTCCGACTTGCCCGTTGGCCCCGCTGTCCGTATCCTTATCCCCGAGATGGCCGGCGCGGACAAGAACACGACGTTCAAGACCGCCCCCCGGGCCGTCGAGCGCTAACCGGCGTCCGCAGCCCCGCCTCCGCCGGTTGATCACCCGAAGAGGCAGGGCGAATCGTACACCCGCGAACGGCGAGCCCGGCCGTGCAAGGGAGGGAGACCGATCCGACCGCAGCTTCACGATCCGAGCATCGAGCGCGACGCCTGCGGGATCGGCTTCGTCGCGGATGCACGCGGGCGCGCTTCCCGGGCGATCCTCGACGCGCTGATCGAGGGCCTCTGCAGGGTTCGCCACCGGGGCGCCACCGCCGCCGACCGCAAGACAGGAGACGGTGCTGGCGTCCTGCTGCCGCTGCCGCCGGCGCTCCTGCCCGAGCCCGGCGCCGGCCTCGCGATGGTGTTCCTGCGCGACGAGGAGGCGCGGGAGCGGATCGAGGCGGCGTGCCGGGAGGAGGGCCTCGAGCCGCGCGGCTGGCGGGACGTCCCGACCGACCCTGAGCACCTCGGCGCCGAGGGCAGGGAGAGCATGCCCCGGATCGTCCAGCTCCTGCTCGGCCCACCGAGGGGGCTGTCCGACGACGAGGCCGAGTGGCGCGCGTACCGGGCCCGGCGCAAGGCCGAGCGTGCCGGCGGCGCCTACATCGCTTCGCTCTCGTTTCGCACCGTCACCTACAAGGCGCTGTGTGCGGCCCACGAGCTCGGCGAGTTCTACCTCGACCTGAGACGGCCCGAGCTCGAGGTGCCGTTCGGGATCTTCCACCAGCGCTTCTCGACCAACACGATGCCCTCGTGGGAGCGCGCGCAGCCGTTCCGCTTCCTCTGCCACAACGGCGAGATCAACGCGATCCAGGGCAACGTCAACTGGATGCGCGCCCGGGAGGGCAACTTCGGCACCGCCGACGACGAGCTGTACCACCCCGTCCTCGACGAGGCCGGCTCGGACTCCGCGATGCTCGACAACGCGCTCGATTTCATCGTCCACGGTGGCCGCGATGTCCGTCACGCGATCGCCATGCTGATCCCGCCCGCCTGGGAGGGCAATCTCGAGCTGCCACAGGACGTGCGCGACTTCTACCGCTATCACTCGGGTTTGATCGAGCCCTGGGACGGCCCGGCCGGCGTCGTCTTCACCGACGGCCGCGCCGTTGGCGCGACACTCGATCGCAACGGCCTGCGTCCGCTGCGCTACGCGATCTGCGAGGACGGGCTTGTCGTCTGCTCGTCGGAGGCCGGGGCGGTGCCGCTCGAGGGGCACGGGTCGGTCAAGCGCGGCAAGCTCGGTCCCGGGCAGATGATCGCCGTCGACCCGCGGCGCGGGTTCGAGGACGATCCGCGGATCAAGTCCTGGCTGGCCGCGAAGGGCCCCTACGGCACCTGGCTCGAGGAAGGCCTGATTCGTGGCGCGGCGGGGGAGCCGATCGCGGCACCCGAGGGCGAGCTGACGCCGCGTCAGGCGCGCTTCGGGTACACCCGGGAGGAGCTGACGTTCTTCCTGCGCACGATCGCCTCGCACGGGCACGACCCGACGTACTCGATGGGCGACGACACGGCGCTCGCCCCGCTCGCCGGCCGCCCCCGGCCGCTCTACCACTACTTCCGGCAGCGGTTCGCCCAGGTCACGAACCCGCCGATCGACCACCTGCGGGAGCGCTTCGTGATGTCGCTGCGCACCGTGCTCGGCAGCCGCGCGCCCCTCCTCTCGGACGGCCCCGAGGTCGCCGGCGGAATCGAGCTCGACAGCTTCTTCCTCTTCCCCGATGCGCTCGACCAGTTCGCGGCCATCCGCCTGGACGCGACGTTCGACCCCGGCGAGGGGCTGCTTGCCGCGTGCGAGCGCCTGGCCGGGGAGGCCGAGACCGCCGTCCGCGCCGGCGCCGGCATGCTGCTGATCTCGGACACGACTCCCGGCCGCGCTCCGATTCCGGCGCTGCTCGCGACCGGCGCCGTCCATCACCGGCTCGTACGCAGCCAGCTGCGAACGAAGGCGACGCTCGTCGTGGAGACCGACGAGGCCCGCGAGGTGCACCACTTCGCCTGCCTGCTCGGCTACGGCGCCGAGGCGATCTGCCCGCGGCTCGCCCTCGAGACCCTTGCCCAGATGGCAGCTGCGGACAAGATCGGCGGCGACCGGCCCTCGCCGGAGGAGGCGCAGCTGCGCCTGAAGCGGGTCGTCGAGGACGGCGTGCTCAAGGTGATGTCCAAGATGGGGATCTCGGACATCGCAAGCTACTGCGGCGCCCAGGTGTTCGAGGCGATCGGACTGGCGGAGGAGGTGGTCGAGCTCGCGTTCACCGGGACGCCCTGCCCGGTCGGCGGCATCGGCTTCGCCGAGCTCGAGCGGGAGACCGTCGAGCGCGTCGCGGCCGCGGCGGCGGGGTCGAAGCTCGAGAGTCCCGGCTACTACAAGTGGCGCAAGGGCGGGGAGCCCCACGAGACGAACGGGGACGTCGTGGACGCGCTGCACGAGCTGGTGGCGGCCCACAAGCTCCGCAAGGCAGTCGGCTCGGGCGCCGGCGGCTTCGGGCTCGACGGCTACGACCTGTACGCGCGCTACGCGGAGCTCGTCACCGGGCGCTCGCCGATGGAGCCGCGCGACCTGCTCGAGGTCGTGCCGGCCGGGCCACCCGTGCCGCTCGACGAGGTCGAGGGCGTCGACGCGATCGTCCGTCGCTTCTCGAGCGGCGCGATGTCGCACGGAGCGCTGTCCGCGGAGGCGCACGAGACGATCGCGATCGCCCTGAACCGCCTCGGCGGGATGGCCAACTCGGGAGAGGGCGGCGAGGACCCCGCGCGCTTCCGCGACGAGCGCAACTGCCGGATCAAGCAGGTCGCATCAGGCCGCTTCGGGGTCACGGCCGAGTACGCGGCCTACGCCGACGAGCTGCAGATCAAGGTCGCCCAGGGCTCGAAGCCCGGGGAGGGCGGCCAGCTCCCCGGCCACAAGGTCTCCGAGGAGATCGCGCGCCTGCGCCACACGGTGGCGGGCGTCGCCCTGATCTCCCCCCCGCCGCACCACGACATCTACTCGATCGAGGACCTCGCGCAGCTGATCTTCGACCTGAAGCAGGTGAACCCCCGTGCCGCGGTCTCCGTGAAGCTCGTCGCCGAGAGCGGCGTCGGCCTCGTAGCGGCAGGCGTGGTGAAGGCGCTCGCCGACGTCGTCCACGTCTCGGGCGCTGACGGGGGCACGGGCGCGAGCCCGCTGACGTCGATCAAGAACGCGGGCGCCCCGTGGGAGCTCGGCCTGGCCGAGACGCAGCAGGCGCTCGTCGCCAACGGCCTTCGCGGCCGGGTACGCGTCCGCACCGACGGCGGCTTCAAGACCGGCCGCGACGTACTCCTGGCCGCGCTGCTCGGGGCGGACGAGATGAGCTTCGGCACGGCCCTCCTGCTCGCGGAGGGCTGCCTGATGGTGCGCTCCTGCCACGTCGACACCTGCCCGGTCGGGATCGCCACGCAGCGGCCCGAGCTGCGCGAGAAGTTCGCCGGCACACCGGAGCAGGTGATGGCGTTCCTCGTCTTCGTCGCCGAGGACGTGCGGCGGCGCCTCGCCGCGCTAGGTATGCGCAGCCTGGGCGAGGCCGTCGGGCGGGTCGACCTGCTGCGTCAGGCCGAGACCGGCGACCGGCGGGCGGACTCGCTCGACCTGGCGCCGCTGCTCGCCCGCGTCGGGGATGGCCCGACCGGCTTCGTCGGCGACGCTCACATCGAGCCGGACGGGTGGGAACTCGGGGACCGCCTCGCCCGGGACGCCGAGCGCGCCCTCGACGGCTCCGGAGTCGTCGAGCTCGACTACGAGATCGCGAACACCGACCGCACGGTCGGCGCCATGCTCGGCGGTGAGATCGGGAGGCGCTTCGGCTCCGCGCCGCCCCCCGGCAGCGTCCGTGCGCGCTTCACCGGGGTGGCCGGCCAGAGCTTCGCGGCCTTCCTCACGGACGGTGTCGAGCTGCACCTGGCCGGCGAGGCCAACGACTACGTGGGCAAGAGTATGAGCGGCGGCCGGGTCGTCGTCAGCCCGCCCGAGGACGACGCCGGCGACCCGGTGCTGCTCGGCAACACGGTGCTCTACGGCGCCACCGGCGGCGAGCTCTACTGCGCAGGAGGCGCCGGCGAGCGCTTCTGCGTGCGCAACTCCGGCGCGGTTGCCGTCGTCGAGGGGACAGGCGACCATCCGTGCGAGTACATGACCGGCGGAACCGTCGTGATCCTCGGCCCCTACGGTCTCAACGTCGGCGCCGGCATGACCGGGGGCGAGGCGTTCGTCTACGACCCCGAGGAGCGCATGGAACGCCACCTCAACCCGCAGCTCGTCACCGCCTACCGCCCCGGAACCGACGACCTCGCGCGTCTGCGCACCCTGCTCGAGCGCCACACGCAGCTGACCGGCTCGACCCGGGCGGCCGCGCTGCTCGAGCGCTTCGACGAGGCCGCGGGCGCCTTCTGGCGCGTCGCCCCGAAGGCCGAGGTCGCCCGCATCGAGTCAGCCGCCGAAGGCACGGTCGCCGGCAAGCACGCGTAGGAGCCGGCTCAGCCGCGCTCGAGCGGATGCCGCCAGCGCAGGCCGGGAAAGCGGGCGAAGTCGCGGTCGGTCGTCGCGAGCTCGCTTCCCGACTCGATCGCGAGCGCGGCCAGGAAGGCGTCCGGGACGAGGTTGCCTCTCGCGCTCACGTTGCGGCATAAACGGACGAAGATGTCCCAGTGGCGGGGCCCGGCCGCGACGGGAACCGCGTTCGGCTGCTCGCGCAGCACAGACGCGAACTCGAGCGCCCGGTCGGGCCTCGAGGGATACGCGAACGCCCGCGGATGCGTGACGACACGCACGAAACCACTCAGAACAAGATCAGAGACCCCGTAGGCCACATCGGAGCCGACCAGCTCGCCCAGCCACTCGCGGTAGGCGGCGTGACCCGGCGCATCCTTACGAAAGGCGTAGACGAGGACGTTGACGTCAGCGAGGACGATCGTCCTGCTCCATCAGGTCGAGCAGGGCGGCGCTGTCGTCCAGGTCAACGCCGGGCTGGAGCCCGCCGCGACCATCGACCGGGAGCTCCACCCGTGCTCGGCGGGGAAGCCCGCGGCGCCGCGCGAGCGACTCGCGCAACGCGTCTTCGACGACCTCGCTCATGCTTGTTCCGCGCTCGGCCGCGAGGCGCTTCACGTCCGCCAGTAGGGCATCGTCCAGCGTGACCGTCGTTCGCATACATCAAAGCATATCAACCCCGCATCATGATGCGTCGCCCGCGGACTTGCCGCTCGGGAAAGGAACGAGCGCTCGCCCCCGCGAGCGACGCAGCCACCACCAGGCGACGCCGGCAAGCGCGGTGGCCTGGGCGACGGTGAGGATCGCGAGCGCGGCGCCGAAGTCGCTCCAGAACGCGTCCGGGTAGAGGCGAAGCAGGGTGTCGGTGGAGCGGAAGCGCCAGCTGTCCCCGGCGAAGAGCGCCTCGTGGAACTGGACGAAGAAGCGGTCGAAGCTCGCGAGCATCAGCACGCCGAGCGCAGCCGCGAGCACGAGCGTCAGCCCGCCGCCGAGAAAGAGCCCCCTGGTGAAGGCCGCACGGACGCGCAGCGCCCGCAGGCCGGCGAACGCCGCGACGATCGCGCCGAGCGCGATCGCATGCGCGAGCAGGATCCGCCCGACGAGGCCGCGGACGTCGGCCATGTGCAGGATCTCCCGCGCGTCGAACGCCGGGGTGCCGTCGGAGAGCCGGGCCTCCCGCAGGACGTCGACCCCGTCGCGATTGGAGGGCTGGATCGAGCGGAGCCCGACGATCGCGAGCTCCGTTCGCTCGCTCTTCGTGAAGCCGTAGCGGTCGTCCGGGAACCCTGGTCTCGCGTACGCGGCGTGGACGTACCAGCCGTTCGCGAGCAGCCAGAGCCCGTTTCCGAGCAGGAGCGCGGGGATCGCGAGAGCGACGAGGGCCGTGAGGGAAGCGGGAAGCCACCGGCGCACGCCGGTTCAGACTAGCGCGGCACCCTCCGCTCCACGGCGCCGACGAGGCCCTCGAGGTCGAGCCCCCGCGCGGCCGGGAGGAAGGGGCCGAGCCGGCGACGCGCGTGCCCGAGCTGGCGCCCGGCGCCGCGCTCGTCGCCGAGCAGGCGCTTGTGGCCCGCCGCGGCCAGGTGGGCGAGGCCGAGCGACAGCTCGCGATCCTCCTGCTCCGCGGCCGCGAGCCGCGACGCGCGCCGAAACGCCCGGTGGGCGGCGAAGAACTCCCGGGCTCGCAGGTGCCTGACGCCGACCGCGAGCGCGCCGCCGACGAGGTCCGGCTCTACGGGTCGCCCGCCCACGAGAACCCGGCCGGACGCTCCGGCGGGACGAGCGGGCTCGCAGGGAGCCCGGGACGCGGCTCCGGCTCGTTGTACTCGCCGGGTGCGACGTCGTTCGCCGACTCCGCGTAGAACAGGCTCGCCAGCGCCTGGATCTGCCCCCTCCCCACGCCCAGCTCGAACTGGCCGCCGCCGTACATGACGATCCCGCGCTCCTCACAGGCCTCGATCGTCTCGAGCAAGCGCGCGAGCGACCCGAACCGCGACGGCTTCACGTTCAGGTAGCGGACGGACACGGGGAGCGCCTCGACGTCCGCAAGCGAGTGGACGGGCGCATCGAACGAGAGCCGGTGCTCGGCGCCGCGCAGCGCAGCTCGCGTCTCGTCCGTCCAGGCCGGGTCCTCGAGCACCGCCTCCGGGAACAGCTCCGCGCAGGCGCGGTACAGCTCCGGGTCGGGAGCCTGGTCGACGGACGTGCCCGTGTAGTAGGCCTTGAAGTCGAGCGCGTGGACACTGCCGGTGGCGGCGATCGCCTCCATGTACGGTCGCTCCCAGTCGCTCGTCGGATCGAGCTTGAAGCCGAGCTGAGGGGCGACCGCAAGCCACGCACGCGGGTCGAGGCGGGTCGAGACGACGAACCTGACCGGCCGGTACTCGCGACCGAGCGCCTCGCCGAGCGAGAGACCCCGCTGGCGAAGAGCAAGGTCGAGCGCCGCGCTCTCGAGCGCCCAGCGACGGTAGTCGACGGACGCGGCCCACCGCGGCGGTCCCGCGGGGAACAGCTCGAGGCCACCGAGTCGGCTCGAGAGCCCGCCGATCGTGTGATGGCCTACGAGATCGAGCCGCGGGAAGGCGTCATGGTCCTCCGCGTCGTAGCTGACGTCCTCGCCGCGCCCCTCGACGCCGCCGCCCTCGAAGATCACGGTCGTCGTCACGCGCGCGAACCCGCTCGACACGTCGGTCTCTCGACGTTCGAGACGGTAGCCCTCGAGCTCGAGCTCGAGACCGGCGACGCGGTCGTACAGGCTCACGAGCCGCCCAGCCGGTAGATCGCGCCCTCGTGGGAGACGAGCAGCATCCCGCCCCGCCACGTCTCCCCGAACGAGACGAGCCCCGGCACGTCGAACGGCGCACGCCGGACGTCCGTCGCCTTCCCGTTCGACCCGAGCCGGAGGCTCCAGACGGCGCCGCTGCAGTAGTCGCCGTAGAAGTAGCGGCCGCGTGCGGACGCGGCGACCCGCCCGTGGTAGACGTACCCGCCCGTGACCGAGCAGTGCCCGCCCTGATGCCCGTACACGTGCGCAGGCGCTACCAGCGGGCCGGCCGGGTTGGGGACCTTCGGCTCCCAGACCGCGTTGCCCTCGTAGACGTCCCACCCGAAGTTGGCCAGCCCGGCGAAGCCCGCCGGAAGCACGTCGATCTCCTCCCACGCGTACTGCCCGACGTCCGCGATCCAGAGGTCCCCGGTCTGCGTGTCGAACGCGTAGCGCCACGGGTTGCGCAGCCCGTAGGCGACGAGCTCGGCCTCCGGGTCGGCCGCGGCCGGGTCGAGCCGGAAGAGCTTCCCGAGCGGGCTCGCGAGGTTCTGCGCCCGGTTGCCCGGGTCGCCGCCGTCGCCGCCGTCGCCGGTGCCCACGTAGAGGAGCCCGTCCGGCCCGAACGCGAGCCCGCCGCCGTTGTGGTTGTCGAACGGTTGCGGCACCGACAGGAGCAGCCGGCGGGTCGCGGGCAGGGCCCGCGTGCCGTCCGAGCGCAGCTCGACCACCTCGGTGTCGCCACCGGTGTTCGTGTAGTTGACGTAGAGAAGCCGGTTGGTCGCGTAGTCGGGGTGGAACGCGACCGAGAGGAGCCCCTGCTCCCACCCCTCGCTGCCGACGACGCGGCGGAGATCGAGGAACGGCTCCGGGCGCAGCTTCCCGCGCACGAGCACGCGGATCACGCCGTCCTGCTCGACCACGTAGATCCGCCGGGCGTCGCCCGGGGCCGCGGTGGCGTGCACCGGGTGATCGAAGCCCGACGCGACGCGAACGAGGCGAAGCGACGATCCGGCCGCCCCGGCCTCGGTGGCCAGCGCGAGCGCGGCTGCGGCCACGGCCATCACGAGCACGCTGCGCACGGAGCCGATGCTAGCCGCTGTCGGTCACCTCGGACAGGGCCTGGCGGTACTCGTCCCGGCCTGGTCTCAGCGAGACAGCCAGCTTCAGGTGGCTCGTCGCCTCGCCGGCACGGCCCTGCTTCACGAGACAGCGCCCCAGCGCGAAATGCGCGTAGTCGTTGACCGGCGAGAGCTCGAGCACGGCCCGGAACTCCCGCTCGGCCTCCGCGAAGCGCCGGATGCGAAAGTACGCGATCCCGAGCGCCTCCCGGATCGAGGCCTTCGCCGGCTCGCGTCGCTTCGCCCTCTCGAGCGCCACCGTGGCCTGGGCGGCGTCGCCCGCCAAGAGGTGACGCCGGCCCTGCTGGTAGAGGACGTACGTCTCGCTCATCGGAATGCAAGAGAACGCAGGCTGAGCGCACCGCGCGCGCGGCTCCCGACGCCGAGGCTGCGCGCAAGCTCACGCTCGAGTGAGGAAAGCTCCCGGCGCGCGCGCCTCGCCGACTCGCCAGCCGCCTGCGGCGGGCCGAAACGCGCGGCGGTCGCGGCGCGCACGAAGGGGCCCGCGTCGACGCCGAAACGGCGCTCGAGCGCCACCCCGACCTCGTGCAGGGTGGCGCTCCGGGAGACGTCGAGCCGCTGGTCGGCGAGGAATCCGACCAGGTCGCGCCGGCAGGCGGCGGCGGTGCGTCTCGGGTCCCGGCTCGCAAAGCGCACGAGGCTCGCGGCACGCTTGACGAGCGGGGGCAGGGCCGCGGCCCCCGCGATGGAGAGGAGCACGATCAGCGCCAACCCGAGCCCGCCGCCGGCCGAGGATATCGCCCCGTCCGCGTCGCCGCCGCCCTCGCCGACAGCGTCCGGCTCGGCGGGGCCCCGGGCCGCGCGGAGCAGCTGCTCGCGCAGGAGCGGCGAGAGGGCGCTCGGAGCGACGCCGAGGGAGTTCAGGTCGCTCACCTCGAAGTCGACCGAGGACGGGGCGTACGCGGCCTCGAGCTGACCGCGCCCGGGGGTCGGGTCGAACGCCAGCCAGCCGTACTCCGGGAACCACACCTCGACCCAGGCGTGCGCGTTGTGATCGGTGACGATCCACTCGCCCCGGCTCGAGTCGTAGGTTCCGCTCGTGAACCCCGCCGCGACGCGCGCGGGGATCCCGATCAGCCGCAGCATGAGCGCCATCGCGCCCGCGTAGTGCTGGCAGTAGCCCTCCCGCGTGCGCAGGATGAAGTCGACGAGCGGCGGCACCTGCCCGACCGGCTGCTCCGGCTGCTCGTCGTAGACGAAGCCGCCCTGCTCACGAAACCAGCTCTCGAGCGTGACCGCCGCCAGGTACGGGCTCTCGACCGCTCCGACGAGCTCCCGCGTCTGGGCGTAGACGGGCTCGTAGGCGGCCAGCAGCTCGCCCCCGGCGCGCTCGTCGAAGAGCGCGCGCACCGCGCGGTGGCGCGCGGTGGTGCCGAACGCCGGGAACGCCACGTCCGGGACGACCTCGAGGAAGGGGGTCAGCTCGTCGGGGTACGCGGGTGGCAGAGCCGCAAGCTCCTTCGGCTCGATGCGGGGGGCGTAGCTCCAGACCGTGTAGCGCTGCCCCCGCTCGAGGCCAGACGGCTGGAAGACGACACCGCCGGAGGCATCCTGCACCTCGGCAGCGCCGGGCAGGGAGAAGCGGACAGGCTGGGAGGCCGCCAGCAGATGGGTGTCGGAGAGCGCGGCGATCTCGACCTGCTGGCGGATCAGGCTCTTCTCGTCGCGGGGGATGTCGGGCACGAGCGGGTCGCCCGCTACCACGTCGAGCTCGCGCACCCGTGCGGGCGCCCCGGGCCGCAGGTCCTCGCGCCAGGCGACGCCCGTGTACTCGTCGAGCGTGGTCGCGCGCCAGTACAGCGGCCGCTTGGACGACTGCACCCGCAGCACCACCGTCGGCTGCTCCGGAAACGTGATCCCGGCGTAGTTCGACGCCCACACGTAGCGGACGCCGACCGGGTCGTCAGGCCGGTCGTACAGATCCCAGCGCTGCCAGGGGACGAACGCTGGCTTGGCCACCGCCTCCGAGGTCGACACCGCGATCGCCGCCGCCACCAGCGCTACGCCCAGGCCGGCGGCCGCCAGCCCGGCGCGGAGGGTGCGACCGCCGGCCCGCGTGGCGAAGAACGTGAGCAGGAGCGCGGCCAGCACGAGCGCTCCGGTTCGGAGCGGCTGCCCGACGCCGCTCTTGGCCGCAACCGTCGCGGGAACCCCGACGCCTACGACGAGCGCGAACGCCAGCGCAAGCACCCTGCCGCGTATCGCGAGCAGCGAGCAGGCCGCCACGCCGAGGAAGATCGCGAGCAGCACGAGCCCCGCGAGCTCCGGGTAGTCACCCCGGCCGAAGGGCGCACGCGCCTCGTACACGTCGCGGAAGCCGTCCGCCATCGCCGCGCCAACCGGCCCGAAGAAGCCCTGCTCGCCGCCGGGGCCCAGGTCGGTAAGGGGCACACCGAATGCGAGGCTGGCGGCACCGACTCCGGCGAGCGCCAGCACCGACAGGGCAACGAGCAGGCGCCGCGTGAGCATGAGCACGAGCGCCGGCGCGAGCGCGAGCGCGAGCGTGCCGGCCACGCGCCCGGCCGACTCGGCGCCCGCCTCGAGGTCGAGCCAGACAGCGGGCACGAGCGCCGCGCTCACGGCGAGCGGCACGAGCACCCTAGCCACCGGCTACCTCCCGATCTCGCGCGAGCACCGGCCCGAGGCTCCGCTCCAGGTCGTCCCCGCGACGCAGCACGCACACCGGGATCCCCACGTGGTCGAGCCTCGCGATCTGCGCGCGAGCCTCGGCGGGCGGCGACGCGCCTCCGCTCGCGAAGCTGACCGGGTCGACGTACACGACGGACGTGCCGCGCCGAGCAACCGCCCGCTGGAGCAGGCGGTCGGCGAGCCGGGGGGGAAGCGCCGAGGTCACGAGGCAGAGCTCGACCGCCGCCGACGCGGCTCCGGCGCCCTCGGCAAGCAGGGTGGCGACCGGCGTTCGCCCGTCGGGCTCGACCGTCGCGAGGAGCTCGAGCACGGTCTCCCAGCCGGCGTCGAGCGACTCGACCGGCTGGTAGCGGGCGATCGCTCCGTTCACGAGCATCCCGGTGCGGCGTCTACGCGCCGCGTGGGCGCGAAGCACCGACCCGGCGGCGCTCACGGCCACCTCGAAGCTGGTGTCGGGGAGCACGCCGGCGACGTGGCCGGCGTCGGCGTCGAGCACGACGAGCGCCTCGTCCCGCGGCGAGTCCTCGAGATCCTTGACCATGAGCCGCCCGCGCCGCGCCGTCGTCGGCCAGTGAACACGCCGGAGCGACTCGCCCTGCTCGTACTCGCGGACGCTGTGGAGGTCGAAGCCGCTCGGCCGGCGCACGAGCAGACGGCGCCCTTCACGCGCGTGCCGACCGGACTCGGAGAACAGCGCGGTGAGCTCGACGAGACGCGGGTAGACGAGCAAGGCGTCACGGGGCGCGAGCTCGAGCTCGCGGCGCACGAGCGCGAACGGATCCTCGAGCGCGACCCGGGCAGGCGCGAACGGGTAGCGGCCACGCGGCACGCGCTCGAGGACGTACGCCCCGGCGAGGCCCCCGACAGCCCGCGACAGCCGCACCGTGCGCTCTTCGAGCCCGCCGATCCGCTCGACCAGGTCCATCGACCCGGGCACGATCCGGCCGGCCACGTCGAGCTCGAGCCGGACGGCGACGTCGTCGCCCGCCACGTGAGTGGCCGCCACGTGCCGGCGCAGCCGTACGGGACGGGCCAGGATCCGCACCCACGCCACGCCCGCCACCACGGCGAGCGCGAGACCGAGAGCCACCGGGTAGAGGGCGCGCGACCCGAAGGCCCAGCCGGCCGCGTAGCCGGCGGCGCCGAGAGCGAGCGCGAAGCGGCCACGGTCGGTCAGCACGGGAGGCCTCCCGCCGGGTGGGCGCCCCGCGAGCGCCCCGGGCTCACACCGGAACCGGCGTTCGCTCGACGACGTCCTCGACGACCGCCGCGGCGTCCAGCCCCGCCGAGCGGGCCTCGGGAGCCAGGATCAGCCTGTGAGCGAGGACGGCCGGGGCGATCGTCTTGACGTCGTCCGGGGCGACGTAGTCGCGGCCCTCGGAGAGCGCCCGGGCCTTGGCGACACGCAGCAGCGCGATCCCGGCGCGGGGGCTCGCGCCCAGGTAGAGGCGGCTCTCCGTGCGCGTGTGGCGCAGCAGTGCGACGACGTAGCGGCTCAGGCTGTCCTCGACGTAGACGCGGCGAGCACCCGCGATCGCGGCGAGCACATCCTCCCCGCTGGCGACAGGACGGAGCGCCTCGAGCGGGTCGTCGCCCGTCTGCTCGGTCAGCATCCGCGCCTCTTCGGCGAGCGGCGGATAGCCGATCGAGACGCGCATGCTGAAGCGGTCGAGCTCGGCCTCGGGCAGCGGGTAGGTGCCCTCGTACTCGATCGGGTTCTGGGTCGCGAGCACCATGAACGGGCGCTCGAGCCGGTAGGAGACGCCGTCGGCGGTGACCTGGTGCTCCTGCATGCACTCGAGCAGCGCCGCCTGCGTCTTCGGCGAGGCCCGGTTGATCTCGTCGACGAGCAGGAGGTTCGCGAACACGGGGCCCGGGCGGAACTCGAACTCGTTGGTGCGCTGATCGTAGACGCTCACGCCCGTGACGTCGGAGGGCAGGAGATCGGGGGTGAACTGCAGCCGCGAGAACGAGCAGCTGACGGAGCGCGCGAGCGCCTTGGCGAGCGTCGTCTTGCCGACCCCCGGGAAGTCTTCGATGATCAGGTGCCCCTCGGCGAGGAGGCAGAGGACGACGAGCCGGAGGGTCTCCTCGGGCGCATGGACGACAAGCCGCAGGTTGTCCATCACGCGGCGGGCGAGGGCTTCCGGCGCGCCGGCCTCCGCAACCGCCGGGCGCTCGGGCGCTCGGGCGAGCTCTCCGTCCATCATCCTCCCTCCAGGAGCTCCTCGATCTGATCGAGGATAGCCACGGCGCACAGGGCCTTGCTCGCCTTCTCGATCCGGAACTCGCCGTCCGCCCGGATCAGCGTCACCTCGTTGTCCTCCACATCGAAGCCGATGTCCGGGCGCGACACGTCGTTGAAGACGAGGAGATCGACGCGCTTGCGCTGGCGCTTCTCGCGGGCCGAGGCGAGGCCGCCCTCGCCCTCGTCCGCCGCGAAGCCGACGAGCACCTGCCCGTCGCGCCGGCGGCGCCCGAGCTCGGCCAGTATGTCCGCGGTCGGCTCGAGCTCGACCGTCCACGCGCTCACGTCCTTCTTGCGTTTGGCGGCGAGCGGACGCGCGGGCCGGTAGTCGGCGATCGCGGCCGCCATCACGATCACGTCGGCCGACGCACGACCGAGCGCCTCCCGCTCGACATCGGCTGCGGTCGGCGTCGCGACGACGTGGACGCCGGCCGGGGCTGCGACGCCCAGGTTCGCTGCGAGCAACGTCACGTCGGCGCCGCGCCGTCGCGCCTCGACGGCGACCGCGACGCCCATCCGACCGCTCGAACGGTTGCCGAGGTAGCGGACGGTGTCGAGCGGTTCCCGCGTCCCGCCCGCCGTCACGACGACGCTTCGCCCGCGCAGCGCGGCGCTCTCCCCGAGCAGGGCAGCGCAGCGTGCGGCGATCCCGGCCGGCTCGCTCATGCGGCCCGCACCCCACTCCCCCTCGGCCAGCTCGCCCTCCTCGGGACCGATCAGCTCGACGCCGCGCTCGCGCAGCAGCGCGACGTTCGCCCGGGTTGCGGGATGCTCCCACATCCGGGCGTTCATCGCCGGTGCCACGAGCGCGGGGCCGCGGTAGGCGAGCGCGAGCTGGGTCAGCAGATTGTCGGCCAGGCCGTGCGCAAGCTTCGCGAGCGTGTTCGCCGACAGCGGCGCGATCACCAGCAGGTCGGCGGCGACGAGATGCGGATAGAGGTCGCGAGGCTGCGGTCGTCGCGCGAGCGCCTCGAACGTCTGCGCGGCGACGAACCGCTCGGCGCCGGAAGTCAGGACGGGCGTGACCTCGTGGCCCGCCGAGACCAGCAGCCGCGCCAGCTCGCACGCCTTGTAGGCCGCGATGCCGCCGGTGACGCCGAGAAGGACGCTGGCCATGATCGCACCGCCCGGCAGGCCTCGCCGGGACGAGTGTTCAGCTGGGGTTGATGACCACGATCTTCCCGCTCTCGATCTCCTCGAGGGCGATCGTGAGGTAGTTCTTCGATCGCGACTCGACGAGCGGCGGCGGGAGCTCATCGAACGTTCCCTCCCCGAGCTGGTGGTGGTAGTTGTTGATCTGACGGGCCCGCTTCGAGGCCGCGATCACGAGCGCGTAGCGGGAGTCGACGTGCTGGAGCAGGGAGTCGAGCCGTTGGTTGATCATCAGGGTCGTAGTGTACCCGCCGCTGCGATCTCGGCGCCGACAACCCGGTCGAGCTCCTCGGTCGCCCGCTCGACGTCGTCGTTCGTGACGACGTGGTCGAAGTCGCTCGCCTCGGCCATCTGGGTCCAGGCGAGCGCGAGACGCTCACCGATCTCTCCCGCGCTCTCGGTCGCGCGGTCGCGCAGGCGTCGCTCGAGCTCGTCGAACGACGGGGCGGCGATGAAGATCGACACCGTCTCCGGCCGGATCGCCTCGACTGCGCGCGCACCCCGGGTCTCGAGCTCGAGAATGCAACTGCGGCCGGCCCGGAGGATCCGGTCGACCTCGACGTGGAGCGTCCCGTATCGCTGGCCCGACACGTAGACGACGTGCTCGAGGAACTCGCCGGCGGCGACCCGGCGGTCGAACTCCTCCTCGGTCAGGAAGATGTAGTCGCGTCCGTCGACCTCCCCCGGCCGGCGCGGCCTCGTGGTGGCGGACACCGCCACCTCGACGTCGGAGCGGCGCTCGACGAGCGCACGGATCAACGTGCCCTTGCCGGCGCCCGACGGGCCGGTGACGACGAAGACCCTTCCCGCCCGGGTCGCCGGCTCCCGGCCGTCCGGGGGGATGGGTGGCGGATCCTTCGTCAGTGCCGCAGGAGGTTGACGAGCTCCTCCCGCTGGCGGTCGGAAAGCCCGGCGATCGTCTTCGAGGGGCTGATCCGGCACTGGCTGAGGAAGCGAGCGGCCTTCACGCGGCCGAACTTGGGAACGGCCATCAGCATGTCGACGACCTTGGCCGTGCCGACGTACTCGGGGGGGTCGCTGAGGATCGCCTCGACCTGGACCTTCCCGTTCTTCAGGTCCTTCTTGAGCTGCGCACGCTTGACGCGGACGTCGTTGGCTCGCCGCAGGGCGTCCATGCGCTGGTCGAGCGACCGCGACGGAGCCTGGTTCTGCATCTTGGGCGCGGCCATGGCGCGGGATTCTAGCAGCGCTGCGGTTCGCTTCAACCCGCGATTTTGCGTGCTAATCAGCGCTTTTCGGCCGGACCCCCCGCCGGGGTCAGGCCCCGGGGTCAGGCAGCTCGCCCCGAAGAGAGGCGAGCTCGGCCCGGATCCGGCTGGCCGCGCCCGGGTCCGCGAACAGGGCGGTGCCGACCGCGACGGCTGACGCGCCGGCCGCCGCGAGCTCGAGCGCGTCGCGGCCGCATGCCACGCCTCCGACACCGACGATCGGCAGGTCGACCGCGCGAGCGCACGCGTACACGGCGGCGAGAGCGACCGGCCGCAGCGCGGGCCCCGACAACCCTCCGGCGCCCGCGGCGAGCCGAGGGCGGAGCGTCGTCGAGTCGAGCGCGAGCCCGCGCAGCGTGTTCACGAGCGTGAGCCCGTCGGCGCCGGCGGCGGCGACCGCGGCCGCGGTGCCGGGCAGGTCCGGCAGGGCCGGCGACAGCTTCGCGTAGAGGGGCTTCGCGGTCGCGGCCCGGGCCGCCGCGACGATGTCGAGCGCGTCTTCCTCGGGGGCATCGACGTTCGGGCAGGAGAGGTTGAGCTCGATCGTGTCGACCTCCGCCCGGGCGCCGAGGAGCGAGCACACGTGCGCGTAGTCGGCCGCGGAGAAGCCGCCGGCCGAGACCCAGATGGGGACGCCCAGCCCGGCGAGTCGCGGCAGCTGCTCCGCGAGGAACGCGTCGATGCCCGGGTTGGCGAGCCCGATCGAGTTGAGCAGGCCAACGTCCGTCTCGGCGATCCGCGGCGGCGGGTTCCCTTCGCGCGGCAGCGGCGTGACGGTCTTCGTGACGTACGCGTCGAAGGTCAGGGCGACACCGGGTGCGGTCAGCGCGTCCAGACAGCCCGAGGCGTTGAGAATCCGGATCGTCATCGCCCCTCCCCGACCGGGCGCGCGCCAGCGACCCGGTGCCCGGCGACCACGGGCCCCTCGATGCACAGGCGCTCGAGCTGCCCGTCGAGCTCGACCGCGCAGCCGAAACAGGCGCCATAGCCGCACGCCATCGGGGCCTCCCAGGCCAGTTGCGCGTCCGGATGGAGCGCCGCGAGCACCCGTAGCATCGGCTCCGGCCCGCAGGCGAGCAGGTCGTGCCCCGCGGGCAGCGCCTCCGTGACGAGCACCGGGTCGATCACGACCTCGGCGCCCGGAAGCAGCACCGCCGCCTCGGCGTGGTGGGCGGTGCGGAAGCCGAGCACGGCCGGGGGCCCCCCGAGCCGCTGCGAGAGGTACGGGAGCGGCGCGATGCCGATGCCGCCGCCGACGAGCAGCGGCCGCTCGACGTCGAGGCGAAAGCCCCGTCCGAGCGGGCCGAGCAGGTGGATCGCGTCGCCCGGCCGGAGCGCGACGAGCGCGCGCGTGCCCGGCCCGACCGGATCGATCAGGAACGTGAGCTCGGCCGGTGTTGCCCGGCAGACGCTCATCGGCCGCGGCAAAAGCCGGCCGGGCGCCTCCAGCATGAAGAACTGCCCCGGCTCGCCCGCGTCGAGGCCGCCGCGCTCGATCCTCAGCAGCCGGTACGGGCCAACGCTGTCGGCTCCCTCGACCCTACGCCGTTCGCGCCTCAACCCGCTCCTGGAGAGACAGCGCCCCCTCGTCACCCGCGCGCGCGATCGCCTCCACGGCGGCGTCGGCGACCGCGAGCGTCGTGATGCACGGGATCCTCGCCGCCAGCGCTGCCTCGCGGATCTGATAGCCGTCGGTCCGCGCTCCGCCGCCCTGCGGCGTGTTGACGACGAGGTCGCAGCGACCGCGCCGGATCCGGTCGACCACGCTCGGGCCGTCCCCTTCCTCCCCCACCTTGCGCACCGCCTCGACAGCGAGGCCGGCGGCCGCGAGCGCCCGCGCCGTGCCGGGCGTTGCGGTCAGGCGGAAGCCGAGCGCGGCGAGGCGCTGCGCGAGCTCCGCTGCGGCGGTCTTGTCCGCGTCGCGCACGGATACGAACGCCACGCCGCCCGACGGCAGCGGCCGCCCGGCGGCGCGCTCGGCCTTCGCGAAGGCGGTCGGGAAGTCGGCGGCGCTCGCCATCACCTCGCCGGTCGAGCGCATCTCGGGGCCGAGCAGCGGGTCGGCGCCCGGGAAGCGGGCGAAGGGGAACACCGCGGCCTTGACGCTCACCTCGGCGGCGGGGGGCTCCGACGGCAGCTCGAGGTCGTGCAGGCGCGCGCCGGCCGAGAGCCGGCAGGCGGCTTCGACGAGGTTGACGCCGATCGCCTTGCTCGCGAACGGGACCGTCCGGGACGCCCGCGGATTGGCCTCGATCACGTACAGCTCCCCGTCCTGGAGAGCCAGCTGGACGTTGACGAGCCCGACCACGCCGAGCGCGGGAGCGAGCCGGCGCGTCGCGGCCCGGACGGCGTCGAGCTCCGCACCCGAGAGCGACGCCGGCGGCAGGACGCAGGAGGAGTCGCCGGAGTGGACACCCGCCTCCTCGACGTGCTGCATGATCGCGGTGACGTGGACGCCGATCCCGTCGCAGAGCGCGTCCACGTCGATCTCGACCGCGCCCTCGAGGAAGCGGTCGACGAGGATCGCGGTCCCGCGGAGCACCTCGTCGCCGGGGATGTCGTCGGGGCCGTAGCAGACGCGCATGTCGCGCCCGCCGAGCACGTAGGAGGGGCGGACGAGCACGGGGAAGCCGACCCGCTCGGCGATCGCGAGCGCCTCGGCTCGCGTTCGAGCCATCCCCCACGGCGGCACGGCGAGTCCGAGCTCGTCGCAGAGCGTGCCGAACCGCTCGCGATCCTCGGCGAGGTCGACGGCCTCGAACGGCGTGCCGAGGATCGGGATGCCGGCGTCCTCGAGCGTCCGCGCGAGCCGAAGCGGCGTCTGCCCGCCGAACTGGATCACGACCCCAACCGGCTGCTCGCGCTCGCAGATCTCGAGCACCTCTTCCTCGCCGAGCGGCTCGAAGTAGAGGCGGTCGGACGTGTCGTAGTCGGTCGACACGGTCTCCGGATTGCAGTTGACCATCACGGTCTCGTAGCCGAGCTCCCGGTACGTGCGGGCCGCATGCACGCAGCAGTAGTCGAACTCGATCCCCTGGCCGATCCGGTTCGGGCCCGAGCCGAGGATCACGACCGACCGCCGGGGTGCGGGCGGCGCCGCGCCGGCCTCCCCCCAGGTCGAGTAGAGGTAGTTCGAGCTGGCCTCGACCTCCGCGGCGCAGGAGTCGACGCGCCGGTAGACGGGCCGGATCCCGGCGACGTGGCGCTCCGCGCGCACCGTCTCCTCGCTCGTGCCGCGGGCGGCCGCGATCGCGGCGTCCGACCAGCCGGCGCGTTTGAGCTCGAGCAGGCCCGCGCCGGCGGCGAGGAGCTCCCGCGCCTCCTCGAGCTGCTCGCGAAACCACGGGTGCAACCCGTCGGGCAGATCGTCGAGCGTCGCCCACGGCGTCGGCGCGCCGCGGTCGAGCTCGCGGCTGCGGAGCGCCTTCAGGAACGCCTCGGTGAACGTCCGGCCGATCCCCATCGCCTCGCCGACGGACTTCATCTGCGTGCCGAGCGTATGGTCGGCACCGGGGAACTTCTCGAACGCGAAGCGCGGCACCTTGACGACGACGTAGTCGAGCGTCGGCTCGAAGCTCGCCGGCGTCGTCCGGGTCAGGTCGTTCGGGATCTCGTCGAGCGTGTAGCCGACGGCGAGCTTCGCTGCGACCTTCGCGATCGGGTAACCGGTCGCCTTGGAAGCGAGCGCGGAGGAGCGCGACACGCGCGGGTTCATCTCGATCACGCACATCTCGCCGGTCTCCCGGTCGCGCGCAAACTGGATGTTCGAGCCGCCGGTCTCGACGCCGACCGCCCGAATGACGGCGGCGGCGGCGTCGCGCAGCTCCTGGTAGGCCTCGTCGGAGAGCGTCATCTGGGGGGCGACGGTGACCGAGTCGCCGGTATGGACGCCCATCGGGTCGAGGTTCTCGATCGAGCAGACGATCACCACGTTGTCGACCCTGTCGCGCATCACCTCGAGCTCGAACTCGTCCCAGCCGCGCACGGACTCCTCGACCAGAACCTGCCCGATCGGGCTCTCCGCGAGCCCCCGCTCGACCTGGGCGCGCAGCTCCGCCTCGGTGGCGACGAAGCCGCCGCCGTGGCCGCCGAGCGTGAACGCGGGCCGGACGACGGCGGGCAGCGCGACGCCGCGCAGGTCGTCCGGCGACGTCACGATCCTGCTCGTGGGCACGCGTAGGCCGACCGACTCGACGGTCTCGCGGAACAGCTCGCGGTCCTCGGCCCGGCGGATCACGTCGAGCGGAGCGCCGATCAACTCGACCCCGAGCGCGTCGAGAACCCCCTCCGCGGCGAGGGTGCTCGCGAGGTTGAGCGCCGTCTGGCCGCCGAGTGTCGGCAGCAGCGCGTCGGGCCGCTCGCGCTCGAGCACGGCCGCGACCCCCTCCGGGTCGAGCGGCTCGAGGTAGGTGCGGTCGGCGAAGCCCGGGTCGGTCATGATCGTCGCCGGGTTCGAGTTGACGACGACCGTCCGATACCCCTCCTCGCGCAGCACCTTCAGCGCCTGGCTGCCCGCGTAGTCGAACTCGCACGCCTGCCCGATCACGATCGGGCCGGAGCCGATCAGGCAGATCGTGCGCAGGTCAGACCGCCGCGGCAACGCGCCCCACCTCCTCCACGAACCGCTCGATGATCGGCCAGGCATCGTGTGGGCCGGGGCTCGCCTCCGGGTGAAACTGGACGGAGCGCGCCCGCTCGCCCGGCAGCTCGAGCCCCTCGACGGTGCCGTCGTAGAGCGAGACGTGACTGACCTCCGGCCCGGCGCCTTCGACGGCGAAGCCGTGATTCTGGCTCGTCACGAGCACGCGCCCGCTGGCCCGCTCGAGTACCGGGTGGTTGGCGCCGCGGTGCCCGAACGGGAGCTTGCTCGTCGCGAAGCCCGCGGCGAGGCCGAGCAGCTGGTGGCCGAGGCAGATCCCGAGGATCGGCACGCGGCCGAGCAGGTCGCGCACGACGGCCACCTGATCGTCCAGCGCGGCCGGGTCGCCGGGACCGTTCGAGAGCAGCACGCCGTCCGGGCGCAGCTCGAGCACCGCGGCGGCCGGGGTGTCGTACGGGAGGATCGTCACGGCCGCCCCGGCCGCGACCAGGCGCCGGACGATCGAGCGCTTCGCCCCGTAGTCGAGGAGCGCGATCTCGACCGCCCCGCCGCCGACCCTGACCGGCTCCCGGGTGGAGACGCCCGCGACGAGAGCCCGGCCGGCCATGCCGGGCTGCGCCCGCACCTGCTCGAGCACGACCTCGGAGTCGGCCTCGCCGGCGACCGCGGCGGCACGGAGCGCGCCGCCCTCCCGGAGCCTGATGACCACGCTGCGGGTGTCGATACCGTCGAGCGCCACGATCCCGCGCTCGGCGAGCCAGCGACACCAGGCCCGTCCGCCGGCACGGCGCATCAGGAAGCCGCGCGCGGCGACGCCACCGGACTCGTCGCGCCGCTCGTCGATGCCGTAGTTGCCGATCATCGGAGCCGTGAAGCAGACGAGCTGCTCGGCGTAGCTCGGGTCGGTCGCGATCTCCTGGTAGCCGGACATCGCGGTCGTGAACACGGCCTCGCCGAAGGCGACGCCGGTGGCGCCGACCTGGCGGCCCGGGAACAGGGAGCCGTCCTCGAGCACGAGGAAGCCGGTCATGCCCGGTAGGCCACGCGGCCGGCGGCGAGCGTCATGAGGATCTGCCCGCTGAGCGTCTCGCCGATCAACCAGGAGTTGGCCGAGCGCGACCGGAAGCCAGCCGCCCCGACCGTCCAGGTGCGCCGCAGGTCGGCGAGGACGAGGTTGGCGGGGGCGCCGACGGCGATCCGCGGCCGCTCGAGGCCGTAGATCTTCGCCGGCCCGGCGCTCATCCGCTCGAGCAGCGTCTCGAGCGGCAGCACGCCGGTGGCGACGAGCCTCGTGTGCAGGACGGCGAAGGCGGTCTCGAGGCCGGTGACGCCGAACGGCGCCTCCTCGAACGGAACTTCCTTCTCGTGGGGGGCGTGCGGGGCGTGGTCGGTCGCGACCGCCGCGATCGTGCCGTCGCGGAGCGCCTCGACGAGCGCCACCCGGTCCTCCTCGGCCCGCAGCGGCGGGTTCATCTTCACGTTCGGGTCGAGCGAGCGCACGGCCTCGTCCGTGAGGCAGAGGTGGTGGGGCGTGACCTCGCCGCTTGCCTCGACCCCTGCGGCCAGGGCGCGGCGGAGCTCGTCCACGGACTCGCGGGCGGAGAGGTGCAGCAGATGCAGCGGCCGCCGCTCGTAGGCGGCGAGCGCGAGGTCGCGGGCGACCATCGTCGACTCGGCGATCGACGGCCAGCCGCCGAGTCCCAGCTCCGCGGACACCGCACCCTCGTGCATGTGCCCGCCGCGCGAGAGCGCGGGGTCCTCCTCGTGCAGGGCGATCAGACCGCCGGTGGCGGCCGTGTACTGGAGCGCCCGGCGCAGCAGCGAGGCGGACACGACTGGCTTGCCGTCGTCGGTGAAGCCGGCGGCACCGCGGTCGGCGAGCTCGCCCAGCTCCGCCAGCTCGGCGCCCTGCTGGCCCTTCGTGATCGCAGCGAGGAACCCGACATGGACGCGGGCCTCGGCCTCCGCCCGCTCGATCAGCGAGCCGAGCACGGCGGCGGAGTCGACAACCGGCTCGGTGTTCGGCATCGCGAGGATCGCGCAGTACCCGCCGGCGGCGGCGGCCTCCGTGCCGGAGACGATGTCCTCTTCGTCCTCCCGGCCGGGCGTGCGCAGGTGGACGTGCGGGTCGACGAACGCGGGCGCGAGCAGCAGGCCCGGCTCGGGCGTGCCGGGATCGAGCCGCACGATCAGGCCGTCCTCGATCGTGACGGTCAGGGCCGCGTCGATTCCCTCGCCCGGGTCGACGACGCGGGCGCCCTCGATCACGAGCGACGCGCCGGTGACCGCCGGGGCAAACAGCGTGCTGCGGGCGGCGGCGACGGTCATCACGCCACCTCCTCGAGCGCGGCGACCTTCACCGGAACGGGACCGTGGGTGACGAGGTCGTAGAGGACGGCCATTCGCACGACCAGGCCGGAGCGCACCTGGCGCTCGATCAGCGCGGTCGCCGCGTCGGCGACGTCGGCGGCGATCTCGACGCCCCGGTTCATGGGGCCCGGGTGCATCACCACCTGCCCGGAGCGCAGGCGGTCGGACGTGACGCCCCAGCGGGCCGAGTACTCGCGCAGGCTCGGCACGTAGTTCGCGCCCTCGAGCATCCGCTCCCGCTGCATCCTGAGCACGTAGACGACGTCCGCGGCGCGGATCGCCTCGATGTCGTGCGCGACCTCGCAGCCCATGGCGTCGATCCCGCGGGGGATCAGCGGCGGCGGCCCGACGAGCGTGACACGGGCGCCCATCAGGACGAGCGCCTGAATGTTCGAGCGGGCGACCCGCGAGTGGAGGACGTCGCCGACGATCGCGACGTGCAGGCCTTCGATGCCGCCGAAGCGCTCGTCGATCGTGAAGAGATCGAGCAGCGCCTGCGTGGGGTGCTGGTGCTTGCCGTCGCCGGCGTTGACGACGTGGGCGCCCGTGTGGCGGGCGACGAGCTTCGGGGCGCCGATGTGCGGGTGCCGGATGACGACGACGTCCGGGTCGTAGGCTCCGATCGTCAGTGCCGTGTCCTTCAGGGACTCGCCCTTGTCCACCGACGAGCCGGCGGCCTTGATCGACATCACGTCGGCCGAGAGGCGCTTGGCGGCGAGCTCGAAGCTCGAGGAGGTGCGGGTGGACGGCTCGAAGAACATGTTGACGACCGTGTAGCCGCGCAGGGTCGGGAGCTTCTTGACCTCCCGCTCGAGCGAGCGCGAGAACGTGCGGGAGAGCGCCAGCAGCCGCTCGACGTCGCGCCTGGTGAGGTCGGCGATCGAGATCAGATGGCGCCGCGGCGGCCGGCTCGGCGGCAGCAGCTCGTCGCGGATCAGCGGACGAACGTCGGTCATTGCATACCCCCCGGGGTGAGCAGGACGCGGTCGACCTCGTCGACCTCCACGAGCTGCACCTGGATGCGCTCGCTGCGCGCCGTGGGCAGGTTCTTGCCCACGTAGTCGGGTCTGATCGGCAGCTCCCGGTGCCCCCGGTCGACGAGCACGGCGAGCTGGACGCGATCGGGACGGCCGTACGTGAACAGCGCCTCGATCGCGGCTCTGATCGTGCGCCCGGTGTAGAGCACGTCGTCGACGAGCACGCACGTCACGCCTTCGAGCGGGAAATCGAGCCGCGTCGACTTGACGACCGGCTGGGGCGCGAGCGGCGCCGCTCCCTGCCGGGCGCCGACGTCGTCGCGGTGGAAGGTGATGTCGACGGTGCCGAGGGCGACGTCGACGCCGCCGAACTCCTCGATCAGCCGCCGCAGCCGCTGCGCGAGCGGGACGCCGCGCGTGTGGATGCCGACGAGCGCGACCTTCGAGAGCTCAGGGTTGCGCTCGACGATCTCGTGGGCGATGCGCACGAGCGTGCGCCGGAGCGCCTCGCCATCGAGCAGGAGCTTTCCCGTCGGTGCGGGAGCAGCCACGAGCGTCTCCTTTCCGGTCTCACGGGACCGGGTTAAAGGTGTCGATGGAAAGGTAGCAAAGCCCCTGGACGGAGGCGGCCGAGCGCAGCGCCCGGCCCAAGCGGCCCAAGCGGCCACGTCCCGGGGCCTGGCCCCAGGACATGTCCCGAAGCGGCGATCACCCCCCGAACACGACCGCCCGGCGCCCCGCGAATCGGGGCGGTCTCGCCTGCTCAGCTCCCGCGGGAGGGGCGCGTGCGAACGGACTCCCAGGTGGCCTCGAGCTCCTCGACGACGGCGCCGAGCACCTCCTCGGGCTCGCCGGGCCGCTCGAGGTAGCCCGACCACTCCCACTCGGCCAGGTACTTGTCGGAGGCGGCGAGCCCCTCGCGCATCGCGACGCGGTCGATCTCCTGCTGGAAGCGCTCGGTGAGCGCGCGCGAGAGCGGTCTCCCCTCCTCGGGGAAGACCTTGACCTGAGCGGGGATCCCGCGCCAGGAGAGGATCCGGTAGCGCGCCACCGCACCCGAGTCTACCGGCGGCTCAGATGGAGGCAACGACGATCGCCCACTCGAGCGCATAGGAAGTCTCGGGCGCGAGCTCCAACTCGGCGCGGGCGAGACCGGCCAGGTACTCGTCCTCACCGAGCAGCCAGAGCGTCGAGATGTAGCGGCCGCGCAGCCGCTCGAGCGCCTCATCGCGCGCCACGCTCGCGGGCTGGCTGACCTCGACCGTGCGCACCGAGGCGAAGCCGGCCTCCTCGAGCTCGGCGGTGAGCGCCGCCGGCTCGGGGAAGCGGGCCAGGTCGACCTCGGCGAGCGACGGGAAGAAGCGCGCCAGCCAGATCCGCTCGAAGTGCTCCGGACGAAACGTCGCCACGACCACGCGCCCGCCGGGCGCGAGGACACGCCTGACCTCCGGGAGGGTGCGGCCACGATCGACGAGGTGGACGACGAGCCGCAGCACCGCGCGCTCGAACCAGCCGTCCCGGAACGGCAGCGCCTCCGCCGCGCCCCGCTTCAGGCCAACCGACCGGTCGGCCCGCCGGCGAGCTTCGGCGAGCATCTCCGCCGAGGGGTCGACTCCCCACACCTTCGCGCCCCGCCGGGCGAGCTCCGCGGCGAAGAGCCCGGTGCCGCAACCGACGTCGAGGACGCGGCGTCCCGCGAGGTCGCCCTCCGCCCAGATCGTCTCGAGCACCCCCTGCCACGCCGCGTCCGCCGGGCGCAACCGATCGTAATCCCCGGCGAGCCGATCGAAGTCGGGCGCCTCTCCCGTGGCCACGCGAGAACCCTAGCGAGCGAATCTCGGTTCAGAGTCGCATGCAATCTGCATGCTTTTGTATGCTATGCATGTGGGGATGATCCAGGTGCGCGATGTGTCGGCCGAGGCGCATCGGCGGCTCAAGGCCCGGGCCGCGCTGGCCGGGATGAGCCTCTCCCAGTACCTGCGAGTGGAGCTGGAGCGGCTCGCCTCCCTGCCGACGCTCGACGAGATGCTCGAGCGGGTGGGCCGGCGCGAGCCGGCGCCGGGGGCCGGAGCAGCGCGAGCGCTCGAGCTGGAGCGCGAGGAACGGGGCGCGTGATCGTCGTCGATGCGTCCGCGCTTGCCGACCTGCTGCTCGGGACGCACTCCCTTGCTGATCGGGTAGCCGCGCAGCTTCGCGCTGACGGGTTCCCGCAGACGCTCGATCTCGCTGACGTCGAGGTCGTGTCGGTGCTCAGGCGGAAGGCCCGCCGGGGCGAGCTCGGCACCGGGCGGGCGGAGGAGGCGCTCGCCGACCTGGCCTCGCTGCCGCTTCGCCGCCACGGGGCAGCGCCCCTCCGCGACCGGATCTGGGAGCTGCGCGACTCGCTGAGCGCCTACGACGCGGCGTACGTCGCCCTCGCCGAGGCGCTCGCGGTGCCGCTCCTGACGACGGATGCCCGCCTCGCCCGGGCGGGCGGTCACCGCGCGGAGATCGTCGCCGCGGCCTGAGAGCTACTCGTCGCCGAGGAACTCGTCCGGCTCGGACAGTTCCTCGATCGCCTCCTGCGCCGCTTCGATCTCCGATTCGGGAACGAGCACGCGCTGCGGAGCGTCGTCGAGACCGGTCGGATGGTGCTCTGTCGCCTGCTCGATCTCGCACTCGATCCCAGCGGCGTGCAGCATCGCCTGGATCTCCTCGGCCTCCGCCAGATCGGCCGCGATCGTCATCTGCACCATCCTCGTCATGTCCGCCTCCCGAGCTCGACCGTCGATTCCGCCGGCCCCGCCTCGTCGGGACGCCGTTTCGCGCCACCCCTGAGCAGGACCGGCCCACCCCGCTCCGCGAACCGCACATCGATGATATCGAAGTCCCTCGGCACGACCGTGTCCGGGAACACCGCCCGCGCCTCCCGCAGGATCTCCGGGCCGAAGTAGCGGTTCGAGAGGTGCGTCAGCGCGAGCATCCGGGAGCCCGCGACCCGTGCCAGCTCGGCCGCGTCGGCCGCGGTCGAGTGGCCGGTCTCCGCGGCGCGCTCCTTCTCGTCGCTCCCGAACGTGCCGTCGTGCACGAGCAGATCGGCCTCGATCGCGGCCTCGAGCACCGACCGCGTGGGCTCCGTGTCGCCGCTGATCACGACCCGACGGCCCGCACGCGCCGGCCCGAGCACGCCCGCGGGCTCGACCACCGTACCCCCGGGGAGCTCGACCGGCTCGCCGCGCTGCAGCGCGCCCCAGAGCGGCCCCTCCGGGACGTCGAGCCCGCGCGCGGCCTCGACGTCGAAGCGGCCGGGTCGCTCGTGCTCGACGAGCGCGTATCCGACTCCCGGCGTTCCGTGCTGTACGGCGATCACGTCGATGCGGTAGTCGCCGCGGTCGAGGGCATCCCCGGGGCGGACCTCCTCGAGCTCGAGTGCGTAGGTGAGCCGCCCGAAGATCCGCCGCAGGCCTCCGAACAGGTCGCGCAGCCCCGGTGGGCCCCACACCGTCAGCGGCAGCTCGCGGCCGCGGAGCGCGAACGTCTTCAGCATTCCCGGAAGCCCGAGGTAGTGGTCGGCGTGGTAGTGCGTCACGAACACCTCGGGCAGCTCGGCGAGCCCGATCGTCGAGCGCAGGAGCTGGCGCTGGGTGCCCTCGCCGCAGTCGATGAGCAGCCGCTCGCCGCCCCTCCGCACGAGCAGGCTCGTCGGCGCGCGTTGCGCGGTCGGGACCGAGCCCGAGGTGCCGAGAAACGTGACGTCGAGGTCCACCCGCCGATTGTACGGGCGCCCCCGCTCAGGGCAGGACGAGCACCTGGCCCGGCTGGATCGGCTCGGCGCCGATCCCGTTGCGCTCGCGGATCAACCAGACGCCCTCGCGCGGATCACCCCCGTAGCGGTGAGCGGCGATCTCCCAGAGCGTGTCGCCGCGCTCGACGACGTACAGCGCCGCTCCGGCCTCGTCTCCCCGCGCCGCCCCGCTTGTCGGCCGGGCTGCCCCGAGCGCGGCGAGGGTGACGACGAGCAGGACGACGACGGTGAGAGCGAGACGGGAAGCGAACACGTGTTCGATGATAGCACCGAACACGTGTTCGTGTCAAGTCAGGCTGCGGCTGCGTCCAACTCCCCGGCCCGCCAGGCCTTGATGTAGGCGCGGCAGTGCTGGTCGGCGCCGGTGAGCACGTCCGTCGCGAGCTGGAACGGTGCGGAGGAGCGGTCGATCGAGAAGACCCGCTCGAGGTTGTTCTGGATCGGGTCGATGATGCCGCTGTCCGCGCCCGCGTCGACCGCGAGCACGAGGAACGCGTCGTTGATCAGCGTGCGGTTGGGCAACCCGAAGCTGACGTTGCTCATCCCGCCGGTCAGGTGGATCTCCGGCCCGAACCGCTCGCGCAGGCGCCGGAACGCCTCGAGCACGTGGCTGCCGAACGTGGCGTCGACCGAGATCGGGAAGACGAGCGGGTCGACGTAGACGCGCTCGAGCGGGATCCCCTGCTCGAGCGCGAGCTCGACGGCTCGCGAGGCGTTCGCGACCCGCCCGTCGGCGTCGTTCGGGATGCCCGTCTCGCCGGCGGAGGTGACGATCACCGGTCCGCCGACTCCGGCCGCAAGCACGAACGCGTCGGCCCGCTCGAGCGACGCGGAGTTGAGCATGGGCGGCCCCGCCGCGTGTCCCGCGGCCTCCTCCATTCCCGCCGCGAGCGTGTCGGAGTTCGACGAGTCGATCGAGAGCGGCACGGTCGCCCACCGCTTGACCGTGCGCACGAGCCAGCGCATCGCCTCGACCTGCTCTGATGGCACGAGCGACACCTCGTCCACGTTCAGGTCGAGGTAGTGCGCGCCGGCTGCGACCTGGCTCTCGACCATCGCCCGCAGGTACGCGAGCGCCGTCTCCGCCTCCGGCCCCTCCCCCGCCATCGCGGCCTGGACGGCGATCCGCACGTGCTTGATCCGCCCTTCCTGGTAGCCCTGGAGCTCCTTCTCGCCCTCCGGGATCACGAGGTGGCGGGTCGCCCCATCCGCGTCGGAGAAGACGACCGCCTGGCGACCCTCGCCGTCCTCGCCGACGCGAGGAGACGAGATCGGGACGATCCGGGTCGTGTGGATGTTCTCGCCGATGACGACGAACCGCTCGGGCGCCGCCATCACGACTCCTCGCGCTGGCGCGCATGGTGGTCGCGCCCGAGGAACGTGTTCGCCCAGGCGCTCGTGCCTTGCAGGGAGCCGTCCTTGAGGACGGCGGGTCCGTCGAGCATGGTCTCCTCCTTGCCGTATGCCTTGAGCCTCTCGTAGGCCCGGGCCCAGATGCATTCCTTCTCGCCGATCTCGCACAGGCCCTGGCGGGTGCCTCCGCACGGGCCGTTGCGCTGATTCTTCACGCACTGCGACTCCGGGCACAGGTACGCGATGTCGGGCAGCGAGCAGTCGCCGCAGTCGCGGCAGGCGAACATGGCCTGCTTCGTCAGGTGCTCGGCCACGTGCAGCACCTTTCCGACCGGTCGCGGGGCGCGCTCGACCGCGCCGTAGAGCGACCGTCCGAGCCCGAACAACGGTGCTCCGGGCTCGAAGGCGAGGTCGTGGACGCGCCGGTTCAGCCGGTAGACGGGCGAGACCCGCAGCCGCGCCCGGCGCCGGGCAGCCGGAGCGACGGATGCGAGGTACGCGCGATCGACCCGGTCGGATGCGAGGCCGGTCGCCTCGTCGCGCTCGAAGAAGTGGAACTCGTCCCGGTAGGGGAACTGCAGCTGGCGCGCGAACGCGCGCCAGTCGTCGGGCGCGAAGCCGTCGGCCAGCTCCAGGATCGCGTCGTAGTCCTCGATCTTCAGGTGACCGCCGATGTAGGCACCCCGGAAGCCCAGGCCGCGTGCGATCGCCACCTGCTTCGCGGCCAGCTCTCGGAAGAACGGGCGACCCTTGTCGGGGGTGTCGGCCCACCGCTGGCAGAGCTCGAGCAGCTCGTCCGTGACGACCACGCCGGGGATCCGCCCCGAGTGGAAGACGCGCGCCGCGCCGGGCGAGAGCACGAACACGTTCGCGAGCACCGGCACGTCGAGGCCCGCGTGCGCGAGCCACTTCAGGAGCTCGTCGTCCTTGCGGGCGTGGTAGCCGACCTGGTTGATCACGAACTCCGCCCCGTGCTCGAGCTTGCGGCGCAGCTTCAGGTACTGGGGCACGACCTCGCGCTCGTGGCGCTTGTGGTTCGTGACGACGGCGCCGAGGAACAGCCGCTCCTCCTCGGCGAGCTCCGCGTTCATGTCGGCGTACATCCGCAACAGCCCGACCGAGTCGATGTCGAACACGGGCCCGGCCTGCCCGCGGTAGCCGGCGATCGGGTAGTCGCCCGACAGGCAGAGCACGTTCCGGAGGCCCTCGGAGGCGAGCTTCCAGCCGCGGCTCTGGAGCGCGTTTCGGTTCAGGTCCTTGCAAGAGACGTGCACGATCGCCTCCTGGCCGAGCGCGGCCAGCTCGCTCGCGACCGTGTCCGGCGCGAGCATGGGGTTGCCGCCCGGGTTGTCCGTGATCGAGACGACGTCGATCCGGGGGTGGGCGGCGAGGTCGCGGACGAGGCCGGCCACGCGCTGCCCGGCCTCGGCGCTGATCAGGCCGCGGCTCGTGACGAGCTCGGCCGCGATCACGAACCGGCCCGGGTCGGCGAGGAGCTGCCGGAGCGAGGGCCCGGCCGTCCGCTCAGGGAGCGGCGTGGCCATCGGCTCCCGCCAGCGCCGAGGGCAGCGGCTTGAACTGGCAGCCCTCGACGAAGAGGTCGAAGAAGTCCGGGGTCAGCTCGAGCTCGACGTGCTCGACACGCCGCACGAGCTCCTCGAGCCGCTCGCGGGCGGAGGCCGAGAGCAGGAGCTCCCGCGCCCCCCTGACCGAGGCGTTCCCGGCCTTCACGACCCGGTCGGCCGGCACCGGGGCGAGGAACCCGATCTCGATCGCGTGCTCGACGTTCACGTGGTTGGCGAACCCTCCCGCGAGGTAGAGGCGATCGACGTCCGGCGGATCGACCCCGAGCGTGCGCAGGACGATCCACTGGCCGGCCGCGTTCGCCGCCTTGGCCTGGGCAAGCGCCGACGCATCGGCGCGGGAGAACGTTATCCCAGCCTCGGGCACCACCGTCAGGGCATGCGTGCCGTCCGCGAACTGACCTTTCGGGCCCATCCGCCCCGCGCTGACGAGCTCGGCCAGCAGGTCGATCAACCCCGATCCGCAGATGCCGCGCGCCCGTACGCCCCCGATCGTCTCGTAGGCGAACGTCCCGTCCTCGCGCAGCGCGAACGACTCGATTGCCCCCTCCTCGCCCGCCATGCCGTAGGTGACGAGCCCGCCCTCGAACGCCGGCCCGGCCGGACAGCTCGCGGCGACCAGGCGGCCGCGACCCGCGACCACGACCTCGGTGTTCGTGCCGACGTCCACGACAGCGACGATCTCGTCGCCCCGGCCGTCGATGCCGAGCGCGACAAGATCCGCCGCCATGTCCGCGCCGACGTGGCTCGCGACGAGCGGCGCCCCCCAGATCCGCGCCCTCGTGTTCGCCTTGAAGCCGAGCTCGTGGGCGTGGGTGACGATCGCGGTCGTGTCACGCTCGCCGGCACGCAGCGCGTGCTCGGTGAGCGAGCGGTAGGGGCGCTGGCCGATCGATGTGACGTCGAGCCCGAAGAAGAGGTCGCGCATCGTCGAGTTGCCGACGACGACCGCCTCGTACACCTCCCGGCGGTCGATGCCGCGACGGTCGTAGAGATCGCGCAGCTCGCGGTTCAACGCCTTGCGCACCGCCTGGCGAAGCTCGCCCCGCGCCGGCCCCTCGTCGTAGCTGATCCGGCTCATCACGTCCGAGCCACCGAAGCGCTGGGGGTTCTCGAGCGCGAGCACCTCGAGCGTTTGGCCGCTCTCGAGATCGACGAGCTCGAGCACGACGGTGGTCGTGCCGAGGTCGATCGCGAGCCCGTACACCCCCCCGCGCCGCGGCTCGATCGGCTCTTCCCCGTAGTGGACGACACCGCCCGCGACGCGCACCATCGGGTCGATCGGGTCCGTGCGCGGCTCCGGCTCGGGTGTCAGGATGCGCAGGCGCCGGCGCAGCACCGCGAACTCGACGCGTGCCCCCGGCGCCGCGATCGCAGCCTGGCAGGCGAGGCGGTAGGGATCCCGGAGGAACGACTCGGCCTCGGTACGCGGCCCGAGCAGCTCCGCACCGGCCGTCACCTCGACGACGCACTCCCGGCAGCGGCCGCTGCGCCGGCACGACGTGGGCACCTGGAGCGCGAGCTCGTCGGCGTCGTCGAACAGCGTGCGCGCGGAGACGCTCAGGTCTCCTCCCACGCGCGTCGGTAGTCGATGGCCTCGTCGCCCCCGCAGAGCTTCGACCCGCCCTGCCCCTCGGGGAAGCGCTGGTTGCGGCAGCCGAACGCGGCGGTGCAGCGATCGAGCCGGTCGCGATAGGGGCAGCGGCGCGTCGAGACCTCGCCGGCGACCTCGATCATGGACGCGAACAGCTCGGAGATCCGATCGAGCCGCTCCTGGTAGGCGGCGGGGTCGATGCGGCGGTCGCCCTCAGCCGCCGACACCGGCTCCCTCGGCGATGAGCTGCTTGGCGAGCGCGACGCAGGCGACGGCGTCCTTGCCGTAGCCGTCGGCGCCCATGTCGTCCGCGAACTCGCGGGTCACGGGGGCGCCGCCGACCATGATCTTGACACGGTCGCGGAGGTCCGCGTCGATGAACGCCTCGATCGTCCTGCCCATGTTCGGCATCGTGGTCGTGAGCAGCGCGGACATCCCGAGCAGGGGCGCGCCATGTTCCTCGACCGCGTCGATGAAGGCGTCGGGCGAGGCGTCGACCCCGAGGTCGATCACCTCGAACCCCGAGCCGCGCAACATCATGATGCAGAGGTTCTTGCCGATGTCGTGCAGGTCGCCCTTGACGGTGCCCATCACGACCGTCGCGAGCGGCTCGATCCCGGATGCGGACAGGAGCGGCTCGATCTGGGCCATGCCGACCTTCATCGCGCGGGCGCAGGCGAGCACCTCGGGGACGAAGATCGCGTTCTCCCGGAACTTGATCCCGACGAGCGCCATCCCGGCGATCAGGCCGTCGTCCATCACCTCGAGCGCCAAGGTGCCGACGCCGAGCGCCTCGCGGGTCAGGCGGTCTGCTTCGTGCTGCTCGCCCTCGACGACCGCGGCCGCGATCGCCTGCATGTCGACGCTGGCGCCCGCGTAGAGAGCGATCAGGCGCTCTCGCTCGTCCGGACGCTCGACGAACTCCTCGACCTCCGCGCGCAGGAACTCGTTGGTGATGTCGGTGATCTCTGCCATGCGGGCTCGTTCCTCCCGGGGTGTCCTGGGCTCAGGCGGCGGCGCGGGCCGTGTGCCACTCGTCCACGGCGGCGCGGATCGCGCGCAGGTTCTCGATCGACGTCTGGAGCGGGATCGCGCACTCCGGCCCCACCATCTGCACCCCGGCCTCGAGGTTCTCGATCACCTCGGCCCGAACCTTGTCGGGGCCGCGCGCGAACAGGGTCTCGGGGTTGTTGACGTTGCCGACCAGGCTGATGCCGCCGTGCACGGCCGCCATCGACTCGTCCGGGCGGTTCTTCGAGTCGAAGTGGAATGCCGCCATCCCCGTCTTGGCGATATCGCCCATGCGGTCGACCGTCCGGCCGCAGATGTGGAGGATGATGGGGGCGGGCAGGCGCTCGGCGAGCTCGACGTGCAGGTCGAGCAGGTAGCGGTGGTAGTACTCGCCTGAGACGAGATCGCCGGTCGCGTGGTCGGGGAGGGTCAGCGCGTCGGCGCCGGCCTCGATCTGGGCGAGCCCGAACGCGACCGTAACCTCCTTCAGGCGGTCGAGACACGCACGCGTCATCGCCTCGTCGTCGAGCGACATCAGCAGGAAGCGCTCGACGCCGAAGCAGTGGTACGCCAGCGACCAGGGCCCCATCGTCTTGCCCACGATCGCGACCTCGTCGCCGAAGCGCCGCCGCAGGATGCGGATCGCGTCGAGCACGCAGCGGCAGTCCGGGTGGTCGAGCAGGTCGTCAGGGATGCGGATGTCGTCGGGTGCCTCGTACACCGGCTCCGCCATGCGGACGGTCGGCCAGTTGTCCTTCTGCTCCCACTGGATCTTGCAGCCGAGCGCGGAGGACTCCTGGATGATCGAGAAGACGGGCATGATCGAGTCGAAGCCGAGCTCGGTGTAGCCAGTCGCGGCGAGCCGCGCCATCAACTCCGGATCGCGGTTGGCCTCCGGGAACGGCGCCTCGACGAGGTCCATCAGCTCGACGGTCGCGACCGACGTCGGGTTCACGACCGGGGTGCGGTCGACCGGCTCGCGCCGCAGTGCGGCGAGGACACGCTCCCGGCTCGTCATCCCGCCGGCTCCTCGCGCGCGCCGGGCGAGACGAGGACGCCACGCGTCGCCTTGGCCTCCTCCTCGCGGAGGGCAGCGCGGACGTTCAGGGCGCGCGGCAGGAGCAAGCCGACGAGGGCGTCGTGAGCCTGGCCGCAGGAGAACGCAACCACCTGCGGATCGTCCCCCGTGTCGAGTTCGGCGAGCCGGGCGAGGCCGCGCGCGACGGCGGGCGCACGGCTCGGCGCCTCTCCGGTCACCCCGCTGGCCTCGACCCGGTAGGCGCCGGCCCCGAGGGGCCGGGCGTTGATCGTCTGGCCGGTCTTGCGATCGGCGACCTCGAGCGGACGCGTCCGGAGCGGCACGGCCGGGTCGAGCTTGCACGCCTCGAGGAAGAGCCGCTTCGCCGCCGCGGCATGCCACGTGCGGCAGGAGAAGCGCACGCGGGCGTCGCCGGGGGCGGGCTCGAGCCCGCCGAGCGCGGTCATGGCGCGGGCAACGAACGCGATCCGCTCGTGCGCGCCGGGCTTCGGGCTGTAGGTGTGGACAAGCGCTTCGGGCCCGTCCGGCCCGGCCTGGAGATAGAGGGCGATCGAGATCTCCTCGAAGTGCGCGTCCATCGGGACGAGCTCGACGCGAGCGCCGATATCCAGCACAGGAGTCACGGTTAACTGTTAACCATAACCGGGAGAGCCCTGTGTGTCAACCCGGGCAGCGGCCGCCCCGGCCAGGTCGGCGAACAGACGCTCCTCCGCGTAGCGGTAGTGCTCCTCGATCGCCGTCCGGACGCGCCCGAGGTCGCGCTCGACGAGGGCCGCGTGGATGTCGCGGTGGGCCGCGGGGCGAAGCCCGCTGCGGAGCGTCGGGTTGGCCTCCGCCGCCGTGCGCAGGAGCAGCGCGGTCTGGGTCAGCATCTGCTCCTCCATTGCCGTCATGCGCGCGTTGCCGGCCAGCTCGACGAGCGCACGGTGGAAGGCGAGATCGTGGGCGGCGACCTCGAGGTAGCCGGATCCCGCCGCCCTCGCCCGCTCCATCGCGTCGAGGTGCGACCCGAGTGCCCGCAGCCCGGAGTCGCTGGCGCGGGCGGCCGCGGCCTTGGCCGCGCCGAGCTCGAGTGCCTCGCGCACCGCGTACACCTCCGCGAGGTCGCGGGCGGTGAGGGTGGACACGACGGCGCCGCGGCGCGCCAGCTCGACCACGAGGCCCTCCCGGGCCAGCTCCCGGAGCGCCTCGCGGACCGGGCCGCGGCTCGTCCCGAAGCGCTCGGCGAGATCGGCCTCCACGAGCTTCGCGCCCGCCTGGAGCTCGCCGCCCAGGATCGCGGCCCGGATACGCTCGGCGACCGCTTCCCAGAGCTGCGGCGGCCGGACGTGCTCGGCGTTCAGCGGTGACCTCCCATCCGGTGTGGCGGGAGGCCAGTGTAGACGAGCCCGAGGCGGCCACCCGCGGTGGTAGCGTGGCGGGCGATGAAGTGGCGCGGCCGTCGCACCGAGAGCGTGACACGCGTCGAGGATCGCCGCGGTCAGCGCACCGGGGGCATTCCCGGGTTGCCGTTCCCGCTCCCGACCGGGAAACGCGGGGCCGGGCTCGGCGGGCTCGGCCTCGTCGCGCTCGTCCTCGGCCTCCTCTTCGGGGTCGTGCTCCCGGGCGGCAGCGGCTTCGACGTCGGCGTGCCGCAGCTTCCGGGCGCCACGCGGGCAGCGAGCGGCGACGGGCTCGACAATGCCCCGGATCCCGACGCGGAGCTGAAGGAGTTCGTGCGCTTCGTCGTCGACGACGTGCAAGTGTTCTGGCGCGAGCGGTTCTCCGCGGCGGGGCGCGAGTACGAGGCGGCGGGCTTCGTCCTCTTCTCCGATGCGACCGTCTCGGGCTGCGGGCCCGCCTCGTCCGCGACCGGCCCGTTCTACTGCCCCGCTGACGGGAAGGTGTACATCGACCTCGGCTTCTACCGTGAGCTCGAGCGCCGCTTCGACGCCCCCGGCGACTTCGCGCAGGCCTACGTGATCGCGCACGAGATCGGCCACCACGTCCAGAACCTGCTCGGCGTCAACGACGAGGTGCAGCGCCTCTCCCGCGAGCAGCCCGACCAGGCGAACGAGCTGTCGATCCGGCTCGAGCTCCAGGCCGACTGCTACGCGGGCATCTGGGCGTACTCGACCTTCGAGCGGGGCCTGCTCGAGAGCGGCGACCTCGAGGAGGGCCTCGGCGCCGCCGCGGCCGTCGGTGACGACCGCATCCAGGAGAAGGTGCAGGGGCGGATCGACCGTGAGTCGTGGACGCACGGCTCCTCCGAGCAGCGCACCCGCTGGTTCGACAAGGGCTACGAGAGCGGCGACCCGAGCGCGTGCGACACGTTCGGCGGCGACGTCTGAGCCGTCCGGCTCAGACGTCGATCGCGATCAGCGCCGGATCCGCTCGAGCACGTCGCGCACCAGCTCGTCGGTCAGAGGCAGAACAGCTTCGGCCGGCACGGCGACGGGCCCTTCCGGCGTGTCGATCAGGGCTACCTCGGTCGCCACCGGCCGATCACGCCGCCTCGCTCCTGGCTCTCGAGGATCTCGCCCCCACTCGGGTGGAGTTGCCACATGAGGATTATCCCTGCTCGAGAAACCGCCCGTCGCGGTAGACGAGCTCGCCGTCCGCGTACACCTCGCCGCCGCGGCGGAGGTCGCAGACCATGTCCCAGTGCAGGGCGGAGCGGTTGACGCCGCCGCTCTCGGGGTAGGACTCGCCGAGCGCGAGGTGCACCGTGCCGCCGATCTTCTCGTCGAACAGGGTCTCGCCGGTGAAACGGGTGACGGCGTCGTTGAGCCCGAACGAGAACTCGCCCACCCGACGGGCGCCCTCGTCGAGGGCGAGCATCTCGTCGAGAAACCCCTGCCCGCGGGCGGCGTCGGCCTCGACGACCTCCCCGCCCCGGAAGCGCAGCCGCACGTCCTCGACCGCACGCTGGTCGTAAACCGCCGGGTAGGTGAAGCGGATCTCGCCCTCGACCGTGTCCTCGATCGGGGCCGTGAAGAGCTCCCCGTCGGGGAGGTTCTGGAGGCCGTCGCAGGGGATCCAGGTGCGGCCGGCGACCGAGAACGCGAGGTCCGTGCCGGGGCCGACGACCCTGAGCTCCCGCACCCCTCCGAGCCAGTCGCCGAGACGCTGCAGGCGCTCGCCGAGCTCCCGCCAGGCTGCGACCGGGTCGTCGCGGTCGAGCAGCGCCGAGCCGAACACGAGGTCCGCGTAGTCGTCGAGGGACATCCGCGCCTCCTGCGCCGCCGCGTTCGTCGGGTAGGCGGTCACGACCCAGCGCATCTCCCCGGCAGCCGCCCGCTCGAGCTGGCGGGTCAGATAGGGGCCGCGCGCCCGCTTGACACGGGCCAGCCGGCGCGGGTCGATGCCGGAGAGCGTGCGGGTGTTGAAGTCGCCCAGGATGACGACGCGCGCGTCGGCGAGCTCGACGTGCTCGCGAAAGAGCGGGTCGACCCAGTCGAGCTGGGCATCGCTGCCGAGCGAGAGCCTGAGCTCCTGCGCCCCGTCGACCGCGAGGCGGATGCGCGGGTGCCCGCCGGCGCGCAGCACCTGCCGGTAGAGCTCGCGTACGAGCGGCGCCGCAAGCGTCGGCCCCTCGATCACGACGAGCTGGCCCGGCCCGACGGCCAGCGAGTGCCCCACGATCACCTCGGCGAGGCGGGCGACGCGCGGGTCAGCCACGGGAGTCCTCCGGCCCGTCGAGGAAGCGACCGGCCCGCCAGACGAGCTCGCCGTCGGCGTACACCTCGCCGTCGGCGCGCAGGTCGCAGATCATGTCCCAGTGCAGGGTCGACGTGTTGCGCCCGCCGGCGTCCGGGAACCCGGAGCCGAGAGCGAGATGCATCGTCCCGCCGATCTTCTCGTCGAAGAGGATGTTGCGGGTGAACCGGTCGATCTCGTAGTTGAGACCGAACGCGACCTCGCCGAGCACGCGGGCACCGTCGTCGACGTCGAGCAGCGAGCGGAGGTACTCGCCGCCGCTCGCCGCCTCCGCTGCCACGACGCGCCCACCCTCGAACCGCAGGCGCACGTCTTCCACCTCGCGCCCGTTGAAGACGGCGGGGAAGCGGTAGCGGATCTCGCCCTCGGTCTCGGTCTCGACCGGGCTCGTGAATACCTCGCCGTCGGGGAGGTTGAGGTGGCCGTCGGCGGCGATCCACGCCCGTCCTCCGACGCCGACTCGCAGGTCGGTGTCGGGGCCGACGATGCGAAGCTCCCGTGCCCGCTCGAGCTCGCGGGCGCGGGAGCCGAGCGCGGCCGCGGTCGAGAGCCAGTACGCGGCGGCGTTCTCGGCGGGGTCCTCGACGTGGCAGGCGCGGAACACGAACCGCTCGTACTCCTCGAGGGACATCTCGGCGTCCTGGGCGTGCGCGTGGGTCGGGAAGAGGGTGCCGCACCAGCGCTGCTCGCCGGCCACGATCCGCTCCCAGCGGCGGTTCGCGAGCGTCCGCCGGGCGGCGAGCAGCCGGCTCTGCCGCCCCGGGTCGGCACCCGAGAGCGCCCGGGTGTTCTCGTCCGACCAGACGGTGACGACGGCGTCGAGCGCCTCGATCTCGCGCCACTCGGGCTGCGAGAGGTACGCGAGCTGCTCCTCGGAGGCCTCCTCGAGCAGGATCTCGTCGAGCCCGGCGAGCGACACGTTCAGGTACGGGTTCGCGCCCCGCTCGAGCGCCGAGCGCAGGAGCGCTACCAGGAGCGGCTGCGCGCAGGCGCCGCCGTCGATGCGCAGAGCGTCGCCCTCGCGCAGCTCGAGCGCGTAGCCGGCGACGAGCTCGGCGAACCGGTCGACTCTCGGGTCCCGCACGTGTGCGTTATACCGGTGACCCGCGCCGCTACGCCGGTAGCCGGGCGAGCACGCCGTCGAGCAGCCGCCGCGCACCGAAGCGGACGGGGTCGTCGGCGGGCAGGCCCGTCGCGGCCTCCACCTCGGCGATCGCGCTGCGCGCCCGCTCCTCGTCGAGGCTCGCGGTGTTGAGGGCGATCGCGGCGACGGACGCGGGCCGCGCGGGCAGCGCGACGCGCTCGTAGAGCTCGACGAGGTCGGGCAGCGGCGGGATCGGGTGCCCGGGCAGCTCCTCGATGTGGGTGTCCCCGGCCTTGTGGCAGAGCACGAGCAGATGGGGCATCGAGCCGTGGTAGAGGCCGAGCGTGACGCCCGAGTAGTACGGGTGGATGATCGAGCCCTGGCCCTCGACCCAGAGCAGGTCGCCGCGCGAGGCACCCTCGATCACCAGCCGCTCGGCGGCGCCGGCGACGTAGTCGGAGACGACCGCGTCGACGGCGATGCCCCAGCCGGCGATCACGATCCCGGTCTGGCCGGTCGGAATGAACACGGAGGCGAGGCCCCGCCGGCGGGCCTCGAGGTCGAGCTCGAGGCAGACGGTCTTCTTGCCGATCGCGCAGTCCGACCCGACCGCGTGCACGACCTTCGCCCCGTGGCTGAGGTTGCCGCCGGTCGGCACCCCGAGCGCCTCCGGCGGGCGGCGCACGTCGCGCAGCTCGACGCCGTGGCGGCGGGCGTGCTCGGCGAGCTCGGGGTCGTCCGAGAGGAACGTGTGCATGCCCGACTCGACGTCGAGCCCGTTCGAGATGCAGGCGCGCAGGATGTCGCGCCAGACCGGGGGCAGGACGCCGCCGGTGGGCGCGACGCCGACGATCGCAGTCGTGGGCGCGTGGGGCAGCGCGTCAGCGACGCGGGCGACGATCGGGATCCCCTCGTAGCTCTCGCCCGCACGCTCCGAGTCGAGGATCGCGACGGTCGGGTCGGGCGCGTAGCGGACGACGCCGCGCATGGTCTTGCCGTGGTGCGGGTCGTCCGAGTGGCCCTCGGCGAGGATCAGGTAGCGCTTCACGGGGCAGTCACGCCGAGGCCGGCGCGGTCGGAGGGGAGCTGGACGCCATCGGCGAGCTCGACGCCGGGCCACGGGTCGTCCGCGAGCAGGAGGTTGCCGTCGAGGTCGACGTGGTCGCACAGGCTGGCAACAGGGCAGCCGGCGGCGATGCCGAGCCCGGACTCGATCATGCAGCCGATCATCACGCCGAGGCCGAGCGCCCGGGCGGCGTGCACCATCCGGATCGCCTCGCGGATCCCGCCCGACTTCGCGAGCTTGATCGTGACGCCGTGGCCGCGCTCGGCGCAGGCGGGCACGTCCTCGAGCGTGTGGCAGTCCTCGTCGAGGTAGACGGGGAGTGGCGAGCGCTCCCGCAGCAGCGCGCCGCCCGGGTCGGCGGCCGGAAGCGGCTGTTCTACGTACTCGACCCCGAGCGTCGCAAGCTCCGGGATCGCGTCGAGGGCCTCGTCGACCGTCCAGTACTCGTTCACGTCCACCTGGAGCGGGCGGTCGGTGACGGCGCGGACTGCGCGGACGCGCTCGACGTCGAGGCCGTCGCGGGCACCGAGCTTCAGCTTCAGCCGCCGGAAGCGCCCCTCGGCGTCGATCCGCGCGGCGCGGGCGGCCATGTCGTCGGGGTCTCCGAGCCAGATCGTGAACGAGGTGGGCGGCGAGGAGCGCGGCACACCGAGGAGCCGCCAGACGGGCTGCCCGCAGAGCTTGCCGCAGAGGTCGTGGAGCGCGGCGTCGAGCGCGCACTTCGCGGCCCGCTCGCCCGGGATCTCCGCGAGCCGCGCGGCGATCTCCTCGAGTGCGAACGGGTCGTCGCCGAGCAGCGGCCCGGCCTGCTCGATGAACGCGGTCGCGGACGCGATGCTCTCACCGTAATGATCCTGCGGCTGCGCCTCCCCGTAGCCGACCTGCCCGCCGGCGCGGAGCTCGACCCAGACGAGCTCGACCTCGACGTCGGTCGAGCGCGAGATCCGAAACGGCGCGGCGAGCGCGAGCGTGACGACGCGGTGGGTGAGCTCCACGGCGGGTACACTAGTGGCCCACCGCGCCTGTAGCTCAGGGGATAGAGCGTGCGCCTCCGGAGCGCAAGGTCGCAGGTTCGAATCCTGCCAGGCGCATCCTCGACGTGAGACGGGCCTCGCGTCCCGGGCCTGTTCGGTCGGAGCCGGGGCGGGTACAATGCGAACCCGGAGATGCGCGTCGACGACCCGCTCAGTACCCATGGCACGGCCTACCCTCGCTCGCATCCGGCGTGGACGACCTCGCTTTCCGGTCGAGGCGGCCGAGGCGCGTGCGCCTCGCATCCAGGAGCTCTCCGCTAGCGGCCTCACCTGGGTTCACGTCGACCGGCCGGGGCCGCTCGAAGCCGGCCTCGTGGCCGAGCGCTTCGGCTTCCACGAGCTCGACGTCGAGGACGTGCTGTCGAAGCGGCAGCGGCCGAAGATCGACGAGTACCCCGGGTACCTGTTCTGCGTCCTGCACTTCCCGGTCTACGACAAGGCGATCCAGCGCCTGAACGCGGCCGAGCTCGACGTCTTCCTCGGCCAGGACTTCCTGATCACGCTGCCGAACGTGGAGCTCTTACCCGTGTCGCGGCTCTTCGACCGCTGCCAGCACGATCCGGAGCTTGCCCCGGAGCTGTTCTCGAAGGGGTCCGGATACCTGCTCTACCACGTGCTCGACGACCTGTTCGACTACTGCTTCCCGATCCTCGACAAGATCTCCCACAAGCTCGACTCGATCGAGGACGAGCTGTTCGAGGGACGCTCCGAGGAGATCGTCCGCGACATCTCGAACGCGAAGCAGGAGATCATCTCCTACCGCAAGATCATCAAGCCCGAGCGGACGACGCTGCGGCTGCTCGAACGCCACACGCAGCGTTTCCTGCCCGAGGAGCTCGAGCTCTACTTCGACGACATCGTGGACTCCGCGGAACGGATCTGGGACCTCCTCGACAACTACAAGGAGGTGCTCGAGGGGCTCGAGTCGACGAACGAGTCGGTGATCTCCCACAAGCAGGGGCACGTGCTGGCGGTGCTGACGGTGATCGCGACGATCGTGCTGCCGCTCACGCTTGTCGCGAGCATCTTCGGGATGAACGTGCGCGTGCCCGGGGAGGGCGACATCCACGCGTTCTGGGCGCTCGTCGGAGTGATGATCGCCCTCGGGCTCGGGATGTTCGGCTACTTCCGCTACAAGCGATGGCTCTGACGTGACCGAGCGCCTGTGGGCGCCGTGGCGGCTCGAATACATCCAGGCCGCCGACGAGCAGCCCGGCTGCGTGTTCTGCCGGGCTGCCTCGCTCACCGACGAGGACGGGCTCGTCGTCCACCGGGGCGAGCTCGCCTTCGTGCTCCTGAACAAGTTTCCGTACGCGTCGGGGCACCTGCTGGTCGCCCCTTACCGCCACGTCGGCGACTTCGGCGAGCTCGGCGACGAGGAGGCGCTCGAGATCCACCGGCTCGCCTCGCAGGGCCTCGGCGCCCTCGCCGAGAACCTCCAGCCGCAGGGCTACAACCTCGGCTGGAACCTCGGCCGCACCGCAGGCGCCGGCGTCGTCGACCACGTGCACCTGCACGTGGTGCCGCGCTGGGCCGGCGACACGAACTTCATGCCCGTGCTCGCCGACGTGAAGGTGATGCCCGAGCACCTCGAGGCGACGAGGCAACGGCTCCTCGGGGTCTGGCCCTCCTAGACTGGCGGTATGGCGCTCGACCCGAAGGTCTTCAAGGCCTACGACGTCCGTGGCCTGTATCCGTCCGAGCTCGACGAGGAGGGCGCGTACGCGATCGGCCGCGCGTACGCGGAGGTGTTCGAGCCGAAGGCGGTCGCGGTCGGGCGCGACATGCGGCTGTCCTCGCCGGCGATGGCGGCCGCGATCGCGGACGGGGTCGCCGACGCTGGCGCGGACGTGGTCGATGTCGGAATGGTCGGCACGGAGATGCTCTACTTCGCGGTCGGCTCGCTCGGCCTCGACGGCGGCATCGCGGTCACGGCCTCGCACAACCCGAAGGAGTACACGGGCATGAAGATCGTCCGGCGCGGTGCGCTGCCCGTCGGGGGCGACTCCGGGCTCCTCGACGTCAGGCGGCGCGCCGAGCTGGGCTTCCCGGAGCCCGCGGCTCGCGGAGCGGTTCGGGTCGAGGACGTCTACCCCGCCTGGGCCGAGCGCGTCCTCTCCTTCGTCGACCCGGCCGCGATCCGCCCGCTCCGCGTCGTGATCGACGCCGCCAACGGGATGGCGGGAGCAATGCTGCCGCGGGTGCTCGAACGGCTTCCGATCGACGCCGTGCCCTTCTGCTTCGAGCCGGACGGCTCCTTCCCGAGCCACGAGCCGAATCCGCTCCTGCCCGAGAACCGCGAGCTCGTGATCGCGAGGGTGCTCGAGGAGGGCGCCGACCTCGGCGTCGCGTTCGACGGGGACGCCGACCGCTGCTTCTTCGTGGACGACACGGGCGAGTTCGTGCCGGGCGACTTCGTGACAGCCCTGCTCGCCGAGGCCGTGCTCGAGCGGGAGCCGGGCGCGACGATCGTCTACGACGTGCGCGCGAGCTGGGCAGTCCCGGACACGGTCCGGGCGGCCGGTGGCACCGCGCTCGTCAACCGCGTCGGCCACGCCTTCATCAAGCACCGGATGCGCAAGGAGGGTGCCGCGTTCGCCGGCGAGGTCTCGGGGCACTACTACTTCCGCGACTTCTTCCAGGCCGACTCCGGCGTCGTGCCGATGCTACTCCTGCTCGAGCTGCTCTCGAGGCGCGGGGGAAGCCTCTCCGAGCTACTCGCCCCGTTCCGGGAGCGCTATTTCCTGACCGGCGAGCTGAACACGCCGGTCGCGGACGTGGCTCTGAAGCTCCAGGAGTTGAAGGAGCGCTTCGGCCCGGAGGGCGAGGTCTCGCACCTCGACGGGGTCTCCGTGGTCGCCCCCGACTGGCACATGAACGTACGCCCCTCGAACACCGAGCCGCTGCTGCGCCTGAATCTCGAGGCACGCTCGCGCGGGCTGATGGAGCGAAAGCGCGACGAGGTGCTCGCGGTCATTCGCGGCTGAGCGGTCCACGTCTTGCAGAGGGGTTCGGCGACGCGTAGCATCGCTGACTTCATGCGGCGACTGCTCCTCACCGGCGCCGCCATGCTGGGCCTCGCCCTCGCGACCGCGGGGCTCGTCGAGCCCGCGGCCGCGTCGAACCCCCAGTCGCTCGGCGACGCCGCCTCGCTGGTTCAGGCGAGCAGCTTCGAGATCGCCGGCCTCCTGACGCAGGGCGCGCCGACGCCAGCGGCGATCCAGGGTGCCGGCGAGCGGCTCGCCGCCGCCGGGGTCGCGCTACGGCAGGTGCTGGCCGGCTACCGCAGCACGAAGCCGTACGGGTCGCAGCAGGAGGTCAACGTGATCGCGCGGTCGCTCGAGCAGCTCCTCGAGGCCCGGGCGGGGTTCGGGACGCTCGTGGACGCTCGGGGCAAGCCCCCGACCGCCGCCGCGAAGGACAGGCTGGCCGACCAGGTGCTCTCGGACCTGAAGGGCGAGATCGGGGCCGCGGTCGACGAGCGCCTGGGTGTCACGGGGCTGACCGAGGCGCTCACGACGGGCGGGCTCCGGGCGGCACGCGAGGCGATCGCATCGGAGGTGCGGGGCGCGCTGCGGGGCGAGATCGAGCGCCAGATCAAGCGATTGACGGGCCTCGGCCTCGTGCTGGGTGTCCCCGTGAAGGAGCAGATCGCGATCGCCGCCGAGCAGGCGCTCGTCCGCTTGCTCGCGAAGATCGCGGCCAAGTCCACGCCGGCCGGGATCCTGGTCGAGCTGGTCGGCTCGAAGGTGATCCGCTTCGTCGGCGACGCGCTCCGCAAGGCCTTTCGCGGCACCGGCAACCTCGAGGGTCGGACAACGAGGACACTCACGGGTTTCGAAAACCGCCTCGCGGACCTCGCCGCAGCGGTCGCGTCGGAGGACGTGAAGAAGGTGAAGCGCGTGATCGGCCAGGTCGAGCGCGCCCTCGGAGCGACGGGCTTCCTGAAGGACGATCTCAAGCGTAAGCGCCGCGCCGACCTGCTCGGGGCGATCGCGGGCAAGGAGTCGGAGCTGCGGGCGGCCGTCGACTCGGCGAAGGAGCAGTACGGGATCGACTCGCCGCTCGCCGTGATCGACTTCGACCGGGCGATCGCGCTCGTCGACAAGGTCGTCAGCGAGGTGAACGCCCTCAACCGCCAGGCCGTTCCGAGCCTGGCCGGCCAGTGGCTCGGGCAGGACGGCGGGCGCTACACGATCACGCAGGCGGCCGGCTCGCGCACGGTCAGCTGGGCCGCGTGCGACGCCCACGGCGGCATCTACTGGTCGCACACGTTCACCGGGACGATCAGGGGCGGCTACCTCACCGGCACCTTCGTGGATGGCCCGCCCGGCGACCTGCGCAACACGGGCACGCTCGTGCTCGCGATCCGAAGCTCGAGCAGCCTCGCCTGGGTCGCGAGCGCCACGATCGACGGGACGACCTACACGTCGTTCCCGACCTTCACCCGCGAGTGGACACGGGGCAGCCACGCTGGCTGCACGCCCGCCGAGTCGGAGTTCGAGATCACGAACGTCAGCTACCCGTCGACGGTCGTCTCGTACGCCCCGGCCGCGACCATGACGGTGTACTGGGCGGGAGACCCGGTGTTCCCGGTCACGGCGTACTACGCGCCGGACTCCTGCCCGGCCGGCGTCAACTGCACGACACCGCACCAGGCGTTCACGAGCTCCGCGAACCCGCTCCCGCTCGCCGGCGCCGTCGGCTGCTGGGGCTCCTTCCCGGGCGCGACGGTGTTCGACTACTCCGTCTACCTCGAGGACGCCACCGGCACGCGCACCGAGCGCTTCGACGCCGACTTCACCTGCCTGCCCGGCTAGCGCCGGGCCGGCGGCCTCTACCAGGGCGGCTCGAGCCCCTTCAGCATCGGGAAGTGGCGCACGTTCAGCGTCGCGAGCCTGGCACCGTGGAGCTCGGCGGTCGCGGCTACCAGGTAGTCGACGAGGTCGATCCCGGGATGGAAACGGCGATGCTCCCGCAGGTACTCGCCCGCCCGGCCGGCGATCGGATCCGTCACGGGAAGCAGGGTCAGGACGCCGAAGAGCGACGCGACCCGCGCCCGCTCGGCGCTGCGCATCCCGCCCTCGATCTCGGCGCGCGAGAGCACGCTCGCCAGGCGATCCTCCGTCGCCGTCGCCAGGAGCAGGCTCGTCGCCTGCGGCTCGCCGCGCAAGTGAGCGATCAGCGCCGAGGAATCGAAGAGCGTTCTCACAGCCCGGCGGCGCGCAGCCGCTCGTCGGCGCTGCGCCCCCGGACGGAGCGAAGCCACTCCGGCCAATCCGGGTAGCCGGCGCAAACGCCGGCCGTCTCCCGGATCACGGCGCGCGCGACGGCCTCCGCGTGCCCCGGCTCGAGAGCCCGATCGAGCAGCTGGCGGATCAGCTCGGCCTTGGAGATCTCCCGCTCGCCCGCCATCCTCGCCAGACGCCGGTCCTGCTCCTCGCTGATGTAGATCTGGGTACGCTTCATATGGTAGCAGTATACATTACATGGCACCCTCTCGACCGGACGAACGCTCCGCTGAACGCGGACACCTCGTCGCGAAACACATCCGTCGGCAGCCCGGCCACGCCCGGGCGAGCCCGGAACAGCCCGCCCGCGTGGGGCTGGGGCCGGGCCAGCGGCTCCGGGCCGGGCGCCGCGGAGGTGATGTACAGATCGCCCAGGCCGGCGCCGCCGAAGCAGCAGCTCGTCACCCGCGCCGCGGGAACGTCGACGACAGCGTCCAGCCGCCCGTCCGGCGCGTAGCGGCGAACCGACCAACCCTCCCAGAGCGCAACCCACAGGTACCCCTCGGCGTCGACGCACATGCCGTCCGGCATGCCCACCTCGGGCGGGATCTCCACCAGATGACGGCGGCGGCTCACCGCGCCCGTACCCGGCTCGTAGTCGAACGCGTCGACCGCCTGCGTCGCCGTATCGATGTAGTACATCGTCCGGTCGTCGAGGCTCCAGCCGAGGCCGTTCGAGATCGAGACGGCCTCGACCTGCGCTGTCAGGGCGCCGCCCGGGTCGAGCCGGTAGAGCGTGCCGGCCCCGGTGGCGGCGTCGAGGGCCATCGTGCCCGCCCAGAGCCGGCCCGCCCGGTCGCACTTCGCGTCGTTCATGAGGAGCGCGGGGTCACCCGGCACGAGAGCGAGCAGCCGTACCTCCCCGGAAGCCGGATCGAGGACCCCGACCTCGCCCTGGCGGCAGACGACGATCCCCCCGCCTGCCGCGGGGATCGCCGCCCCGACCGGGCGGCCGACGTCGAAGGTCTCGTCGAGCCCGGTGAGCGGGTCGAAGAGGTGGACGAGCCCGGGCAGGATGTCGACCCAGACGAGCCGGCCCCGAGCGGCATCCCAGCTCGGCCCCTCGCCGAGCTGCGCCCGGGCGTCCAGGACGAGCTCCGCCTCGCCGAGGCTGCGCGGCCCGGGCGGCGACGGAATGTCGCGCCCGCTCACTGCCCCGCCGGCGGGCCGAGTGACCGGCCACCGTCGACGTGGACGACCGCGCCGGTCACCCAGGCGGCCTCGCGCTCGGTCAGCGCGACCGCCCACCAGGCGACCTCCTCGGGCGTGCCCAGGCGTCCGAGGGGCGTCATCCGCGTCAAGTAGGCACGGGCCGCGTCGAGGTCGTCGACGACCTGGCCGAGGATCGGCGTGTCCACCGGTCCGGGCACGACGCAGTTGACCCGGATCCCGTCGGGCGCGAGCTCGATCGCGAGCGATCGCGTGACGTACTCGAGCGCGTGCTTCGTGCTGCCGTAGATCGCCTGGCCCGGGCGGTAGACCCAGGCGGCCGCCGAGCCGATGTTCACGACCGACGCCGCCGGCGAGGCGCGCAGCGCGGGCAGGGCCGCCTGGACGAGGAGGAGTGCCGCCCTGACGTTGAGCGCGTACTGCGAGTCGAACTCCTCCACGGTCACATCCTCGAGTGCCGTCATGCTGGCGGTCCCGGCGTTGTTGACAACCACGTCGATGCACCCGAGATCGGCCAGCGCCCGCTCGACGACCGCCGCCGGCGCCGCCGGATCGGTCAGGTCGGCGTCGATCTCGTGGGCGAGACCGCCGGCGCCGCGGATCTCGCCGGCCACGGCCTCGAGCCGGTCGCGCCGGCGCCCGACGAGCGCTACGGCCGTGCCGCGCTCGGCGAGACGCCGAGCGATCGCTGCGCCGATGCCGGATCCGCCGCCCGTGACGATGGCGCCGCGGGCGGGCTGGCTCTCCACTACCACAGGGCGCGCTCGGTCTCCGGGTCGAACGCGTGGAGGCGCGCGGGGTCGACGTGAAGGCGCACGTGGTCGCCGACCCCGACGCGATCGTCGGCATCGACCTCGGCCATCAGCGGGGTTCCGTCGACCACGACCTGGAGCAGCGTACGCGACCCGAGCGATCAGGCGGCGACTCGCCCCCGACGGTCGCGCCGGTACCATCGGGCGTCGTGAGCCTCGAGCTCGGGCGCGTCACCGACCGCAAGCCGCCGTTCAAGTACTCGGCGCTCGCGCGCGTCGGCTTCTCCGACACGGACGCGCAGGGGATCGTCTACTACGGCCGCTACATGCCGTACTTCGATCTCGCCCAGAGCGAGTACCTGCGCCACGTCGAGCTGCTCGGCTCGAACGTCGAGCGGGAGCGGTTCGTGATGCGGGCCGTCAGCGTCGAGTACCACGCGCCCGCTCGCTTCGACGACCTGCTCGAGGTGTTCACGCGCGCCGGGCGCGTCGGACGGACGAGCGTGACGACGGTGTTCGCCGCCTACCGCCATGCGGACGACGTGCTGCTGTGCACCGCGCACCGGGTCGAGGTGCGCGTGGACGCCCAGACGGGCCAGCCCGTGCTCGTGCCCGAGGTCTACCGGGCGGCGCTGCGGACCTTCGAGGGTGCCGACCTCGAGGAGCCGAGCCCGTGATCTCCCTGCTCGACCGCAGGCGCGGGGCGCTCGACGCGATCGACCGCGCCGTCAACGCGGAGCGGACAGCCGGAGCGGTGCTCGACAGGACGGTCGACCTGCTCGCGGAGACGTTCGAGCACTACACCTGGGTCGGCGTCTACCTCGTCGAGGGCGACGACCTCGTGCTCGGCCCGTGGCGTGGCCCGGCGGCGACGGAGCACGTGCGGATCCCCGTCGGCCAGGGGATCTGCGGCGCAGCCGCGGCCAGCGGGGAGACCGAGATCGTCGACGAGGTGAACGCGGACCCCCGCTACCTCGCCTGCTTCCCCTCGACGCGCAGCGAGATCGTCGTCCCGATCCTCGCTCCCCGCCGCCCGCACGCGGTGCTCGGCGAGCTCGACATCGACTCCGACCGCCCGGCCGCATTCGACGACGGCGACCGCGCCTTTCTCGAGCGCGTCGCGCGCATGGTCGCCACCCGCCTGCCGGGCTGAGCTGCCGTGCGAGACGACCAGCGGGGCGCGCTCGAGGCGATCGAGCGGATCCTCAACCGGGAGCCCGACACCGACGAGGTGCTCCGTCAGGCCGTGGCCGCCCTCGCCGAGCGGGTCGAGCGCTACGACTGGGCGGGCATCTCACTCGTCGAGGGCGACGGGCTCGTGGCGGGCCCCGCGGGCGGCGACGCCGGCGCCGCCGGCAGCCGACTCGCCGTGCCCGTCGTCCACGAGGGCCAGGCGGTCGGCGAGCTCGCCGTCGCCTCGCGGGAGCCGGACGCGCTCGGGCAGGAGGACAAGACGCTGCTCGAGCGCGTCGCCGTGCTCCTCTCCCTCCACTGCCTCGTCGGCTGGGACACGGGCGGCGTGCCCTGGGACGAGCTCGGATAGAGCTCAGGCGACGCCGAGCAGGCTCTTCGCGCGCTCCGTCGCCGACGCCGCATCGGGCGCGTAGGCGTCCGCTCCGATCGAGTCCGCGTACTCCTGCGTCAGCGGCGCCCCACCGACCATCACGACTACCCGGTCGCGGAGGTTCGCCTCGGCAAGCGCCTCGATGATGGTCTTCATGTTCGGCATCGTCGTCGTCAGGAGCGCTGACATCCCGACGATGTCCGGCTGGAGCTCCTCGATCGCGAGGATGAAGCGGTCGGCGTCCACGTCGGTGCCGAGGTCGTGCACCTCGAAGCCGGAGCCCTCCATCATGATCCCGACGATGTTCTTGCCGATGTCGTGGATGTCGCCCTTGACCGTGCCGAGCACGACCTTGCCGCGCGTCGTGCTCTCGTAGCTGGCGAGGAGCGGCTGGAGGATCGCGAGGCACGCCTTCATCGCGCGCGCCGCGATCAGCATCTCGGGAACGTAGATCTCGCCCTCCGAGAAGCGCCGGCCGACGATATCCATCGCCGGCACCAGCCCGTCCTCGAGGATCGCGAGGGGGTCGGTCTCGGCGTCGAGCAGCCCCCGGGTCAGATCGGTAGCGGTCGCCGTGTCGCCATCCTCGACGGCCCTGTTCAGCTCTTCGAAGCCCATGTCTCCCCTTTCTCCGTCACGCCGCCGGGACGCTCTCGCGTGCCCGCCAGGCCATCTCGCCGGGCAGCTCGACCAGCGCAGCGAGCCGCTCCTCGAGATCGCCCGCACGGGAGTCTCGCACTTCCAGCTCGAGCCCGAGGTAGCCAGCGATCTCGCGGGCCTTCGCGTCGAGCCGCGGGTCGGCCTCCCGGCGCAGGTACACGAGCGCCGTGAAATTTCCGAAGTAGACGTCCTTCAGGTCCGGGTGGCGGTCGAGGCCAAGCCCCTTCAGCACCGCCGTCTCCCAGTTGCGCACGAGCCACGAGGTCAGGAAGTACGTGCCCGGCCGGCTCTTCGCATTCGCCTCGAACTCCCCGGCGCCCATCATCATCTCGTAGCAGTGCGGCCCGGACAGGCGCACCGCGCGCTCGAAACGCTCGAGCACCCGATCCAGTGCGCCGAACGTGCCGCAGTCCCCGTACACGACGACGACGCGCTCGTAGGCGTCGAGCTCCCCGAGCTTCGCCTCGACCGCCGGCGCGATCTCCTTCGGATACAGGTGGTGCGAGGCCGGCAGCCCGTAGACGTCCACTGCCCAGTCGCGCCGGGCGATCAGATCGCGCACCTCGTTGACGATCGCACCGCAGATGAGCACGGCCACGCGAGCGTCCTCCCGCCGCGCCGGCACCCCGAGCGCCGGGTCGTCCCGTCGCGTGCTCACCCGAGCTCGTGCGCCTCGATCCGCTCCGCTATCCAACGGACCCGCTCGATGTCGTTGTGTCCCATCACCATGTCGGAGATTCCGAGGATGATCCGCGAGTCGCCGATGCGCTCCAGGATATGGTCGACGAACGCCTCGAGGTCCTCCTGGGTCATGTGCGCCTCGAGCAGCGGCGAAGGGATCGCTCCCCAGACGATCGGCCACTCGCGCCCGCCCCAGGCGTCCCACAGCTCGTCGAAGGTCGTGCCCGAAAGCGGCACCGGCGAGAACGACTCGCACACGTCGAGGCCGGACTCGGGCAGCACGCCGAGCAGCGGCTTCAGATCGCCGTCCGTGTGGCTGCCCATCCGCTTGCCCTGCCCGTGGAGGATCTCCGCGTACTTCCGCGAGTACGGCGCGTAGTACTCGTTGAACAGCTTCGGGTTCGTCATCGCGCCGGTCAGGTTGTCGGCGAACTCCGCGTACGGCGTGTCGAGCCCGGCGAGATGCCCGAGCGACTCGACCAGGCGCTCGTCGACGTGGTCGATCAGCTTGCGGAGCTTCGCCGGGTCGTCGTAGGTGAGGTAGAAGGTGCCGAGCTCGCCGAGGTACTCGAGCAGGACCTGCTGGAACGGCATCTGCTGCAGGTAGCACACCGCGAACCCGTCCTCGCCGAGAGTCTCGTCGGCCTCGCGGAACTCGTCGAACAACGGCACGTACTCGTAGCGGTCGAGAATCCAGTGGGCAACCTCGAAGTCGCCGTCGTCCTTCAGGAGGTGCTCGCGCAGATAGGACTCCTCGCCGTTGTCGACCGTCTCCTGGAGCGTCTGGTGCTCACCGGCGATCGTGCCCACCGGGGTGATCAGCTCGAAACGCGTGATCCCCGCGCGGTCGCTCGGTACGACGTCATCCCGCAAGCCCGGGAAGTGCTTGACGACCGGCTCGTACTCGTGGTAGTGCGGCTCCCCGTTGAACGTCGCCTTCACCTCGACTCCGACGAGGCGGAAGCCGTGCGGCCTGACCCAGGCCTGCTGGCCCATGCCGACATCCCGGTGGACTTCGAGCAGCGACATGCCCTCGTAGCGCTCGGGCAGCGTCCCGTTCATCACCCGCACCCGGTACCACATCTCCAGGCGATCGACGAACGGGATCCGGTCCGGCCGCTCGCCGCTCAGCACCGCGAGCAGGCGCTCGCGATGGCTCATGCGCGTCGTCACGCTCATCGCTTCTCCAACCCCCTCCTCGGCCTCACGTGGATCATATAGGATATCTGGGGCTGGGGCGCGGACTGCCCGTCCCGCTACGAGGGCGTCACCCGGTACGCGTCCACGACGCTCTCGAGGTTGCGAAGGGCATTCAGGAGCGCCCGCAGCGACTTCACGTCCCCGATCTCGGCCACGTACCAGTTGCGGGCCATCTGATCCTCGACGTGGCCCGAGTACTCGACGATGTTCGCGCCGTGCTCGGCGAACGTCCTGGCGACGTCCTCGAGCAGCCGGGCCCGGTCCCAGGAGTCGACCGCGATCTGGACGCGGAAGCTCTGGGTCGCTCCGCCGTCCCACTCGACCGGCGTGAAGCGCTCCGGGTTTCGCATCAGCGCCTTCACATTCGGGCAGTCGGCCCGATGGATCGTGATCCCCTTGCCGAGCGAGATGTAGCCGGTGACGCCGTCGCCGGGCACAGGGTTGCAGCACTTCGCGAGCCGCACGAGCACGTCCTCGACGCCCGGAACGCTGATCCCGACCGCGTGGGAGGCGACGGCGCTGCGGGCCTTCGGCTTGCGCGGCACGGACTCCTCGTGCGCCACCTCGGCCGTCTTCAGGCGGTGCAGCACCTTCGCGACGACCTGCGAGACCGGGAGCTTGCCGGAGCCGAGCGCGAGGTAGAACTCCTCCGCCTTCTTGAAGTTCATCTCGCGGATCACGCCGGCGAGCACCGCGGAGCCGGCGACCTTCTTGAAGGGCAGGCTGTGCTGCTTCAGCGCCTGCTCGAGCGAATCGCGGCCGCGCTGTTCGGTGTCCTCGCGCGTCTCGCGGCTCCACCACTGGCGGATCTTGTTGCGCGCGCGAGAGGACACGGCGACCTGGAGCCAGTCGCGCGACGGGCCGCGGCCGAGCTGCTTCGAGGTCAGGATCTCGACGAAGTCGCCGCTCTTGAGCTGGTAGTGGAGCGGCACGATCCGCCCGTTCACCTTCGCGCCCACGGTGCGGTGACCGACGTCGGTGTGGACCGCGTAGGCGAAGTCGATCGGGGTCGAGCCGGCCGGAAGCGACTTGACCTCGCCCCGCGGCGTGAATACGAACACTTCGTCGGCGTAGAGATCGGTCCGGAACGAGCGCATGAACTCGCCGGGGTCGGACTCGTCCTGCTGCCAGTCCATCAGCTGCTTCAGCCACGCGAGCCGCTCCGCGTCCGCCCGGCCGTCGCGGGCCCCGGACTTGTAGAGCCAGTGCGCGGCGACGCCGAGTTCCGCGGTGTCGTGCATCTCGCGGGTGCGCACCTGGAGCTCGAGTGGCTTGCCCTCCGGGCCCACCACCGTCGTGTGCAGCGACCGGTACATGTTCAACTTCGGCATCGCGACGTAGTCCTTGAACCGCCCGGGCATCGGCTTCCACAGCGAGTGGATGATCCCGAGCACGGCGTAGCAGTCGCCCTGCCCCTCGCGGCCCGGCCGCTCGACGATCACGCGCATCGCGGTCAGGTCGTAGATCTCGTTGAACTCCTTGCCCCGCTTCACCATCTTCTCGTAGATGGAGTAGAAGTGCTTCGCGCGACCGGCGAGCTCGGCGCGGATGCCCGACTTCTCGAGCTCGGCCCTGAGCACGCGGGACGCCTCGGCCACGTCGCTCTCGCGGTCTGTCCGCCGCTGCGCCACCATCGCCTCGATCTCCGTGTACTTGCGCGGGTGCAGCGTCTGGAACGCGAGGTCCTCGAGCTCCCACTTGATCTGGTGGATGCCGAGCCGGTGGGCGAGGGGCGCGTACACCTCGAGCGTCTCGCGCGCCTTCTGGATCTGCTTCTGCTTGCCGAGGTACTCGATCGTCCGCATGTTGTGCAGCCGATCCGCGAGCTTGATGATGATGACCCGGATGTCCTCGGCCATCGCGACGATCATCTTGCGGTAGTTCTCGACCTGCGCCTGCTCGCGGCTCTGGAACCTGATCCGCGTCAGCTTCGTGACGCCCTCGACGAGCCGGCCGATCTCCTCGCCGAACTCGGACTGCACCTGCTCGATCGTCGCGCCCGTGTCCTCGACCACGTCGTGCAGCAGCCCGGCGGCGACGGTGCGCGAGTCCATCCGCAGCTCCGCGAGGATGCGGGCGACGGCCGCGGGATGCACGACGAAGTCCTCGCCGCTGCGGCGCTTGTGGCCCTCGTGGGCGGTGCAGGCGAACACGAACGCCCGCTCGAGCAGGTCCCGGTCGACCTCCCGGTTGTGCTCCCCGACCGTGGCGACGAGCTCGTCGAGGAGGCGGCGGTGCCGCTCCGCCGGCCCGCTCAGAACCTGCTCCATGGCCGTATTGTAAGCGGCCGGCCGCCCGGCCCCGTCAGGCGGCCCGGGGCAGCTCTCCGGCCGCGCCCACGAGCAGCGCCCGGAATGTCTCCGACTCGACGAGCTGACGCCGCGCAGGCGCGCCCGGGACGAGCCCGAGCTCCTCGAAGACCGCGCGCGCCTCGGGGCTCCACGCCTGCTCGCCCGCCTTCCACTCGGCGGCGAGCCGGGCGCGCAGCTCCTCGTAGCGATCGGGCGTCTCGAACGCCCGCCGGACGACGAGCTGCGGCGCGACGGTTCCGTTCCAGCGGTTCGCGCCGAGGCGGAAGCAGACGTCGAACAGGCCCGGGCGGCGCAGACGGTCGAGCTGGGCTCCCTGACCGAACGCGATCGCCCCCGAGCGCACGGCCGGGCCGGGGCCGCCGCGGGGCGTGACCGCGAGACGAAGGTGCTTGCCGTCGCCGACGAGAGCATGCTCGGACAGCTCGCACGCGGGCGCAAGCAGCGTCACGCCGGGGTTGCCGAGCCCGAACGGGGCGAGCCGCTCCAGCTCCTCGACGAGGTCGAGCGTGAGCTCGGGCCCGCGGACGACGGCGTCGATCTCGACCGACGGGCGCAGGTCCGTGTCCGAGAGCTCCGCGGCGGCGCGAGCCGCGAAGGCCTCCGCGAACGCCTCGAGGCGCTCGGGGCGGATCGAGAGGCCTGCAGCCGCGCGGTGGCCACCGAAACGCTCGAGCTCGCCGGCGCAGGCGGCGAGGGCGCCATGCAAGTCGAAGGCGGGGATCGAGCGGCCGGAGCCCTTCCACTCGCCCTCACCGCCGGCGACGAGCACGACCGGCCGCTGGGTGCGCTCGACGAGCCGGGACGCGACGATCCCGATCACGCCCTGGTGCCAGTCCTCGCCCCAGAGGACGTAGGCGCGGCGGCGGCGCTGCGCCTCCGGCCACGCCGCGATCTGGCGAGTCGCCTCCCGCAGGATCCGCTCCTCGACCGCCTGGCGGTCGCGGTTCAACTCCTCGAGCGTCGCGGCGAGGCGCGCGGCCTCGGCGGCATCCTCGGTGAGCAGCAGCTCGAGCGCCACCCGCGGGTGGCCGAGCCGGCCGGCGGCGTTGATCCGCGGCGCGAGGCGGAAGCCGATCGCCCCCGAGTCGACCGCGCCGGGATCGACGCCGGCGGCGCGCATCAGCGCGAGCAGGCCGGGCCGGACCGTCCGGGCGAGCCGCCTCAGCCCGGCGGTGACGAGGCTACGGTTCTCGTCCACGAGCGGCACGACGTCGGCGACGGTCGCGAGCGCGACGAGGTCGAGATGCTCCGCGAGGGCATCGGCGCCGGCAAGGGCCTGGGCGAGCTTGTAGACGACCCCCGTGCCGCAGAGCTCGGGGAACGGGTAGTCGGACGGTCGGGTCGCGACGATGGGACAGGCCGGGAGCGTCTCGCCGGGGCGGTGGTGGTCGGTGACGACGACGTCGAGGCCGAGCACCGCCGCGTGCGCGACCTCCTCGACCGCGGTGATCCCGCAGTCGACGGTCAGGACGAGCCCGTAGCCGGCTTCCGCAAGCCTCGTGAGCGTGTCGCCGGCGAGTCCGTAGCCCTCCTCGAAGCGGCTCGGCAGGTGCCAGTCGACGTCGGCGCCGAGCCCCCGCAGAACGGTGACGGCGAGCGCGGTGGCGCAGATCCCGTCCACGTCGTAGTCGCCGTGGACGCAGATCCGCTTCCCCGCCGCGATCGCCGCCCGGACGGCATCCCGGGCGACGGCCATGTCGCCGAGCAGGAGCGGGTCGTGCGAGACCGGCTCGCGGTCGAGGAGCGCGCGCGCGCGCTCGGGGTCGCCGCACCCCCGCCGGACGAGGACGGACGCGAGCGTCTCGCTGATCCCGAGCGCCGCAGCCAGGGACTCGACCTCCCGGCGAGGGCACGGACGGAGCGTCCAGGTGCCCTCGGTCACGTCCTCAAAGCTAGAGGCGCGGTCGGACGGAGACCCCCCGTCGCGCGAATCCCCCGTTCGGGGGAGAGGAACCGGGCCCGGCGGGCAGAACACGGGGCCGTGCGCATCGCCAGGGCAGTCGCGGCTCTCTCTCCGTCCCGCCGACGGCGGGCCCGGGGCGCGCAACGACTGCTCGCCGACCTGTCCACGATCGAGCGGGTGTCGCGCCCGCGCGCGCCGTCCGCCCGCGCACGACTCGAGGACGAGCTCGGAACTGCCCTCCTGCTCGAGCTCGAGCAGGAACTCGGGCTCGAGGGGCGTCTCGCCCTGCGCGGGCCCGGGCGGAGCAGGCGGCTTCGCGATGCCGCGTAGCGCGGCTTGCCGCGCGTCAGGTCGGGTCTATCCTGTACGCGTGGCCGAGACGAACTACGCGTCGGGCGACGACTTCACCGTCGAGTTTCTCGACTACCGCTTCGACTTCAACGCGGTCGACTTCGAGCAGCGCGTCAATGCCGCCGCGGTGCGGCTGGGCCTGGTCGAGCCGGGCGAGCTCGACCCGGGCGAGCTCGGGGACCTCGTCGAGCTGGCCACGGAGGGTCGGGTCGAGGAGCCACGCAGCGGCCTCGGCGAGTACCTCGTCCATAACTGGCAGCAACTCTCGCTCGTCGGCGAGGAATCGCTCGTCTACTGGCTGCGCAAGCTCGTGTTCCGCAGCGCCTGGCTCGACCATCGTGTCAAGGAGCACCTGCTGGAGGTCGAGTGGGAAGAGGGGAGCGGCGAGTTCTCCTACCGCGACCCCCGCGGCGGCCGCGCCCTGCTCGAGCTCGCCCCCGTCCCCTCCTGGCACGACCTCCAGTTCCGCCGGGCGTAACCCCAGCCGC
>CAYJLE010000014.1:65081-70178 GCA_964370985.1 uncultured Gaiellales bacterium | reverse complement strand
GCCAGGACCCGCGCGGCCTCTTCCGGTGTCCACTCCTCCTCGCCGTGGCCGACGAGGTCGACAGACGCCTCGAGCCCGACCGTGTCGACGACCACGCGAACCGTGTCGCCGTCGAGGAGGCGCCCGATCGGGCCTCCCTCGAGCGCCTCCGGGGTCACGAGCCCGATGCAGGCCCCGGTCGAGACCCCCGAGAAGCGGGCGTCCGTGATCAGGGCGACGTGCCGCCCGAAGGGCAGGAACTTGAGTGCCGAGGTCAGCTGCGCGGCCTCCTCCATGCCGGTGCCGACGGGGCCGCGACCGGCCAGCACGATCACGTCCCCGGCCCGGATCTGCTCGCCCGCGGTGCCCTTGATCGCCGCGATCGCTGCGGGCTCGCTCGTGAACACGCGGGCGGGGCCCGTCAGCCGGTAGACGCCCCCGGCGTCGAGCATGGCGGGGTCGATCGCGGTCGACTTGATCACGCTGCCGCCGGGGGCGAGGTTCCCGCCGGGGAAGCAGACCGTGGAGGTAAGGCCCTTCGCGCGGGCGCGGCCCGGTGGCGAGATGACGTCGTCGGGGTCGACCCCGTCGGCCTCCGCGAGCCTGGCTCGCAGCCGCGCCCGCCTCTCGCTCTGCTCCCACTCGTCGAGCAGGTCGTCCCACGTGCGCCCGGTCACGGTGCGCGCTCCGGCGTTCAGGAGGCCGAGCGCCCGCAGGTGGAGCATCACCTCGGGCACGCCGCCGGCGAGGAAGACCCGCACGGTCGGGTGGTCCCGGGGCCCGTTCGGGAGCGCGTCGACGAGCCGAGGGACGGCCCGGTTGACCCGGCGCCAGTCGTCCACGGTCGGCCGCGGCAGCCCCGCGGCGTGCGCGATCGCCGGGATGTGCAGGATCAGGTTCGTCGAGCCGCCGAACGCGGCGTGGGCGAGCATCGCGTTCTCGATCGCCTCGGGCGTCAGGACCTCGCCGAGCGCCCGGCCGTCCCGCCACTGCTCGTGTACGGCGCGGGCCGTCCGCCGGGCGACGTCGAGCCAGATCGGCTGGCCGGAGGGGGCGAGCGCCGCGTGCGGCACGGTCAGGCCGAGCCCCTCGGCGACGACCTGCGACGTCGCTGCCGTGCCGAGGAACTGGCAGCCCCCGCCGGGGGAGGCGCACGCGCGGCAGCCGAGCTCCGCGGCCTGCTCGAGCGTGACGAGCCCGTGCGCGAAGCGCGCGCCGAGCGTCTGCACCGCCCCGGCGTCCTCGCCGGAGCGGGGTGGCAGCGTCACGCCGCCGGGGATGATCGCGCCGGCCAGCTCCCCGAACGAGGCGAGCGCCATCAGCATCGCCGGCAGACCCTTGTCGCAGGTTGCGACGCCGATCACGCCCCTGCGCAATGGCAGCGACCGGATGAGGCGGCGCAGCACGATCGCGGCGTCGTTGCGGTACGGGAGCGAGTCGAACATCGCCGTCGTCCCCTGGGAGCGGCCGTCGCAGGGGTCGGAGACGGCTCCCGCGAACGGCAGCGCGCCGAGACGATCGAGCTCCTCGGCCGCCTCGCGCACGAGCAGCCCTACCTCCCAGTGTCCGGTGTGGTACCCGAGCGCGATCGGCGTCCCGTCGTCGGCGCGCAGCCCGCCCTGCGTGGAGAGGATCAGGCACTGGTCGCGGCCGACCTTGGCCGGGTCCCAGCCCATCCCGGCACCCTGGGTCAGGCCGAAGAGGTCTCCGGAGGGGCTGTCGCGGAGGAGGTCGTCCGTCAGCGCCAGCACGCCGGCCGGGCCCGGCGCGGAGGTCTGGACGTCGTAGAGGTCCGGGCTGCCGCCCGTCATCGATAGCGGCCGAGCTCGCGCGCCGTCTCGCACATGACCTCGATCAGCCCGGGCTTGGCGTCGAAGATCTGGCCGGTCGAGCGCAGCACGTAGCCGCCGCCCGCCATCGCCGCGTCGAGGCAGCGCGCCACCTCCTCCTTGACCGCCCGCTCGTCCGCCTCGTGGAGCAGGTGCTCGTTGAAGCCGCCGAACAGGCAGACACGGTCGCCGATCCGCCTCTTCGCGTCGGCGAGGTCGACGTCGCCCGACGAGCGATCCGAGGTGAGCGTCTCGATCGCGTCCGGCCCCGTGGCGGCCATGTCCTCGAGGATCAGTGTCGCCCGCCCGCAGTTGTGGAAGCTGACGAGGTAGCCGGCCTCGTGCGCGGCCCGGACGCACTCCGTCTCGTAGGGCTGCATGAACTCACGGAAGTGGTCGGGCGCGACGCCGACGCCCACCCAGGTCTCGTTCATCGAGATCGAGTGGATCCCCGTCTCGCCGAGTCGCACGTAGAAGCCCTTCAACCAGTCCGTGCAGAAGCGCATCAGCTCGTGGACGAACGCGGGGCGGTCGTACACGTCCATCGAGAGGTCGACCAGGCCGCGGATCTCCGCCGCCATGTCCCACGGCCCGACCACGTGGTGGAGCCACCAGGCCTCGTCGCCGACCTTCTCGACCATGCCCGTGAGAACCGACATGTCGAAGGTCTCGGGCGAGGGGAAGTGGCGGAGCGCGGGCAGCTTCCGCTCCGGCTCGTCGCCCTTGAGCAGGAAGTCGTGGCAGGAGGTTCCGAACCCGTCCTCCGTGCGGTAGGAGTAGTCGAGCTCGCCGTCGGGGGTGCGGATCGTGTGGTGGTGCTCGCGCCAGCCGTCGCCCCGGCCCGTCTCCTCGATCGTCTCGACCCAGGTGTCCGTCTCGAGCGGGCGCGGGAACAGCATCCGCGGCCAGATCTCGTGCTCGCCGATGTGCTGGCTGTAGGTCGTGATCATCGGGTCGAGGCCGAGGTCGGTCTGCATGCTCACGATCGAGCCCAGCGGATCGTCGATCCAGAGCTCGAACAGATCGAGAAACGACTGGTCCGGGCGCCTGAGCTGCTTGATCAGCGGCAGCCCGAGCCAGCAGTGGACGGGCACCCGGTCGGGGATGCCCCGCTCGAAGGCGATGCGTGTGCGCTCGGCGGTCTTCACGGTCTCTCCTTTGCTCCTCGGCTCGGGACGAAAGGTCTGCTCTCCGACAGGCTAGCTCGTCCGGGTGGTGCCATATGGCGGCACCAAACGAGGACGAAGCTTACCGTGCCCAGGGGTTGATGTTGACGACCGAATCAGTGAGTGCCATATTATGGGACTATGGCAACAGGAGAGGAAGGCGCCCAGGCGATCGACCGCGCCGCCAGGATCCTCGTGCGGCTCGTCGCCACGGAGGAGCCCGTGACGCTCGCGGGCGTGATGCGGGAGACGCAGCTACCGAAGTCGACGGCCGCGCGCCTGCTCAGGGCGCTCGAGCGCAACGGGCTGGCCCAGCGGCGACGGGGCGGGGGCTTCCGGCCCGGCCCGGTGCTCGTCGAGTACGCGCGCAGGGACGCGAGCGTGGGCGACCTCGCCACGCTCGCCTGGCCGTTCCTCGAGGAGCTGGGCCGGGAGACGGGCGAGACCGCGAACGTGGCGATCCCGACGCCGGGCGGCGTCGCGCGACTCGCGCAGATCGATTCGACGCACCCGCTCGGGGCGGGCAACTGGGTCGGCGCACGGATCCCCGCCCACGCCTCGTCGCTCGGGAAGGTGTTCATGGCCTTCGGCGCCGCCCAGCCGCCGGTCGGGCGACTCGCGAAGCTCGGGCCGAGCACGATCACGAGCGTCGAGGGCCTGCTCGCCGAGCTCGACCAGGTCCGGCGCTCCGGCTACGCGACGACCTGGGACGAGCTCGAGGCCGGGCTCTGCTCGACCGCGGCGCCGGTGCGCGGCGCTCGCGGGACGGTGATCGCCGGGATCTCGGTCTCCGCGCCGACGGTGCGGACGTCCCGCGAGCGGCTGGCCGGGCTCTCACGCCGGGTCGTCGAGGCCGCCGATGCGCTCTCGGCTCACATCAGGCTCTGTCACCAGGAAGGAGAGGGAACGGCATGAACGACCAGGAGATCCTGCAGCGGCTCTACGACGAGACGCTGTCGGGCAACAAGCTCGCCGTCGTCGAGCTGACCGAGCAGGGGCTCGCCGCCGCGATCGGCCCGGAGGCGCTGCTCTTCGACGCCCTGATCCCCGCGCTCGAGGAGGTCGGCGCCAGGTTCGAGCGCGGAGACTTCTTCGTCCCGGAGATGCTGATCGCCGGCCGCGCGATGACGGCCGCGCTCGACATCCTGCGGCCGCTGCTCGCGGACACGGGGACGGAGATCGCCGGCACGTTCCTGATGGGGACGGTCAAGGGCGACGTCCACGACATCGGCAAGAACCTCGTCGACATCATGCTCGAGGGCGCCGGCTTCAAGGTGGTCGACCTGGGCGTGCAGGTCGCCCCCGAAGCCTTCGTGGAGGCGATCCGAGAGCACGAGCCCGACGTCGTCGGCTTCTCGGCCTTCCTGACGACCACGATGCCGATGTTCAAGGTCAACATCGCGGCGATCGAGCAGGCCGGTCTGAGAGACGACGTGATCGTCCTGGTCGGCGGCGCGCCCGTGACCCAGGAGTACGCCGACGCGGTCGGCGCCGACGGCTACGCGCCCGATGCCGCGTCGGCGACGAAGCTGGCCAAGGAGCTCCTGGACGCGCGCCGGGCGCTCGCGACCGCCTGAGCGGGTGACGGGCGCGGTCGCTCCGGGCGGACCGGGCGTGGAGGAGCGCTCCAGCCGGGTCGAGCTTCGCTTCGAGCCCTCGGGGGTCGCGGTTCGCGTGCCCGCCGGGGTCTCCGTCTTCGACGCGGCCTCCTGGAACGGAATCGCGATCGACTCGACCTGCGGCGGCCACGGGACGTGCAGCAAGTGCCGCGTCCGGGTGATCGACGGGCACGTCCCGGCCTCGTCGCTCGACGAGCGCGCCTACGGCGAGGAGGAGCTCGCCGAGGGCTGGCGCCTCGCCTGCAGGGCGGAGGCTCGCTGCGACCTCGTCGTCGACGTGCCGCCGCTCGTGACGAGGCCGAAGGCCGCAACCGTCGGCGCCGGGCGCCAGGTGATCCTCCGGCCCGCGCTCCAGAAGCGCTTCGTCGACCTGGACGAGCCGACCCTCGCCGACCAGCGCTCCGATCTCGAGCGGATCCGCGACGCCCTCGACGACCTCGAGCTGCGCGTGAGCGTCGACGTCCTGCGGCGGCTCCCGCGCGTCCTGCGCGAGTCCCGCTTCGC
>CAYJLE010000014.1:45990-64981 GCA_964370985.1 uncultured Gaiellales bacterium | reverse complement strand
GCTCGCGACGGAGGTCTGCGAGCAGGGCGGAGTCGACCCGGAGCAGGTGTACGAGGTCGCGCTCGCCGGCAACGCGACGATGACCCAGCTCGCGCTCGGGGTCGACCCCGAGCCGCTCGGAGTGGCGCCGTTCGCCCTCGCCACCCGGATCTACCCCGGGCTCGACGCGGCCGAGCTCGGCCTCTCGCTCCACCCGCGGGCGCGGGCGACCGTCTTCCCAGCCATGGGTGCCTACGTGGGCGGCGACATCGTCGCCGGCCTGCTCGCGAGCGGGATGAACCGCGACCGGCGGCTGCGCCTCTTCATCGACGTCGGCACGAACTGCGAGCTCGCGCTGGGCTCGGCCGAGCGCCTCGTCTGCACCGCGGCGCCCGCCGGGCCGGCCTTCGAGGCGGCGCAGATCCGCTGCGGCATGCGCGCCGCCGACGGCGCGATCGAGGTCGTTCACGTCGCCGGCGACGAGGTCGAGCTGGGGGTGATCGGCGGCGTCGAGCCGGTCGGGATCTGCGGCTCCGGCCTCGTCGACGCCGCCGCGGAGCTCCACCGGGCCGGGCTGCTCGACTCGTCCGGGCGCTTCGTCCCGGACGAGCAGGCCGCGCGGATCGTGCCCGCGCTCGCCCGCCGGCTGGTCGCGCGCGCCGACGGCGAGCGCGTCTTCGTCCTCCACTGGCAGGGCGAGGAGGGGGACGTCGAGGGGGCCCTCTACCTGTCGCAGCGCGACGTGCGGGAGCTGCAGTTTGCGAAGGCCGCGATCGCGACCGGGTGGCGGATCCTGCTCGACGAGCTCGGGGCCCGCGAGGAGGAGATCCAGCAGGTCCTGCTCGCCGGCTCGTTCGGTTCCTACCTGTCGCCCGCGAGCGCCGTACGGATCGGGCTCGTGCCGGGCCTGCCGCTGGCGCGGATCGTCCCGGCCGGGAACCTCGCCGGGGAGGGGGCGAAGATGGCCCTGCTCTCGCTCCAGGAGCGCCACGCCGCGACCGCGCTGCTCGACGAGGTCGAGTACGTCGAGCTCTCCGACCGGGCCGACTTCAACGAGCGCTTCGTCGGCGAGCTCGCCTTCCCGGACTAGCTGCCGCTCGCGAAGCGGTCCGGGGAGAACGGAGCCAGCAGCGGCGCCTCCCCGGTCGTGACGAGTCGCGCTACCTGCTCGCCGACCGCCGGCCCGAGCTTGAAGCCGTGGCCGCTCGAGCCGGCGACGACGACGAGGCCCTCGGTACCTGCGACCGGGCCGATCACGGGGGCGTCATCGGGGCTCATGTCGTACACGCACGCCCAGCCGCGCCCGAACGGCAGGTCGGCCAGGCCGGGCGCCCGCGGCACCATCAGCTCCAGGATCCAGGCCGCCTCGCGGTCGCTCACGCTTCCCTGGTAGACATCCGGGTTCGTCACCTCCGAGCGGGGAACGTCCGGGTGGCGGTAGCCGGTGCCGCCGCCCGCCCAGCTGCCGATCAGCACGCGGTGCTCGCCGTCGGGGCGCGCGTAGTGGACGAGCGTGTCGTCGCACCACGTGAACGGCAGTACCTCGCGGGCGCGGTCCGGGACGTCGAGCGCCATGATCGAGTGGCGCTCCATCGTCAGGGGCAGCGAGATCCCGACCTCCTCGAGCAACGGCCTCGTCCAGGGGCCGGTCGCGAGCACGACCGTCCCGGCCTCGATCCGCTCGCCGTCGCGTGTCTCGACCCCCGTCACGCGCGACCCGCTCGTGACGAGCCGCGCGATCGGGGTGTTCAGGCGGACGGTGGCGCCGCGCTCCCTGGCGGCGGCGACGATCCCCGTCGTGGCGGCCGCGGGGTCGGCGTAGCCGGCAGTCGGCTCCCACATCGCGACGGCGAGGCCGTCGGCGGTGAAGCCGGGGGCCAGCTCGAGCATCTGCTCGGGCGTCAGGGTCTCGAGCTCGGTGCCCTCGGCCCGGACCCGCTCGACCGCCCGCTCGACGTCGGCAGCCAGCTCCGCTCCGAAGCCCCAGAGCAGGCCGACCTCGCGGAAGTCGGAGGGTTGGCCGATCCGCTCGGGCATCGTGCGGAGGAAGCTCGTGCCGTCGCGGGCGAGCTGGGAGAGCTCGGGCATGAAGTAGAACGCGTGCGAGAGCGCGCCCGATCGGCCGGACGGGCCGGAGGCCGGCGTCGAGCGCTCGAGCAGGGTGACGCTCGCGCCGCGCTCGGCCAGGTGGAAGGCCGTCGACGCCCCAGCGATCCCGGCGCCGACGACGACGACCTCCGGCTGCGATCCCATCTTCGATCTCCTCGTGCGGTGGTTTGACGATCTCCGGCCGCGGGGCCGGTGGAGCAAATGGACGTAGGGGCCGGACCTGTCCGGCCCGCAACCCGTCCCGTTGCCCGGTGCTAACGGGCGACCGGCGGGCGGGCCGTCGCCCCCGTTCGGTGCGGGTTGGCCGCGGCCCACGCCTCGACCGGGTTCTCCCGCTTGAATCGCTCGGCGACGTCGCGCAGGCGCTCGAAGGCGACGTCAGTCGCCTGCATGTGCTCGATCAGCTGCTCGAGCATCGTGATCCGCGCGCCGCGGCCGATGAACTGCGGGTGGCAGGTGAGGTTGTAGACGCCGCCGGGGCAGTTCGCGACCATGTAGTCGAACTCGCCCTGCCAGATCTCCCTGACCTCGGAGGGGGTCATCGGGCCGCCGTTCGCGCCCCAGACGTACTCGAGCGGCGGGAAGTCGTCGAGCCCCCAGCTCGGCGGGACCTCGACCAGGTCGACGAGCTTGCCGAAGACGTAGGGCTCGGTGGTCGACCACCTGTCGCCGTGGCGGAGGTAGTACGGGTAGAAGTCGTTGGCCATGCAGCTCGAGTCGTAGAGGAAGCCGAAGCCGAGCAGGATCTCGATCGAGTTCGGGCTGAAGTCCCAGGCGGCCGAGCGGTAGCCGACCGGGCGCTGGCCGATCGCGTAGTCGAGCGCCTCGAACCCGCGCTCGAAGACCTCGAGCTCGGCGTCCCGCTCGAGCTTGGCCGGGTTCTCGTGCACCCAGCCGTGGTGCCCGATCTCGTGGCCGTCGTCCGCGATCTGCTTGACGAGATCCGGGTAGCAGTGGGCCGTGTGGCCCGGGACGAAGAACGTCGCCGGGATCTCGCGCTTGCGCAGCAGCGCGAGCAGCCGTGGCAGGCCGATCGTCCCGAACTCACCTCTCGAGATCTGGCTCGGGTTGTTCGACTGGAACGAGCCGATCCAGAGCGACATCCCGTCGAAGTCGAAGCTCAAACACACGGAGCCTTTCGGCATCGTGACGCCTCCTCTGCTGTGGTCTGACCTGTGCTTACTCGCGTACCTCGAAGATCCCCTCGATCTCGACCGAGATCCCGAAGGGGAGCGCACCCATCCCGATCGCCGAGCGGGCGTGGCGTCCCCGCTCCGGGCCGAAGATCTCGACGAGGAGATCCGACGCCCCGTTGGCGACGAACGGCTGCTCGGCGAAGTCGGGGGCGGAGTTGACCATGACGAGCAGCTTGACTACCCGCTCGACCCGGTCGAGCCCGCCGAGATCGGCCGCGAGCGTCGCGAGCAGGTTCAGCATCGTCAGCTGCGCCGCCTTCTGGCCGGTCTCGACGTCCATGTCGCGGCCGAGCTTGCCGATGAACGTCAGCTCGCCGTTCTCGACGGGGCCGTGCCCCGACACGAACGCGAGCCTCCCGACTCTCACGAGCCCGACGTAGTTCGCGACCGCAGCCGGTGGCGGTGGCAGGGACAGCCCCATCGCCTCGAGGCGGGCTTCGGGCGTGTTCGTGCTCATGCGTCTCCTTCGGACAAGGTGTGTGGTCAGAGGCTCTAGAACGGATCGAACGTGAACTTCACGTCTGCGTCGGGAGCTCCCACCGCGTTGATCGAAAGCTCCTCGTCGAAGATCACCCACTTCCCGTCGACCCGGGGGGCGTCCTCGCCCGCCGCCTTCTTCTCGAGCGCGCGGAGCACCCGCTCCGGCGTGAGCGGCAGCTCGGTGACCCAGACGCCGACGGCGTCGTGGATCGCCGCGGCGACGGACGGTCCCTGCCCGTTGTTCGCCATCTCTCCGCAGGCCTTGGCGCCGAACGGCCCCTCGGCCGAGGGGTTCTCGAGGCACAGGAAGTCGATCTGGGGCAGGTCGACCATGCTCGGCGCCATGTAGCTCGCGAAGTCCGCTCCGCGGTGCTCCGGACTCGGGTAGTAGGGGTAGGAGGCCTCGAGCAGGGCGAGGCCGAGGCCCATCACCGTGCCGCCCTGGATCTGGCCCTCGACGATCGTCGGGTTGATCGCGTAGCCGATGTCGTAGGCCTCGATGAACCGCTCGACCCGTACCTCGCCGGTCTCGTCGTCGACCTCGATCTCGGCGACGGAGGCCCCGTACGAGAGCGCCGCGTGCGGATCGCGGTCGATCCGGCCGGTCTCCTGGTCGAGGATCTTCGCGAACGGCTTGACGAAGGTGCCGGTGCCGGAGATCAGCTCGCCGCCGAGCTGCCAGGTCGCAGCGGACGCGACGTCGGAAACGGAGATGTTCGTTTCCGGGGCGCCCCTCGCGAAGACCACGCCCTCCTCGATCGTCAGGTCGGCCGGATCGATCTCGAGCATCCGGCCCGCGATCTCGAGCACGCGCTCGCGCACCCGCTCCGCGGCGATCTTGACCGCGTTGCCGCCGATGAACGTGCATCGCGACGCGAACGTCCCGGTATCCCAGGGCGACGAGTCAGTGTCGGAGACGTCGACCGTCACCCAGTCGACCGGGACGCCCAGCGCGGCGGCGACGATCTGCCTGTGCGCGGTCTTCGAGCCGTTCCCGATGTCGACCGTGCCGGAGAGCACATCGACCCGGCCGTCGTGCTTGAGCTTGATCCACGACTGCGTCAGGTCGCCGCTCTGGTTCATCCCGGTGGGGTACTCGATCGTCGCGAGCCCGCGACCCTTGTGCTTGGCCATCAGGCCTGCCCCCCTTTCGACTGCTGCTCGACTAGCCACTCGGGCAGGACATCGCCCGTGCGCGGCTCCCACGTCATCGCCTTGTATTCCGGGGCGAGCTCGATCCCGGCGTGCTCGGCGATCGCCTGGACGACCGGCACGGTCGAGGGATCCTTGAGCACGACCGTGTTCGGCATCGTGTCGCCGATCCGGTTCGCGTTCTTCAGCCGCACCTCGTACGGATCGATGTCGAGCACCTTGGCGATCCGGTTGACCTGCATCTCGGCGAGGAACGACGTCGAGGTGACGCCGAAGCCCCGCATCGCGGTCGACGGCACCCGGTTCGTGAAGACCGCGAACGCCAGGAACGAGACGTTCGGGATCGTGTAGGCGCCGGCGCAGTGGAACGTGTGCTTCGTGGTCGCGTAGGACGAGTGCCGCAGGTACGCGCCGGCGTCGTGCAGCGTCAACGTCTTGCGCCCGAGGATCCAGCCGTCCTTCGTGACCGCGTCGGCGACCTCGATGTGCCAGGCCGCGCGGGTACCGGAGCAGAGGAACTCCTCCTCCCGCGTCCAGCGCCACTTCACCGGGCGCTCGGTCTTGAGCGCGAGCACGGCGGCGATCGTGTCGCTCGAGCTGTCGACCTTGCCGCCGAAGCCGCCGCCGACCGCCGAGCTTACGAGCTTGACTCCGTTCAGCGGCACGCCGAGGTGCGCCGCGACGTGCCCCGCCGAGAAGTGCATCGCCTGCGTGCAGGAGTAGACGACCATGCGTCCCGACGGCTCGGGCACGGCCAGAGCCACCTGGGTCTCCAGCGGGGCGTGCTCGATCGCAGCGGGGCGATAGACGCCCTTGACGATCGTGTCCGCCTTCTCGAATGCCCACTCGAGGTCGCCCTTGCGGATCCTGCGCCGGTCCGGACCGGCGTTCTCGAGCTCGCCGCCGAAGTAGGGGAACCAGTTACCCCACTGGTGAACCTTCGGGGCGTCCGGGTCGAACGCCTTGCGCATGTCGAAGAGCGGTTCGCGCTCCTCGTACTCGACCTCGATCGCGTCGACCGCCTCCTGCGCCGCCTCCTCGCTGTCGGCAGCCACGGCGGCGATCGGCTGGCCGCGATACCTGACCTCGTCGACCGCGAGCAGCGGCTCGTCGGCGGGGACGCCGAGGAACGCCAGATGCCCGAACACGTTCTTGGGCACGTCCGCGTGCGTGATGATCGCGTGGACGCCCGGCAGCGACGCGGCCTTGCTGGCGTCGAAGCTCGTGATCCTCGCGGCGTGGTGTGGCGAGCGGAGCGCCTTCGCCCACAGGTTTCCCTGCGGCAGACGGATGTCGTCGACGAAGAGCGTCTGCCCGGTTACGTGGCCGGCCCCCTCGTAGCGGGGCAGCCGTGCGCCGATGGCCTTCATGCCGACGCCCCCTTCGGTGTGGCCTCTTCGCCGCGGCTGCGCGTCAGCTCGGCTCCTTCGAAGCTCTCGCCGCGTGCGACGGCCTCGACCGCATCGATGATCTTCACGTAGCCCGTGCAGCGGCAGATGTGACCGCCGAGCGCGTTCTGGATCTGCTTCCTGGTCGGGTTCGGGTTCCGCTCGAGCAGCGCCACGCTCGCGGTGATCATCCCGGGCGCGCAGAAGCCGCACTGGGAGCCGTAGTAGAAGTGGAAGGCAGCCTGCATCGGGTGCATGCGCCTGGGAGTGCCCAGGCCCTCGATCGTCGTCACCTCGGCCCCGTCGACCATGGCGAGCGGCAGGAGGCACGAGCGACGCGGCTCACCGTCGACGATGACCGTGCACGTCCCGCAGTTGCCTCCCTGGCAGCCGACCTTGGGGCCGGTGACGTTGAGCTCGTCTCGCAGGGCGTTCAGGAGCGATGTGAGCGGCGGGCTCGCGAGCTCGCGCTCGGCACCGTTGACCGTGATCTTCATCCGCTCTCCTTTCCGAGGTCGGTCAGGGCCCGGGCGACGAGAGCCGGCAGCGCCTTGCGCCGGTACCAGGCAGAGGCGAGGGCGTCGTCTTGCGGCTCGACGTCGTCGAGCACCCTGGCGGCGGCGTCTTCGGCAGACGCCCCATCCGCCAGCGCGCGCTCGACCGACGGTGCTCTCGCGCCGGTCGGGCCGGCGCCGCCGATCGCGACCCGGAGGCCTTCGGGCGTCTCGGCGCACGCGACCGAGAGCACCGTGTACACGTGAGCGTGTGGGCGCCCCATCGATGTGTATGCACCCCGGGTAGGCTCGGAGAACTCGATTTCGAGTACGAGCCGCCCGGCCGGGCCCGACGCGAGGAAGTCCTCGACGGGCTGTACCTGCTCCCCGCCGGCGCCCGCGGTGCGCACGCTGGCGGCGAGCGCGATCAGCGGTGCCTGCAGGTCTCCCCGGGGAGTCTCGCGCCCCGGTCCGGAGCAGAGGTTGCCGCCGATTGTCGCCTGGCCCCGGATCTCGTAGTCGCCGACGCGTTGCGCTGCCGTCGACAGCGGGTCCGGCGTTGCGCCGATGAGAGCCTGGAGTGTCGTCGCCGCTCCGATCCTGACAACGCCGCCCTGGCGGGTGATGTCGGCAAGGCCGGCCCCGGAGAGGAGCAACGCCTTCGAGAACGAGGGCCGGCGGCCGGCGATGTCCGGCATCACGATCGTGCCACCGCCGATGACGGTGACTCCGGAGCCGTCGCCGAAGGCGGAGACCGCCTGGTCGGCCGACGCCGGAGTGAGTACTTCGGGAGTGTGGCTCATGGGCGCTCCCCTGTTCGTCGAGGTCTGTACGTCGAGATCGGCCGGTATGATACGTCAGACCAACTTAGTAATCAATGGTCAGTCCAATACCCCTTGATCGCGCAGCCCTCTCGCTGAGACCAGTCGAGTCGCGGCGGGCATTCGAGGAGATCCTCGACCAGCTCGAGGAGGCGATCCTGGCCGGTCAGCTCTCCGTCGGCGACAAGCTGCCGCCCGAGCGCGAGCTTGCCGCCCGGCTCGGCGTCTCGCGCACGTCCGTCCGTGAGGCGCTCCGGGTGCTCGAGGCGCTCGGGCTCGTCGACGTCCGTCGTGGAGCCGAGCACGGCGTCAGGCTTCGAGAGGAGCCCGGCAACGCCTTCGTGGACGTTCTGCGCTTCCTGATCGCGCTCAGGCATCTCACCGAGGAGACCGTGCTCGAGTTCCGGCTCGTGCTCCAGGTCTGGGCGGCCGGGCGCGCCGCCGAGCGGCGGGAGGATGGCCTGCTCGGCCAGCTCGGGGGAATCGTCGAGCAGATGGAAGCGAATCCGCTCGATCCGATCCAGTTCAGGTCTGTCGACATCGACTTCCACTCCACGCTCGTGCGGGCGAGTCGCAACGAGCTCGCGACGCTGATGTTCGAGGCGATCCGCCACTCGACCGAGCAGATGATCCTCGACGCGCTGCTGCACGAGCAGGACTGGGACTCGCTCCGCCAGCGGCTGACCGCCGAGCACCGCGCGATCCTGACCGCGATCGAGGCGGGGGAGGCCGACGCGTCGAAGCGACTCGTCGAGGACCACATCCGCGGCTTCTGGGCGACCCGGCTCGACGACGACGGAGCCTAGAGCCGCCCGGGCGGCAGTCCCTGTCTGGTAGCGTCGCCCGCGGTGAACTCGAGAGAGCGCGTGCTCGCGACGCTCGAGCGCCGAGAGGCCGACTCGATCCCGGTGGGGCCGATGATGGCCGACCTCGGCGCGACCCCGATCGGCGCATCGGTCCGGGAGTACGCGACCGATCCCGAGGTGATGGCGAGGGGCCAGCTCGCGCTCCACGAGGAGCTCGGCCAGGACATCATCTTCCTGAGCTGCGACAACTACTACATCGCCGAGGGCTTCGGCTGCGTGGCCGAGCTGCCGCCCGACGAGACCCCCCACCTCCTGAAGCCGGCGGTGGCGAGCCTCGAGTACGTCTACGGGCTCGAGGTGCCCGACCCGCTCGAGGACGGGCGGATGCCGGTCTTCATCGAGGCGACGAGGCTCGTGCGAGCGGCGGTGGGCGACGAGGTGGCGATCCGCACCACCGGCACCGGTCCGTTCGCGCTCGCGTCGTACTTCATCGGGACGCAGGAGTTCCTGATCGAGATCGGCATGGCCAGGGCCGGACTGCCCGGTGCCAACCCCGATGCAATCCACCACGCACTCGGGCTCGCAGCCGACGCGCTGATCGCGTTCGGCAAGGCGTCGTTCGACGCCGGCTCCGACCTGCTCCACTGCGGCGACTCACTCGCCTCCTGCGACGTGATCTCGCCCGCGGACTACGAGCGCTGGGCCTTCCCGTACGAGCGCCGGGTGATCCAGGCCTGGAAGGAGCACGGCGCGAAGACGCTCCTGCACATCTGCGGCGACTCGACGAAAGTGCTCGATCTCTACGCCGAAACGGGCGCGGACGTGATCGAGATCGATCACAAGGTCGACCTTGCCCACGCGAAGCAGGTCGTCGGCGACCGCGCCTGCTTGATCGGAAACGTCGACCCCGTCACGGTGCTCCTCCAGGGCACGCCCGATCGTGTTCGGGAGTCCTCGAACGCGTGCCTCGCGGCGGCGGCCGGTGGGGGCGGCTACGTGCTCGGCTCGGGCTGCGTCGTGCCGCGGATCACGCCGCTCGAGAACATCCGGGCGATGGTCCGGGCCGCCCGCGAATACGCTCCCGCCACGTAGCTGCGAGCCTCCGCGGGCTGTTCAATCGTGCGTTCGCGCGTGGCCGACGTTGCCGTTCAGGACGATCCCGCCGTCGACGACCAGCTCGACGCCGGTCACGTACCGCGATGCGTCGGAGGCGAGGAACACGAACGGGTCGGCGATCTCCTCCGGCGAGGCGATCCGGCCGAGTGGGATGCGCTCGTTGTAGTTCGCCCGCACCTGCGGCGTGTACGCGACCTCGTTGAGCGGCGTGTCCGTCGCGCCGGGCGACAGCGCGTTGACCGTGATCCCGTGCGGGCCGAGCTCGACCGCGAGCGTCTTCGTCAGGCCGAGAATGCCGCCTTTCGCGGTCACGTAGGCGGACAGCTCGGCGATCGGCTGGATGTCGACCACGGACGTCACGTTGATCACCCGGCCGCCCCCGCCCTGCGCGACCATCTGCCTGGCCGCCGCCCGGCAGCCGTAGAAGTAGCCGTGGAGGTTCGCGGCGAGCAGGCCGTGCCAGTCCTCGTCCGTCAGCTCGAGGAACGGCTTGACCATGAGCCCGGCGGCGTTGTTGATCCAGATATCGATTCCGCCCCACTCTGCCGTCACCCGGTCGGCGAGCTCCTGGACGTGCGCCGCAACTCCGGTGTCCCCCTGCAGGACGATCGCTCTGCGCCCCGCCGCCCGAATGGCGGCAGCGGTCGCCTCGGCCCGCTCGGTCGCGCTGCGATAGGTGAACGCGACGTCAGCGCCCGCGCGGGCGAGTGCGACCGCCGCCGCGGCTCCGATGCCCTGCGACGCGCCCGTGATGACGGCCCGCTTGCCGGTGAGGTCGTAGGGCGAGGCCGCCATCAGAGCGTGCGGTAGGAGAGCTCCTGCCGCTGCCCGGACTCGTGCGAGCGCACGATCGCGTCGCACACCTCGGCGCAGCGGTAGCCGTCCTCCATCGTGGCGCCACGCGGCCCGACCGGCGAGTCCTCCTTGATGCAGGTCAGGAGGTGGAGCAGCTCGTGCACGAAGTTGTCCTCCCAGCCGATCATGTGGCCGTGCGGCCACCAGTGCTGCCAGTACGGGTGGTAGGCCTCGGAGACGAGCACCGTGCGGAAGCCCTGGGCATGGTCGCCCGGCTTCGAGCCGACCATGTTGACGAGCAGCTCGTTCTGCCGCTCCGAGTCGAAGAGGAGCGTGCCCTTCGAGCCGTTGATCTCCCAGCGCATCTGGTTCTTGCGTCCGGCCGCGAACCGGGTGGCCTCGTACGTTCCGATCGCCCCGTTCTCGAACTCGACGGTCGCCTCGAAGGCGTCGTCGACGTCGACCGTTCCGCCCGGGCGCTCCGCGATGAACGTACGCAGGAGGCCGGTCACGGCGACGGGGTCGCCCACGAGATAGCGCGACTGGTCGATCACGTGGGCGCCGAGGTCGCCGAGCGCGCCCGAGCCGGCCACCTGCTTGTCGAGCCGCCACACCTTGGGGAACTGCGGGTCCATGATCCACTCCTGGTGGTAGCGGCCCCGGAAGTGGTAGATCTCGCCGAGCTCGCCGCCGTCGATCATCTCCTTGGCCAGGCAGATCGCGGGGTAGAAGCGGTAGTTGAACGCGGTCATCGCCTTGACGCCCGTCCCCGCCACGCCCTTCCAGATCTCGAAGGATTCGTCCGCCGTGCGGCCGAGCGGCTTCTCGCAGATCACGTGCTTGCCCGCGCGCGCTGCCGCGACCGTCGGCTCGAGGTGGATGTTGTTCGGGCCGCCGTTGTCGAAGACCTGCACGTCGGGGTCGTTCACGACATCGCGCCAGTCGGTGGTCCACTTCTCGTAGCCGTAGCGTCGTGCCGCCTCCTCGACCGCCTCCGCGTTCCGGCCCGAGATCGCGACGAGCCTGGGCGAGTACGGGGGCGGCCACGGCATGTACGCGATCTTCTTCAGCGCGTTCGTGTGGGCCTTGCCCATGAACGCGTACCCGAGCATGCCGATCCCGATCGGGGGGACGTCCCCTTCGGCTGCGGCGTCGCCCATGGTGACGAACCCGACCTGCGGTTCCTCAGCCATCGTCACTCCTCTCCGTATCCGTGCGGGGGTCGGTCACGACCCTCCTCTACGCGAGCCACCACGCCTGTCCCGGCACGAGCGGCTTGTTGATGATCAGCGGCTTGAGGAACTTGATGCACTGCTCGCAGCCGTCCTCCTCGGACATGACCGGGTCCTCGTGCTCGAACGAGAGCACGAAGTCGTAGCCGACCTCGAGCAGCGCGGTGATGATCCGGCGCCATTCGACGTCGCCCCAGCCCGGGACGCGGTAGCGGGCGGCGCGATCGCCGCGCTGCCAGGAGCCCGTTCCCGTCACGCCGTCGATGTGGACGATGTCCTTCTGCAGCTCCCAGTCCTTGGCGTGGGCGTGGAGGATCCGGCTTCCGAACTCCTTGATGAAGACGACCGGGTCGATCATCTGCCAGATCATGTGGCTCGGGTCGAAGTTGAAGCCCCAATCGTCGCGGTCGAGGCGCTTGACCGCCTCTCGTGCCGTGAAGACGTTGTAGGCGATCTCGGTCGGGTGGCACTCGTGGGCGAACTTGACTCCGAGCTCCTTGAAGCGGTCGAGGATCGGGTTCCAGCGCTCCACGAACAGGTCCCAGCCCTCTTCGTAGATCGCGAGTCGCTGCGGCGGCCAGATGTACCAGCTCTCCCAGACGGTCGAGCCGAAGAAGCCGCAGACGACCTCGATCTCGAGTTCGGAAGCCACCTCGGCGGTCTTCAGGATGTGCTCGGTGCCGAGCCTGACCATCTCCGCCTTGTCGGACGTGCCCGCCCACTCGTCGAGCGACGAGTCGCTGAACGGAAGCACCATCTGCGAGAACAGGTGGTTCGAGAGTGCGGAGATCTCGAGCCCGTGATCGGCCAGCATCTTCTTGACGCTCTTCGCGTACGCGCTGTCCTCGGCCGCGCGGTCGGTGTCGAAGTGGTTCGACCCGCGCCAGGCCGCGAGCTCGACCGCTTCGTAGCCGAGGCCCGACGCGTACTTCGCGACCTCCTCCAGCGGCTTGTCGTTGAAGACGACGGTGAACAGGCCGATCTTCATGGGGCCTCCTTCCGAGGGTCGAAGACGACTTTGATTCCCCTGCCCTGGCGCAGGTCCGCGAACACCCGCTCCCATTCGCCGAGCCCGACCACCTCCGAGACGAGCGGGTCGAGCTCGACCCGGCGCGACTCTATCAATGCGAGCGCGCGCCGCCAGGAGCGCGGCGTGGACGCGTAGCCCGAGCTGACCACCAGCTCCTTCTGGAAGATCCGGTCGAGCGGGACCGGCACGGGCCGGCCGAACACGCCGACCTGGACGTAGCGGGCCCCGCGCCCGGCCGCGTCGAGACACGTGGCGGCGCCGCCTGCGCTTCCGGAGCATTCGATCACGACGTCGAACCCGTCGCCTCGCGCTCCGCCCACGAGCACGGTGCGGAGCCCGAGGCCGCGCGCGGCCGCGAGGCGAGCCTCGTCCGCGGGCAGGCCGCTGACGAGGACGTCGCCACCCCCGGCGCGGGCGACCTGCGCGGCGAGCAGGCCGACGGGGCCGGGGCCCGTGACGAGCACACGATCCCCGGCCGAGACGATCGGTGGGTCGAGCAGGCAGTGACAGACGCAGGCGAGCGGCTCGGCGAGGACGGCGGCGTGCTCGTCGAGCCAGTCCGGGATCCGGTGGAGGTTCCCGGCCGGGACGATCAGCAGGGGCGCGAACGCGCCGTCGACGAACGAGCCGATCGAGCGGCGCTCCGGGCAGAGGTTGATCCGGCCGTCGCGGCACCAGGCGCACCGCCCGCAGGTCGAGAAATACGTCTCCGAGACGACACGCGCGCCGGCCCACGACGAGTCGACTCCGTCTCCGATCCGGGCGACGACGCCGCAGACCTCGTGCCCCATCGTCACCGGCGGCGCGCAAGGGAACTCGTCGGCCTCGATGTGCAGGTCGGTGCCGCAGACGCCGGCGCCGCGCACCTCGAGCGTGACCTCGCCGGGGCCCGGTGGACGCTCCTGGCGCTCGACCAGCGAGACGTTCCCGGGGCCCCGGGCGATCTTCGCGATGCCGATCATGCGAGCGAGGTCGCGCTGCGGTCCTCGATCAGCTCGAAGCCGAGCCCGAAGGCCGGCCTCGAGCCGGCGCCGATGCCGATCGTGCCCGTGTACGGGTGGGCCTCGACGAAGTCCCAGTCGATCTCGACGCCGAGACCCGGCGCGGTCGGCAGCTCGATCGCGCTCTCGCTGGGCACGAGCGGGTTCTTGACGAGCGCGGTCTGGATCGGGTTGTAGGTGGCGTCGTACTCGATGATCGGCGCATTCGAGCAGGCCGCGACGAGATGAACGGATGCGGCGACGGTCAGCGCATCCGAGAACGTGTGCGGGATCGCGTGCAGGTGGAACGCCCCGGCGAGGTCGAAGATCCGCTTCGCTTCGCTGATACCTCCACAGCGCGACGCGTCGGCCTGGACGACGTGTACCGCCCGCCGCTCGATGAAGGGGACGAAGTCCCAGCGCGTGTACAGGTTCTCGCCGGTCGCGATGCGCACGTCGAGCTTGTCGGCGAGGAACGCGTGCCCGTCCACGTCGTCGATCGGCAGCGGCTCCTCGAACAGCAGGACGTTCAGCTTCTCGAGCTCGCGGCCGACCCGGAGGGCGAGGTGCCGTGTGTAGCACTGGTTCGCGTCGACGAGCATGTCGACGCCGTAGCCGACCTCGTCCCTGATCGCGTGGAGCGAGGCGATGTCGTTCTCGACGTCCAGCCCGACCTTGACCTTGAAGGCCTTGAAGCCGGCGTCGAGGAAGGCCCGCGCCTGGCGCGCCGCGCCCTCCGGGGTGTCCCAGTAGACGGAGCTCGAGTAGGCGGGCACCGGATCCTGGAACGCCCCGCCCAGGAGCTGGTAGATGGGCGCCCCCAGCGCCTTGCCCTTGATGTCCCAGAGGGCGATGTCGATCGCCGAGAGGATCGCGACGCCGACGCTGCGGTAGCCGTGCACGCGGACGATCGAGCCGTAGTAGAGCTTGTCCCAGAGCCGCTCGATCCGGTGGGGGTCCTCGCCGACGAGCGCCTGCGCGAAGGTGTTGTCGCAGAGCGTCGCCACCGAGCCGAGATCGAGTGAGGCGCTCCCGAACGAGCAGGGGCCGTAGCCGGAGATGCCCTCGTCGGTCGTGATCTCGACGAACGCCGCCTGCCGCGCGAGCTTGTACCCGGCGCCGCTTCGCACCCGGTGCTCCTCCGGGATCGGCGTGTCGACGATGTGGGTCCTGACGTCGGCGATCTTCATCCGGCCACGACCCTGTACAGCTCCGCGAGATCCTCGCGGGTCACGGGTCTCGGGTTGGTGGCGATGTTGCGGCTCTGCATGGCGTCCTCCACGAGGGTCGGGATGTCGAGATCGGCGGGGTCGAGCCCCCACTCGCGCAGCGACGAGGGCAGCTCGACCCTGCGCAGCAGCGAGCGGACGGCCTCGACCCCGAGGCGGGCCGCGCCGGCGACGTCGAGCCCGCCGACGTCGGCGCCGAGCGCGAGCGCGACCTCGCGCAGCTTCGGCTCGCAGGCGGGGCGCAGGAAGTCGAGGCCGGCGGGCATGAAGATCGCGTTCGCGACCCCGTGCGGCACGCCGTGGCGGGCGGTCACAGGGGTCGAGGCCGCGTGCACGATCGCGTTCGCGTTCATGTTGAAGGCGATCCCCGCCATCAGGCTCGCGAGCGAGACGTGGCCGACCGCCTCGCGATCGCGGTCGTACACGGCCGGCACGAGGTTGGCTCCGATCAGCGCGATCGCCCGGAGGTCGAGCGCGTCGAGGAGCGGATCGGAGCCGAGGTTGAGGTACGACTCGACCGCGTGGGCGAGCGCGTCCGCGCCGGTCGAGGCGATCACCTGCGGCGGCGCCGTGAGGACCAGCTCCGGGTCGACCAGCGCCACCCGGGCGGCGAGGTTGCGCGCGGCGCAGACGATCTTGAAGTGCTCGGACGGGTCGGTGACGACGACGACGAACGTGACCTCTGCACCCGTGCCGCAGGTGGTCGGCAGGCAGACGACCGGCGGCCCGGGCCGGGGGACGAGATCCTTGCCCCGGTAGTCCCAGATCGAGCCGCCGTTCTCGATCAGCGCCGCTGCGGCCTTCGCCGCGTCCATCGCGCTTCCGCCCCCGAGGCCGACGAGGCCGTCGCACCCTTCCGAGCGATAGAGGCCGGCGATCTCCTCGAGGTTGGTCGTAGTCGGGTTCTGCTCGGTCTTCGCGTAGACGGCGACTCCGATCCCGGCCGCCCCGATCACGCTCGCGAGCCGCTCCACGAGACCGGCTTCGGCGACGCCGGGATCGGAGACGAGGAGCGCCTTCCCGACCCCGAGCGCGGCGAGCTGCTGCCCCGCCTGGGCCGACGCGCCGGCTCCGTAGAGGACCCGTGTCGGGCACTCGAAGAGGTGGACCGAGTCCCAGGCCACCGGTCAGCGTGTCACTGTTCGGAACGGCGGCACGCCGGGCAATCTAGCCGCGCCGGCCGCGGCGTGTCAACGGGCACCGTGCGCGCGCGCTGCGGCCGCGGTCGGCCCGAGCCCGTAGAGGGCGAGGACGAAGTCGCGGTTGCGCCGGACGATCGTTGTCGCAACCTTGGCGGCGAGCTCGGGGTCACCCGCCTCGATCGCGTCCACGAGCGCCGCGTGGGACTCGACGCTCACGCCCAGGTCGCCGAAGCGCCTGATCGCCGCCTCGGCACCGAGCTCCATGTCCTGCTTCAGGAGCGAGCGGATCGCGAGCATCGACCGCAGCAGGTAGCGGTTCCCGGCCGCGTCGGCGAGCGCGAGGTGGAACTCGACGTCCGCCTCCGAGTACGCGGCGGGGCTCGCGGAGGCGTCCTGCATCCGCGCGGCGCAGGCGCGCAGGCGGGCGATCGCGTCGGGGTCGCGTCGGCGGGCCGCCATCGCCGCGAGCGCGACCTCGATCACCTCCCGCGCTTCGACCAACTGCTCGACCTCGGCGCGCTCGAGCGTGGCGCCCGTGCCCGCGACGCCGGGGGCTGCACTGTGCTCCGGGAAGGGGCGCGCGCCGCCCACGGCGACGAACGTGCCCCGTCCGGCCCGCGTCTCGACGAGGCCCGCGCTGATCAGCATGCTGAGCGCCTCGCGCACGGAGCCGACGCTGACCGAGTACGCGGCCGCGAGCCCTCGGTGGCCGGGCATCTGCGAGCCGGGCGGCAGGTCGCCCTCGAGGATCCGGCGGCGCAGGTCGCTGGCGATGCTCGCGGGGACGTTCTCCCGCCTGATCGGCCGCGCGCTCATGCCTTGTGTCGCCGTTCCGAGCACCCCCTCGCGTGGCCGGAGGCTAACAATTCGAGCCCGCCTCCGTCGAAAGGTTTTGTGGGGCACGCCGAGTGTCGAGAAGCCGGGTCTTTCTGGACAAAGCGCAGCGACCCTGTTATACGTCCCCGGAACCCGGCGGTGCTCGGAGCAGGGCCGATTGTGGCCGTGTCCGGGAGGGGAAGGAAACGTTCTCAGAAGGGGCTTTGATCGGGCTAAGGCGGACGAACCGGCCTAGCCCTTCACGGAGGAGGAGAAGGAGCATGAGGAAGCGGTACGCAAGGCTCACGAAGGACGTGCTTCCCGGCGAGGAGTTGCTGGAGAAGCCGATCACCCGCAAGCAGCTCGTCGCCGGCGCCGGCGCCGGCAGCCTCGCGCTGCTGCTCGCGGCGTGCGGTGGCGGCGACGAGGAGACGGCCACCACGGAGGAGGCCCCGCCCGCGACGACAGAGGAGGCACCCGCGACGACCGAGGAGGCACCCGCGACGACCGGCGAGGCGCCGCCGAGCGAGGAGGCGCCGCTCAAGGACGGCCTCGCCGAGGGCATGTACGGCGGCCCGGTCGGCTGGCCCGGTGCGGAGCGCTACCAGTACCCGCTGGACTCCCAGGAGGGTCGCGCGATCTCCGCGCTGCGCGCGCTGCGCCAGGACGGCAAGGTGCCCGACAAGCTGATCGTGCAGGTGCAGAACTTCGCCCGCCCGCAGTTCGAGCAGGCCTTCCCCGAGGGCGCGATCTCTCACGTCGCGCTGTTCGAGGAGGAGACGGGGATCAAGCTCGAGTTCGTCGAGACGGAGCCCGCCTCCGAGTACCCGGACAACCTCCAGAACGCCGCGACCAAGAACGGCTCCTTCGATCTCGTCACGTGCGCGATCGAGGAGATGGGTGACTTCGCCGAGGCCGGCCTACTGCTCCCGCTCGACGAGTTCGTCGCGAAGTACCAGCCGCAATGGGGTGACCCCGAGTGGGGCTATGCCGGTGGTCAGCCGACCGTGAACCTGTTCACGAAGTACCGGGGCTCGACGTACGCGGTCGCGGCCGACAACGACACGCAGCCGTACTTCTACCGCTCCGATCTGCTCGAGAGCCCGGAGGAGCAGGCCGCGTTCGCGGACAAGTACGGCCGCCCGCTCGAGTTCCCGCTCACCTGGGAAGACCACGACCAGGTCGCGGAGTTCTTCACCCGCACCGACGCGGACGTGCCGCTCTACGGTGACGTCAACACGCTCGCGCCGTTCTGGGGCGCCGTCAAGTGGAACGAACGGTTCGTCTCGGCCGCCAACCCGAACCTCCTCTACTTCAACGACGACGGCTCGGCAAACGTCAACAACGACGCCGGCGTGCGGGCCTTCGCCGAGCTCCTGAACTCGCTCAAGTACCACTCGCCGGGAGCGGTCGAGAAGGACTGGATTGCGCAGTACCAGCTGATGGGCGGCGGCAACGGCTTCATGGGCGGTGCGTTCCCGAACCAGACCAAGCTGATTCCGGGCAACCCCGACCTCGACACCGCCGACGTCGGTCAGTACATCAAGAGCGACGTGACGCCCGGCCGGGTCGTGGACGGCGCGCTGATCCGCCGGCCGGTGCTGTTCTTCAACATCAGCTACGGCGTGAACGCGTTCGCCGACCCGTCCCGCCACGAGGCGGCCTATCTCTTCCTCCAGTGGCTCGGCGGCGCGCGCGTCTACACCTGGCTGACGTTCAACCCGGGCGGCTACCAGGATCCGGTTCACGTCTACACGCTCAGCGACCCGTACACGGCGCAGAGCTACAAGCCCCAGCCGCTCGGGCAGTTCGCGAACATCGTCCCGCGCTCGGCCCCGCCGATCACGCTCAAGGGCGGCGGCGCCTACCGCGACTCGCTCAGCGAGGAGCTCCAGAAGGTGCTCACGAACCAGCAGAGCCCCGAGCAGGCGGCCGCCGCGCTCGAGAAGCGCTGGAACAAGATCACCGAGGACCAGGGTGTGGACATCCAGGTCGAGGCCTTCAAGACCCTGAAGGAGTCGTTCCCGACGGTGGTCGACACGCCTGGCGAGCAGCTTCCCGTGACCGAGGTCTCGACGGAGATCTAGTCGCCGCGAGCGAACTGGCAGGTGGAAGCAGGTAACTCCCAGATCGAAGCCCGGCAGCCGCAGTCGCGGCTGCCGGGCTTCGGCGGCCGCGCCGAGAAGCGGGTAGCGCAGCTCCGGGTCGCTCCTGGCCAGCGTCTGG
>CAYJLE010000014.1:11364-45980 GCA_964370985.1 uncultured Gaiellales bacterium | reverse complement strand
CCCCTCCGCGCCCCGCCCCACCCCGGCGGGGGGCGCGCCCACTGCGGCGGCCGCGACGAGAAACGGGTGGCGAAGCTCCTGGTCGCTCCCGGCCAGCTCCTGCTGGCGTTCATCGTTCTCTTCCCGGCCGGCGTCGCCATCTACATCGGCTTCACCGGCTGGTCGCCGACGAGCGGCGACGACTTCTGGCACGCCTACCGCCACTGGCACTGGTTCGACGGCTACTGGGAGGCCCTCACCAGCGTCACCTTCTGGGAGGCGATGTGGCGGACCGTGCTGATCACCGTCGTCTGCGTCACGGTCGAGGCCGTCCTCGGCTTCGCGCTCGCGATGCTCCTCGTCAAGAGCTTCCGTGGCCGGGGGCTCGTGACCGTGTTCTTCCTGCTGCCGATGATGGTCGTGCCCGCGGTCTCCGGCTTCATCTTCTTCATGCTCTACCAGGTCGACGGGCCCGTGAACGGCGCCCTGTCGGCGATCCTGCCGGGCGTCGTCCAGATCGAATGGCTCCAGAATGCGAACATCGCCATCTGGGCGGTCATGACCGTCGATATCTGGCAGTGGACCCCGCTCATGTTCCTCATCTTCCTCTCCGGTCTCGCGGCGCTCCCGGAGGACCAGGTGAACCAGGCCAGGATCCTCGGCGCCGGGTTCTGGCAGCAGCTTCGCTACCTGACCCTGCCCATGATGAAGCTGATCATCCTGATCGCGCTCATCATCCGCGGGCTCGAGGCCTTCAAGATGTTCGACCCGATCTACCTGCTCACGCGCGGTGGGCCGGGCGAGGCGACGACCAACATCTCGATCTTCCTCTTCGACGAGACGTCCGAGGCCACACGCTGGGGGTACGCGAGCTCCGTGGCGATCCTCGTCCTGATCTTCGTCTCGATCGCCGGCTTCTGGGCCATCCGCCCGATCGAGCGGGCGCAGGAGGAGACGCTCGAGGAGCTTGCCGGCGCGGAGGCACCGACAAAGGGGGCGGGCCCGCGGATCGAGGACGCAATCGAGGCGGAGGCGCGAATCTGATGACGACGATGCCCCAGGAAGAGCGCGTTCGCTTCACCGCGGACGCCAGCACGTCGCGGTGGGTTGTCGCGCGACCGTGGGTGAAGGTGGTCGCCGTGGTCATGATCGCCTCCTTCTTCGCGTTTCCGCTCTACTGGGTCGTGTCGATGTCCTTCAAGCCGAGACCGGAGTGGAACCCGCCGGGCAAGGTCTACTGGGCGCCCCAGAGCCCGACCATCGACAACTACACGAACCTCCTCGGCCTCAAGAGCGCCGAAGACAGCGTGTTCGCGACCCAGCGCTCGCGCTCGGCCCTGACGCCATTCAAGAACTCGATCATCCTCTCGGTCGGCGGCACGCTGCTGGCTCTGCTCGCTGGCATCGTCACCGCCTACGGCATCGCGCGCTTCCGAGCGGGGGGGCGGATGCTGCCGTTCCAGATCCTCCAGCTCCGGATGTTCCCGCCGGTCGCGATCATCATCCCCCTGCTCTTCTTCTACGTGGCGATCAAGCTGTATGACACCTACTGGGGGGTGATCATCCTCTACGGGGCGATCACGTTCCCCTTCGTCGTGTGGCTGATGCGCAGCTTCTTCCAGGAGGTGCCGCGTGAGATCTCGGAGGCCGCGATCGTCGACGGTTGCACGCAATGGGGCGCCTTCTTCAAGGCCGTGCTCCCCCAGGTCAAGGGCGGCCTCGCCGCGACCGGGCTCTTCGTCTTCATTCTCAACTGGTCGGACTTCCTGATCGCGAAGGTGATGACGACCGACGCCCACAGCACCGCGCCCGTCTATCTCCAGTCGCTCCAGGGTGGGGCCTCGGGGAACGAATACGGGCTCCAGGCTGCGCTCGCGTGCCTGCTGATCCTGCCGCCCGCTATCTTCGGGCTCGCGATCCAGCGCTACCTCGTGCGCGGCCTCACCTTCGGAGCGATCAAGCGATAGCGATGGCAGAGATACGTCTCGAGAATCTGACGAAGCACTTCGACGAGGTACGGGCGGTCGATGGGCTGCACCTGGTGGCCGAGCACGGCTCCTTCATCGCACTGCTCGGGCCGTCCGGGTGCGGCAAGACGACGACGATGAACATGATCGCCGGCCTCGAGCGTCCAACGGCGGGCGAGATCTACTTCGACGACTTCCCGGTCTCGAGGCTCGGGCCGGAGAAGCGGAGCGTCGGCTTCGTCTTCCAGAACTACGCGATCTTCACGCACATGACCGTGTACGAGAACCTCGCCTTCGGTCTCCGGATGCGCAAGCCGCGGCCGCCGAAGGACGAGATCGACCGCGAGGTAAGGGCTGTTGCCCGGACTGTCGGGCTGTCCGAGCACCTCGAGCGACGCGTGACGCGGCTATCCGTCAACGACCTCCAGAAGGCCGCGCTCGGCCGCAGCATGATCGTGAGGCCGGCAATCTTCCTCCTCGACGAGCCGTTCTCGAACCTCGACGCCTCCTTTCGCGCGTACATGCGTGCGGAGCTGAAGCGAATTCAGCACGAGATCGGGCAGACCATGGTGTACGTAACGCACGACCAGGTGGAGGCGATGGGGATGGCCGACCGGATCGCCGTGATGGATCGCGGCCATCTGCAGCAGTACGGTACGCCCGATGATCTCTACAACCGCCCGGAGAACAGGTTCGTCGCGAACTTCATCGGCTCGGTCCTCAACAACTTCCTGCCGGTCGTGCCCGAAGCGAGCGGAGACCGCGTCGTCGTGCGCGTGAGGGGCACCGACTCGAAGCCGATCGACGTCTCCGATCGGAAGGTGCCGCTCGCGGAGCGCGCCGGAGCCGGCCTGCCGCTCACGCTCATGGTCAGACCCGAGAAGGTCCGCCTCGTCGGGCCCGACGCGGACGAGGCTCTCGTCCGGGGATCGATCACCGCCATCGAGCCGCTCGGCGCCACGGACGTGATCCACCTCCGCCTCGACGGCGCCGACATCCGCTCCGTCGCCCGGCCGGATGCCCCGCTGCGGGTTGGCGACAACGTCGGCATCGCCTTCGACGCCGCGGACGTGCACCTGTTCGACGACGAGACCGAGCACGCGATCCGCTGATGGCTGGCATCCGGCTCGAGAACATCACCAAGCGCTTCGGCGCGATCACCGCCCTGAACAGCGTGTCGTTCGAGGTGGCGGACGGCGAGTTCTTCGCCATCCTCGGGCCGCCCGGCGCGGGCAAGACCACGACGCTGCGGACGATCGTGGGTCTCGAGAAGCCGGACGAGGGCGACGTGTATCTCGGCGACAAGCGGGTCACGGAGACGTATCCCGGCGATCGCGACATCGCGATCGTCTTCCAGAACCTGGCGCTCTACCCGGACCGCACGGTCTTCAAGAACCTGGCGTTCCCCCTCAAGCAGCAGAAGGTCGCGAAGAGCGAGATCGAGGAGCGTGTGCGAGCGACGGCCCGGACGCTCAGGATCGAGCACCTGCTCGAGCGGAAGCCCGGGAAGCTCTCCGGCGGCGAGCGCCAGCGCGTCGCGCTCGGACGCGCGATCGTGCGCGAGCCGGAGGCGTACCTGCTCGACGAGCCGATCTCGGCGCTGGACGCGCTGCTCAGGCTCGAGATGCGCACGGAGCTGAAGCGCCTGCAGCGCGACGTCGGCCGCACGATGGTGTACGTGACGCACGACCAGGTCGAGGCTATGTCGATGGCGGACCGGATCCTCGTCCTCCGCGAGGGCGTCGTTCAGCAGATCGGCGTTTCGGCCGAGATCTACCACCGGCCTGCGAACCGCTTCGTCGCCACCGTCGTCGGCTCGCCGCCGATGAACTTCCTGCCGGCGACCGCGTCGTGGGACGCCGGGACGCTCAGACTCTCGCACGCGCGCTTCGAGCTGACCGCGGCAGCCGCGCACCTGCGCGAGCGGCTTCCCGACGGAGCTTCGTGCTTCGTTGCCGTGCGTCCGGAGGACGTCCATGTCGACACGACCGGCGAGGGCATGGCGGCGACGGTGTACGTGACCGAGCCCCTCGGCGGCGAGACGATCGTCGACCTCGACTTCGAGGACCGCGTGGTCAAGGCGATCGCCCCGCCGACGCCCGCGCTCGCGGAGAACCAGCCGGTGCGCGTCCGGCTCGAGCCGCGCCGGCTCCACCTCTTCGCCGAGAACGGGGATGCGCTGCTCTCCGCCGCCGGTGAGGACGTCTTCGCCTTCACGCTCGCGACGTAGGCGGGCGCCCGTCGCCCCTGGCCGGCTCGAGGGCACGCATGGAGGAACTCGCGCGAGGAGGACGACGATGAAGCTCGGATTCATCACGGTTCCGTTCGGCGACTGGCCGCTCGAGCGGGTGGCGCGCTGGGCAAGCGAGAACGGGTTCTCCGCGCTCGAGGTCTGCTGCTGGCCCCGGGCGTCCGGTGACGCCCGCCGCTACGCGGGCGTCACCCACATCGACGTCGACGTGCTCGACGACGCGGGAGCGGCGGAGATCACGGCGATGCTGGCGGGGGTGGGGATCGAGATCTCCGGGCTCGGCTACTACCCGAACAACCTCCACCCGGATCCCGAGCACCGGGCGGCCGTCAACGAGCACACGCGCAAGGTGATCCGCGCGGCCGCGAAGCTCGGCGTGCCCGTGGTCAACACGTTCGTCGGCCGTGACCAGACCCGGACTCATCCGGAGAACATGGCGGAGTTCGAGCGAGTGTGGCCGCCGATCGTCGCCGAGGCCGAATCCGTGGGCGTGAAGGTCGCGATCGAGAACTGCCCGATGCTCTTCTCGCTCGACGAGTGGCCGGGAGGCGTCAATCTCGCGTACTCGCCCGCGATCTGGCGGGAGCTGTTCGGGATCGTCCCGTCGCAGAGCTTTGGCATCAACTTCGACCCGAGTCACCTCGTCTGGCAGATGATCGACTACGAGCGGGCGATCTACGAGTTCGCGGATCGCATCTTCCACGTACACGCGAAGGACCTCGAGGTGCGCCGTGACGGGCTCTACGAGCACGGTGTGATGTCGCTCGGGATCGGCTGGCAGGTGCCGCGGCTGCCGGGCCTCGGCGAGGTGCGCTGGGATCGCTTCTTCGCCGCCCTCTACGCGATCGGGTACGACGGGCCCGTGATCATCGAGCACGAGGACCGCAGGTTCGAGGGCTCCGAGGAGAAGGTGATCCAGGGCTTCCACCTCGCGCGCGAAGTCCTGCGCCCGTACATCGCCTGACCCACGGCGACCCGACCGGCTTCAGCGCGTACCGCTCGCCCGCCGGGCCGCGGCCCGCGGGCGGGGCGCGGCCTCGGCCCACGGGTCGATCTCCGCGACGAAGTGTGCGAGACGCGCCTGGTGCTCCTCGGCGGCCTCGCGGGCGGCCGTGACGTCGTGGGCGGCGATGGCGTCGGTGATGCGCATGTGGATCGTGACCACGCCCTCCCACTCGTCGCGAAACCAGTCGGGGGCGGTGCCGGCTTCCCGGTACTCGCGCACCCGGGCCGAGGCCATCAGCTCGAGCACGCTCGAGACCATCGACAGCGCGATCATGTTCCCGGTTGCGCGGAGGATCGCCCTGTGAAACTCGGTGTCGTGGGCAAGCCAGCGCTCGACCGACCGGCGCTCCGAGGCGAGGCGGTCGAGCTCGGCGCGGATCGCCTCCATGTCGGCCGGTGTCGCGATCTCGGCCGCCCTGGCGATCGCGGCCACCTCGAGCCAGCCGCGCACCTCGCACAGCCGGATCATGCTCGGCCGGTCGAGCGCGAGGATCAGCTCGAGCGAGTGGGTGAGCAACCGGTCGGGGTGGGGCGATACGTACACGCCGCTGCCACGGTGGATCTCGACGAGGCCGAGCGCCGCCAGGATCCGCAGCGCCTGGCTGATCGTCGCCCGGCTCGTCTGGAAGCGCAGGGCGAGGTCGCGTTCGGCCGGCAGCCGGCTGCCCGGCTCGACCCGGCCCTCCACGATCAGGGCGCGCAACTGGTCGACGACGAGGTCGCACGCGCGGCTCGGGGCCGCGTCGCGCAGGCCCACGATCTCGGGGAGGTCGCCTCCCTCCATGGCGGCATCGTACAGCGCCTGTCGACGGTTCTCCCGCGGCTGTGCGGGCACGGCCGGGAATACTTGCGCCGATGGGAGGGGGCGCACTGCGGGGGATCGCGTGGGATCACGAGCGTTGCGCGGCGCCGATGCGCGCCGCCTCGGCCGCCTGGTCCGGGCTGAGCGGGTCGGCGGCGATCGAGTGGGATACCAGGCCGCTCGCCGCGTTCAACGACCAGCCGATCGCGGAGCTGACCGGGCGCTACGACCTGCTCGTCATCGATCACCCCTTCGTCGGCAGGGCGGCCGAGCTCGGGTGCCTCGCCCCGCTCGAGCGGCTGCTCGACGCCGCCGACCTCGAGGCGCTCGCCGCCGACTCGGTCGGGGGGAGCCACGACGCCTACGCGTACGCGGGCAGCCAGTGGGCGCTCGCGGTCGACGCGGCCTGCCAGGTCGCCGCGGCGCGCGATGACCTCCTCGAGGAGATCGGCTGCCCGGCCCCGGCGACCTGGCGCGAGGTGCTCGAGCTGGCCAGCTCCCGGCCCGGTCGGGTCGCGCTGCCCCTCTACCCGACGGATGCGATCTGCTCTCTGCTCACGATCTGCGCCAACTCGGGGGTCGCGGCTGCGGCCGGGCCGACGCTCTTCCTCGACCCGATCACGGGCGAGCGAGCGGTGGCGACGCTCGCCGACCTGGTGCCGCTCCTGCACCCGGCCTCGCTCCACGAGAACCCGCCCGCGTTGCTCGAGCGGATGACCGCGGCGGAAGAGATCGTCTACGTGCCGCTCGTCTTCGGCTACACGAACTACGCGCGGCCGCAGCCTGCGGGCCGGCAGCGGCTGCGCTTTCTCGACATCCCGTCGGCCGGGCACGGTCCCACGGGCTCGATCCTCGGCGGCGCCGGCCTCGCCGTGTCCGCCGAGAGCGTCCGGGCCGGGGAGGCCGCGGCGTTTGCGGCCTGGGTCTGCGGGCCGCGCGCGCAGGCGGAGGTCGTGTTCCCCGCGGGCGGCCAGCCCGCGAGCCGGGCCGCGTGGCTCGATCCGGCGCTCGACGCTCAGGTCGGCGGCTTCTTCAGCGGCACCCGGCGGACGATCGAGTCGCCCTGGGTGCGGCCCCGCGACGCCTGGTGGCCGGGTTTCCAGGAGGCGGCGGGCAACCTCCTCGCCGAGCGCCTCGGCGCCGGGGCACCCGCCCGGGTGATCGCCTCGGCGCTCGAGCGGCTCTACCGCGAGCACCGCCCCGCCCGCGAGGGGCGACTCTCGACATCCCGGACCTGAGCCGCTAGTCTCCGCGATTGGATCACTGGCTAGGCCAGTAGCTGACCCGCATGCGTACGGCCCTCGACGGAATCCGCGTGCTCGACTTCACCCAGATGATGCTGGGCCCGTACGCGACCCAGTTCCTCGGCGATCTCGGCGCAGACGTGATCAAGGTGGAGAAGCCGGTCACCGGGGAGTGGGAGCGCGGGCTCGAGTTCATGGGGCAGCTCGTCGCCGGGGACTCGGCCGCGTTCCACGCGATGAACCGCAACAAGCGCTCCGTCACGGTCGACCTGAAGAGCGAGGCTGGACGCGCGGCGATCCTGCGCCTCGGCGCGACGTGCGACGTCGTGGCGGAGAACTTCCGACCGGGGGTGATGGACCGGCTCGGTCTCGGGCACGAGGACTTCCGCCGCGTCCGGCCGGACGTGATCTTCGCCTGCGGCTCCGGTTGGGGCCAGCGGACGCGCTTCGCACGCGAGAACCGCCCCGGTCAGGATCTGCTGATCCAGGCCATGTCGGGGATCGCGTTCAACGCCGGGCGCAGAGGTGACCCGCCGACGGTCGCCGGCTCCTCGATCTGCGACGCGACGACCGCGCTGACGCTCGCGCTCGGGATCCTCGCCGCGCTCGTGGCGCGCGAGCGCCACGGAGTCGGGCAGCGTGTCGAGGTCGACCTGTTCTCGACCGCGATGTCCGTCCAGTGCCAGGAGATCTCGGCGATCGTCAACCAGGGGACGGACGCCGTTCGCTCCGAGGCCGGCATCGCCCAGCCCTGGCTCTCGGCTCCGTTCGGGATCTACCGCACCCGCGACGGGTGGCTCGCGCTCTCCATGACCCCGCTGGAGACGCTCGCGCCGCTCGTGGGCGACCCGGGCCTCGCGGGGCTCGACGCGTGGGCGGACCGCGACGACGTCAAGCGTCGCCTCGACCCTGTCTTCGAGCGGGCAACCACCGAGGAATGGCTCGCGCGACTCGTCCCGGCGGGGGTCTGGTGCTCCCGCGTGCGGACGACGAAGGAGGCGGTCGACGAGTTGCGGGCCGAGGAGTCGGAGCTCGTGTGCAGGATCGAGCACCCGCGAGCTGGCGAGCTCGAGCTGATCGGGTGCCCGATCACCCTCTCGGAGACGCCCTGGCAACTCCGTCTCGCGCCGCCGCTCGTCGGCGAGCACACCGACGAGGTCTTCTCCGAGGTGCTCGAGCCGGGCGAGCTGGCGGCCCTACGCGAAACCGGCGTGCTCGGATGAGCGACGGGCCCCACCCGGGTCTCGTCGAGGATCGCCGGGACTCGGTCGCCGTTCTGCGCGTCCAGCGCGAGGAGGCGCTCGGGGCGCTGTCGCGCGGAATGGTCGAGGCCCTCGAGCGCTACCTCGCCGGGCTCGCTCGCGACGGATCGGTGCGTGCTCTCGTCCTCACCGGGACGGGAAAGGGCTTCATCGCGGGCGCCGACATCGGCGAGTACGACGGCGTCACGCAGGCCGCGTTCGACGACTACCAGCGCCTCTCGCGCCGCACGTTCGACGCGCTCGGGGCGCTACCGCAGCCGACGATCGCCGCCGTCAACGGCTACGCGCTCGGTGGTGGCTTCGAGGTCGCGCTTGCCTGCGATCTGATCGTCGCCTCGACTGCCGCCCGCTTCGGGCTGCCCGAGGCGAAGCTCGGGCTACTCCCCGGCGGCGGCGGCACCCAGCGGCTGCCGCGCGCGATCGGGACGAGGGCCGCGAAGGAGCTCGTTCTCACGGGGCGGTTCATGCGCCCCGACGAGGCCGAGCGGCGCGGGCTCGTCGTCGCGGTCACCGAGCCCGAGGGGCTGATGGCAGCGGCGCTCGAGCTCGCCGAGCGGCTCGCGGCCGGAGCGCCGCTCGCCGTCCGCGAAGCCAAGCGCCTGATCGACGACGGCATCCAGGCACCCCTTGCAGCCGCGCTCTCGCTCGAGCAGCGCGTGCTCTCGAGCCTGTACGCGACCGATGACGCCCGCGAGGGCATCCGCGCCTTCCTCGAGAAGCGCGAGCCTCGCTTCGGCGGGCGCTGACCCGAGGAGACGCCCATGTTGTGGAGGCACGGCCCCATCTCGACCCTGAACATGCAGCTCAAGGGCGACCAGTCGAACGTCTCGGTGACCGTTCACATCGTCGAGGGGGCCGACCGTGTCGCGCTCATCGACACCGGGCTCGTCTGGGCCTTCGACCAGCTCGAGGAGGCATTCGACGAGCTCGGCATCGCGATGAGCCGTGTCGACCTCCTGCTCAACACCCACGAGCACATGGACCACATCGGCAACAACGCTCGGGTGGTGGGCGAGTCGGGCGCGCTCGTGGGCGCCCATCCGCGCCGGGCCGCGTGGATCGAGGATCACCGGCTCGGCGCCGAGCAGATGGTGCTGCGCTTCCCCGACGCGGAGCCCGTCTTCGACCCGAAGCCCGAGTACCTCGACTGGATGGAGGTGGAGGAGGCACCGGTCCATCTCCACCTCGTGGACGGCAACGTCGTCAACCTCGGCGGGGGCGTCGAGCTCGAGGTGATCGAGCTACACGGCCACTCGCTCGGCGAGATCGGCTTCCTCGAGCGCTCGAGCGGCACGCTCGTCTTCGGCGACGCGCTGATGCCCACCCACGTGCCCGTGCTGTTCCTCTACGAGGAGCCGCACCACACGCGCGCGACCTGCAGGCGGATCATGCAGCTCGCCCGCGACCACGACGTGCAGGCGGTTCTCTCCGGCCACGCCGAGCCGTGCGGGCGCGACGAGGTGATCGCCTGGGCGGGCGAGTGCCTCGACCGCACCCGGCAGATCGAGCAGGCGATCGTCGAGGCCGTGCAGGAGGTTCCGGGCGCCGACCTGGCGCGCATCCGCGACGTCGTGACGGAGCGGCTGGGAAAGCTCCGAGAGTGGCGGGCGCTGATCACGATCGACGGCCACCTGCGCGACCTCGAGCGCCAGGGCGTGGTCGGTCGCGCGGGAAGCGGCTGGGAGCGGACGGCTCGATTCCACGCGTTCGGGGCAGCGACATGAGCGGACGGCCGCAGGCCGTGCTCGGCTCCGGAGTGATGGGAGCCGACATCGCCCTCAGCCTCGCCCTCGGTGGGGAGACCGTGCGCCTGTGGGGCCGTCGCGAGGAGGGACTCGACGCAGCGCGCGCGCGCCTCCGCGCGGGCGCTCTCTTCGTGGCCGCGGAGGGGCTCGCGACGGAGGCGGAGGCCGGGGCCGCGCTCGAGCGCGTCGAGTCGACGACCGACCGGCCACGGGCGCTCGACGGCGTCGAGATCGCGATCGAGGCGGTCGCCGAGCAACTCGAGCTGAAGAGGACGCTGCTTGCGGCCGTCGAGGCCGAGGCTCCTCACGATGCGGTGCTCTCGAGCACGACCTCGTCACTCAGCCCGACCGCGCTCGCCGAGCCGCTGGCCCGACCGGAGCGGTTCGTGGTCGCCCACTACGCGCAGCCCGCCCACCTGATGATGCTCGTCGAGGTCGTGCCCGGGAAGCGCACCGGCGAGGAGGCGGTCGCGGCGGTCTCGGCGCTGCTCCGCCGCACCGGCAAGATGCCGGCCCTCTGCGCGGACATTCCCGGCTTCGTCTGGAGTCGCCTCCAGCAGGCTCTCCTGCGCGAGTTCGCCTACCTCGTGCGACGCGGCGACGTGACGCCGGAGACGTGCGACACGGTGCTCAAGTACGGCTTCGCCCATCGCCTGCCCGTGATGGGCACGTTCGAGCACGCCGACCTTGCGGGGCTCGAGCTGATGGGCGAGATGGCGAAGCAGGTCTGGCCCGACCTCTCCCGCGACGTCGACCCGGACGCCGGCCCGATCGGCGAGCTTCGCCGTCGCGGCGAGACCGGGATGCGAGCCGGGAAGGGCTTCTACGACTGGTCGCGGCGCGACCCGGACGACTTCCGCCGCGCCCGTGACCGCGAGATCGTGCGCCGCCTCAAGCTGCTCCGCGGCGGCGAGGTCGTCGTCCCCGAACCGGCGTCGGGCACCGCCCAGCAGGACACCTGACGGTCCCGTGATGACGTCTACCCTGTTGAGTGAGTCGTTGACGCGCCTGTGCCGGCATCCTAAAATTGGCTCACTGACAAGGCCACTTCTGTGAAACCGCCCCCCTTCGACTATCACGCCCCGGCGACGCTCGACGAGGCCGTACGCCTCCGGGCCGAGCTCGGCCCGGAGGCCTCGATCCTGGCCGGCGGGCAGAGCCTGATCCCGCTCCTCAACCTGCGCTTCGCCCGCCCGACCGCGCTCATCGACCTGCGCCGTGTGGGGGAGCTCGCCTATGTCCGGGCGGGGGAGGAAGGGATCGCGGTCGGCGCGATGACGCGCCAGAGGGAGCTCGAGCGGTCGGCGGACGTGGCCCGGCTCTGCCCGCTCGTCCACGAAGCGCAGCGCTGCGTCGCTCACGCCGTGATCCGGAACCGCGGCACCGTGGGTGGGACGATCGCGCATGCCGACCCGGCCGCCGAGCTGCCGGCGGTGCTGCGCGTGCTCGGCGGGCACGTCACCGTGCGCGGCCCGCGCGGCGAGCGGCGGATCGACGCGGACGATCTCTTCCGCTTCCACTTCACGACCTCGCTCGAGCCGGACGAGATCCTCACCGAGGTCTACTTTCCCGCGCTGCGCGCGGAGGCCGGCTCAGCCTATCTCGAGCTCAGCCGGCGCCACGGCGACTACCCGCTCGCCGGAGTCGCGGCGATCGTCGCCGGCGGGCACTCGAGGCTCTGCTTCGTCGCGCTCGGGCCCACGCCGGTGCTGGTCGAGTCCGACGACCCGGCCGACTGGGACGCCGCGATCGAGCCGGCGGGAGACATCCACGCCTCCGCCGGGTACCGGCGCGAGCTCGCCGCCGTGCTCGGCAGGCGGGCGCTCGCCGTCGCCCGGGAGCGCGCGACGGGAGGAGCAGCATGAAGCAGGCGATTACCCTGACGGTCAACGGCGAGACGGTGGAGCGCGAGGTCGAGCCGCGGCTGCTGCTCTCCGACTTCCTGCGCCACGAGCTCGGCCTGACCGGCACCCACGTTGGCTGCGAGCACGGCGTCTGCGGCTGCTGCACGATCCTCGTCGACGGCGCCGCGGCCCGGTCGTGCCTGATGCTCGCCGTACAGGCGGACGGCGCCGAGCTGGGCACGATCGAGGGGCTCGCCGCGGACGGGGAGCTGCACCCGGTGCAGGCCGCGTTTCGCGAGGCGCACGGGCTCCAGTGCGGCTTCTGCACGCCCGGCTTCGTGCTCGCGATCACCGCATTCCTCGAGGAGAACGAGACCGTCGACCTCTCGGACGGGGCGATCCGGGAAGCGATCGCCGGCAACCTCTGCCGCTGCACCGGCTACCAGAACATCGTGGAGGCCGTGCGGATCGCCGCCCGGGCGATGGGGAAGGCGCCCGCGTGAGCGACGCGTCCGGGCCGGCGATCGGGCGGTCGGTCGTTCGCAACGAGGACGAGCGGCTGCTGCGCGGGCGCGGGCTGTACGTCGACGACGTGCGCGCCCCGGACGCGCTTCACGTCGCCTTCCTGCGCAGCCCGGCCGCTCACGCGAGGATCCGCAGCCTCGACGTCCGCGCCGCCCGAGCCCACCCCGGCGTCACGGCCGTCTGGACGCACGCCGAGCTCGGCGAGCACGCGGTGCCGCTGCCGTTGCTCTTCCCGCACGATCACCTTCCCTACCCGAAGACGCAGCACCCGCTGGCCGTCGACGAGGTCGACTTCGTCGGTCAGCCGATCGCCATGGTGATCGCGGAGAGCCGCTATGTCGCCGAGGACGCCGCCGAGCTGATCGAGCTCGAGCTCGACGACCTGCCCGTGGTCGTCGACTACGAAGCCGCGGTGGCAGGCGGGGGCCTTCTCGTCCACGCCGACCTGCCCACGAACGTCGCCGCCGACGGAACCTGGACGGTCGGCGACCCCGAGGGGGCGTTCGCCGAGGCGGACGTCGTCGTGCGCCACCGCTTCGTCTGCGAGCGCAGCTCCTCGATGACGATGGAGCCCCGCGCCGTACTCGCCCGCTTCGACCCCGGCACCGGTGCGCTGACCGTCTGGGATACGACCCAGTGCTCGCTCCCGGTCCGCTCGGCCCTGATCGCGAAGCTCGGGCTGCCCGAGGACAGGCTGCACGTGATTGCCCCCGATGTCGGCGGCGGCTTCGGCCTCAAGGGCTACCTCCTCTACCCGGAGGAGCTGCTCGTCCCGCTCGCCGCGCTCCGGCTGCGCGCGGCGGTGCGCTGGAACGAGGACCGCCGGGAGCATTTCCTCGCCTCGAACCACCAGCGCGGCCAGATCCACACGATCGAGCTCGCCGCCACGCGCGACGGGGTGATCACCGGCCTTCGGGACGACTTCGTCCAGGACCAGGGCGCATTCATCGCGTACGGGTTGATCACGCCCTGGATCACCGCCAGCCACGTGGCCGGCGCCTACCGGATCCCGAACGTCTCCGTCCGCTACCGGTGCGTGTACACGAACAAGGTCTCCGTCAGCCCGATGCGCGGCGTCGGGCGGCCGCAGTCGAGCTTCGCCCTCGAGCGGGCAGTCGACCTGCTCGCGCGCGAGCTCGGGCTCGACCGGGCCGAGCTGCGTCGGCGCAACCTCGTCCAGCCGGAGGACTTCCCGTACGCCCGTGACGGCCTGTTCTTCGCGGGCTACCCCGTAATACTCGACTCCGGCGACTACCCGAAGGCGCTCGAGCTGGCGCTCGACGCGATCGGCTACGACGGGTTCGTAGCCGAGCAGGCGCGCGAGCGGGAGCGGGGACGCTATCTGGGTCTCGGTCTCGCCTGTTACGTCGAGGGCACCGGGGAGGGCCCCTACGAGGGCGCGCGCGTGTACGTCCAGCCGACGAGCGGGCGGGTGGAGGTGACGACCGGGCTGACCTCTCAGGGGCAGTCCCACGCGACGACCTTCGCGCAGGTTGCCGCCGATGTGCTCGGGCTCGAGCCCGACCAGGTGCAGGTCGTGGAGGGCAACACGGCCGCGTTCGGCTTCGGCGCCGGCACGTTCGGCAGTCGCGCGATCGTCAACTGCGCCAACGCCGTCTCGCTCGCGGCGCTGGAGGTCAGGGAGAAAGCGCTGCGCTACGCGGCGAACATGCTCGAGGCCGCGGTCGAGGATCTCGAGGTTGGCGGCGGGAAGGTCTATGTCCGGGGCGCTCCCGAGCGCGCGGTGACGCTGCGGGAGATCGCGATTGCGGTCAACCCGATCCGCTACACGACCCTCGATCCCTCGACGGCGGAGGTGGGGCGCTTCGCGCCCGCCCGCACATGGCAGGGCTTCGAGCGGGGCGACGGCCCCCTCCTCGAGGGCTCGGCCTTCTGGGCCCCGTCCTCGACCACCTGGGCGAACGGCGTGCATGCCGCGATCGTCGAGGTCGACCCGGAGACCGGCGACGTCCACTACCTGCGCTATGTCGTCGTCCACGACTGCGGGGTGATGGTCAACCCGGCGATCGTGCGCGGGCAGATCCACGGCGGTGTCGCCCAGGGCGTTGCGAACTCGTTCTACGAGCGGATGGTCTACGACGAGACCGGCCAGCACCGCAACGCGTCGTTTCTCGACTTCCTGATGCCGTACGCGACCGAGGTGCCGTCGATCGAGATCCACCACCTCGAGACACCGTCTCCGCTCAACCCCCTCGGGATCAAGGGGGCCGGCGAGGCCGGCTCGATCAGCCCCCCGGCGGTAACCGCGGCGGCGATCGAGGACGCGCTCGCGCCGTTCGGCGTACATGTGGACGAGGCGCCCCTCGACCCCCAGCGGGTGAGGGCCCTGATCGCCGCGGCTCCCGGAAGAGCCGCGTAGACTCAGACGTCGTGAACGGTCTACGGCGCGTTCTCCACCGCGGTCACCCGCTGCTCGTCGCCGCCCGTGACGGTGCGCTCCACCCGCTCGAGGGGTCGCTCGGCGATTTCCTCGCGGCCGGGCTGGGGCCGCTGCACGACGCGGTCGACCGGGCGCTGGCCACGCCCGCCCTCGACGGGGAGCCCGAAGCCGTCCTCGCCCCGGTGGACGCACAGGAGGTGTGGGCCTCCGGCGTCACGTACGAGCGCTCCCGCCAGGCCCGCGTCGAGGAAGCGGTCGTCAAGAGCGTCTACGACCTGGTGTTCGACGCCGAGCGCCCCGAGTTGTTCCTGAAGGCGGCTCCGGGGCGCGTCCCGCCGCCGGGCGCGCCGCTGCGCATACGGGCGGACTCGACCTGGGACGTGCCAGAGCCCGAGCTCGCTCTGGTCCTCACCGGCGCCGGGGAGATCGCCGGCTACCTCGTCGCCGACGACGTATCGTCGCGCTCGATCGAGGGCCAGAACCCACTCTACCTCGCCCAGGCCAAGATCTACGACGACGCGCTCGGCCTGTCCGGCACGGTCGTTCTCGCGCGCGACCTCGGCGACCGCGCGCGCGCCGCCCGGATCTCGCTGACGATCGAGCGGGGAGGGCGCACCGTGTTCTCCGGTGAGACCTCGACGGCGCAGATGCGCCGCTCCTTCGAGACGCTCGCCGCCTACCTCTACCGCGAGCTTTCGCACCCGCGCGGGGCCGTGCTCCTGACGGGCACCGGCCTCGTTCCGCCGGACGACTTCACGCTCGAGGACGGCGACCTCGTCGAGATCGAGATCGAAGGTGTCGACGCCCTCCGCCATTCCGTCTACCGATCCCCAGGAGCAGCCGCATGAGCACATCCGCCCCCATCCGTGTCCAGCACCTGATCGGCGGCGAGTGGACCGGATCGCCGGCCGGCGAGCGTCGCAACCCGGCTCGCGGCGACGAGGTCGTCGCCGAGATCCCCTCGGGTGGCCCGGGCGACGTGGACGCCGCTCTCCAGGCGGCGCAGGAGGCCTTTCCCGGCTGGCGCCGGACACCGGCTCCCGCCCGCGGCGCGATCCTCATGCGTGCCGCCGAGTTGCTCGCCTCCCGGAGAGACCAGGCCGCGCGCGACCTCTGCGCCGAGGAGGGCAAGACGCTGACGGAGGCGACCGGCGAGGTGCAGCGCGCGATCGACATCCTGCGCTTCTTCGCCGGGGAGGGCTGGCGGATCGCCGGCGAGAGCCTCCCCGCGAGCCTGCCGAGCACGCATCTCTACACCGTCAAGGAGCCGCTCGGCGTGGTCGGCCTGATCACGCCCTGGAACTTCCCGATCGCGATTCCGACCTGGAAGCTCGCCCCGGCGCTCGTGTCGGGCAACACGGTCGTGATGAAGCCGGCCACGCTCGTCCCCGTGTCCGTCCAGAACCTCGCTCTCGCCCTGCTCGAGGCCGGGCTGCCGCCGGGGGTGCTGAACATCGTCCACGGCCGCGGCTCCGTCGTCGGCGATGCGCTCGTGAACGATGGCAGGGTCGCCGCCATCAGCTTCACCGGCTCAGTCCAGACCGGGCTCGGGATCCACGCCGCCGCGAGCGCGCGACTCGCCCGCGTTCAGCTCGAGATGGGTGGCAAGAACGCGCTCGTCGTGCTCGACGACGCCGACCCGGAGTTCGCGGCCAGCGTCGCCGCCCAGGGCGGGTTCGGTCTCACCGGGCAAGCGTGCACCGCAACCAGCCGCGTGATCGCCACCCGGGGCGTTCACGATCGGTTCGTCGAGGCGCTCGCGCGCGAGGCGGAGGCCTGGCGGCCGGGGGACGGGCAGGCGGACGGGACGCGGATGGGCCCGGTGGTGGATCGAGGCCAGCTCGAATCCGATCTCTCCTACATCGACGTCGGCAAGCAGGAGGGCGCCGAGCTCGTCACGGGCGGGGACTGCGACGACCTCTTCCTCTGCCCGGCCGTCTTCACCGGCGTGAAGCCGACCATGCGGATCGCCCGCGAGGAGATCTTCGGTCCCGTCATCGGCGTGCTCGCCGTGGACAGCCTCGACGAGGCGATCGCGATCGCGAACGACTCGGAATTCGGGCTCTCAGGCGGGATCGTGACCAACGACATGCGCGCGGCGATGCGCTACGCCGACGAGGCGGAGGTCGGTGTGGTCAAGATCAACCGGGCCACCACCGGCGTCGACCTGAACGCTCCCTTTGGCGGGGTCAAGAGTTCCTCCAGCGGCACGTACCGCGAGCAGGGCAACGTGGCCGTCGACTTCTACACCCGCCTGAAGACCGTGTACCTCGGCACCTGACCCGCTCGAAGCGCCTGATCTCCTGGCTCGCCGTCGCCGCCGTCGCTGCGGTTGCGGCCGCGGCAGTCCTCGACGCGACCCGGGGAGGCTCCCGCCCGGACGACGAGCCGGCCGGGACGACGGCCCGACCGGAGGAGCCCGAACGTCGCGACGAGGAGCTCGCCGGTCCGGAAGCCCCCGCTCCCGGCGCGCTGCCGGGGACGCTCCACATGATCGCCGGCCCCGACTGCCGCCTGCGCACGCTCGACCTGGCCCGGCTCGCGCTCTCCGGGCCGGGCGTGCCGGTCGGCTGCCGCTTCTGGCTGTCGCCTGGGGGGGATCAGGCCGTCTTCGTGGCCGCACCCGACGGGCGCCAGGCGACCCGCGAGCTTCGGCTCGCGCCCCTGGACGACCCGCTGGCGGGCACCGCGCTCGGTGCCTCCCTGGGCGAGGTCGCCTGGTCCCCGGACGGGGCACGGCTCGCGTGGTGCGGGCCGGACGGCACCGTGGCGGTGCGCGTCGACGGCGCTACCGAGCCGGAGCGGCTGGCGGGCTGCCGACCGCGATTCATGCCCGCGGGTGCCGTGGTGACGCGACATGACCAGCCGACCTCGACGTACCTGCTCGCCGACGGGCACGAGCTTCTCTCCCCGGCCCAGCTCGATGCGCCCTTCGCCGAGCGCGGGAGCGCGCTCCTCGAGATCGGGGGCTTCGGTGTCGGTCCGGACGGCACGGTTGCCGTGGTGGCGCTCGGGCAAGCCGCTGGCGCGCTGCCGCTGACGCTGCTCGAGCTCTGGCGCGACGGCGAGCTGCGCGCGTCGCTCAGGGTGCCTACCTTCAGCTCGCCCGCCGGTCCGGGCCTGTTCGGGTTGCGGGTCGAGATCAGCCCCGACGGCAACGAGGTCGCCGTTCTCTTCCCGGACACGCTCGCGTACCCGGGTGCGGGCACGCTCGTCGCCCTCGTCGACCTGCGGACGCTGGCGGTCGTGCTCGAGGAGCCGGTGGTGTACGACGTTGCCTGGTCACCGGACTCGGCCTGGCTCGCGCTCGCGCGCGGGGACGGGGTCGCCATCTATGGCACCGAGCGGTCCCGCGCCCTGTATCGCCTGCCGCTCGCGACGCGTGCGCTGGCGTGGCGGTGACCGCCGAGCGCAAATCCAATATCATCCACGATCAAGCGCCGAAGAGGGGAGAAATCATGGCCGAGGGCTCTGACCGGACGATGAACGTGGCGGTGATCGGCTCGAGCGGCTGGTACGCGTTCGACCTCTACCGGCGGATCTTCAGCGACGAGCGGATGCGACCGGTCAACCTGCGCATCTGGGCCCGCGACCCGGAGAGCGGCGAGGCGGTCGCGTCGATCCTCGACTACGCGCGCGAGCAGTCCGGGGTGCGGGTCGACTTCGAGCTCCACGCCGACCGCAAGGAGGCGCTGCGCGGGGCCGACTACGTCCTCTTCGCCGCCTGTGTCGACTATCCGCGCACGCGGGTGCAGGACACCGAGGCGTGCGAGCGTCACGGCGTCTACCCGCTCGAGGCGGAGACGATGACCCCCGGCGGGCTCGTCAACACCTTCAGACACGTCCCGATCGCGCTCGGCGTCGCGAGGGAGCTCGAGGAGGTCTCTCCGGGGGCGACGATCATCCCCGTGTCGAACCCGCTCGTTCGGATCTGCGACGCGATCAGCCGCCACTCGTCGATCCGCTTCGTGGGCCACTGCGACGGGATCATTCACACCCGGGTCGACCTGACGACGGCCATGGGTCTCGACCCGGACGACGTCGAGGTGATCGCCGGCGGCATCAACCACCTCACGTTCATCCTGAAGATGTGGCATCGGCACACCGGCGAGGACCTGCTGCCGCGAATCGACGCGGCGCTACCGCACATCCGCCAGAACGGCCCGTTCGGCTTCCGCTTCTCGAATGCCGTCTACCGGCTGCTCGGGTACTACCCGTCGCCCGGCGACAACCACATCGCCGACCAGCTCCCGTTCGTCAGCAGGGAGATGCAGCACTCGACGCCGATCCCGAAGCTCGACATGGCGTTTCCGCCCGTGCAGCTGATGAAGGACGGGCTCGCGCAGAACCGGCTCGGCGTCCTGGGTGGGCCCGAGCGCATCCGGCGCGACCCGGCCGTGCTCGAGCGCTTCCTCAACCCGCCTCGCACCGAGGAGTCGGGCGACTGGATGCTGGCTCTGTTCGGCCGCACGGGCGCGCACCAGGTCGAGGCGATCAACGTTCCGAACAACGGTCACATCACGAACCTGCCACCGGGATCGATCATCGAGGTTCCCGGCACGCTCGACGCGCACGGGCCGCGGGGGTTCGCGATCGGCGAGCTACCGGCCACGCTCGCGAGCCTCTGTCAGCGCATGCTCGTCTGCCACGAGAAGGCGGTCGAGGCATGCGTCTATCGCAGTCGCGAGGCCGCGCTCCAGTCGATCGCGCTCGAGCCGACCGTCCGTGATCTCTACGAGTGCGAGGCGCTCCTCGACGACCTGCTCGACGTCAACGCCCGGTATCTCGATCCGGAGCTTGCCGCCGCGCTGCGCAAGCCCGGGCCTCGCGGGCGGGTGGGCATCGTCCAGCCCGCGCCGACGAACACGATGGTGCCGGAGACGCCGCTGCCCGAGGGTATTCCCGAGCAGGACGTTCTCGTCGGCGCCGCCTGGGGCTCGAATCTCGGCAACCTCGCGGACTGAGCGCCGGTCGTCCGGGTCGTCGTGGCGTAGAGTGACCGATCACATGCGCGTGGAGCGGGCAGGGGAGCCGGGATGAGCGCCGAGCGCAGCGCGGCGAGGTCGACGCGGCGGGTCGTGCGCACGGGTCTCTCCGAGCAGGTCTACCAGGTGCTCAAGTCGGACATCATCAACGACAAGCTCCCGCCCGGGGAGCGGATCGTGATCGACGAGCTCGCCCGTCAGATGGGTGTGAGCGCGACTCCGATTCGCGAGGCGCTCGCGCGCCTGGCCGCCGAGCAGCTCGTCAGCGTGGAGCCCTACATCGGCTACGCGATCCAGCCCAAGCCGTCCCAGGAAGAGGTTGCCCAGCTGTTCGTGGTGCGGGAGGCGATCGAGGGCTGCGCGGGGCGGCTGGCGGCGCGGCGGATGGACGAGGCGGAGATCGCGCGGCTCGAGGAGATCAACACGCGAATCGTCTCCCGCAGCTACGGTGCCGACGCATACGCCGACTACGCCGGCTTCGTGACCGACAATCAGGAGTTCCACGAGGCACTCGTTCGCGCGTCGGGGAACGCGCCGCTGCTGCGCGCCTTCCAGAGCATGAACTACGACGCGCTGATCGCCCGGGCGACGCGAGGGCGCGGCATCCCGGATGTCCGCGACAACTACGAGGAGCACGCCGCGATCGTCGCGGCGCTGCGCGCTCGCGACCCGGATGCGATCGAGACGGCGGTGCGGGCGCACATCCGCCGTGGCGCGCGGCGCATGGTCGGCGACGCCGCCGCCGATGCCGCCTGCGCCTAGAGCGTGTGCCTCGATTCACCGGCGATCCTGTATCGTCCACGATAAGGCTGTGTCTTCCTCCCACCCGACCGGCCGTCCGCCGCTCGAGGGCGTCCGTGTCCTCGATCTCACGCTCGCGATGGCGGGGCCCGCGGCGACCCAGCGTCTGGCCGATCTCGGCGCCCGGGTGGTCAAGGTGGAGGCGCCCGGGACGGGGGACTTCTCCCGTCGCTATCCGATCTCCGATGTGTGGCTTCCAGGTGGCACGACCACGTCGTTCGTCGCGTTGAACCGCGCGAAGCGCTCGGTCACCCTCAACCTGAAGCACCCGGCGGGCGCAGAGGCGTTCCGTCGCCTTGCCGACGGCTGCGACATCGTGATCCAGAACTTCCGCCCGGGAGTCGTCGAGCGGCTCGGGATCGACTCCGACGCGCTGCTCGCGCGCAATCCCCGGCTCGCCTACGTGTCGATCTCCGGGTGGGGCTCGAAGGGACCGCTGGCGGCACACCCGGGCCAGGATCTGCTCGTCCAGGCCTTCTCGGGCCTGATGTGGAACGTGGGCCGGGAAGGCGACCCGCCGATTCCCGCGCCCATCTTCGTCGCCGACGCGATCGGCTCGCACCTCGCGGTCGAGGGTGCGCTCGCCGCGCTGTACGACGCGGCACGTACCGGCCGCGGCCGGGCGGTCGAAGTCAGCCTGCTCGGGGGGCTGCTCGAAGCCCAGGCGCAGGAGATCGCGACCTACCTCGCCACCGGGCGCTCGCCGAAGCGTTCCGCCGAACGGGTCGGGCACACGATGCTCGCCTCCCCGTACGGCGTCTACCGGACTGCCGACGGCTACGTCGCCGTCGCGATGGCCGACCTGGGCGCAGTCGGCGAGGTGATCGGAGCGCCCGGGCTCGACACGCTCGCGGACGATCGCGACGCGGTCTTCAGAGCCGTGTCCGCCGCGCTCGTCGACGGCCGGTCCGAGGAATGGGTGCGCAGCCTCACCGAGCGGGGCGTGTGGGCGGGGCCGGTGCTCTCATACGACTCGATGGTCACGCATCCGCAGGTGGTCGAGAACGGCCTCGTCACCGTGATCGACCATCCCGTCGCGGGCGAGGTGCGCGTCGTCGCCTCACCGTTCGTGTTCGACGGCTCGCGCAACGGGCGCGTACCGGATCCCCCGCCGCGGCTGGGCGAGCACACGGAGGAGGTGCTTGCCGAGGCGGGCTACACGCTCGCCGAGGTTGCCGAGCTGCGGGCGGCCGGCGCGGTGTGAGCACGAGCCACGTCACGCTCGAGCGCGAGGGCGCGCTCGCCACGATCTGGCTCGACCGCCCGGCGAAGCTGAACGCGATCACGCCGGCCATGAGCCTCGAGCTGCGCGATGCGGTCAACGAGCTCGACGGCGCGCCCGAGCTTCGCGTCGGCATTCTGCGCGGCCGGGGGGAGCGGGCCTTCTGTGTCGGCACCGACCTGCGGGAGATCGGCGCGTACCAGACACCCTGGGCGCTTCGAAACCGACTCGACTACACCGAGGTCGTCCGCGCCGCCCGTAAGCCGCTGCTCGCGCTTCTGCACGGCTACGTGCTCGGCGGCGGATTCGAGCTCGCGGTCTGCTGCGACTACCGCATCGCTTCGGCCGACGCGGTGCTCGGGATGCCGGAGGTCAGGCACGGTTGGGTCGGAGCGGGGGCGGCCACGCAGCTTCTGCCCCGCCAGATCGGCTACGGCCGGGCGCTTCGGATCTTCCTCACGGGAGAGCGGCTCGCGGCGCTGAAGGCGGCCGAGCTCGGGGTGGTCGAGGAGGTGTATCCGACCCTGGTCGCGGCCGAGGGCGCCGCGCGCGAGCTGGCCCTGACGATCGCCGCGAACCCTCCCGGCGCGGTCGAGGCGGCGAAGGCGGCGCTGAGGATGAGCCTCCGTGCCGGCGTCGACGAGGGCGTGCGCTACGAGGAGGAGCTCCAGGCGATCTGCTTCGCCCGCCCGGAGGCCCGGGCCGGCATCGAGGCGTTCCGCGACCGGGCGCGGGAAGAGCGAGGCCCCAGCCAAGCGATCCTATAGGATACTTCACATGGGATGGGCGGTCGCCGCGGGGTCGGTCACGGCTGCAAAGGGGGAAAGAAGCGAGGGAGCGGGGGCGTGCGCGCGGGACGAGCTCCCCCACCTCGAAGGCCTGCGCGAGGGCGCGGAGCTGTGGGAAAACCACGGCTTCTGCGTCCGCGCCTCGGACGGCGAGCACGAGTTCCTGCTCTGGATCGCGTTCTACATCCTGCAGGGCGCCCCCGGCGGGCGCTTCGCTGTCGGCGATATTCGTATCGACCAGGCGATCGCCGTCCACGGCGAGTTCCCGGCCGTGACCCGCGCGTCGATGCACGACACGCCGTTCACCGCCTGCGGTGTGCACCGGAGCGAGTACCGCGCCCCGGGGGAGCTCGCGTGCGTGCTCGACGGCGACACCGCCGTCTGGCAGCTCGGCGGCCGCCGCCACGAGAGCGCGCCGCCTCGCTGGCGCGTGGCCGGTGCCGCCGGTCCGCTCACCGTCGATCTCGACTTCGAGGCGCTTGCCCCGGTCTCCTGGTTCGACGGCTTCGAGCTGATCGAGGGCTTCGAGGCGCTCGCGCGCGTCCGGGGCACGATCGAGACCGGCGGGCGGACGTTCGCAGTCGAGGGCGTCGCCCAGCACGAGAAGGTGCACACGTCCGTGCCGATCCAGCGTACCGACGGTGCCGGCTGGGCGACCCTGCCGGTCGCCGGTCGCCACGTCTGGCACGTCGGCGCGGGCCGGGAGCTCGCGTTCTCGGTGCTCGCAAACCAGCCGGGCGAGCGACCGGATCTCGCGAACGGGCAGCTCGTGATCGCCGGTCGTCGGCTCGGGTTCGGGCGCGACTCCCTCCGGGTCGAGGAGACCGAACACTGGCGCGACCCGCGCAGCGGCGTCGAGGTGCCCGTCGGCTGGAGGATCGAGGTCGAGCACGAGGACGGGCGGCTCGAGCTGGACGTCGCCGCCTACGCGCGCGCCTACTACCTCTGGGACTACCTGCGCGGCTCGACGAGTCTGCTCTACTGGCTGCTCGCCGACGCTCGCGCGCTCTGGACACCTGCCGACGGCTCAGGTGCCGTCGCCGACCGCCTGCTCTACGCGGCCCACACGAACCGGCCGTTCCTGTACTGGGGATAGGACGACGAAGGAGGATCGTTGAGCGAGCCATTTGGCATAGCGTGTCTCGGCATCACCCACCCGCACGTGTCCGTTCGCCTGGACGTCGCGAGGCGCATCGACGGGATCGAGCTCGTCGGTGTCGCCGATCCCGATCCCGCCAACCAGGAGGGCCTCGCGGCGCTCGGCGAGCATCTTGGGGTTCCGGTCAGATCGAAGGAGGAGCTCCTCGCCGACCCGGCGGTCCACGGGGTGATCATCGAGCCCTGGACGTACGAGATGGTCGACCTCAGCCTCGAATGCGCGAACGCCGGCAAGGCCGTGCTCGTCGAGAAGCCGGCGGGCTCCAACCCCGACGATCTCGACCGCCTCGTCGAGGGGGCGGCCGGGAAGGTCGTCCAGGTCGGCTACAACTTCCGCTTCTCGCCGATGATCGACTTCGCGGCGCGCGTGCTCGCCGAGGGCACCCTCGGCAAGGTCGTGCAGGCGCGCGTGCACGCCGCCGGACCGGCCGGGGACGCGACCTACCGGTGGTACAACCTTCCCGGCGACGTCGGCGGCTGCTTCTGGGAGGACGGCTGCCACGTCGTCGACCTGATCATCCACCTGTTCGGGATGCCGAACAGCGCCACCGCGAAGGTGTCGAAGTTCGCCTCCGTGTCGGGTGCGGACTCGCTCGAGGATGCCGCGGTCGCCGCGCTCGAGTACGACGACATGCTGCTCGCGTTCGACTTCACCTCCTGGGAGGCGAACGACTGGCTCGAGACGTGGGAGTTCGCGCTCTACGGGACGGAGGGGACGCTCTTCTTCCGCGTGTTGCCCGAGACGTACGAGCTGTACCTGAAGGCCGACACCGCGGAGTTCAGAAAGGGCTGGACGCGCTGGAACCAGACGACGTTCGCCGTGCCCTGGGCCGACGAGCCGACCCCGTGGGAGAAGTGGCACGTCGTCGCCAACAAGTCGTTCTTCTTCCGCGAGATCGCCGCCTTCCGGGCAGCGGCCCGTGGCGAGGTGCCCGTTCCGATCCCGCCGGCGCAGGCGCGGGACGTCGCGATCGTCATGGAGGCCTGCTACGAGTCGAGCAGGGCCGGCGGCTCGTGCGTGGCCGTCGAGCGACGGTGAGGTGCGCGGGGCGCGGCGGATGAGCGCGACGGCACCCTCGCGCGTGCGGGTGGCGGTGGTCGGTGCCGGCTTCTGGGCCGTGGCCAACCATATCCCCGAGCTGGCCGGGCGTGACGACGTCGAGCTCGTGTCCGTGTGCCGACTCGGGCGGCCCGAGCTCGACGCGATCCGTCGGCGCTTCGGCTTCCGGGTCGCGACCGAGGACGTGGCCCGGGCGCTCGACGCCGGGGTTGACGCCGCCGTGATCTGCGGTCCCAACGACCTCCACTGCGAGCACGCGCTGGCTGCGATCGAACGGGGCCTGCACGTGATGGTCGAAAAACCGCTGGCGCCGACGGCCCGGGAAGCATGGGCGATCGTCGGCGCCGCCCGAGAGCGTGGGCTCGTCGCGCTCGTCCCCCACGGCTGGCACTACAAGCCGTTCGTCCGCCGCGCGTACGAGCTCGTTCAGTCCGGCGCGCTGGGGGAGATCCGTCACGTCCTCTGCCACATGGCGTCTCCCACCGTCGAGCTGTTCGAGGGCCGCGGCGGCTACGGGGCGGTCGAGATCGAGGGGCTGGTGTTCGAGGCCTCACCCGAGACCTGGGCGTCGACCGGGCGCCGGGGCGGCTACGCGCTCGGCCAGATGGCCCACTCGGTCGGTCTGCTCTGCTGGCTCACGGGTCTGCGCGGAGCGTCGGTGAGCGCCCGCTCGACCGCGAGCGGCGCGGGTGTGGACGTCGTCGACGCCGCCGTGGTCGAGTTCGACGGGGGGGCGCTCGGATCGCTCTCGGGCTGCGGGCTCGCACCCGCGCACGCGAGCTTCCAGGTCGACATCCGCGTGTTCGGCTCCGACGGCACGCTGCTGCTCGACGTCGAGCGCGAGCGGTGCGTCCTGCTCCGCCACGACGGCGCCGACGAGAGCTTCCCGGTGGAGCCCGGCAGCGGGGCGTACGAGTGCACCGGGCCGCCGCACCGCTTCGTCGAGCTCGTGCGTGGGCTCAGCGACCGGAACGACTCGCCGGCGGAGGCGTCCGCGCGCGCGATCGAGATCCTGGAGGGGTTGCTGCGCTCCGCCGCCGAACGGCGGACGGTGACAATCGGAGAGGAGGGCGATCCGTGATGGGCCCGCTCGAAGGCATCCGCATCGTCGACCTGACGCTCGCGCTCGCGGGCCCGGCGGCCACCCAGCGGCTCGGCGACTGGGGCGCGGATGTGATCAAGGTCGAGCCGCCGGTCACGGGCGAGTGGGGCCGCACGCATCCGATCCGCAATGCGTTCATCGACGGCGAGGCGACGAGCTTCATCGGCTTCAACCGCAACAAGCGGTCGATCGCAATCGATCTCAAGAACCCTGCCGGCCCCGAGCTGGTGCTCGAGCTGGTCGAGACCGCCGACGTGTTCTGCCACAACTTCCGCCCGGGCGTGATCGACCGGCTGGGCCTCGCTGCCGACGTCGTTCGCGCCCGCAACCCGCGGATCGTGTACGGCTTCGTCACGGGGTACGGATCGCGCGGTCCCGACAGCCGCCGGCCCGGCCAGGACCTGCTGCTCCAGGCCTACGGCGGCGTCATGTTCTCGGTCGGGTCGCGTGACGATCGCCCGAACGCCGGGCCGATCTTCGCCGCGGACGTGCTGGCCTCGCACTTCCTCGCCGAGGCGGTGCTGGCGGCGCTGATCGAGCGGGGTCGCACGGGGGAGGGGCAGGTCGTGGAGGTCAGCATGCTCGGAGGCATGCTCGATGCGCAGATGCAGGAGCTGATCACGTTCCTGAACCTCGGCATCGGCATGGAGCGGCCAACCTACTCGGCGGCGCATGCGATGTTGAATCCGCCGTACGGCGTCTACGAGACGCGCGACGGGTGGGTCGCGCTCGCCATGGCCGACCCCGTGGCGCTCGGCGAGGCGATCGGCTCCGAGACCGTCCGGGCGCTCGGCTCCTGGGAGGCCGCCGCCGAGAACGGCCAGCTCGTCCACGACGAGGTCAGCCGCGCGTTGCCGGCTCGCACGTCGAGCGAGTGGATCGAGATCCTGGACGCGCACGGCGTCTGGTGCGGGCCCGTGCACCGCTACGAGGATCTTCCCGCCAACGAGCACATCCGGGCGGAGGGGTACTTCCGGGAGATTCCGCTGCCGGGCGGCGGGTCGTTCACCTGCCCGGACGGGGCGGTCGCGTTCTCCGCGCACCAGCTCGGCTACACGCACCCGCCGAGGGTGTCAGAGCACGCCGACGAGATCCTCGCGGAGCTCGGGCTCGACGCAGCCGAGCGGGCGAGGATCGAGGAGTCCGGCTGCATCTGGCGGCCCGGCGCGGCCGGGGCCTGAGCGTCCCGTGCCGGACGAACCCCGCATCGTTCGGGCCGGCCTCGCCGACCAGGTCTACGAGGCGATCCAGCGCCAGATCCTCGACATGCGCTTTCGTCCCGGCGATCGGCTCGTGATCGACCACCTGGCGGGGGAGCTCGGCGTCAGCGCCACGCCGGTCCGGGACGCGCTCGCACGCCTCGCGGCCGAGCGGCTGATCGTGTTCGAGCCGTACCGCGGCTTCACCGTGCTGGCGGAGCCGACCCGGCGGGAGATCGAGGCGTCGTTCGAGGCGCGGCGGGGGATCGAGGCGTTCGCTGCCCGTGTCGGGTGCGAGCGCGCGACGCGGGAGCAGGTGCGGGAGCTGGTCGAGATCGCCGACCGGCTGGCGGCGCAGGGCTACGGTGGGCGGTTCGACGGCTACACGACGTTCGTGCGCCTGAATCGGGTCTTCCACGAGCGGATCGTCGAGACGAGCGGCAACTCCTTCCTGCTCGAGGCGCTCCGCAGCCTGTACCACGATCTCCTGATCGCCCGCACCCTCCACGATCGCGGCATCCCCGATCTCGGTGAGATCGCCGAGGAGCACGCCCGCATCATCCGCGCCTTCGAACGCCGGGACCCGGCGTCGGCCGAGGAAGCGGTGAGCGACCACATCCTGCGGGGCGCCGAGCGCCTGCTCGCCGCGCGCTCGGAGGCGGCCGACGACTGACTCTCCGACCGCGAGTGAGCTCGTTAGCGCCCGCGGAAGTCCGGCGGGCGCTTCTCGGCGAAGGCGGCGATTCCCTCGTCGCGGTCCTCGCTGCCCATGCAGATGGCGACGATCTCCTCCTCGTACTGCATGCCCGCATCGAGGCCCAACGAGAGCGACGCCCGCGCGGCCGCCTTCGCCGCCTGCGTCGCGATCGGGGCGTTGGCGGCGATCGACCGCGCGATCTCGAATGCCGCAGGGAGGAGGGCATCCGGGTCGACGACCTTCTGCGCGATCCCGAGCCGCAGCGCCTCCGGCGCGTCGACGGGATCGCCGGTGAGGAGCATGAGGGAGGCGTTGGCGAGGCCACAGATCCGAGGCAGGAGCTGCGAGGCGCCGCCGCCGCCGACCCAGCCCAGCTTGACCTCGGGTGCGGCGAAGCGCGCAGCGGTGCTGGCGACTACCACGTCACAGCTGATCGCAAGCTCGAGCCCCCCGCCGAACGCGGCTCCGTTGACCGCTGCGACCGCCGGCTTGCGCAGCCCGAGGATCGCGTCGCAGTAGTCGAGCCGGTTTCGGAACGCCCAGGGAGTGGGGTAGTCGTCGAGGGTGGTGATGTCCGAGCCCGCGCAGAACGCCTTGCCCTCGCCCGTGAGGACGACGACCCTCACCTCCTCGTCGGCATCGGCGCCCCGGCACAGCTCGTGCAGATCGGCGGCCATCCGCGCGGTCATCGCGTTCGCCTTCTCTGGCCGGCGCAGCGTGATGAGCGCAACCGAGTCCCGGATCTCGTAGCCGATGTGCGAGTCGACGGGCATCCCGCGAGACGGCTAGCGGCGGCTCACGCCGGGCCGGAGAGCGAGAGGTGAGCCTCCCCGCCGGCCCGGTAGACGACGGTCCCTTCATCCTCGAACACGTGCACCCGGGTGAAGTCGAAGTCGAGCGGGACGATCTCGTCAGGCTCGATCCGGATGCCCGGCGGGGTCATCGCCTTCACGATGTGCCCGTCGACGTCGAGGTCGACGATCACCTCGCCGCCGAGCGGCTCGACGGCGATCACCCGTGACCGGAGCGGGGAGCCGACCGCGTCTTGGCCGATTCGGACATCTTCCGCGCGCGCACCGAGCTGCACGGTCTGACCGGCCCGGCCGGCGAGCCCCGACAGCGCGTCGCCCCCGGCGCCCGTGAGCGCGAAGCTCTCGGAGCGCAGCTCGACACCGCCGCCATTGGGCGAGGCGACGTGAAGCGGCAGTAGGTTCATGGGCGGGGTGCCGACGGTCTGTCCGACGAACGTGTTCGCCGGCTCGTTGTAGACGATCTCGGGCGGCGCGACCTGCTGAACGGTGCCGGCGCGCAGCACGCAGATGCGATCGGACATGCTCATCGCCTCGACCTGGTCGTGCGTGACGTAGACGAGCGTTCTCCGCAGGTCGCGCTGCAGGTGCTTCAGCTCGGCTCGCATCTCGAGCCGGAGCAGCGCGTCGAGCGCCGACAGCGGCTCGTCGAGCAGGTAGACGAGCGGGGCACGGACGAGCGATCGGCCGATCGCGACCCGCTGGCGCTCCCCGCCGGAGAGCCGGGCCGGCTTCCGGTCGAGGAGCTGCTCGATGCGCAGGACCTTCGCGGCGTCCCGTACGCGCCTGTCGATCTCCTCCTTCGGCGGCCTCGGCTTCTGCTGGCGCAGCGGAAACGCGAGGTTGTCGTAGACGCTCTTGTCCGGGTACAGGGCGAGGTTCTGGAACACGATCGAGACGTTCCGCGCACCCGGGGGCACGTCCGTGACGTCCGTGCCTCCGACGTGCACGGAGCCCGCGCTGGGGCGTTCCAGCCCGACGATCGTGCGGAGCATGGTGGTCTTGCCCGCGCCGGGCGGGCCGAGGACGCAGAAGAACTCGCCGTCCTCGATCTGGAGGTCGATCTCGTTCAGCGCCACCACGTCGCCGAAGCGCTTGGTGATGCGCTCGAGCCGGACGTCAGCCATGCGTGACCTCCATCGACGGCGCTACCGCAGCGCCTTCCCGGTCGTGTCGTCGAACACGTGCACGAACTCGCGCGCGAGCTCGATCCCGAGGGCGTCTCCGACCCGCGGGCGGATCGTCGGGGGGACGACCGCCCGGAAGTCAGCTTCCCCGGACCGCAGATGCACGATGTTGCGTGCGCCGAGCGGCTCGACGAGCACGACGGTGCCGCGCGCATCGGCGCGCTCGCTGGCCGGGTCGAGGAGCTGCAGGTGCTCCGGTCTGATCCCGAGCGTGTGCCCCTGTTCGCCCTTCTCTTCGAGCAGGCTCGCCGTCCCCGGCTCGAGGACGATGGGGCGCGCTTCGGGGATCGGGAGGCGGAGCTCCAGCGACCCGTCGGCTGTGCCGAGCTCCGCGGGCAGGAAGTTCATCGTCGTGGAGCCGACGAAGTGCGCGACGAACCGGTTCGTGGGGGAGTTGTAGACCTCGTCCGGGGTTCCGTACTGCTGGAGCTTCCCGAGGTCCATGATCGCAATGTGGTCAGCCATCGCCATCGCCTCGACCTGGTCGTGCGTGACGTAGATCATCGTTTGCTCGAGCTCACGCTGGAGCTTCTTCATCTCGGCGCGCATGTACGCCCGGAACGCCGCGTCGAGGTTCGAGAACGGCTCGTCGAGCAGGAAGATGCCGGGGTTCGTGATCATGCTGCGACCGATCGCGACTTTCTGCATGTCGTTGACCGAGAGGTCGGCGGCGCGCCGGTCGAGCAGATGCGAGATGTCGAGCAGCTTCGCCACCCGCTCGACTTCGCCCTTGATCTGGTCGGCGGGCTGCTTCCGGACGCGGAGGCCGAACGCGATGTTGTCGAAGGCCGACATGTGCGTGAAGATGGCGTAGTTCTGGAACACGAACCCGACGTTGCGCTTGCCCGAGTCGAGATCGTTGACGACCTTCCCGTTGAACCGGATCTCACCGCTCGTCGGCTGCAGCAGGCCCGAGAGCATGTTCATCGTCGTCGTCTTGCCGCAGCCCGACGGTCCGAGCAGCGCGATGAAGGAGCCGTCGGGGATGTCGAGCGTCAGGTCGACGACGGCCTCGACGTGGCCGAAGCGCTTCCAGACGTTCTCGAGCTCGATCCTCGCCATGTTCGTCCCTACCGCTTGATCGCGCCGAAGGTCAGGCCGCGCACGAGGTGCTTCTGGATCGCGATCGCGAGCACCACGGGCGGCAGGATCAGGATCAGCGCGAGCGCCGCCTGCGAGCCGAACTCGACGCCCGTGGACGCCGAGCGGATCTGGCTCAGGAAGACGGGCGCCGTGATCACCCTGCTGCCGGCGAGCACGAGCGCGATCAGGTAGTCCGACCAGTTGAGGATGAACACGAACAGCGCGGTCGTCGCGAGCCCGCCCTTGACGAGCGGCAGGATCGTCTTGCGGAACGCTCCGAAGTTGGAGCAGCCGTCGACGATCGCCGCCTCGGCGATCTCCCGCGGGATCTCGTCGAAGAAGCTGCGCATCAGCCAGACGACGAACGGGAACGTGACCGCACCGTAGATCAGGATCAGGCCCCAGTAGGTGTCGTTGAGCTGCAGGTACGTCCAGAGGAAGAGCACCGGGATGATCACCGCGATCGGCGGGAACATCCGCAGCTGGAGGATCGCGAACGGCAGCAGCTTGCCGCCGGCGCGAAACCGCGAGATCCCGTAGGCGGTGCTGATCCCGACGAGGAGGGCGAGCACGGTGCCGAGCCCGGCCACGATCAGGCTCGTGATGATCGAGTCCGTGGCGTCGATCGGAGTGGAGGTGAGGAAGCCGAGCCCGCTCTCGTCGGTGGGCTCGCCACCGAAGATCCGCTTGAAGTTCCCGAACGTCGGCGACTCGGGGAACCAGTATGTCTCGCCGGTCGTCGGCGCCCACTGGGCCTGCGGCTTGAACGCCATCGTGATCATCCAGTAGACGGGGAACAGGAACAGCGCGAGGATGAGCGCGATCGCGGCGGTGCGCGCCATCGTGCGAACCGTCTTCGCGCTCATGCCTCGGCCGCCTGGCGCCGCTCGATCGGCTTGATCGCCTGCGCCGCCGCGATCGACACGCCGATCATGACGACGATCGCGAGGGCTGCCACGTAGCTCCACTGGGAGTTGATGAAGGCCTGCCGGTAGAGGTGCACCGAGATGGTCGAGGAGGCTTCGCCGGGCCCTCCCTGCGTGAGCAGCCAGGCGGCATCGAAGATCTTGAAGGCCTCCATCGCGCGGATGATCAGGGCGATGATGATGATCGGCGTCATGATCGGCAGGATCACGTGCCGCAGCTTGTGCCAGTACGAGGCACCGAGGATGTTCGCAGCATTCAACTGATCCTCCGGGACCGCCATGACGCCGGAGAGCAGGATCAGGAACATGAGCGGCGTCCACTGCCAGATGTCCACGATCGTGACGGCGACCGGGGCGAAGCTCGGGTCGGAGAGCCACTGCCAGCGGATGTCGCCGGGTGCGACGAACGAAAGCATCTTGTTGATCGGGCCGTCGGTCTGGAGCAGGAGGAACCAGATGAAGCCGGAGACGGCCGGGATGATCATCATCGGCAGGAGGAAGAGGATCGTCGCGATTCTCCTGCCGGGGAACTTCTCGACGAAGAGCAGGGCGAGCAGGAAGCCGATCACGAACTCGATCCCGACGGCGACGATCGTGATCAGGACCGTCCGCACGACAGCGGACAGGAAGCTCTCGGACGTGAGACCCTCGATGAAGTTGTCGAACCAGATCCAGTCCCTGTAGGCGACGTACCAGTCCGAGCCCGTGGTCGGGGTCCACGCGCTGAGCGAGATGTAGATCTCCATCACGATCGGGAAGGCGACCAGAAGCACCAGAAGGAGCTGACCGGGCGCGACGAGCAGCCGCCCCAGCTTGCGCTCCGCGGCGTCGAGCGGCGACTGCCTCGGCGCGGGTGCCTCGCCGGTCGGGCCGGGCGCGGTCAGACCTGTCTCTTCGACTGTGGACATCGACGGCGGGATTCTCCCGGATTTCGCTGCTGCGGGGAAGGGGGAGAGGAGGGCCCGGGGTCGCCGGGCCCTCCCTCCGATCGTGCTCTCGGCCTACGCGAAGTCCGTGCCAGCCGAGTCGGGGATCGTGGGCCAACCGGCCTTGGCCGTCTGCCAGGCTGCGATCTGCTTGTCGCGGCCGAGCTTGTCGGTGGCCTTCTGCCAGGCGGACTCGATCGAGGCCAGCGCGTCCTCGGGCGAGGCCTGCCCGGAGAGCGCCTCGAGCATGTTGATCTCGAGGCCCTGGATGTAGTCGTACGCGCCGTTCAGCGCGCCCGAGAACGACGGCGCGTGGCCCGGGTACGTGGCCCCGAGTACGTCCATCGTCCGCTGCGTGTAGGACCGGATGGCGAGCGGGTCGTTCAGCGCGTAGCTGCGCGCCACGTCCTGGTACCCGGCGGGGTTGGCATTGATGAGCGTGTAGATCTTGCCGTAGCCGGTCCACAGCATGTAGGCGAACGCCGCCTCGCGGTACTTCGGATCCGCGTACTGGTTGATGCCCCAGGAGGCGTTGAAGTAGATCGAGTTGTGGCGGACGAGCGTGCCGTCGACGTCCCAGCCGGGCATCGGGAACGCGTACGTCACCGAGCCGGCGTCGGCCGTGTCGAGCGGGCTCCCCGCCGTGATGAACTTCGTGATGTTGTTGAACCCGACCGTCATGGCGGCGCCGCGGGCGCCCCAGTTCGGGTACTGCTGCTCCCACGTCCACGTGAGCGCGTCGGGAGACCCGAACTGCGTGGTGTCGATCATGTGGTTCAGCGCCTTGAGACCCTGCTCCGAGTTGATGAGCGGGTTCATCTCGTCGTCGAAGTAGAACTGGACCGGGTTCGCCGCCGAGACGTAGCGGTGGATGAAGTTGATCCAGCCCCACGCCGGCGAGCGCAGGTCGGTGGCCCCGAAGAGCCCCTGGTCGGGCCGGTGGAAGAACTCGGCCATGTCGCGGTGCTCGTCCCAGGTCTTTGGCGGGGCGAGGTCGTAGCCGTACTTGGCCTTGAAGTCGCCCTGCTCCTTCGAGTCGTCGAACAGGTCCTTGCGGATGCAGAACAGCTGGAGGTCGCCGTCCTGGGCGACCGCGTAGGGCTCGCCGTTGTAGTAGTTGAACGCCTGCGTCGTCAGCGGCGCTCCGATGTAGCCGGTCTCCGGGTCGTCCCAGTCGGGCTGGTAGGCCTCCACCCACTCCGTGATCGGGATGATCAGCCCGGCCTCGGCCAGCGTTCCGGTCGAGTGGTAGTCCATCTGGATCAGGTTCTGCGAGCCGTCCTTGGTCGCGGCCATCTGGACGGTCTTCGGGAACACCTGCTCCGGCGGGATCGCGACGAACTCGATCTTGATCCCGGTCAGCTCCTCCCAGAGCGCGTTGACGGACTGGGCGCCCTCGGGGAAGGGCTCCTCGTACGCGCCGATCGAGCCGGCGTAGCTGCCGACGACGAGCTTGTCCGGGGCGTTGCCGTCGGCCTTGAGCTTCTGCGCGAGCGCGATCGCCCGGCCCGCGGCCGAGTCCTCGGTCCACGAGTAGCGCTCGGAGCCGTCGAAGCCCGTGAAGCCGCCTGCGACACCCGGGAGCGTCGTCGGCGGGGCCTCCTCCGTCGTCGCCGGCGGGGCCTCCTCCGTCGTCGCCGGCGGGGCC
>CAYJLE010000014.1:0-11264 GCA_964370985.1 uncultured Gaiellales bacterium | reverse complement strand
CGGGGCCTCCTCCGTCGTCGCCGGCGGGGCCTCCTCCGTCGTCGCCGGCGGGGCCTCCTCCGTCGTCGCTGCGGGCTCCGCCTCGTCGCTGCCGCCGCACGCGGCGAGCAGCAGCGCAACGCTCGTCGCGCCCGCTCCGGCAACGAGCTGCCGGCGGGAGATCGGCTTCATCAGCGTCTCCTCTCCCGGGAGCTCTCGCCCGAGTCTCTCCAACCGCTTCCTCATTGAGTCTCCTCCTTTGGCGCCTGCTGCACCGGGCCGGTGGGCAACCGGGCGCACCCTCCTGAAATATCCTATAGGGTGCAGCCTAGACCTTTCGTGAACCTGTGTCTAGGTGCCCGGCTGACCGTGCTTGCATGGATGTTTGACGTCGACCGGCGGGTTGTTGTTAGCGCCGCGGCGAGCCAGTCTCCCATGTTCCTGCCGTGTCTCCCACCTCCCACCGTCTGCCCAGCCCGATCGGGCGGGCGCCGAACCGTACCACAGTCACTGGCTCAGCGTGTAGGCCAATTTTGGGGGCAGCGATCGGCTAGCGTGATCGAGCGGCGCGACGCCCCGCGTCCACGCGCAGTCGTCTAGGAGAAGGGAGTCGCCCAGTGGAAGTCGCCCCCGGGATCCACCGCATCGAGAGCGTCCTCGGCCCGCGGCCGTTCTCGCAGTACCTGCTCTCGGGCGAGCGGACGTTGCTCGTCGACACCGGAGTCGCGGCGACCCCGGTCGACGTGATCCGGCCGTTCCTCGAGCGGGCGGGCTTCGACCCTGCGCGACTCGACCTCGTGCTCGTCTCGCACGCGGACGTGGACCACTTCGGCGGCAACGAGGCGATGCGGGTCGCCTCGCCGCGCGCGCTCATGTGCGCGCACGAGCTCGACGCGCCCTGGATCGAGAGCGCCGAGCGGATCATGCTCGAGCGCTACGGCTGGTACGCAGCGCACGGGATCCCGTACGCGCCCGAGGTCGGCGTGTGGCTGCGCGAGGGGATGGGCGCGGACACGCCGGTCGACGTGCGTCTGCGCGGCGGCGAGGCGTTCCGGCTCGGGCCGGGGCTCGAGGCCCGCGTCCTCCACCTGCCCGGGCACACGGCGGGGCACCTGGGCCTGTGGGTGCCCGCGTCGCGCACCGCGATCGTCCAGGACGCCGTGATGGCGCGGGGCCTCCTCGACACGGAAGGCACCGTGATCCACCCGTCGCCGTACTTCGACGCGGCCGCGTACGAGGGCTCGGTGCGGACCCTCCAGCGGCTCGCGCCCGCGCGGCTCCTGACCGCCCACTACGACGTGATCGAGGGCGCGGCCGTCGACAGGTTCCTCGTCGACACGCTCGAGTTCGTGCGGGACGCCCGCTCCGTCACCGCCGAGATCCTCGCCGCTGAGCGGGAGGTGACGCTCGCGCGGGCGCGCGAGCTGGCCGATCCCCGGCTCGGCCCGTTTAGCTCGATGCCCAACGAGCTCGCCGGGCCCCTCCGCGCGCACCTGCGGGAGCTCGTCGCGGCGGGCCGCGCCGAGGAGTCGCCCGACGGCCTGACCTGGCGCGCCGTGCGTCAGGGGTAGCACCGGGGAAACACCACACGCCAAGGAGGGTACGGATGGAACTCGGAATGATCAGCTCCACCTGGATCGGGACGAAGATCGGGCTCGAGGAGGGGATTCGTAGAGCGAAGGAGATCGGCTTCGACACCTACGACATCTTCGAGGATCCGCTCGACATCGACGATTCGACGCGCGCGCGGATCCGCGACACCTGCGCGGCGGTCGGGCTGCCGATCCGCTCCGTCGTCTGCGTCGGCTTCGGGCTCGTCGACTTCAACCCGTCCGTGCGGCGCTTCACGCTCGACCGGATCAAGGCCTACGTCGACCAGGGCGTCTTCTTCGGAGCGAGCAACGTCCTGCTCGTCGTGGGGGAGTACTACTGGGACGGCGAGGTCTTCCCGCGCCCGGCGATCTGGGACCTGGCCAAGGAGCTCGTCGCGCAGGCGGGCGAGTACGCATCCTCGAAGGGGCTGGAGATCGTGCTCGAGCTCGAGCCGTTCACGGAGGCGCTGCTCAAGGACGTCGACGAGCTCGCCCGCTTCGTGCGCGAGATCGACCACCCGGCCGTGCGCGCGAACGCCGACATCTCCCATCTGCATCTCTCCGGCGCCTCGTTCGAGGACGTGAAGAAACTGACGGGCCTGATCGGCCACATCCACCTCTCGGACTGCGACGGCGAGGTGCACGGCGACCTGCCAGCCGGCATGGGCGTGACCCCGATCAGGGAGTACCTGGCAGCGATCCGCGACACGGGCTATGACGGCACCGTGTCGATCGAGCTCGAGTACTCGCCGGACCCGGACAAGATCGTCGAGTGGGCGCAGCGGGCCTACGACGGCACCGCCGCGGTCCTGCGCGAGCTCGGCGTCAGGGCGTAGGAGCGGGCATGGGGAAGATCGATCTCAAGACGGGTGCGACCCTGCCGGCCAGGACCGACTACGGAATCGGTGCCGTCGGCGCGGGCTTCATCATGCGCGACATCCACCTCGTCGCCTACCGCGAGGCAGGGTTCGACGTCGTCGCGATCGCGTCGCGGATGCCGGAGCACGCGCGAGCGGCGGCCGAGCAGAACGGGATCGGCACCGTCCACGACACCGTCGAGGAGCTGCTCGCCGACACGCGCGTCGAGATCCTCGACATCGCCTACCCGGCGCATCTTCAGCTCGACGTCGTTCGCAAGGCCGTCGAGCACCGTGACCACATCAAGGGCATCCTCGCCCAGAAGCCGCTCGCCTCGACGCTCGCCGACGCGATCGAGATCGTGCGCCTCTGCGAGGACGCGGGCGTCACGCTCGCCGTCAACCAGAACATGCGCTACGACCAGTCGATGCGGGCCCTGAAGACCCTGCTCTCGGGCGGTCACCTGGGCACGCCGATCGTGGGCGAGATCGTCATGAACGCGAGGCCGCACTGGCAGGAGTTCATCCGCGGCTACGGGCGGATCGCCCTGCTCAACATGTCGATCCACCACCTGGACGCGTTCCGCTACCTGTTCGGCGACCCCGAGCGGATCCTCGCGAGCGTCCGCAACGACCCGAGCTGGGACTTCCCGCACGACGACGGGATGGCCTTCTACATCCTCGAGTACGCGGACGGCCTGCGGGCGATCGGCCTCGACAACTGCTTCTCGTGGGCCGACCACCGGATCGAGTGGCGTGTCGAGGGCACGGACGGCCTGGCCAAGGGGACGATCGGCTGGCCCGACTATCCGGCCGGTAGCCCGAGCACGATCGACTACCACCTCCGCTCGGAGGAGGGCGAGTGGCACCGCCCGCGCTGGGAGGAGCGGTGGTTCCCGCAGGCGTTCGTGGGCACGATGGCGCAGCTGATGGCGGCGCTCGAGACGGGCAGCGAGCCCGAGATCCCGGGTCGCGACAACCTGCGCACGATGGCGCTGATCGAAGCCGGCTACCGCTCGGTCGCGGAGGGCCGTGCGGTCACGCTGGCGGAGATCCTCGAGGAGGCGAGCATCCGGTGAGCGCCGACGCGTTCCGTCTCGACGGGCGCGTCGCGATCGTCACGGGCGGCGGCGGCGGGCTGGGCGAAGGGATCTCCCTCGCCCTCGCGGCGGCGGGGGCCTCGGTCTGCGTCGCCGACATCGAGCCCGGGCGGGCCGAGGCCTGTGCCGGAAAGGTGCGTGGCGCCGGCGGCACGGCCGTCGCGGTCGCCGTCGACGTCACGGACCGGTCGTCGGTCGAGGCGATGGCGGCGGCCGCCGGGCGCGAGCTGGGTGGTGTCGACGTGCTCGTCAACAACGCGGCGATCTATCCGCGGCGGCCCTGGACCGAGATTCCGGAGGAGGAGTGGGACGCCGTCCTCGCCACGAACCTCAAGGGCTATTTCCTGTGCGCGCGGGCCTGCTTCGGGTCGATGGTGGAGCGGGGACACGGGCGGGTCGTCAACCTGGCCTCGGTCACCTTCTTCGGCAACCTGCCGCTCCTGCTCCCGTACGTGTCGTCGAAGGGCGGCGTCGTCGGCTTCACGCGCGCGCTCGCGCGTGAGGTCGGGCCGGACGGGGTCACGGTGAATGCGATCTCGCCGGGCGCGTTCCCCACCGACGCGGAGGCGATCCACCCCGACCCGGAGGGGTACAACCGGTGGATCCTCGACCAGCAGTCGCTGAAGCGCCGGGGTGTGCCCGAGGACGTCGGCAACCTGGCCGTGTTCCTCGCGAGCGACGCGTCGTCCTTCATCACCGGCCAGCTGTTCGAGATCGACGGCGGCTGGATGATGCACTGACTGTCGGCTGGGCGAGGCCCCCGGCCGGGCTCGCGGGCGCCGCTCGCCGGGCGGTCCGCTAGGTTCCCGCCCGGGCGTAGGCGTCGACGGAGGGGGTACGGGTGCCCGAGCTGTGGGGGCGGGCGTACAGGAAAGCCGAGCTGCTCGAGCGGCTCGGGCGGCTCGACCAGGTCGCGGGCGTTCGCCTCGTCACGCTCGGGGACGGTGCCGAGCGGGGCGTTCGCGTGCTCGAGCTCCGTACCGGCACCGGCTTCGCCTTCGACGTGCTCGTCGATCGCGCCTTTGACATCGGACGGTGCGAGCACCGCGGCCGCGCGCTCGCCTGGTGCTCGGGCGTCGGCTTCGCCGGCCCGTGGTTCGGCGAGCCGGAGGGCCTTGGCTTCTTCCGTACGTGGGGCGGCGGGCTCCTGACGACGTGCGGGATCGACCACGCGCTCTTCATGGCCGAGGACACGGCCGCCCAGTACCACTTCCCGCCGAAGCAGACGGAGGCGTTCGGGCTCCACGGGCGCCTGTCCAACCGCCCGGCGCGCCTGACGGGCTACGGCGAGCGCTGGGAGGACGACGCGTGCGTGCTGTGGGCGGAGGGCGAGGTGCTCCAGGCCTCCGTGTTCGGCGAGCAGCTCCTGCTGCGCCGGCGAATCGAGGCTCGCGTCGGCGAGTCGCGCCTGCGCGTTCGCGACGTCGTCGAGAACGTCGGCTTCGACACGACCCCCCACATGCTCCTCTACCACGTCAACGCCGGCTTCCCGGTCGTCGACGCCGGCTCCGAGCTGCTCGTGCCGGCCCGCGGCGTCGAGGCGCGCGGCGACCACCCCGTTTCGGGCTACCGCACGCTCGCGGCCCCGGAGACGGGCTTCGTCGAGCAGGTATTCGAGCATGACGTCGTTGCCGAGGACGACGAGACCGTGCCCGTCGCGGTCGTCAACCGCGCGCTCGGGCTCGGTGTCTACGAGCTCTACCGCCGAGACCAGCTCCCGTTCCACTTCATGTGGCGCATGCTCGGGCAGGGAACGTACGTGGTCGGCATCGAGCCGAGCACGAATCGTGCCGCGGGGCGCCTCGACGCCCGCGCCCGCGGCGAGCTGATCGAGCTGCGCGCGGGCGAGCGGCGCGAGTACGACCTCGAGCTCGGCGTGCTCGACGGGGAGGCGGAGATCGACGGGTTCGCGGCCCGCGTCCGGGCGCTCGCGCCGGAGCCGGCAGGATGAACCTCGGCCTCGACGGGAAGGTGTTCCTCGTCGGCGGCGCGAGCCGCGGCATCGGCCGCGCCGTGGCGGGTGAGCTCGTCGCCGAGGGCGCCCGGGTCATGCTCGTCGCCCGCGATGCCAACGAGCTGGCCCGGGCCACGGGCGAGCTCGGGGAGCGGGCCTCGGTGTGCGCGGCCGATCTCTCGCGGTCGGAGGATCTCGACCGGGTCGTGGAGGCGGCCCGGGGGCTGGGCGGACTCGACGGGATTCTGGTCAACGCCGGCGGGCCGCCGGGCGGCGACGCGCTCGGCCTCGACGACGAGCAGTGGCTGCACGCGTTCATGCTCCTGATCGGCGGCCCGATCCGGCTCCTGCGAGCGCTCGTGCCGCAGCTTCGCGACGGTGGCGCCATCCTGTTCGTGACCTCCTCGTCGGTGCGCCAGCCGATCGCGGGACTCGACTCCTCGAACGTGCTGCGCCCGGGCGTGGCCGCGCTCGCGAAGTGCCTCGCGCTCGAGCTCGGCCCTCGCGTGCGCGTGAACACGGTCGCGCCCGGCCGTATCGACACCGACCGTGTCCGCTGGCTGGACGAGGCCCGCGCGCAGACTGCCGGGATCACGCCGGAGGAGCAGCGTTCCCGCAACGAGGCTGCGATCCCGCTGGGTCGCTACGGCCACCCGGCCGAGCTCGCCCGTGTCGCCGCGTTCCTGCTCTCGCCCGCCGCCTCCTACGTCAGCGGCGCCGCGTTCCAGGTCGACGGCGGCTACGTCAGCGCCGTCCCGTAGGCCCGGAGCGCGGCAGGTCGCTCACAGCGGCGATGCGGCCCCCGACGATGACCCGGGCTGGCCCGAGCTCGACGATCCGGTCGAGCTCGACACCGGGTCCCTGCCCGGCGGGCGTCTCGAGCCCGTCCTCGTCCCGGCTGTGCAGCGTGGGCGGCGGCGATCGCGGGAGGCACCGCTCGCCGCCCCGGGCGCATACGATGTGAGCACGATGGCTGTTCAGCAGGCGATGGGCGTTGCGGAGAGGCTGCGCCGCTCGGAGCTCGCGGAGACGATCCGGCGCGAGCGCGTCGTCGGGATCATGCGGCGCCTGCCGCTTGCCGTCGTGGACTCCACCGTGGAGGCGCTGCTCGAGGGCGGCCTGGGGTTGATCGAGTTCACGGTCGACAGCGAGGGCGCGCTCGACTCGATCGCGCGCTGGCGCGCCACCGGGAAGGCGTTCGTCGGGGCCGGCACGGTGCGGCACGCGGACATGGTCGATGCGGTCGTGGATGCGGGCGCGCAGTTCATCGTCGCCCCGACCTACGACGAGACCGTCGTCGGTCGCTCGCTCGAGCTCGGCGTCCCGTGCCTGCCCGGTGCCCTGTCGCCGACCGAGATCGACGCCGCCTGGCAGCAGGGTGCGACGTTCGTGAAGCTCTTTCCCGGCGCCGACCTCGGCGCCGGCTACGTGAAGGCCGTGCTCGCGCCGCTCCGCGACGTCGAGCTCGTCGTCACCGGTGGCGTGGACGAATCCTGCGCGCGCGCTTTTGTCGACGCGGGGGCCGTTGCGGTCGGCGTCTCGACGTCCAGGCTCGGCCAGCCCGAGGGCGCCGGGGGCGACTTCGCGGCGCTGACGGACGCGACCCGGCGGCTGCGCGACTCGCTGTCGTAGCCCGCGGCTACCGGGCGGGCGCGCCCGCCGGCACCGCCTGCAGCTCGTCCCGGCGCAGCGCCACCAGCGTGGCGAAGAACGACGCGGCGGCGAACGCGACGCCGACCCAGAACGCGAGGCTGAACCCCTCCGTGAGCGCGGCCGCCGAGTCGGCGCCGTCGGCGAGAAGCCCTTCCGTGCGCGTCGTCGACACCGTTGTCAGGATCGCGACGCCGAGTGCGCCGCCGATCTGCTGCGACGTGTTGATCAGCCCGGAGGCGAGCCCCGCCTCGATCGGGGGCACGCCCGCCAGCGCGGCGATCGATACGGGTACGAACGCGAAGCCGAGCCCGACGCCGACCAGAAGAAAGCCGGGCAGCAGGTCGGCCGCGTAGGAGCCGTCCACGGAGATCTGGGTGAAGTAGAGGAGCCCCCCCGCGAGCATGACCATGCCCACGGCCAGCACGGGCTTCACGCCCACCTTCGTCACGAGCGCCTGCGCCAGGCCCGACGCGACGACCGCTGTGAGGGCGACCGCGAGGTAGCCGACGCCGGTCTCGAGCGCGGAGAACCCGAGCACCTGCTGCATGTACAGCGACAGTAGGAAGAACATCCCGAAGACCATCGTCCCGAGCCCGAAGCCGATGATGTTCGCCCCCGTCGGGGTGCGGCGGCGGAAGAATCGGAGCGGCACGAGCGGAGAGCGCGATCGCAGCTCGATCCCGACGAACGCGATGTGCAAGGCCGCGGACGCGAGCAGCAGGCCGATCGTCTGCGCGGACGCCCACCCCGCGTTGCTGGCCTGGGTCAGAGCGTAGACGAGCAGCATCAGGCCGGCGGTGATCGTGACCGCGCCGAGGGAGTCGAAGTGACGCTCCATGCCGTGCGCGTGGCTCTCTCGCACCAGTCTCGGCACGAGGAGGAGCGCGGCCACCCCGATCGGCACGTTGACGAAGAAGATCCACTCCCAGCCGATGTACTGCGTAAGGACGCCTCCGAGGAGCACGCCGATCGCGGCGCCCGATCCGGCGATCGCCCCGAGTATCCCGAGCGCCTTGTTGCGCTCAGCGCCCTCGTCGAACGTGACCATCGTGATCGAGAACACCGACGGGGAGAGCACGGCACCCGCGGCGCCCTGGAGTGCCCGGGCCGCGATCAGCATCCCGGCTGACGCCGACAGCCCCGCGAGCAGCGAGAAGATCGCGAACAGGGCGAGCCCGATCATGAACAGGCGCCGTCGCCCGAGCAGGTCGCCGGCGCGCCCGCCGAGCAGGAGGAAGCCTCCGAACGTGAGCGCGTAGGCCGAGATCACCCACTGGAGGTCCTCCGGCTTGAAGCCGAGGTCGTTCTGGATCGACGGCAGGGCGACGTTGACGATCGAGATGTCGAGGACGACCATCAGGTAGGCGACACCGAGGATGGCAAGCGCCTTCCAGCGCCTCGGATCGGCGGCGGCCGCGTTCATCGTGCTCCCCCTTGGTCTCGTTCCCCGGCTACGGCGCTTCTAAACGTGCGCCGGCCGGAACTATTCCCGATCTGCCCGGCGGCGCGTCGCGGGGTACGCTCGTCGGGATGAGACCGGCATGACGTTGGACGTTCCGTCGCACTTCGACCCGGGCCGGGCCGGCGAGGTCTGGCGCGTGCCGTACGCGGAGCGGGCGGCGCAGGCGGAGGCGTGGGCGCAGGCGCACGGGCTCCAGCCCGCGGCCGCCGACCGCGTGCGAATCTGCCTGCTCGCGATCGACGTCCAGAACACGTTCTGCGCCCCCGGGTTCGAGCTGTTCGTCGCCGGGCGCTCCGGGCGCGCCGCCGTCGACGACACCGCGCGCCTCTGTGAGTTCCTGTACCGCAACCTCGGCCGGGTCACGCGGGTCGTCGCGACGCTCGACACGCACGTGCCGTTCCAGGTGTTCCACCCCGCCTGGCTCGTCGACGCGGGGGGCAGCCACCCGGCGCCGTACACGCGGATCCTGGCCAGCGACGTCGAGCGGGGCGTCTGGCGGGTCGACCCGGCCGTCGCGCGCGACCGCGGCCTCGAGCCCGGGGAGGCTGACGCCCTGCTCGGCCATTACACCCGGCAGCTCGCGGCGGGCGGGCGGGATGCGCTCACGGTATGGCCCTATCACGCGCTGGTCGGAGGGATCGGGCACGCCCTCGTGTCCAGCTTCGAGGAGGCCGCCTTCTTCCACGCGATCGCGCGGCGTAGCCAGCCCGACGCGCGGCTGAAAGGAGCGAGCCCGTTCACGGAGCACTATTCCGCGCTCGGGCCGGAGGTGACCCACGGGCCGGCCGGGCGGCAGCTCGGCGAGCGCGACCGGACGCTCGTCGAGACGCTGCTCGCGTTCGACGCCGTCGTCGTCGCGGGCCAGGCGAAGAGCCACTGCGTCGCATGGACGGTCGCTGGCCTCCTTTGCGAGCTGCGCGCGATCGATCCCTGCCACGCCGGGAGGGTGTACCTGCTCGAGGACTGCACGTCGCCCGTGGTCGTCCCGGGAGCGATCGACCACACGGACGAGGCCGACGCCGCGTTCCAGCGCTTCGCGGACGCCGGAGCCAGGCTCGTGCGCTCGACCGACCCGGTCGAGAGCTGGCCCGGCCTCAGGCTCTGAGGACATCCAACGGCTCGGGGCCGCGGGTACACTGGACCGAGGACTGCCGAGATCGGACAGCCGATGCTCCTCTTCACGCTGGTCTTCCTCGTCCTGCTGAAGATCCCTGTCGCCTATCTCTGCTACGTCGTCTGGTGGGCGGTGAGGGATCCGCCGTCACCCGGGGCCGGGTATCCTGGCGGCCAGGATGACCCCGACGCGAGCGGTCACGAGCCCGGCGACTGGTGGTGGCGCACACGCAGGCGCGCCCCGCGAGGCAGTGGCCCGCGCGGCTCGCCGGCCCGCCGGCCCGCCGCGGCACCGGCGAGAGGGAGGATGAGATCGTGGCCATGAGCGCGAGCGGGGAGAAATACCGGGCGCAGGAGTACGGCGGGCCCGGCAGGGCAATCCCCTCCCAGGTCGTCGCCGGCTACCTGGCCGCGCTGGCGATCTTCGGCGGGCTCGCGGCGATCGTGTACTACCCGGGCCGGATCGGGCTCGCCGCGATCGTGTTCGCGTTCGTCGCGGTCGCGATCGGCCGCACGATTCGCAGGCTGACCGCGCTCGCCGTCGCGGTGGCGACGCTCGGCTGGCTTGCCGGGATGATCGTCTGCGTCTTCCTCGACCGGCCGATCTTCTGACCGCACGCGAGACCGGTTCGGTCCTCCTCAGTGGGGGATTCGTCTACACTGGGGCAGCCCTGATCCCGAGCATGGAGGTGGGATGACGGTGGACGGCAGCCAGTCGTTCGCGAAGGTGATCGAGGAGCATCTCGAGCTGAAGCGGCAGAACGCCGCGCTCAACCGGGAGATGCCGATCGAGCGGTACAAGACCGCCGATCCGTTCGAGAATCATCCGCTGTTCAAGTCCGAGGAGCAGGCGCTGCTCGAGGAGACCCTCGGTGGCACGCAGCCCATGGACATGAACGAGCCGAGCTACGCCCTCGCGTGGCCGACAGAGGAGAGCCCTCCGGCCGCCGAGCCGGACGAGGACACCCTCTGGGGCCGCTCGCGCGACTTCGACTGGGGCGACTAGCAGGATCCTCTCTTCGTCCAGCTCAGGCTCGCGGTCGCGACGAGCCCGCTTGTCGTGTCCCGCGTCTTCGTGACGAAGGAGTAGCTCCCCGGCTTCCACGCGCCGCTCGCGCAGGCGTATCCGCGCGCGGCCGCCTTGAACGTGTAGCCGAAGTTCGGCCCGCCCTCGGCGCAGTTGCCGACCGCGCCGCTCTTCGCGAGCTTCGTGCGCTTCGTCGCGCCCGAGCTCGACGAGTAGAAGACCTCGATCGAGACCCTGAGTGTCCGCGTCTGGGTGCACGGCTTCGTCTCGTCGAGCCAGACGCCGCGCAGGTCGACGGACTTGGCCGCCACGAGGACGCCGCTCACCACGTTCAGCGTCGATCTCGTCGCCGTGCCGTACGCGGCCGGCTCGTTCGCGGCCGTCGCGGCGGGAGCCGCGAGCGCGGCGGCGGCCACCAGTGCTCCGATCGTTCTCCGTGTACGCACCTCGCCCTCCTCGTCTCGGTCTGGGGAGCCTAGCGCGGCTACAGTGACCCCGTCAGGGGCGTTAGCTCAGCTGGGAGAGCG
>CAYJLE010000013.1:0-73987 GCA_964370985.1 uncultured Gaiellales bacterium | reverse complement strand
TGCCCCCCAACCCGGCTGGCGGGTAGCGCCCGCCACGTTCTATGTCGGGCCCGGCCCTGGCCGCCCCGCAACCCGTCCCGTTTCCCGGTGCTCGCATCGTCCCGGGCGGGACAAGTCCCGCCCCTACACCTTCTCCGCGTTTCCAGTGCAACGTTGTGAGACGTCGCACTAGCCGGCGGCCGTCTCGAGGCGCAGGCACTCCTCGAGCGCGGCACCCGCGACCTCGAGCTGCTCCGGAGTCGGCTCCGCCGTGAGCACGCGGCTCTGGAGCGTCGCTCCGGGCCAGGCCAGGGCGCGGGCGAGCCCCCGGTCGGGGTGACGCAGCGCCCAGCCGTACAGCTCTCCCGCGGTCGCGAGCGCCCCGACTCCGGCGAGCGCCCGTACGGCGGCTCGACCTCGCGGCGTCCGTGCGAGCCTGCCCGCCAGGACGTTTCCGGCGGCGGTCAGCGCGAGCAGCGGCGCCAGCATGTGGGAGCCGCAGCGTTCGTGCTCGCGCGGCCTCGGCTCACCGTGCTCGTAGCTCCCGATCGTGATGTGCTCCGCGCCGTGGTATGCGGCGACGTCGGTCCCCCGGAGCGCGAAGCTGGTCGGGACGAGCGTCAGCAGCACGGCCAGAGCCTCCTGAGCGCCCGCCGAGAGCCCGCTCGAGCGCAGGCCGCGGACGACGACGCTCGTGCCGGCGAAGGCAGCGAGGACCCGCGCCTGCGCGAACGGGAACTCGGCGGCGGGCAGCGCCCGCTGCACCTGAGGCAGGAGCATGAGCACCTCCGCCACCCGGGCCGGGACGCGCAGGACGGGCGAGCGGACCTCCGCGGCGCGAATCGCCTTACGACCCGAGGCGACCTCGACGCCCCCGCCAGCAGCCCGGATCGCGCAGGCCCAGTGCCCGGGCCCGTGCACGAGCACGCCGTTGGCCAGCGCCATGCCCCCGAGACGCACCGGCTCGCTCACCCCGCGAGCTCCCGCGCCACGTGGATGAGGCACCGCGTCCCGAGCTCGAGATCGTCCACAGGCACGCGCTCGTCCGCGGAGTGCACGAGCGACGCGGCGAGGTCGGGCGCCATCGCCCGCATCGGGAAGAAGCCGTAGGCGACCGTGCCGAAGGCCTCGCGCAGGTAGTGGCTGTCGGTGAAGCCGGCCAGCAGGGTCGGAACGAGCGCAGCCCCGGGCTCCTCCCCGGCGATGAACGACTCGAGCGCGGCCCGCAGCGGCGTGTCGAACGAGGAGCGGCTGCCCCCGACGTGCTCGAGCCACTCGAGCTCGTAGTCGCCCTCGCCGAGCGCGGCGCGGACCCCCGCCTCCCCCCGGGCCGGCGCCGCGCCGGGCCGGAGCCGGCTGGCGCAGACGACCTCGCAGCTGCCGGGGATCACGTTCTGCTTGTCGGAGGCCGCGATCTGGGTCGGCGACACGGTCGCCCGGAGCATCGGCTCCAGCATGGCGCCCGGGCGCGCCCCCAGCTTCGAGAGGCGCGCGAGCGCGTCGGCCGGCGCGGGCACGTCCCCGAGCACGGCCTCGAGGAAGGCCCGCGTCTCCGGCATGAGCATGATCTCCGTCTCCAGGCGCGCGAGACGGTCGATCAGGCGCGCCGCCTTCACGAGCGCGTTGTCCCCGACCGCCGGCATCGACGCATGCCCGCTTCGCCCGGAGACTCGCAGCCGAAACGGCGAGGTCGCCTTCTCGGACGTGGCGCACAGGTAGAGCACCTTACCCCCCAGCTCGATGCGGTCACCGCCGCCCTCGTTGACGCACCAGGTCGCCCGCACGGCCTCGGGGTGCTCCGTGCACAGCCACGAAAGCCCGAAGTCCTCGCCCACCTCCTCGTCGGCGGTCGCTGCGAACACCAGGTCGCCGGCGGGCTCGAATCCCTCGCGCGCGAGCGCCGCGATCGCGACCGCCGACGCCGCGACCTGTCCCTTCATGTCGAGCGCGCCCCGGCCCCAGACCGCGCCGTCCGTGAGCTCGCCCGCCCAGGGGTCGACCGACCACTCCGCGGGATCCGCGAGCACCGTGTCCGTGTGCGAGAGAAAGAGCAGCCGCGGCGCGGCCGGGTCGCGGCCGGGAATCCGCGCGACGAGATTCGCACGCTCGGGCACCCTCGCGTGGAGGCTGCACGCGACGCCGTGACGCTCCAGGTAGTCGCGCAGGAGCTCCGCCGCCCGCGTCTCGTTACCCGGCGGATTGACGGTGTCGAGGCGCAGGAGCTCCCGCAGGAGCGCGGTCACCTCGTCGCGCAGCGAGACCGCGGCCATCGAGTCAGCATACTTCGAGCGATGAGCGACCTGTTCTCGGACGCGGCCGCTGAGCGCCTCCCCGCCCTCGGGCCGCTCGCGACCCGAATGCGCCCGGCGACGCTCGGCGGGCTCGTCGGGCAGGCGCACATCGCCGGTCGCGGCTCGGCGCTCGCGCTCGCCATCGCCGAGGACCGGGTGCCCTCGTCCGTGTTCTTCGGCCCACCCGGGAGCGGCAAGACCACACTCGCGCGGATCGTCGCTGCGGCAACCGGGGCCGTGTTCGAGGAGCTCTCCGCGGTCTCCGCGACGGTCGCCGACGTGCGCGGCGTGCTCGCGCGCGCACGCGAGCGCCTCGGCGCGGACGGACGCCGGACGATCCTGTTTCTCGACGAGATCCACCGCTTCAACAAGGCGCAGCAGGACGCGCTGCTGCCGGCGGTCGAGGAGGGCGCGGTCGTGCTGATCGGGGCGACGACCGAGAACCCCTACTTCGAGGTCAACGCGGCGCTCCTCTCCCGCTGCCAGGTCTACGAGCTCGAGCCGCTCGCGCCCGAGGAGCTGGCCGTGATCACCCGCAGGGGCGCCATCGAGCTCGGCATCGAGCAGCTCCCCGAGGAGCTCGTGGCGCTGATCGCGCGGCGCGCCGGCGGCGACGCACGCGCCGCCCTGAACATCGTCGAGCTCGCCGCGAGCACCGCCGCGGCCGAGGGGCGACCGGTCGAGGAGCGCCACGTGGAGGACGCGGCGAGGAAGCGCCCCCTGGTCTACGACAAGGCCGGCAGCTCCCACTACGATCTCGCGTCCGCGTTCATCAAGTCGCTGCGCGGCTCCGATCCGGACGCGGCCGTCTACTACCTGGCGGCGATGCTCGAGGCCGGGGAGGATCCGCGGTTCCTCGCGCGGCGGATGATCATCTTCGCCTCCGAGGACGTCGGCAACGCGGACCCGCAGGCGCTGCTGGTCGCCGTCGCCGCAGCGCGGGCGCTCGAGCACGTGGGCCTGCCGGAGGCCCGCCTGAACCTCGCGCAGGCCGCCCTCTACCTCGCCCGGGCCGCCAAGTCGAACGCCGTCCTCACCGCCCTCTCGGCGGCGGCGAGGGACGTGCGCGAGCATGGTGCTCTGCGCCCGCCGAGGTCGTTGCGGGACTCCCACCACCCCGGCTCGCGCGGCCTCGGGCACGGCGAAGGCTACGTCTACCCCCACGACGACCCCCGCGGGTTCGACGCCGACCACCTGCCGGAGGAGCTGAGGGGCCGGGTCTACTACGATCCGCCGTAGGCGGCGGGCCATCCGGCTACACTGCTTCGGCTCGGCGAGGTAGCTCAGCTGGTAGAGCACGCGGCTGAAAACCGCGGTGTCGCCGGTTCAAGTCCGGCCCTCGCCACTCTTGCCCCCGGTCCTCTTCGTGCTCGCGGCGATCGCGTCCGTTCAGTTCGGAGCCGCGCTCGCCGCGACGCTGTTCCCGGAGATCGGCCCGGGCGGCGCTGTCTTCCTCCGCGTCGCGATCGCGGCGGCCCTGCTGGCCGCGCTGTGGCGCCCCCGGGTGCGCGGCCACGCCCGGGGAGACCTCGCGCTCGCCTGCTCGTTCGGTCTCGTGCTCGCAGCGATGAACCTCCTCTTCTACCTCGCGCTCGACCGGCTCGCTCTCGGCATCACGGTCGTGCTCGAGTTCGTCGGGCCACTCGGCGTCGCTGTCGCCACGTCGCGGAGACGGCTCGACCTCGTCTGGGTCGCGATCGCGGCCGGTGGGATCGCGCTGCTCTCCGCGGGAGACGTCGGCCGGCTCGACGGGCTCGGCGTCGTCTTCGCGCTCGGCGCGGGCGGGTGCTGGGCCGCCTACATCCTCCTCGCCGGTCCGCTCGGCCGAGCGTTTCCCGGCGGGCAAGGGCTTGCGATCGCGCTCGTCGTCGCCGCCGTGCTGCTCGTGCCGGCCGGGATCGCCGCCGGGGGACGGGAACTGCTCGATCCGTCCGTGCTCGGCGTTGGCGCCGCCGTGGCAGTGCTCTCCTCGGCGATCCCCTACTCCCTCGAGCTCGAAGCCCTACGGCGGATGCGAACCGCGGCGTTCGGGGTGCTGATGAGCGTCGAGCCGGCCGTCGCGGCGCTCGCCGGGCTCGCGGTGCTCGGCCAGCGGCTGGCCGCGACGGAGCTGGCCGCGGTCGCGCTCGTCGTCGTCGCGAGCGCCGGCATCTCGTGGACCGACCGTACGGCCGTGCTCGACTGAGCTTCACCGCCGCGAGCGGCGAAGCGTCGCCTCCTGGCCGGCGACCGCGGCGAGCAACCGGGCGGCGCTGCCGCGGTTGACCGCGAGAGCGACGCTGCCGGCCGAGTCCTCGTAGACGATCACCCCGCCCGGACGCACGTCGGCGAACGTCCGCGCCGCGAGGGCCGAGTAGCGTCTCCCGGCGACCTCCACCTCCACGTCCTCCCCGGTGGCGATCCCGGCCTGCTCGAGCGAGGCCCTGGTGGCGTTCAGGCGCACGTTCCCGAAGCGGTCGACCCCGAGCACCGTCGCCTGGATCCGCCCCTCGTCAACCTTCGGCTCGGCCAGCTCGAGCCGGACGAGCCCCTCCGGATCGACCCCCGGGCCGAGCTCGTCGAGCGGCACGCCGAGCGCGAGGTGGGCGGCAACGGGCGCGAAGACGTCGCGCCCGTGGAACGTGGGCGAGATCGGCTCGAGCATGAACCTGTGCTCGACGAGCTCGACGGCCTCGACGACGCCCCCGAGCCGGTCGGCGGCGAGCGGGAGCAGGCCGTTGTCGGGACCCACGTACAGGCGCCCGTCGCCGCCGCGCAGCGCGAGCGGGCGCCGCGGCCCTCCGACCCCGGGGTCGACGATCCCGAGATGCACGCCGACCGGCATGAACGGCAGAGAGTCGGCGAGCACGACAGCGCCCTGGAGCACCTGCTGGGGCGCGATGCCGTGCGTGATGTCGATCACCGTCGCGGCCGGGGCGATCCGGGCGATCACGCCGCGACAGACGCCCGCGAAGCCGTCCTCGAGCCCGTAGTCGCTCAGGAGGGTGACGACCGGCGGAGCGATGCCGCAAGCCTAACCGCTTCGACGAGGCCGTCGAGGTCGTGCGAGCCCGCCTCGCCGACGAGGCGCAGCCCGAGCCGTCGCGCCTCCGCCGAGGTCACGGGTCCGATCGAGACGCACTCGAGCTCGCTGCCGAGCGCGGCGAGCGCCCGGGCCGCCGACGCCGAGGCGAGGACGACGAGGCCGGCGGCCGGGAAGGCCTCCGGACGCAGCTCCACCGTTCGGTAGAGCGCGACGACGTCGGCCCCGAGCTCGCGGGCGAGCAGGTCGCGCGCGCCCTCCGCGCCGGCGAAGAGCACGCGGCCGGCCGGGCGCGGCAGCTCCGCGAGCAGGCCCTCCTGCGTCGAGCGGCGCGCGACCAGCGCGGGCTCGACCCCGTGGGCGCGGAGCGCATCGGCGGTGCCAGGTCCGATCACGGCCACCCGCTGGAGCAGGCCCACGAGCCGGCGCAGCAGCTGCTCGACGGCGCGCGCGCTCGTGAGCACGACCCAGTCGTAGCCCGCCGCGTGCACGGGCGGCCCGTCGATCGGCTCGATCGCGACCAGCGGGCACTCCACGACCGAGAGGCCGGCGTCGCGAAGCCGCGCGGCGAGCCTGCTCGCGCCCTCCCTGGCGCCCGTGACGACGACGGTCTGTGCTGTCACGGCGCGCTCCTACCGGATCCGGCGGGCGGCCTCGGCGAGCGCGTCCGCGACCGTCACGGGATCGGTGCCGCTCCGGCGTTCGACCCAGCTCCCGTCCTCGGCCGCGACGAGCGCCGTGAGCGTGGCACCGTCGTGGTGCGCCGCGACCGGCGCCAGGCAGCCGCCGCCGATCCGGGCCACGCACACCCGCTCGGCCTCGACGCGCCGGCGCGTCTCCGCGTCGTCGACAGGGGCGACGAGGGCGGCCTCGCCCGCGCGCACCTGGAGCGCGACCGCCCCCTGGCCGGCCTCGGGGACGAGCTCGGCCGGGTCGAAGCGAAGGCCGATCTCGTGGGCGAGCCCGAGGCGGTCGAGCCCGGCGGCGGCGAGCACGATCGCGTCGAGCCCCCGCTCCCGGCGCTTGCGCAGCCGGGTGTCGACGTTCCCGCGGAGCGGCTCGATCGAGAGCGACGGCTCGAGCGCGAGCAGCTGCGCGCGGCGGCGTACCGACGCCGTGCCGATCCGCATCCCCGGCGCGACGGCCGCTGCGCCGCAGAGCGCGTCGCGGGGATCCTCACGCGGCAGGTACGCACCCACCTCGAGCCCGGCAGTGTCGGTCGAGGTCATGTCCTTTGCGGAATGGACGGCGACGTCCACCCGGCCGGCGAGGAGCGCCTCCTCGAGCTCCTTCACGAACACGCCGCGGGCGCCGATCTCGCCGAACGGCCGCGTGCGATCACGATCGCCAGCGGTCGTGATCGGGACGAGCGCCAGCTCGAGATCGGCGCGCACCCGCCGCAGGGCGTCAGCAGCCAGCTGCGCCTGCACGAGCGCGAGCCGGCTACCGCGCGAGCCGAGCCGGACGAGCATCGCGACTCACGACCTGTCGTCCCCGAGGTCGAACAGGTAGCGCAGGGCGTCGGCGCGGGCCGCTCCGTCGGGCGCGGCAGCCGCCTCCTTCAGGCGCACGGTCGGCACGTGGAGGAGCTTGTTCACGATCTGGGCCGTCAGCGACTCCACCGCCGTCAGCTCGCGAGGACTCAGGCCCGCGAGCCGGGCCCGGGCCCGCGCGAGCTCCGCGGCCCGGATCTCCTCCGCGAGACGCCGCAGCCCGGCAATGGCCGGTACCACGTCGAGCGACCGCTGCCAGGCGTCGAAGTCTCGCGCCTCCTCGTCCACGATCGCCTCCGCCCGCACGGCCTCCTCCCGGCGGCCGGCGACGCTCTCCTCGACGACGCGCTCGAGATCGTCGATGTCGTAGAGATAGCAGCCGTCGAGATCGTTGATTGCGGGATCGAGGTCTCGCGGCACCGCGATATCGATGAAGAACACCGGGACCCCGCGGCGGCGGCGAAGCGCCCGCTCGACCTGCCCGGCCGTGAGCACGAGCTCGCGCGCGCCCGTGGAGGCGATCACGACGTCGGCGCCGGCGAGCTCCTCCTCGAGCGCGTCGAGGCCCACGGCCCGGCCGCCGAAGCGCTCGGCGAGGGGCTGCGCCCGCTCGACGGACCGGTTCGCGACGACAAGGCGTCCAACGCCGCGGGAGAGGAGGTTCGCCGCGGCGAGCTCCGCCATCTTGCCGGCGCCCACGAGCAGGATCGTCCGCGATCCGAGATCGTCGAACACGCGGGCGGCCAGCTCGGCGGCGGCCGAGGAGACGGACGCCGGGTTCTCGGCGATTCCCGTCTCGTGCCGAACCCGCTTGCCGGCGTGAAGCGCCTGCCGGAACAGCCGGTGGAGCACCGGCCCGGCGGCACCGTGGCGGTCTGCCGTCTCGAACGCGGACCGGACCTGCCCGAGGATCTGGGTCTCGCCGGGAACCATCGAGTCGAGACCCGCCGCGACCCGGAACAGGTGGAGCGCCGCGGCCGCTCCGGACTTGACGTACAACGCCGACTCGAGCGCCGCCGCCGGCAGACCCGAGAGCGCCAGCAGCTCGGCGCTCGCGCGGGCTCGCGCCTCGGTCGCGTCGCGGTGGGCCAGGTACAGGCAGACGCGGTTGCACGTCGCCAGCGCCACGGCCTCGCCGTCGCCGGCGGCGAGGCGGGCCGCCAGCGCTCCCGCAGCCTCCCCGCCGAACGCCAGGCGCTCCCGTACCTCCACAGGGGCGTGACGATGCGAGGTTCCGACGAGGACGAGGTTCATCAGAAGTGGGTGATCGGGATCGAGCCGAGCCGGACGCAGATCACGAGCAGGAAGCCAGCGAGCGCGAGGTAGGCCGTGCGGCGCCCCCGCCACCCCGCCTCGTGGCGCAGCACGAGGAAGGCCACGTAGACGGCCCAGGCGAAGAAGGTGACGGCCATGATCGCGTCGATCCCGCCGCCCTCCGACCCGAGGCGCGCGAGGCCCACGGCGACGCCGAACGTGAGCGCCGGCAGCCCGACAGCGATCGTCCGCCCGATCAGACTGTCGAGCGTCGCGAGCGACGGGGCCCGCACGCGGAGCAGCCCGGGCGAGCGCCGCTTCAGGCGGCTGTCCTGCCACAGGTACACGGCAGCGAGCGCGGCCGAGAGCGTGAAGCCCGCGAACGCCACCGTCACGAGCCCGACGTGGAGGACGAGGAACGTCGAGTCGAACGCGCTCGAGCGGCCGGGGCCGGCGCCGCCAGCGAGCCACGCGAGCACGAACAGGGCCGCTGCGATCGGCATGACGGCAAGGCCGAGCAGGCGGTAGGGCGCCCGGCAGCCCCAGATCAGGTAGGCGCCGACGCACATCCAGACGAACAGGTTGAGCGAGCCGGCCCAGGAGTCCCACGGAAAGCCCTCGGCGGCGGCGGCCTGCGCCACGAGCAGCGCGGTCTGGGCGAGCCAGCCGAACCGCACCCCCCAGATCGCGTAGCGGCCGAGGCGGCCAGGGTGCACGCCCTCGCCGACGTACGCAACGGCCGCCTGGGCATACCCCGCCAGTGCGGGCCAGAACAGGACGACGGCCAACTCTGCCATCAGCTCGCGGCCGGCTCCCGGCCGGGTTCCGCCGCCCGGTCGTCCCGTTGCGCGGCGAGCTCGGCGAGCTCGCGCACCTCGCGCTCGAGCCGCACCATGCGAAACGCGTAGATCACGACGTACAGGAGCACGATCGCGAGCACCACCAGGTAGGCGGCGGTGACGTACTTCTCGGCGGTCGTCACGCGAGCGCCCTCCTCAGCTCCCGCAGACCGGAGTCGAGCCGCTTGCCGGCCAGCTCGGTCTGGTACAGGGCTCCGGCCAGCGCGATCTGCCCGGCCAGGGAGAGGCAGAAGACCAGGAACATCGACCCGGCCATCTGCGGCCCGTCTCGCGTGAACACGACAGGGTGGATGAAGTTCTCGGCCAGACGGATCGCGAGGAAGCTGACGGGGATCAGGACGACGCCGAAGAGCGCGTACACCGCCGACATCCGCGCTCGCTGCGAGCCCGGGTCGACGGAGTAGCGGAGCATGAAGTAGGCGGAGTAGAACAGGAACAGGATCAGGAACAGAACGAGCTGTCGCTCGCTCCACGACCACCAGACGCCCCAGGAGATCTTCGCCCAGATCGCGCCCGTGGCAAGGGTGATCACGCCCCACATGACCCCGATATGGATGGCCGTGTAGCTCTCGAGGTCGTAGCGCTCGTCGCCCCTCCAGAGCAGGCGCAGAGCCTTCCAGCCCGCCCAGCCGAAGAGGGCGTACGCTGTGATCGCAGCCGGCACGTGGATGTAGAAGATCCGCTGGCTGAAGCCCTGATCGGCGTCGTCGGGCACCCACCAGAACGCGAGCGCCACGCTCGCGAGCAGGAGCGCCGCCGCGGCGAGCGCCAGGGCGGGACCGGGCCTATTCCGTAACGACGTACTCAAAGGACGCCCAGGAGATGATCGCAAAGATCCCGTCGTAGAGGCCGAGGAAGGCGAGGTACCGCCCGGGCTCGTCGGTCACGGAGGCGCCCACCCCGCCGACGATGATCGGGATCGCGAGCGGCAGGAAGAGCAGCGGCAGCAGGAGCTCGCGGGTGCGGCTGGCGGCGGCGATCGCCGACAGGAGGCATCCGACCGCCGCGATCCCGAGGTTGGCGAGCGCGAGCGCGGCGATCGTCGCCGCGTCGACGCCGGTGAAGAAGAGCGCGAACGCCGGGACGGCGATCAGCTCGACCAGGACGAGGAACGCGACGACCGACAACGTCTTCGCCAGCCAGATCGCGCTGCGGTCGCACGGCGCCAGAACGAGGCCGTCGAAGATCCCCTGCTCGCGCTCGGCGACGAACGCCCGGGTCAGCCCGAGCAACGCGGTGAACAGCACCGCCACCCAGAGCAGCCCCTTCGCGACCCGCTCCGACTCGCCGGCGGTGGCGGGCAGGGCGAAGTGGAAGACGACGAGCGCCGAGACGACGAACAGGAGCATCGCCGGAAGCGTCTCCCGCGTGCGCAGCTCCAGCAGGAGGTCCTTGCGCGCGAGCGCCGCCACGTCCTGGACGTACCCGGTCAGGTGAGCTCGAGTCGCGCGGTCGCGAGCGCGAGGATGCGCTCCGGTTGGTGGGAGGAGACGACCAGGGTGTGCGACCGGGCGAGCTCGGAGAGCTCCCCGTCGAGCAGGTCGGCACCCTCCCGGTCGAGCCCGGCGAACGGCTCGTCGAGGAGCAGGAGCTCGGGGTCGTGGAGGAGCGCCCGGCAGAGCGCGAGCCGCTGGCGCATCCCCTGGGAGTAGGTGGCGACGCGCTGGCTGCGCGCCTCCCAGAGCCCGAACCGCTCGAGCAGCATCCCGATCCGCTCCCGCCGCTCCGGGATCCGGTAGAGGCGTCCGTACAGCTCGAGGTTCTCGAGCGCGGTCAGCTCCCGATAGACGAGCGGCTCGTGGCCGGCGAACCCGATCGACGCCCGCTCCACCCCCAGCTCGAGCTCGCCCCCGGTTGGTGCGAGCAGGCCCGCGAGGAGCCGCAGCAGCGTGCTCTTGCCCGAGCCGTTTCGGCCCGTGACGAGCAGGAAGCCGCCGGCGGGCACGTCGATGTCGATGCGATCGAGGACGTCGTGGTCGCCGAAGCGCTTCGTGAGGGAGCGGGCGCGGATCACCGGACGAGGACGTCGACGAGCACGAAGCCGAAGAACACGACGGCAATCACGCCGTTCATGGTGAAGAAGGCGGTGTCGAGGCGGCGCCAGTCACGGGGGGACACGAGCGACTGCTCGTACGCGAGCAGACCTGCGGCCGCCGCGACGCCGAGCCAGTAGGCGGCACCGACGGGCAGCCCGAGACCCGCGACGACGAGGAGCCCGATCGTGAGCGCGTGAGCGGCCCGGGAGACCCGGAAGGCGGCCCTCGCGCCGAAGCGGGCGGGCACCGAGTGCAGCCGCTGCGCCCGGTCGACCTCGAGGTCGAAGAGCGCGTAGAGCACGTCGAAGCCCGCGATCCACAGCGCCACCGCGCCGCCGAGAGCCCACGCCTGCCAGGGCAGCTCGTTCTCGAGCGCCGCCCAGGCTCCGACCGGCGCGAGCCCGTCCACCGCGCCGAGCCAGAAGTGGCAGAGCCAGGTGAACCGCTTGAGGTAGGGGTAGACGACGAACGCGACCACCGGGATCGGCCACAGCCAGCGGACGATCGGCGCGAGCTGGTAGACGGCGACGAGGAACACCGCGAGCGAGGCGACGGCGAAGGCGACGACCTGCCACGACAGGAGGGCACCACGCGGCAGCTCGCGGGCGGCCGTGCGCGGGTTCCGCCCGTCCACGCGAGCGTCGATCAGCCGGTTCAGCGCCATCGCCAGGCTGCGGGCGCCGGCCATCGCGACCGTGAGCCAGATCAGCTCGCGGGCGCCCGGCACCCCGCCGACGGCGAGGAATGCGCCCACGTAGGCAAACGGGAGCGCGAACAGCGTGTGCTCGAGCTTGACGAGCGAGGAAAAAAGTTTCGTATATCGAAGTATTCCGAACGTGCTCGGAGTCGCGCTCACGTCTGTCGGTGGGCCGTCGGTGCGTCCGCGAGCAGCGCCACCGCGTGGGCGAGCGCCGGACGGAGGATCTCGAACCCGTCGCGACAACCGCCCGGGGAGCCGGGCAGGTTGACCACGAGCGTCTTGCCGAGTACGCCCGCGGCCGAGCGGGACAGCAACCCGTGGGGCGTCTTTGTGATCGCGTCCGCCCGCAGCGCCTCCGGGATTCCGGGGGCGACTCGCTCGACGACGTCGAGAGTCGCCTCGGGCGTCACGTCCCGCGGGGCCAACCCGGTGCCACCGGTCGTGAGCACGACGTCGTTGCCGGCCGCGAGGTCGCGGATCGCGCGCGCGATCTCGTCGCGCTCGTCCGGGACGACCCGGCGCTCGACGAGGAAGCCCTCACCGGCGAGCAGCTCCGCGAGCAGGTCGCCGCTCCGATCGTCCCGTGTGCCGTGGTGGACGCCGTCGGAGACGGTCAGCACGGCAGCGTTCATCGGCCGTCCGCGCCGGCGGCTACCGGCTCCTTCGTCTTCTCGAGGAGCCGCACACCCTCGACGACCATTCCCTTGTCGATCGCCTTGGCCATGTCGTAGACGGTCAGAGCGGCCACCGACGCGGCCACGAGCGCTTCCATCTCGACCCCGGTCTGCGCGGTCGTCTCCGCGGTCGCGGTGATCCGGACGTCGGCCTCACCGACCTCGAGCTCGACGCCGACCACGGCCAGAGGCAACGGGTGGCACAGGGGGATCAGCTCGGAGGTTCGCTTCGCGGCCATGATCCCGGCGACCTGGGCGGTCGCGAGCGCGTCGCCCTTCGGGAGCTCGCGCAGCCGGCGGGCGGTCTCGGGGAGCATCCGTACGGTGGCCACGGCGACGGCGCGGCGGCGAGAGAGCGGCTTCGCCCCGACATCCACCATCCGCACCGAGCCCGCCTCATCGACGTGGCTCAGCGGGTTGTCGCTGCTCACGGGGCGATTCTACCGGCGCGCGCGACCACCGCTGCATCGAGCTCCGCGAGCTGGCCCTCCGCCCACGCGGCGATGTCGTGCTCGCGCACGTGCCGGCGGATCGCCTCGGCGCGGGCGGCGCGTTCCGGAAGGGGCATCCTCAGCGCCTCGCCGAGCCCGGCGGCCTGGCCCCGCACGTCGAACGGGTTGACCGTGACCGCCCACTCCCCGAGCTCCTCGTGCGCGCCCGCGTTCTCCGAGAGCAGGAGCACGCCATCTCGCTCGTTCACGAGCGGCGCCTCCTTGGCGACGAGGTTGAGGCCGTCGAAGATCGCGTTCACGAGCAGCACGTCGTACTGCTTGTAGGCAGCGACGGCCTGCGGGAAGTTGTCTTGCACCTGGAGGTCGAGCGGCCGCCAGCCGGCTCGCTCGAAGCGACCGTTGAGCGCCCGCGCGGCACGCTCGATCTCCGCGAGATACTCGGCGTACTCCGGGATGTCCTGACGCGAGGGATCGAGCAGCGCGAGCATCCCGACGCGCCCATGCATCTCCGGGTGCTCCTCGAGGTACAGCTCGAACGCGCGCAGCCCCCGCACGATGTTCTTCGAGGGGTCCGTGCGGTCGACCCGCACGACGAGGAGCTCCGGGCGGCCCGCCTCGATCGCGGCCTCCTCCGCCAGCACCCGCCCGTCCTGCGCCAGCTCGTCGAACTCGTCGGCGTCGACCGAGATCGGCGCGACCACCGCACGCGTCCGGCCGCCGGGGCCCGTCACGACGCCCTCGGTGAAGCTCGCGCTCGCGCCGGCGATGTCCTCGCACGTGCGCAGGAAGCTCCGGCGCCAGCGCTCGGCGTGGAAGCCGACGACGTCGTTCGCGAGCAGGCCCTCGTGCACGGCCACGCGGATCGGCTCGGGAAGCACGCGCCACGAGTCGGCCGCCGGCCACGGCACGTGCACGAAGTGGGAGAGCGCAGCCCCGGGCGCGCGGCGCCTCACCAGGGCCGGCGCCAGGTAGAGGTGGTAGTCGTGGAACAGCACGGCCGCGTCCGGCGCGGCCTCGAGCTCCTCGCTGACGGCCTCTGCGAAGCGCTCATTGACGACGACGTAGCCCTCGTTCCAGGCCTCCCACAGCTCGCGGTCGAAGCTCGGAGCCCGCGCCAGCGGCCACAGGTAGTGATGGACGAACCACAGCATCGGGTTCGCGACGACGTTGTAGAAGCGGTCGTACGCCCGCGGCTCGTGGGCGAGCAGGCGCAGGCGGAACGTCGAGCCGTCCGCGGCCGTCTCCTCGACCGCCGCGCCGCCCCGCTCCGCCGCGACCGTGCGGTCCTCGTCGCTGAGCGCGCTCGCGATCCAGGTCACCGCGTGCCGTCGGGCGAGGCCCCGCAGGGCGGTCACGAGCCCGCCGCCGCCACGGCGGGCAACCCGGTCGCCGCCGGCATCGCGCCGGAATGTGACCGGCCCGCGGTTCGAGACGACGATCAGCCTGCGCGCGCGGGCCCCCACGCGACCTACGCTACCGCGCCTCCCCGACGGTCGTGAGCTCCGCGGCACCCACGTCGTTGCCGACCAGGCGGTTGAACAGCACGAGCCAGTCGCGCAAGAGCCGCGGCATCAGGAAGCGGCGGCGCACGTCTTCCTTGCCCGCAAGCGCCATCGCTCGCGCACGGTCCGGGTCGGCGAGCACGGCCAGGCAGGCCTCGGCGCAGCCCCGGGCGGAGTCCACGAGATAGCCCGTCTCGCCGTCCCGGATCTGGGCCAGGATGCCGCCGACGCGACCGGCGACGACCGGACGGGCCTTCCAGAGCGCCTCGGACACCGTGAGACCGAAGCCCTCCCGGATCGACTTCTGGATCACCGCGGCCGAGACAACCTGGAACGCGTTCACCTCCACGGAGCCGACGTTGTTCAGGTTCGAGAGGATGTAGACGTCCGGGTCCTCGTCGGCGTACGCGACCGTCTGGTTGTAGAACTCCCACCCCTCCGGGTCGTCGTGCGCCATCGAGCCGACGAGCGCGAGCTGTGTGCCGGGGTGCGCCTCACGGACGAGCCGGTAGGCGTCGATCACGCCCAGCGGGTCCTTCCACGGGTCGAACCGCGACACCTGGGTGAGCAGCGGGCGGTCGACGTCGATGCCGAACTGATCGATGATGTAGCGAGCGTCCTCGGGCGAGAGAGCCATGTTCTTCGGCGCCAGCGGGTCGATCGCCGGAGGCCAGATGTACGCGGTGGGCAGGCCCCGGGTGGCGGGCACGTACTCGGGCCGGTGGAAGATCGCCGCGTCGTACGCGCAGAGCCACGGCGCGAGCAGGTCGACCACCGAGGGGTTCGGCGTCGAGAGGTCGATGTGGCAGCGCCAGATCCAGTGGCGGCCGGTCGCGCGTGCGTGCTCGATCAGGGCGGCCGGCTGCGGGTCGTGGACGATCACGAAGTCGTACTCGCCTTCGAGCTCGGCGGCGTTGCGCCGGTTGTAGAGCCGGTAGATCTCGGCCTGCGCGTCGGTCAGACCCTCGGGGCTGCCCTGAAGCGCATTGTGGATCGCCTTCGTGACCTGGAAGAACTCGTCCTGGCCACCGATCACGCGCCACTCGACGTCCAGACCGGCGTCGCGCATCAGCGGCACGAGCGTGTAGTTGATCTCGGCGACGCCGCCCCCGAACGCGGTGGCGGAGAGGTGAAGCACTCGCCGGCCGCGGAGCGGCTCCGCGAGCGCGCTCAGCTCAGCCACCAGGGTCGGGCCCACGAGCGTCGCGTAGTCCCCGAGCGACTTGTGCCCGACGTTGATCGGCTGGAGCATCGGAAGGCGCAGGATAGCGACGGCTCAGCGGGCCGCGTCGGGGTTGACGGGCCGCTCCGCCAGCACCACGGGGACGGCGATGCGCTTGCCGTCGCGCAGCACGACCAACTCGGCCGTCTCGCGCGGGAACAGAACCCCCGCAACGATCCGGATCAGATCCTCGGTGGTCTCGACGGGCGTCCCGTCGATGGCGACGATCACGTCGCCGCCGGCCCGGAAGCCGACTCCCTCGACTCGCACCTGCTCGCCGCCGGGCCGCAGCCCCGCCTTTTCGGCCGGGCTGCCCGGAACGACCTCCTGGATGGCGGCCCCGGCCGTCTCCGCGTAGCCGAGCTCGCCAGCGATCGAAGGCGTCAGGGTCTGGGTCGTGACGCCCAGCCATGCGTACCTCACACGCCCGTACTCGAGTAGCTGCTCCATCGAGCGGCGGGCCGCGTTGATCGGGATCGCGAACCCGACTCCCTCCGCGTTCCCCGACTCGCTGCGGATCTGGGCGTTGATCCCGATCACCTCGCCCCGGGCGTTGAAGAGCGGCCCGCCGGAGTTTCCCCGGTTGATCGGCGCATCGATCTGGATCGCGCCGACGACGCTGTAGACGCTCGTCAGCGAGCTGACGGCGCGCTCCGTCGCCGACACGACGCCGACCGCGAGCGAGCCGACCTGGCCGAACGGGCTGCCGATCGCCGCCACCGGGTCGCCGACAACCACGCTGCTCGAGTCCCCGAGCGGCACGGGCGCGACCGCGTGATCCGCGGGATCGACTCGCAGGACGCCGACGTCGTCGAAGATATCCCAGCCGACGATGGCGGCCTCGACCCGGTCTCCATCCTGGAACTCGACGTAGACCTCGGTCGCGCCGCCGACGTCGCCCTCGGCGCTCGCGTCCTCGCCGGCGTTCGTGATCACGTGCGAGCTGGTCAAGATCACGCCCTCCTCGGAGACGACGAACCCGGAGCCCTGCACCTGGCTGGCCCCCTCGCCGCTCCCGTCGTCGGGCAGGGTCGCGTGGATCGTCACGACGCCGGCCGAGCGATCGTGGTAGATCGCGGCGGGATCGAAGGAGTCACCCGAGCCGGCGGTCGCGTCTGCGCTGGGCGCCGCCTCGCCCGGCATGGTGTCGCTCGCCTCCCGCAGCACGACCGTCTCGCCGTCGAGCCAACCGGCGGCCTTGCCGACGACGATCGCGGTCGCGCCCCCCGCTGCCGCGACCGCGAGCGCGGCGGCGGCCAGCATGGGCAGACCCCTGCGTCCCGGTGCGCTCATGGACTAGACGGCCACGTTTTCACGTGGAAACGGGGCGGGGTTCGCGGCCCCGGGCAGCGTCAGCGTGAACGTGGTCTCACCCGGGCGAGAGCGGAGCTCGATCGTCCCGCCCATCCGGCGAGCGAGCTCCCGCGCGATCGACAGCCCGATCCCGCTCCCCGACGCGGCGCCGCCCGCGCCGCGGAAGAACCGCTCGAACACGTGCTCCTGGTCATCCGGGCGGATGCCGGGGCCGTCGTCGCGAACGGACATGACCCCGCGATCCACCCACACGGTCGTGTGGATCTCCACCGAGGTGCCCGGTGGAGTGTGGCGCAGCGCGTTCTCGACGAGCGACCGCCCGATCTGGAGCACCCGCTCCTCGTCGGCGAGCACGTACGCGGTTTTGGCCGCGGTGACGGCCAGCCGGTGGCCGCTGGATTCCGCAAGCGGCCCGAGCTCCGCGGCGAGCGACTCCGCCGCCTCGCCCAGCTCGATCGGCTCGAAGTCGAAGCCGACCTGGTCCGCGTCGAGGCGCGACAGATCGAGGAGGTCGGTGGCCAGCCCCGTCAGCCGCTCGACCTGGCTGCGAGCGGTGTCGAGGAAGTCGCGCCGGTCGCGCTCGTCAACGTCGTCGTCCGCGAGCAGCTCGAGGAACCCGCCCAGGGCGAACAGGGGCGTGCGCAGCTCGTGGGAGGCGTTCGCGATGAACTCCCGCCGGGCCCGGTCGACGTGCGATAGGCGGTCGCGCATCCGGTCGAATGTCCGCGCGAGCTCGCCCAGCTCGTCGCGGCTGTCGTCCCGCAAGGCCACGCCGAAGTCCCCACCCGCGATCCGCACCGCGCCGGCCTCGAGTCGCTGGATCCGCCGTGTCAACCTCAACGCCGCCATCGTGCCCGCGAGACCGGAGACCGCGAAGGCGATCGCGCCGGCGACGAGGAAGCTGCGTCGCAGCAGGTCGACGCTCGCGAGCGTGTCGCCCAGCCGCGCCGAGAGCAAGAGCACGTAGTCGTCGTTGACGGGGAACGGCACGGCGGCCTCCGCCAGCTCCCGCCCCTCGCGCTCGACCCGCCCGGTGGCGATCCGGCCGGTCGCGGCCGCAGCCCGAGCGACGGGATCGCGCGCGATGTCCTCCGAGACGACCGGGCTCGAGTCCGCGAAGATCCCGAACCCGCCCGACCCGAGCCGGCTCAGGATCACGACTCTCGCGTTCGCCTGCGCCGCGGCGAGGGCGAGCTGCTCGGAGAGCCTGAGCGTGCTTCCGATCTCGAGCTGGATGGCGAGCGCCTGCGCCCCCGAGCTCAGCTCGGCCTGCTTCTCCTCGACGAGCTGGGACTCGAGGCGGGGAACCACGGCGAAGTAGAGGACCCCGAGCGCCACCGTGACGACGGCGAGCAGGATCGCCACGAGCTTGACGCTCAAGCTCCGGAGGCGAGGCACCCGTCTCAACGCTACCGGTCGCGAAAGCGGTATCCGACCCCGCGGATCGTGAACACGTACTCGGGCTCCCGCGGGTCCCGCTCGATCTTCTCCCGGAGATGGCGGATGTGCACGTCGATCGTCCGCGGATCCCGGAAGTCCGAGCTCCCCCAGAGCGCCTCGAGCAGGGCGGCGCGCGAGAGCACGCGGCCGGGCTGGCCGGCGAGGGCCCTCAGCAGCTCGAACTCCGCGTACGTGAGCGTGACGGGCGCGCCCCGCACCTCGACGGCGCGCCGCGACAGGTCGATCCGCAGCCCGTCGTGCTCGATCGCCTCGCCTCGCGGCTCCGCGGCGGAGAGCTGCGCCCGACGCAGCAGCGCCCGCACGCGGCTGCGGAACTCGCGGATCGAGAACGGCTTCGTGATGTAGTCGTCGGCGCCGATCTCCAGCCCGAGCACCTTGTCCACCTCGTCGTCGCGAGCGGTCAGCATGATGATCGGCACGGGGCTGATTGCCCGCACCCGCTTGCAGACCTCGAGGCCGTCGAGGACCGGCAGCATCAGGTCGAGGACGATCAGGTCGACGTCCTCGCTTTCGAAACGCTCCAGCGCCTCCTCGCCGTTGCGCGCCTGCACGACTCTGAAGCCTTCCCGCTCGAGCGGGTAGGTGAGGAGCTTCTGGACCGACTCCTCGTCGTCCACGAGAAGGATGGTTGCACCGCCGGCCATGGCGCTACGGGCGCCCGGAGCTGCGCAGCCGCGGAACCATCCCAACTACTATAGCCCCCGCCCGAATGGTCGCCTCTCCGCCACGCCCGGCTGCCAACCGGCGGCGCAGGCCCCGTCGCGGCTCAGTCGAGCGGCCGGTGAGCGGCCGGATCTACCGCGCCGCCTGGGCCCTCGTCGCCGTTCCGCTGGCCGTTGCGGCGTTCACCGTCGGGCGGCCGGCGCCGCTGCCCCGGCCCACCCTGCCGCCCTCGTTCGACGAGGCCGTGGCGGAGCAGCTCGCACGCTCGTTCGCGGAGGCCTACCCCGATCGCAGCCCCGGCAGCACCGGCGGTCGCGCGGCCGCCAGCTGGGTCGAGGGGCAGCTCGCCGCCTACAACCTCCGCGTCGAGCGCCAGACGTTCACCCGGACGATCCCCGGCCTCGGAACCGTGACGCTGACGAACCTCCTCGCCCGCCCGCTCCAGGTCGGGTCGCAGCGCTCGCCGGAGACGATCCTCGTGCTCGCCCACCGCGACAACCTGGGCCTGTCGCAGGGCCTCGACGACAACGCGTCGGGTACCGCGGCTCTGATCGAGCTCGCGCGCAACCTCTCGACGCTGACCGTCTCCCACACGATCGTGTTCGCGTCGACCGACGGCGGAGCCTGGGGCAACCTCGGCGCAGCGGCCCTCGCCGAGCGCGACGACCTCCGGGGCCCGACGCTCGCGGTCGTCAATCTCGACGCCCTCGGCGGCGCCGGGCCGCCACGGCTCGAGCTCGGCGGGGACAGCCCCCGATCCCCGACCGGGGTGCTGCTGGCCACGGCCGAGGCGAGCGTGCTCGACCAGACGGGTGTCGCCCCTGCCCTTCCCAGCGCCGCCGAGCAGCTGCTCGATCTCGCGTTCCCGTTCAGCCTCCAGGATCACGCCCCCTTCCTCGCGGCCGACGTCTCGGCCGTGACGCTCACCTCGACCTCCGGCCGGCCGCCCCCGCCGCGTGGAGACACGGCTCTCGCGGTGGAGCAGCTGGGCGTGCTCGGGCGCGCCGCCCAGTCCCTCGTCGTCTCGCTCGACGCGGCTGCCGAGACGACCCGTGGCACGGCCTCCTTCGTCTACCTGGGCGGCCGCTTCATCCGCGGCGCGGGGATCCAGTTCGTGCTGGTGGTCGCGCTCGCTCCCGCGCTGCTCGCCACGCTCGATCTGTTCGCACGCCTTCGCAGGCGCGGACTGGTCCTCGGTGGCGCGCTGCGCAGCTTCCGCAGCAGGCTCCTCGCGTGGCTCTGGCTCGGGGCGCTCGGGGCGCTGTTCACCGCCGCCGGAGCGTTTCCGGGCGGGACTCCACGCCCGCTCGCGCCGGACACGGCGGCTGCCACGGCCTGGCCGCTCGAGGCTCTCCTGGGTCTCGGCGCACTCGCGCTCGGAGGCTGGCTGCTCACCCGCGCCCGCCTCATCCCGCACAGCCCCGTCGAGCGAGCCGACGAGCTCGGGGGACACCTGGTCGCCATGCTCGCCCTCAGCGCCGTCGGGCTCGCGGTCGCGCTCACGAACGCCTTCGCACTGATCTTCTTCCTCCCGTCCCTGCACGCGTGGCTCTGGGCTCCGCACTTCCGCGACCGCCCCGTCCCCGCTCGAGCCCTCCTGTATGCGCTCGGCTTCGCCGGCCCGGCGGGGCTGGTCGCCGCGTTCGCGACCCGCTACGGGCTCGGGTTCGACGCCCCGTGGTACGTCGCGACGCTGTTCACGACCGGCTACGCGCCCACCGCCTTGCTCGGCTGCTTCCTCGTCTGGGGGGCGGCGGCCGCTCAGATCGGGGCTGTCCTCTTCGGCCGCTACGCGCCCTACCCGACGGCCGCCGAGCGCCCTCCGCGGGGTCCGGTTCGGGCCGCGATCCGCAGAGGAGCGCGCGCCGCTCGCCGGCGCCGCGACAGGCCTGCGGGAAGCTGACCGCTTCCGGCTAGCTGCGTTAGCCGAGCGGGATGTAGCGGGCCCCGCTGCCGGCCGGGAGCTCCCCGTCCCCGCGCGGGACGTGGACCAGGGCGTCCGCCTGGCCTGCGGCGACGATCATGTGCGACTCCTGCCCACCCGCGCGGGTCAGGCTCGGGCCGGTGGACGTCCGTACCACCCGGGCTCGGAGGAACTCGTCGCGGCTGCCGTTCCTGGCAGCCGGCTCGGCGAGGCGACCCCAGGCGAACGCCGGTAGCGGGTCGGCCACGCCCAGGAGCGCGTTGATCGCGATCCGCACGAACAGCTCGAAGCACACGAGCGCGGAGACGGGGTTGCCCGGCAGGCTAAAGGCCAGGTGGTCGCGTCGGACACCGAACGCCACGGGCTTGCCGGGCTTGACCGCGACGCCCCAGAACACCTCCGTGACGCCCAGCGAGGCCTGGGTGCTCCGCACCAGATCGTGGGGGCCGACGGACACCCCGCCGGAGGTAACGAGCATGTCGAAGCCGAGCAGGGCGCGCTCCATCGCGGTGCGGTGCTCGTCGGGATCGTCAGCGACCGTTCCGAGCTGCGCCGGCACCGCACCCGCCGATACGAGCAGAGCAGCCAGCATCAGACCGTTCGACTCGTAGATCTCGCCGGGCCCGAGCGGGCTCCCCGGCGGCCGGAGCTCGGAGCCGGTGACCAGGATCCCGACCCGTGGCCGCCTGGCGCACTGGACTTCGGTCACTCCCGCGGCTGCCAGCGCACCGACCTGGACCGGACCGAGCACCGTGCCCGCGGTCAAAACTGCCGCACCGGCGGCGGCATCGCCCGCGCGAGGGCGGACGTTCGCCCCTGGGGGGATCGCCTCCGCGATCCGTACCTTGCCGTCCTCCTCGGTCACGAGCTCGAGCGGCACGACCGCGTCGGCGCCGTCGGGAACCACGGCGCCCGTCGCGACTCCCATCGCATGGCCCGCGGGGAGCGGGCCGCTCGCAGGACTGCCCGCTGCCACCCGGCCGCCGAGCGGGAGCGTCACCGGTGCGGTGGCCGTATCGGCGGCACACAGCGCGTAGCCGTCCATCGCGGAGCTCGGGAACGGCGGTAGATCGCAGGTCGACGCCGCGGCCTCGGCCAGCACGCGGCCGTACGCACGCTCGATCGGCACTCGCTCCGCAGGAAGCCGCGACGCGCGCTCGAGCACGAGCCGCTGGGCCTCCTCGATCAGGATCAGGCTTCCCACGGTGGGAGGGAATCTACAGGGGCACGGCGCCGCGCAGCAGGTATGCCGACACGACGAGGGCGAGCCCGCGTGCGAGGCGGTCCTCCTCGATCGCCGCCAGCGGGACAACCCACACCGCGTACCAAGGGACGAGCCACGAGGTCGAGAGCAGCATCGCCGCCGCGCACACACCCAGCCGGGCCCGGCCTCGCCAGGCCTCGCGCAGGAGCCACGCGTAGGCGGCCGCGAAGAGGGCTCCGAGGGCGGCGATCGCAGCGGTCTCGGGCACGCCGGCCGCGGTCAGCCAGGAAGCCGGCGCGAGCGACGTCGTGCGGCTGAGTTGCCCCGAGAACGTCGCGAACGACCGGAGCCACTCGTCGCCGTAGCGCCACGTGGCGGCGGCTGCGAGGGCGGCGGCCGAGATCGCGAAGCCGACGGCGCCCAGCGGCCGTCCGTGGCGGCGCGCTTCGAGGGCGACGAGCGGCAGCAGAACGACCGGGAACCACTTCAGCGCGATCGCACCGGCCCACGCGGCGCCGCCCGCTCGCGGCCGGCCCCGCGCGGCGAGGGCGAGCGCACCGAGCACGAGCACCATCACCCACGCGTCGTTGTGCCCGCCGCCGGCGAAGTGCAGGGCGAGCACGGGGTTCCAGCCGACGAACGCGGCGGCCAGGGCTGCCCTCGCGGCCAGCAGCGCAGCGAGGCCGGTGAGCGCGAGCATCGCGGCGGCGGCGGAGATGCGGTAGAGGAGGGCGGCCCGGCGGGGAGACTCCCCCGCGACCGCGGCGTGGCCCTCCGAGACGAGCGTGAACGCGGGCCCGTACCCCGTCGGGCGGTCGCGCCAGCTCGCCCCCATCCGCTCGAGAGCCGGATCGCCGGGATAGCGGCTCGGGGGCTGCACGTACGGGTTGCCGCCGTGGACGACGGCGACGCGAGCCCGGGCCCAGTACGTGTACACATCGGTCGAAAGCAGCACGGGGCCCGCCAGGGCCACGATCTGGATGCCGGCGGCGAGTACGAGCACCGCCCGCAGCGGGGCCGCTCGGCGCGACAGCGGCACGAGCGCGGCCGCGTAGGAGGCGAACGCGAGCGCGGCCGCCGCGAGATACAGCCACGAGAGCCAGCCGGCCGTGCCGGAATGGTCGGGCGACAGCGGCGAGGTCCGCGGCACCGCTGCTCCGACGGCCGCTGCGGTCAGCAGCAGCGTGCCGCAGCCCAGGAGGAGCGCGGGGTGGGCTGCGAGACGCGCGGGCCCTCCGCGGGCGGCGGGCAGCGCGGCGGTCACCCGGGCCCGGCCTACCCGACGGTGACGGTCGGCGGCGGCGGCGGGGGCGGGGGCGGCTCGGTCACCGGAGGCGGCTCGGTCACCGGAGGCGGCTCGGTCACCGGAGGCGGCTCGGTCGTCCCGCCGCCGGTCGTCGTCGTGCCGGGACGAGTCTCCGTCTCGACGGTCTCCGTCGTCCCGGTCTCGACGGTCGACGTGTCGCCCTCGAGCTGGTACTGGCCCTGCCAGGGGCGCCACGCGACGAGCTGGCTCGGGGGCGGGAAGTCGGCGGCCGGCGTGTACGCGAGCGCGCGGGAGACGAACAGATTCCAGATCTCGGCCGGGAACGACCCGCCGGACACGGAGATGCCGTGCACGTTCGTCATCGAGACAGTCGCGTTCGGGTACCCGACCCACACCGCGGTCGACAGGGTCGGCGTGTAGCCGCAGAACCAGGCGTCCGTGTGGTCATCGGTCGTACCGGTCTTGCCCGCCGCCGGCCTTCCGAAATAGGCGCGCGTGCCGGTGCCGGACAGCACGTTCTGCCCGAGAATCCGGGTCACTTCGTAGGCGACCCCGTCGGGGAAGATCCGCTTGCGCTGGGGGATGCCCCAGCCCGTTACGGTGTCGACCTCGCCACTCGGCAGCACCACCTTGCGGATCGCCATCGGCTGCGAGTAGATGCCTCCTGCCGCGAGCGTGGCATACGCGGACGCCATGTCCAGAACGGATACGTCGTTCGAGCCCAGGCCGATCGAGGCCACCGGCTGGAGCGACGAGCGGATCCCCATCTGGTGGGCGATCTTGACGATGCTCTCGGGCCCGAGGTCGAGCGTGAGGCGCGCGTAGACGGAGTTGTCGGAGCGCAGCGTGGCCGCGGTCAGGCTCGTGGGGCCGTAGTAGCTGCCGTCGTAGGTCTTTGGCTCCCACGGCTCGCTCTGGGGGTCGGGCTGCCACCTGAACGGCGCCGACATGTACACGGTGGAGTCGGGGTTGATGCCCCGGCGGATCGCCTCCGCGAGCACGAACGTCTTGAACGACGATCCTGCTTGCCGGCGGCCCTGCGCGGCGAGGTTGAACTGGGAGCGCTGCTGCCCGGGCGCCACGGACACCATCGCCCTGATCGCGCCGTTGGCGGGGTTGATCGCCACGATCGCGGAGGCGGGATCGGACGGGTCGTCGAGCGTCTCGCGAATGGCCTTCGTGGCAAGCCGCTGGAAGCGCGGGTCGATCGTGGTGTACACGCGCAGCCCGCCGGCCCGGACGCGCGCGGCGCCGTAGGCCTCGATCAGCTGCTCGCGGACGAAGCCGAAGAAGAACGGCTCCTTGATCTCCGTGTACAGGCGGCCCGGCCTGAGCACGATCTCTTCGGCGACGGCCTCGTCGTGCTGGCGTTGCGTGATCGATCCGGCCACGAGCATCGCCGCGAGTACGTCGTTGCGACGGCTCCACGCCTCCCTCTGGTGCGTGAACGGATCGTAATACGACGGAGCCTGGGGCAGGCCGGAGATCAGCGCCGCCTCGGTCAGCGTCAGCTCCCCCGCGGGCTTCGAGAAGTACGTCTGCGCCGCGGCCTCCACACCGTAGGCGCGGTTGCCGTAGTAGACCTGGTTCATGTACGTCTCGAGGATCTTGTCCTTCGACCACGTTCCGTCCAGCTTGCGCGCGAGACAGGCCTCCTTGATCTTGCGCTGCAGCGTCCGCTCGGTTCCCACCGGCTGGTACAGGTTGCGCACGAGCTGCTGCGTGATCGTCGAGCCGCCCTGGACGACCTTGCGCTCCGTGAAGTTCGCCCACGCCGCGCGCGCGATCCCCTCCCAGTCGATGCCGCCGTGCTCGTAGAAGCGGTGATCCTCGATCGCGACCGCCGCCTTCGCGAGCCAGGGCGACATCTCGTCGAGGTGGAGCGGCTGACGGTTGTTCTCGGCCGGGATCGCGCCGAGAAAGCTCCCGTCGGCGGCGTAGACGAACGTGTTCTGCCCGATCGCGACCTCCTGCAACGACGCCAGCTCGGCGTCGTCGCAGAGCGCCGCCGCGGTCGCGAACGTTCCCGCTCCCACCACCGCCGCGATCGCGAAGACCACCGCGAGCCCCACGAGAACGGTGATGCGGCCGCCGTGGCCGCGGCGGCGGCGGCGCCGGCGGCCGCGGCGGCCGCGGGGAATCCCGGCGACGCCGGCCCTCCGGCGGCCGTTCCCGTTTCCTGCAGGTCCTGGTGTCACCGCTCCTATGGTGCCCCACGCATGATCGCAGCCGCTGCGGCCCGCGCCGAATCGTTCTGCGCACGACGTGGTTCTGAGCGGGGGGGCGGCTTCCTGCCGTGCGCACCCGCTACCCGGAAGCGGGGATTGGTGGTTGGATTAGCACGACGTGCCCGCCCGTGCCCTCTCCGCGCTCGTCGCTCTCGCCGCAGCGGCCGCCGTCGTGGCAGGTTGCAGCGAGCGCAGCGAGCCGACCGCGGAGCTTCCGCCGCCCTACCCCGTGACCGTCCAGGGCGCCGGCGACGCACCGCTCGAGCTCTCCGCCCCGCCGCAACGGATCGTTGCGCTCGACGCGGGGGCCGCGGAGCTCGTGGCTGCGCTCGGCGCCGCGGAGCGGCTGGTCGGGATCCCTGCCGGCTACGAGCCCGCCGCGGGGGTGACGGCCGAGGAAGTCGTGCGGTCGACTGGACAGATCGACGTCGCCAGGGCAGTCGCGCTCGAGCCGGACCTGCTGATCGCGGCGCCGAACACCGATCGCGTCGACCTGACCCAGATCGAGCGCCAGACCGACGTCCCCGTCTATCTCCAGCCGGCAAGCTCGATCGACGACGTCAAGCGGGCGATCGTCGAGCTCGGATGGCTCCTGGGCGAGCCTGTCGAGGCACGACACCTGCTCGCCTCCGTCAAGGAGGATGTCGCCGCCGTCGAGAGCCGCCTCGCCGCCGTCGAGACCGTGTCGGCGTTCGTCGACACCGGCTTCTTCATCACGATTCCAGACCGCTCCCTCCTCGCCGACCTGATCGCCCGCGCGCACGGAACGAACGTGGCCGCCGGCAAGGCGGGTCTCGGGCCGTTCCCGCTCGACGAGCTGCTCGCCGCCGACCCCGACGTGTACCTGGCGACCTCCGACAGCGACGTCACTCTCGAGGCCCTCCGCAAGAGCCCGGACACCGCTTCCCTCGCCGCCACCCGCGACGGCCGCTTCGTCGTCCTGGCCGCCGAGCTCGTGACCAGAGCGGGCCCACGCGTCGCCCAGGCGCTCGAGGCGGTCGCGCTCGCGCTGCACCCCGATGCCTTCCGCTGACGCCCTCGACGCCGTCACCGTCGACGCGTTCGGGACGCTCGTCGTGCTCGAGGATCCGGCCGAGCGCCTGCGGCTCGAGCTGGCCGCGCGCGGCGTGGAGCGGGACGTTGGCGCGGTCCGCCGGGCCTTCCGCGCGGAGGCCGCCTACTACCGCCCGCGCTCGCTGCGCGGGCGCGACGCGACCAGTCTCGCCGTCCTGCGACAGGAGTGCGTCAGCGTGTTCCTGACCGAGGCGGACGCCGCCCTCGACGCCGCCGAGTTCGTCCCCGCGTTCGTCGGCTCGATCGTGTTCTCGCTCGCCGAGGGCACCCGCGAGGCGCTCGACGCGCTCCGCGCCGCGGGCCTCTCGCTCGCCTGCGCCGCGAACTGGGACGTCAGCCTGCACGACCACCTCGCCCGCCTCGGCATCGCGGATCGCTTCGACGCAGTCCTCGCGTCGGCGGACGTCGGCGTCGAGAAGCCCGACCCCCGGGTCTTCGCGCACGCGCTCGAGCGGCTCGGGGTGGTCCCGGGGAGGGCGCTGCACATCGGCGACGAGGAGGTCGATCGGGTCGGGGCAGCGGCCGCCGGGCTCGCGTTCGAGCCCGTGCCGCTCGCTACGCTGCCGGCGCGGCTCGGATTGTGAGGGAGGACGGATGAGCGACGAGAAGCGCGGACCGGCGACGAGGGCGATTCACGGGCGGCCCGCCCCGGCGGGCCGGGGCCGGCCCCTGGTGCAGCCGATCGTGAGCGCCACGACGTTCGCCTTCGAGACCGCCGACGAGCTCGGCCGCACGATGGCGGGCGAGCTTCCCGGCCACACGTACTCGCGGCTCGCCAACCCGACGGTCGACGAGGTCGGCAGCGTCTGCGCCGAGCTCGAGGGGGCCGAGGACGGCCAGGCGTTCTCGTCCGGGATGGCCGCGATCGCGACGGCGCTGCTCACCGTGCTGCGGCCCGGTGACCGCCTCCTCGCGGCCACGCAGCTGTACGGCAACACGTACAGCCTGATCGAGCGCCATCTGCGCCCGTTCGGAGTCGACGTCGTCTACGTGGACGCCACCGACCTGCCCGCCTGGGACCAGCCCGCCCGTGTCCTCTACGCCGAGACAATCGCGAACCCCGGCTTCCCCGTCGCTGACCTGGGCGCGCTCGCGAAGCGCAAGGGCGAGGGTCTGCTCGTGGTCGACAACACCTTCGCGTCGCCCGTGCTCTGCCGTCCGCTCGAGCACGGCGCCGACCTCGTCTGCCACTCCGCCACGAAGTACCTGAACGGCCACCACGACGTCACCGCCGGGATCGTCTGCGGCTCGCGCGAGCTCGTCGGGCGCGTGCGAGATACGCTCACCGATCTGGGCGGGGTGCTCGACCCGTTCCCGGCCTACCTGCTTCGCCGCGGCCTGAAGACGCTCGGGCTGCGCGTGGCGCGGCAGTGCGAGAACGCGCTCACGCTCGCGACGTTTCTCGAGGGGCATCCCGCCGTCACGCGTGTCCACTACGCGGGCCTGCCCGGCTTCCCGCAGCACGAGCTGGCGAAGCGGCAGCTCGACGGGTTCGGCGGGATGATGGCCGCCGAGATCGCCGGTGGCCGGGAGGGCGGCGAGCGGTTCATGAACGGGCTCTGCCTGGCCGCCCGGGCAACGAGCCTGGGCGGCGTCGAGACGGTCGTCCACCACCCGGCGTCGACGAGCCACCGGCATTACCCGCCCGAGCGGCTCGCGGAGATCGGCATCTCCCCGGGCCTCGTGCGCGTCTCCGTAGGCTGTGAGGATGCTGCCGACATCGTCGCCGACTTCGCCCGGTCGCTCGCGCGGCTCTAGCGCAGCGCTCGCGCTGTGGCTCGCCCTCGCGGGCCTCCAGGTCGCGGCGGCGTTCGCGCTCGGGGACTCCGGCAGCGACAGTGTCGAGGACGAGCCGCTGTACGGGTACTCGCTCGCGATCGGCTCGGTCTTCCTCTACGGGATCCTGATCGGGGCGTCGATCTGGGCCGCCTCGATGATGCCGCAGCGGCTCGGCTCGCTCGGTCTGCGCCGTTTCCCGGCGCGGACCCTGCTGCTCGTCGCGGGCGCCGTCGTGCTGGCCCTGATCGTGTCGGCGGCGCTCGAGCCGGTACTGCACGCCGGCCGTGAGCAGGGCCTCGAGCCCGCGGAGTGGCAGCCCGAGCGGGCCGCGCCCTTCGTCCTCAACGCCGTGGTGATCGTCACCGTGGTCCCGTTCGCCGAGGAGCTCTTCTACCGCGGCCTCGGGGTCAGCGTGCTGCGCTTCGCGGGGGCACCCCTCGCCATGGTCGCCACGTCGGTGATCTTCGGCCTCGCCCACGGAATTCTCGTCGCGCTGCCCGCGCTCGGGTTCTTCGGCCTTCTCCTCGCCTGGCTGCGCGTGCGCACCGACTCCGTCTGGCCGGGGGTGCTTGCCCACGCCGCCTACAACGGCCTCGGTGTGGCCGCCTTCTTCGTCGCCTGATGCCCTGGGAGACGTTCGAGCACCAGGCCGATGTCGGGCTGCTGGTGGACGCGCCCGACGGGGCGTCGCTGTTCGCGGAGGCGGGCCTGGCGCTCCTCTCGCGGCTCTGCGAGCCCGGCGGCGTGCGCGAGCGCGAACGGTACGAGATCTCCGTGGCCGCCGCGGACGCGGGCGAGCTCCTGGTCGCGTGGCTGAACGAGCTTCTGTTCCTGTTCGAGGGGCGAGGCGTCGTGTGGCGGCGAATCGAGATCACCGCGTGGTCTCCCACCGCCTGCCGTGCCATCCTCCACGGCGAGCAGGGCGACCCGGGACGCCACGCTCTGGTCGGCGGGGTCAAGGCGGCGACCTACCACCGGCTCTCGGTCACCCGCGACGCGGACGGTTGGCACGCCCGGGTTATCCTTGACGTCTGATGGAGACGACCTGGTCGAGCGACCCCGTGGTGCGCGAGCTCAGGGAGCGCATCTCCGCCGCGGACCGGGAGTTGCTCGGGGCGGTCAACCGGCGACTCGAGCTCGTCCGCGAGCTCCACGCGTACAAGCGCGAGCGCGGCTACCCGCTCGTCGATCCGGCCCGCGAGGACGCGCTCGTCGCCGACCTCGAACAACTGAACGGCGGGCCCCTCTCGAGCGACGGCCTGCGTCGCCTCTACGCGTCTCTCCTCGACGTGATCAAGCGCGAGGCGGCGGCAGGGGCGCCTACTCGCCCTGCGTGAAGTCCTCGGGCGAGACGTCCTCGAGGAACTTCCTGAACTCCTCCACGATCGCGTCCTCGTCGACGTCCTCGTGCTCGAACTCGATCGCGCTCTCCTCGATCACCGCGTCGGCGGCGAAGATGGGCGCGTCGGCGCGAACGGCGAGGGCGATCGCGTCGCTCGGGCGCGAGTCGATCTCGATCTCGGCGCCGTTCACCTGGAGCGTGATCATGGCGTAGAACGTGTTGTCGCGAAGCTCGGTGACCGCGATTCGCATCACGCGCACCTCGAGGTGAGAGAGCATGTCTGTGACGAGGTCGTGCGTCATCGGGCGCGGCGTCGAGGCCCCCTGGAGCCTCATCAGGATCGCCGCGGCTTCGGGATGGCCGATCCAGATCGGGAGGAACTTGTTGCCCTCGGACGTCTTCAGGAGCACGATCGGCTGCTTGCCGACCATGTCGAAGCTCACCCCGTAGATGACCATCTCCTGCATCGGCATGCGACCCGGGACGGCCCCGAAGGCCCCGCGGCGGATCTTAGCAGCGCCCCGGCGCGCCTCCTCGCGACCGGTCGGCGCCTCCCCGCGCGCGTCGAGATGGGCGATCCTGGATTCGAACCAGGGACCTCCGCCTTATCAGAGCGGCGCTCTAACCAACTGAGCTAATCGCCCGAGCGAGCGCGATTGTAGCCGTCAGCTCGCGCCGTCGGCGGCGAGCAACTGGCCGACCCGCTCCAGCGCCTCGACGATCTCCTCGAGGCGGATCTCGTCGTCGAACGCGATCTCGAGGCGGCCCGCGGCGACTCGGACGTCGGCGCCGGTGACCCGCCCGAGCGCGACCCTGGCGCGGTCGGCGAGCGCGGGATCGACGGGCGCACCAGAGGCGCGTCTCGGGCGCGTCCGGGCACCGGCCCAGCGGGCCGCCCGCTCGGCGGAGCGGACGGAGAGGCCCTGGCGGACGATCCTGCGCGCCAGCTCGCGGCGGTGCTCGTGATCCGGAACGGCGAGGATCGCGCGGGCGTGGCCCTCGCTCAGCTGTCCGCGCTCGACGAGCGCGAGCACGTCCTCGGGCAGCTCGAGCAGGCGCAGGCGGTTGGAGACCGAGGGCTTGGAGCGTCCGACCCGTTCGGCCACATCGCCGAGCGAGAGATCGAACTCGTCCATCAGCGCGGCGTAGGCCCGCGACTCCTCGACCGGAGACAGGTTCTCGCGCGCGACGTTCTCGACGAGCGCGAGCAGGAGAGCGTCGCGGTCGTCGGCCTCCCGCACGACGGCCGGGATGGTCGGAAGGCCCGCCAGGCGGGCGGCGCGCCAGCGGCGCTCGCCGGCGATCAGCTCGTACGCGCCGTCGGCGTCCGCCCGCACGAGCACCGGCTGGATCACGCCCTGCACGCGTACCGACTCGGCGAGCTCCGACACCGCCTCACCGTCGAAGCGGCGGCGAGGCTGGCGGCGGTTCGGGCGGATCGAGCCAACCGGGATCTGCACGAGCTCGTCCGCGGCCGGGCCCGGCCCGATCAGCAGCTCGAGCCCGCGACCGAGCCCGCGCCTGCGGCTGGCGGCCGGCTCGATCATCGGCGCTCCACAAGCTCGCCGGCGGCGCGGTAGTACGCGTCGGCGCCGGCCGAGGAAGCGTCGTAGGCGGTGATCGGCAGCCCGTGGCTCGGAGCCTCGGCGAGCCGCACGCTCCGGGGCACCACGGCGTCGAACACGAGGTCGCCGAACGCCTGACGGACCTGGGCTGCCACGTCGGCCGCGAGGCGCGTGCGGCCGTCGGACATCGTCAGCAGCATGCCTGCGATCGCGAGGCGCGGGTTCAGCCGCGCCCGGACGAGCTCGATCGAGCGGAGCAGCTGCGCGAGCCCCTCGAGCGCGTAGTACTCGCACTGGACGGGAACGATCACCCGGTCGGCGGCTGCGAGCGCGTTGACCGTGAGCGGGCCCAGGGAGGGCGGGCAGTCCAGAAACACGAACGCGTAGCGGTGGTGAGCGTCGCGAAGCGACCGCTTGAGGTACGTCTCGCCGCCGCCGCGCTGGGCGAGCTCGACCGCGACGCCCGCGAGATCCGGTCGCGACGGCACGAGATCGAGGTTTCGAAACCCGGTCTCGCGGACGACGGCGTCGAGCGGGGCGCCGTCGAGCAGGTCGTAGGTCGAGGTGCCGTTCGCCCGCTGGCCGAGCCCGGAGGTCGCGTTCGCCTGGGGGTCGAGGTCGACGACGAGCGTTCGCTCGCCGGCCTCGGCGAGGCAGGCCGCGAGGTTGACCGCGGTCGTCGTCTTGCCGACGCCGCCCTTCTGGTTCGCCACCGCGTACACCCCGCCGGTCATACCGGCCACTCTAGTCAGCCGAGTGGACGTCTTCTCGCGACCCCGGGTCGCCGTGGGAACCGCTCGGGCGTCGGGTCGTGCTTCTCGAGGACGAGCAGCCGCTTGCCCTCGCTGCCCTCCACCCGGCGCGTCTCCGCCAGGGAGGCGCCCAGCGCGGCGGCAGCGGCGGCGACACCCGGCGCCTCCGCGCCCACATAGAGGATGCAGCGACCCCCGGGTCGCACGAGCGGCAGGCACCACTCGGCCGCCACGGCCGGCGGCGCGAGCGCGCGGGCCAGCGCCACCGCGTACCGGTCCCGGCCCTCCGCTCGTCCATGCTCCTCGGCCCGGCCCCGGACGACCCGGACGTTGGGAAAGCACGTGGCGACGCGCTCGAGGAACGCGCAGCGGCGCCTCGACGCCTCGAGCAGGGTGAACTCGATGTCCGGGCGCGCGGCGGCCAGCGGCAGCCCGGGGGAGCCTCCTCCGGGGCCGACATCGACGACCGGCCCTTCGCGCACGAGGTCGAGGGCGACCAGAGCGTCGTCCACGTGCACCCTGCGCGCCTCCGCGAGGTCCGCGACCGCGGTCAGGCCCGGTGTCGCGACGAGCTCTTCGAGCCACCGCGCGAGTCGGGGATCCAGGCTCACTCCGCCGGGCGAACGACCACGAATCGCGACGGCTCGGCGCCCTCGCTCGCGGTCACGACGTCCGGATTGTCTCTCAGGTGGAGGTGGACGACCTTGCGCTCTGCCGCGCTCATCGGCTCGAGCTCGACCGGAAAGCCGCTCGCCTGCGCCCGGGCGGCCGCTCGGTCGGCAACCCCCTCGAGCGTCGCCTTGCGCCGCCCACGGTAGCCGGCTGCGTCGACGACCGCGTCGACCCGCTCCCCGGCTCTCCGGGAGAGCGCCGCGCTCGCAAGCTGCTGGATCGCGTCGATCGTCTGGCCGTGCTTCCCGATCACGAGACCGAGGTCCGCTCCGTGGAACGTTCCGGTCAGCGTGCCCTCTTCCTCGCGGACCTCGACCGTCGCGTCGACACCGAGCGCGTCCCGGATCCGCTCGAGCAGCTCGGCTAGCAGGGCCGCCTCCGGAGAGCCGGTTGGGCGCTCGGTCCGGGGGCGGGGAGAGGGAGGAGGAGGCGGCGGAGGGGCGGGAGCGTCGACCCGGGCTCTCGCGAGCACACGTGCGGGGGTGAAGCCGACGCCCAGCAGGCCTCGCTCCCCCTCCGAGACCACGACGAACTCGACCGCGGACTTGTCGAGGCCCGGGACGCGCCGCTCGAGCTCGCGCAGCGCGGTCCACTTGGCCTCCCCTACCGTCTCCCCCGTCCCCTCCGCGTCGACCGGGGGGGGCGGGTCGTCACGGCCGGAACCCTCGCGCTCGGTCATCGCCTCGCCCGGGAGTTGCGCTTCTTGCGGCGGCGGACCGGGCGCGGCTGCTGCCCCGTGCCGGGGGCTTCGGCGGTCGCGGCCGGGGTCGGCTTTGGCTTCGCGCCTTTCGCGGTCGGCTTCGCGCCTTTCGCGGTCGGCCTGGCGCCGGGCTCGGTGCGACTCGTGCGCTTGGGCAGCGCCACTGGCGTGCGCGGGTAGGCGCGGCGCGTGACAAGGCCCTGACCCGCGGTCCACAGGTTCGTCGTGACCCAGTAGACCATCAGTCCGACCGGGAAGCGGATGATGAAGATGACGAACGCGAAGGGCATGAGCAGGAAGAGCAGCCGCTGCGTCTTGTCCATCGTGTTCGACATGAGCAGCGTGGACGCGAGTTGGCTGCCCACGTAGATCACGAGCAGCATCCAGCCCGACCAGTGGTCGCTGACGGTGTCCGTGATCCGCGGCACGACGCCGTTCAGGAAGTCGAGGCTCGAGCCCGGGTAGCGCGGGAACACCTCCTTCTCGAAGTCCCGCAGGACGTAGAAGAGGGAGATGAAGATCGGGATCTGGAAGACGACCGGGAGGCACGAGGCGGCCGGGTTGACCTTGTTCTCCCGGTAGAACTTCATCACCTCCTCGTTCAGCCGCTGCTTGTCGCCCTTGTACTTCTGCTGGAGCGCCTTCAGCTCGGGGGCGTACTGCTGGAGGCGCTGCATCGAGCGCACCTGCTTGATCGTCAGCGGCACGAGCACGATCCGGACCATCACGGTCAGGACGACGATCGCCCAGGCCCACGAGATGCCGATCGAGGCGTGCAGCCATTCGAGGATCCGGCTCAGCGGCTCCTCGATCGGCTGCAGGAGGCCTGCGAGCGGGATCACGCCGCCCCCCGCCGGGTGCGGCCGGGTACGGACCGAAACAGCCGCTGGTCCTCGGCGCGGTCGACGCCGCCGTGGCTCCACGGGTTACAGCGCGCGAGCCGCCACCCGGCAAGCGCCACTCCGCGGGCGACGCCGTGGAGGCGGATCGCGTCGATGGCGTACTGCGAGCACGACGGGTGGTACTTACAGCGCCCGCCGGTGAACTGGCCAGCCGTTGCGCGGTAGGCGTGGACGACGGCGATCGCGATACGTCTCACGGGCGGTCGGCCCTCGCGCCCGCAGCCTGCCGGAAGACCTCCCGCACCTGCTCGGCGACCCACCCCGCGCCCCGCGCCTCCGCGACCTCCCCGAAACCCGGACGGACGACGAGCACGTAGTCGAAGCCGGCTCCCACCTCGCCCGAGAGCGTGTCGAACGCCGCGCGCAGGCTGCGCTTGACCCGGTTTCGGGCCACGGCGTCGCCGACCTTCCTCGAGACGGCAAGCCCGAGCCGGGGAGGGTCGCCCGCGCTCTCGCGCGGAAACGAGTACAGGACGAGGTACCGGCTCGAGACCGACCGGCCGTGGCGGTACACGGCATCGAAGTCCCGCGACCGGGAGAGCCGGCTTCTCCGCTTCACTGGGCGTTCCTCGCTGCGCCCTGTGCGGCTCAGGCGGAGAGGCGCTTGCGGCCCTTCGTGCGCCGCCGCTTCAGCACGGCCCTGCCCGCCCGCGTCGCCATTCGGGCTCTGAATCCGTGACGCCGCTTCCGGCGCCGAACGTTCGGCTGGTAGGTGCGCTTCATAACGTCGCCGCCGCTGTGCGGGCGAGCGCCCAGTATAGAGGAGGGCTTCTTCGCCCGCGACGCATCCAGTTGCGTCCGGACAATCCACAGCCAAACGCCGCACCGACGCGCATCTCAGGCATGTTATCCCCAGCTGTGGAGAGCGCTGTGGATCAGGCAAAGTTGCTGCAAACACGCCTGTTTCGGCGCTGCTCAGCGCGGCAGGCGGAGGCATTGAGCCGCGGAAGGGCCCCTGCTATGATCCCGCTTCCTCGAATCCAGGAGGATCGTGTCGGCAGAGGTGGAACGGCCCGTGCAAGGGACTGGTAATGACGTCTGGACCGACGTCTCGGAGCGCCTCCGCGGCGCTCTCGGCGAGCGGACGTTCGAGACCTGGCTGGGCCAGGTGCGGCCGGGTGGGCTCTCCGCGTCGGAGCTCGTAATCGAGGTTCCCAACGATTTCACACGAGAGTGGATCGAGGGACATTTTCTCTCGCTGATCCGCTCGAGCGTCCGCGACGTCGTCGGCTCCGAGCGGGCGGTGCGCCTCACCGTCCCCGTCGACGGCGCCCCGGTCGATGCCGAGGCGCCCGCCCCGGCCCGGGTCGAGGGCCTCAATCCGAAGTACACGTTCGACACGTTCGTGATCGGCTCCTCGAACAGATTCGCCCACGCCGCCGCTCTTGCGGTGGCCGAGGCGCCCGCGAAGGCGTACAACCCACTCTTCATCTACGGCGGCACGGGCCTCGGCAAGACGCATCTTCTTCAGGCGATCGTCGGCTACGTCAGCCGCCATTCACCACGCCTGTCGGCCCGCTACGTGACGAGTGAAACGCTCACGAACGACTTCATCAACTCCATCCGCGAGAAGCGCGTCGAGCATTTCAAGCATCGCTATCGTCACTACGACGTTCTCCTCGTCGACGACATCCAGTTCCTCGAGCACAAGGAGCGGATCCAGGAGGAGTTCTTCCACACCTTCAACGCGCTCTACGAGGCCGGACGGCAGGTCATCCTCTCTTCGGATCGGCCTCCCCGCGACATCGCCACACTCGAGGAGCGTCTCCGCTCGCGCTTCGAGTGGGGCCTGATCGTGGACATCCAGCCGCCGGACCTCGAGACGCGCATCGCGATCCTGCGCAAGAAGGTCGCGACGGACAGGATCCACGTCCCCGACACCCAGGTGCTGACGTTCATCGCGGGCCGCGTGTCCACGAACATCCGCGAGCTCGAAGGGGCACTGACGCGCGTCGTCGCGTTCTCCTCCCTGACCGCACGGCCGATGACGGTCGAGTTGGCACAGGATGTCCTGAAAGACGTCTTCCCCCAGGGAGAGCCCCCCAACATCACGATCGAGCGGATCCAGGAGGTCGTCTCGCACCGCTTCAGCATCTCGTTGCAGGAGCTCGTCGGCCAGCGCCGGTCCCGGGTCGTCGTCTACCCGCGGCATATCGCGATGTATCTCTGCCGCGAGCTCACCGACAGCTCCCTGCCGAAGATCGGCGGTCACTTCGGGGGCCGCGATCACACCACGGTGATCAACGCGACCTCGAACATCACCAAGCTCATCCGTGAGGACAGGGGTGTGTACAACCTCGTCCAGGAGCTCACAGCAAGGATCAAGCAGGCACCGTGAGGGTGTGGACGAAGAGGTGTGGCCTGGGGGTCCCCGCCGGGTGCCGTTCGGAGCACGGGGACAACCGCTGGTTCTCCCCATCGTCTCCCCACAGCGCGATCCCGCTCGGAGCCCCGCGAATGCGCGTCTTCCCCGGGTCCCCCACGCCTATTACTACGTTCTAAGTCTTTTCGTACGTACTTTCTAATAGCCGTACTATCCCCTTCCGAGGCCATGAACATCACCTGCTCCCGCGACGATCTCTCCCAGGGCCTCCAGGTCGTCGGCCGGGCGGTCTCGTCCCGTGCGTCCGTGCAGATCCTTGCGGGGATCCTCCTCCGAGCTGCGGGGAACCGCGTGGAGCTTGCGGCAACGGACATGGAGATGTCGCTCCGGGCATCCGTACCGGCCGAGTGCGCGGGGGAAGGAGCGGTTGTCGTCCCCGGCCGGCTACTCACGGAGATCGTGCGTCTCTTGCCGCCGGGGACGATCACGCTCGAGCATGCGGAAACAGACGGTGTCGTGCGGCTCACGGCCTCCACGTCGGAGTACACCCTCCACACGTACAGTGCCGGCGACTTCCCGCGACTTCCCGAGGTGGACCGAGACACCCTTCTCGCCGTCGAGCGAGAGGCATTCCTCGAGACGATCGCAAAGGTCGGGAGGGCGGCATCCCGCGACGAGTCGCGCCCCGTGCTCACGGGCATCCTCGTCCATATCGAGGGGTCGACGCTCGTGATGGCCGCGACGGACTCCTATCGCCTGAGCGTGAAGGAGACGGCGCTCGCGTCGGATGCCGGAAGCGCGCTCGAGGCGATCGTGCCTTCCCGGGCGCTCGCCGAGGTCGCCCGGATCGCCCAGGGCTGTGCGTCCGAGCACATCGACGTCGGTGTTCAGGAAAACCAGGTGGTTTTCGTCGTGGACGGCGTGATCGCAACAGCGAGGCGGATCGACGGGCAGTTCCCGAACTACAAGCAACTCCGGCCCGACACGTTCGAGGCCGAGCTCAGACTGCCCCGGGAGGAGGTCCTCGACGCGGTCCGACGCGTGAGCGTGATGGCGCAGCGCAATTCACCTCTGCGGCTGCGGTTCGCTGACGGCGAGTTGACCCTGAGGGCGCAGACCCAGGACATCGGCGAGGCCCGTGAGTCGTTGCCGGCCGCCTACGCCGGGGAGCCGCTCGAGATCGGCTTCAACCCCGACTTCCTGCGCGAGGGTCTCGAGTCCGTCGCGGACGCGGAGGTGCGCCTGAGGCTGATCAGCCCGCTGAGGCCAGGTCTGATCAGCGGCGCCGGCGAGGACTTCTGGTACCTGATCATGCCGATCAGGCTCGCCGGCTGAGGGCCGCCGCGCGCCGGCGGGCGCCCACCCCGGTACGGCCGGTGCTGGTCACCAGGATCGCGGCGCGCGACTTCCGCTCGTACGCGGCGCTCGACCTCGAGTTGCCCCCGGGCCTGACGATCGTCGTCGGCCCCAACGGCGTCGGCAAGACGAATCTCCTCGATGCGGTTCACGTGGCGACGCAGGGCTCCTCGCTCCGGACGCGCCGGGATGCCCGCGGGATCCGGTTCGGGTCGCCGTCGACGCGCGTGGTGGCAGAGGGCGCCCGTGCGAACGGCCGCCGCTTTCGGTGCGAGGTGACGATCGAGTCGGGCGGCGCGAAGCACGCGCTTCTCGACGGCGCGCCCCTCGAGGGGGCAGAGCGCCTGCGCCGGGAGTGGCCGGTGCTGGCGTTCACGCCTGACCGGCTGGCCGTCGTCAAGGGCGGCCCGCTCGTGCGGCGCACGTACCTCGATCGATCGCTGGCGCGAATCCTGCCGGCGCGGGCAGCAATCCCCGGCGAGTACGCGCGCGCCCTTGCGCAGCGTAACGCGGCCCTGAGACGCACCCGGCTGGGTCTTGCGGGAAGGGAGTCGCTGGAGCCCTGGACGCCAATGCTCGCGACGCTCGGGGCGGAGCTCGACGAGGCCCGGCTCGCGGTGTCTGCCGCGCTCGCGCGGCCGCTCGAGCAGAGTGCGGAGCGGCTCGGCCTGCCCGGGCTCGCGGCCAGCTACGAGCCCGCCGCCGCGACCGCGGCCGAGCTCGAACGCCGCCTGGCCGCGGACATCGAGCGCGGTGTCACAGGGGCAGGCCCGCACCTTGCCGAGATAGCCGTCTGCGTCGGGGGCCGTGAGCTTCGGCTGTACGGCTCGCAGGGGGAGCAGCGCCTGGCGGTGCTGGCGCTGCTCCTGGCGGAAGCGGAGGTCGTCCGGGGCCTGCGTGGGGAGCCGCCGTTGCTTCTGCTCGACGACGTCCTCTCGGAGCTCGACACGCGCAGGCGAGCGGCGCTCGTCGCCGGCATCCCGGAGGGGTGCCAGGCGCTCGTGACGGCGACTGCCCGCGCGGCGCTCCCGGACGAGGCCCCGCCGCCGGCGCTCGTCGTCGACGTCGAGCCGGGGCGGGCAACCCCGCGATGAGGGGACGCGCTCGCTCCGGTGGTCCCGAGCCGATCGGCGACAGCGTCGCCCGCGAGCTCGCCCGCGCGGCCGGGTCGCCGGCCGGGCCCGCGCTGGGAGAGCTCGTGAGCGCGTGGCCGGCGGCCGTCGGCGAGGCTGTTGCCCGGAACGCCTGGCCGGCGAGGGTCGCCCGCGACGGTGTTCTCGTCGTGCACGCGAGCTCGAGCGCGTGGGCGTTCGAGTTGACACAGCTCGAGGCGACGATCCGCGAGCGCCTGGGCCCGCACGCCCCCCGGGCCCTGCGGTTCGTGCCCGGCCCCCTGCCGGAGCCGACGGCCGAGGATGGCCCGGAGGCACGTCGCGCACCGCCCGCGCCGACTTCCGCGGACATCGAGAGAGCGGCCGAGGTGACCCGGGGCATCGACTCGGAGCCGCTCCGCCAGGCCGTTGCGAGGGCGGCCGCGGCGTCGCTGGCGAAGGCCGCCTCGGGAGGTGGGGCGCCCGACCCTTCTGATAGACTCGAAACGGCCTGAAACTCTGCGATCTGCAGGGCTTTTTTTATGAGCGAGACCAGCTACACCGCCAAAGACATCACCGTGCTCGAGGGCCTCGAGCCGGTCCGGCTGCGCCCCGGGATGTACATCGGCTCGACCGGTCCGCGGGGCCTCCACCACCTGGTCTTCGAGGTCGTCGACAACTCGGTCGACGAGGCTCTCGCGGGGCGCTGCGACCGCGTCGAGGTGGTCATCCACCCCGACAACGTGATCACCGTCTCGGACAACGGCTCGGGCATCCCGGTCGACATGATGGAGGAGCAGGGCCTGCCCGCGGCGACGGTCGTGCTCACGAAGCTCCACGCGGGCGGGAAGTTCGGGGGCGAGGGGTACAAAGTCTCGGGCGGCCTCCACGGGGTCGGCGTGTCGGTCGTGAACGCGCTGTCGGAGCGGCTCTCCCTCGAGGTGCGCCGCGACGGCCGGGTATGGAGGCAGGAGTTCTCCCGCGGCATCCCGACCACGGACCTCGCCCCCGACGGCGCCTGCGGCGCCGAGACGGGGACGACGATCACCTTCTTCCCCGACGCCGAGATCTTCGAGGAGATCGAATGGTCGAGGGACACGCTGACACAGCGCTTGCGCGAGACGGCGTTCCTGACGCGAGGCCTGCGGATCGTGCTCATCGACGAACGGGAGGGCGAGCAGCGCCAGGAGTTCTACTACGAGGGCGGCATCCGGGACTTCGTCGCGTACGTGAACCAGGCGAAGGAGCCGGTGCACCGGCGGATCGCGTACTTCGAGTGCGAGTCCGAGCAGGGCGCGGTCGAGGTGGCGCTCCAGTGGAACACGTCCTACGTGGAGTCGGTGTTCTCGTTCGCGAACAACATCAACACGCACGAGGGCGGTTCCCACCTCTCCGGCTTCAAGGGTGCGCTCACGGGCACGATCAACAAGTACGCGCGCGAGAAGGGACTGCTGAAGGAGAAGGAGACGAACCTCGAGGGCGAGGACGTCCGCGAGGGCCTCGCGGCGGTGATCTCCGTGAAGCTCCGCGACCCGCAGTTCGAGGGTCAGACGAAGACGAAGCTCGGCAACCCCTGGGTGCGCGGCTTCGTCGAGCAGGCCGTGAACCAGAAGCTGGCGGAGTTCCTCGAGGAGAACCCGACCGACGCGAAGCAGATCATCACGAAGGCCGTATCGGCCGCCCGCGCCCGTGAGGCCGCCCGCAAGGCGCGCGAGCTGACCAGACGCAAGACCGCGCTCGAGAACACGTCGCTGCCGGGGAAGCTTGCGGACTGCCAGATCAACGACCCGGAGACGACGGAGATCTACCTCGTCGAGGGGAACTCCGCGGGCGGTTCGGCGAAGGATGCCCGCGACCGCGCCTACCAGGCGATCCTGCCGCTGCGCGGCAAGGTGATCAACGCCGAGAAGAATCGCCTCAGCAAGGTTCTCTCCAACGAGGAGATCCAGGCGATCGTGACGGCGATCGGCACGGGCATCGGCGACGAGCTCGACATCTCCCGGCTGCGCTACCACCGGGTGATCGTGATGACGGACGCCGACGTGGACGGCTCCCACATCCGGACGCTGATCCTGACGTTCCTGTACCGGCAGATGCCGGAGCTCGTCGAGCGGGGGCATGTCTACATCGCGGTTCCGCCTCTGTACCGGGTGAAGCTCGGAAACCAGCTCCAGTACGTGGAGAAGGAGTCGCAGTTCGAGGAGCTGCTCGTGCGCGAGCGCGTCAAGGAGCTCGAGGTCACGGATCGCGCCGGCAACGTCCAGAAGCTGACCGAGGCCCGCTACACGCGGTTCGTACGGGCCCTGCACGAGTTCGACGGCTGGGTCTCGCGCCTGCGTGCGGACTTCGGAGTGCAGGCGGCGTCGTTCGTCGTGGGCCACAGGGTGGTCGAGACCGAGACGTCCGCCCCGGAGGAGCTGGAGGGCGCGCTCGCGGGCATCGACGCGAACGGCTACGACGTCACCGTCGTCGAGGCGAGCCCCGAGGAGGTGCGGGCGCGCATCGTCGAGCGCTCGACGTCGACCGCCACCCATGTGACCGTGCCCGCCGCCCTGCTCGCCTCGCCCGTCTACGCGAGCATGCGCAAGACCTACGCGCGGCTCGTCGAGATCGTCGGGGCCCCGCCGTTCGGCCTCGCGCTCGGGAAGAAGGTGGCGACGGCCGAGACGTTCGACGAGCTCCGCCAGCGGGCGCTCGAGCTCGCGAAGGAGGGCCTCCAGATCAGCCGCTTCAAGGGTCTCGGGGAGATGAACCCCGAGGAGCTCTGGGAAACGACCATGAACCCCGCGAACCGGGTGCTGGTCCGGGTCGAGGTCGAGGACGCCGCGGCAGCAGACCGCGTCTTCTCGATGCTGATGGGCGACCAGGTGGAGCCGCGGCGGGAGTTCATCGAGCAGAACGCGCGCAGCGTGAGGTTCCTGGATGTCTGAGGTCGACACGGGCGCGCTCGGGCCGGGCCGGATCGAGCCGCGCGAGCTCGAGCAGGAGATGCGGTCGAGCTTCCTCGACTACGCGATGAGCGTGATCGTGTCGCGCGCCCTCCCGGACGTGCGCGACGGGCTCAAGCCCGTGCACCGCCGCGTGCTGTACGCGATGCACGAGGCGGGCCTGCAGCCGAACCGGCCGCGCTTCAAGTGCGCGCGGGTCGTCGGCGACGTGATGGGCTCGTTTCACCCGCACGGCGACCAGGCGATCTACGACACGCTGGTGCGGCTCGCGCAGTCGTTCTCGATGCGCTACCCGCTCGTCGACGGCCAGGGCAACTTCGGCAACGTCGATGACGACCCGGCGGCCGCGATGCGCTACACGGAGTGCCGTCTCGCCAGGATCGCGACCGAGCTGCTCCGCGATATCGACGCCGACACGGTCGACTTCCAGCCGAACTACGACGAGTCGCGTCGAGAGCCGACCGTCCTGCCCTCGCGGTTCCCGAACCTGCTCGTCAACGGGTCGTCCGGCATCGCGGTGGGGATGGCGACGAACATCCCGCCCCACCATCTCGGCGAGATCGTCGACGCGATCGTGGCGATGATCGACGACCCGGACATCGACGTGGAGCGGCTCGGACGGATCGTGAAGGGCCCGGACTTCCCGACCGGCGGCGTGATCGTGGGGCGCGGGGGGATCAAGGACGCGTACCGGTCGGGCCGCGGCCGGATCGTGATGCGCGCCCGCGCGCACGTCGAAGAGCTTCGCGGCGGCAAGTCGGCGGTGATCGTGACCGAGCTTCCCTACGGGGTGAAGAAGGGCGGCGACAACGGCGTGATCCGCAAGATCGCCGACCTCGTCAACGACAAGGTGATCCCCGAGGTCTCCGACGTTCAGGACCACTCCGACAAGTCCGGGATGCGGATCCAGATCGAGCTCAAGCGGGACGCGATTCCGCAGGTCGTGCTGAACAAGCTGTTCAAGCACACGGCGCTCCAGTCGACGTTCGGCTACAACGCGGTTGCCCTGGTGGACGGCGTCCCCCGGACGCTGTCCCTGCTCGAGCTGATCCGCTACTACCTCGTCTACCAGCGCGAGATCGTCACCCGCCGTTCCAAGCACGAGCTGCGCCAGGCCGAGCGGCGCGCGCACATCCTCCAGGGCTATCTGATCGCCCTCGACAACCTCGACGCGGTGATCGCCCTGATCCGGGCGTCCGAGGATGTCGACGCCGCGAGAAGCGGCCTCGTCGAGACGTTCGGGCTGAGCGAGGATCAGGCCCAGGCGATCCTCGACCTGCGCCTGTCGCGCCTGACCGGCCTCGAGCGAAGGCGGATCGAGAGCGAGTTCGCCGATCTCCAGGAGCGGATCGCGGAGCTGCGCTCGATCCTCTCCGACGAGGCGAGGATCGACGGCGTGATCCGTGACGAACTCGTCGAGCTCAAGGGCATCTACGGTCGCGGCGACGATCGTCGCACCGAGGTGGTGGCGGCCGAGGAGGAGCTCGAGCTCGAGGACCTGATCGCGGAGGAGGACATGGTGATCGCGATCACCCGCTCCGGCTACGTGAAGCGGCTGCCGGTGACCGCCTATCGCGAGCAGCGCCGCGGCGGGATCGGGGTCATGGGCATGGACCTCAAGGACGACGACTACATCGAGCATCTCTTCGTCGCCTCGACCCACGACTACCTGCTGTTCGTGACGTCGGTCGGGAAGGTGTACCGGCTGAAGGTGCACGAGCTCCCGCTCGGGTCGCGCCAGTCGAAGGGACGCGCGATCGTGAACCTGCTCCCGTTTCGCCAGGACGAGCAGGTCCGCGCGGTGATCCAGACCAGGAAGTTCGAGGAGGCCCGCTACCTCCTGTTCGCGACGAAGAACGGCGTCGTGAAGAAGACCGAGCTGAAGGCGTACAACACGCCGCTCAGGGCGGACGGGATCATCGCGATCAAGCTGCGCGAGGGAGACGAGCTGATCGGGGCCCGCCACGCCTCGGGCGATGACGACGTCCTGCTCGTGTCCCGTCTGGGCCAGGCGATCCGCTTCCATGAGAGCGAGGTCAGGCCGATGGGACGGGACGCCTCCGGGGTGCAGGGCATGCGGCTCCGCACGGGGGACGAGGTGATCTCCGTGAACATCGCGCAGAACGACGCGGACCTGCTCGTCGTCACGGCGAACGGCTACGGGAAGCGGACGCGCATCGACGAGTACCCGCGCAAGGGCCGCGGGGGCCTGGGCGTCAAGACCGTCCAGCTTGCGGAGGCGAAGGGCGCGCTCGCCGGCGCCCGGGTGGTGCGCGACGGCTACCAGGTGATGCTGATCTCGGACGGGGGCACGGTCATCCGGATCCCGGTCGAGGACGTAAAGCGCCTCGGCCGCTCGACGCAGGGCGTGATCGTGATGCGCCTGCGAGGCGACGAGCACGTGTCGACTCTCGCGCCGGTCGTGGAGGGCGACACGAACGGCGAGGAGCCGCCTACCGCTCCCGAAGCCGAGCAGCCGCCTCCTCCGCCGGCAGCGGGTTGACGTAGATCCCGGCGCCCAGCTCGAGCCCAGCCGGGACGGTCAGCCGGGGCACGAGCTCGAGATGCCAGTGTCCGTCACGCTCCGCGAGCGGGCCGGTGTGGAGCCAGGCGTTGAGCGGCACGGCCCCTTCGAGGGCGCGGAGCGTGCGAATGGCCCGGGCGAGCAGGGCGAGCGCATCCTCGAGGAGGTCGCTCGCGAATGCGTCCGGCTCGCAGGCGGCGGGCGCGAGCAGGAGCTCGTACGGCGCGCGCCCGGCGGCGGGGCAGACGACGACGAGATCGCCGGTGTCGACAACCATCCGGGATCCGGCGGCCCGCTCGCTCGCGAGGATGCGGCAGACCGTGCAGCGCCGCCCGTCGAGCCTCTCGGCCGCGACAGCGGGCGGCGGGGCCGCCAGCCAGACGAGCTGCGAGTGGGTGTGGGGGAGGCTGCCGCCCGCGGCCCTGCCCTCGTTGAGGAAGGCGTGCACGTAGGCGAAAAGGCTGTCCCTCGCGGCGGCGGCGCGGTGGCGCCACGCCGCCGCGACACCGGCGAGCTCACCGCGTGTGAGCTCCGCGATCGAGTCGACGTGTCGCGAGGTGTGGACGACGATTTCATGGCGACCGTCGCGGCCGCCGACCGCGGGGTACCTGTTCGGGACGACCCTGACCGTCCAGCCTGGCCCGTCGGGGGCGCGACCCGGAGGGCCGAGCGCGAACGTCTCGGGTGGAGTCTCCGCCTCGCGGCCCTCGCAGAACGGGCAGCGGGGCTCCCCCTCGCCCGCGGCGGCGGACGTCCCGGCGGCGCCCGGGCGGAACGCCCGGCCGGGCGCGACCGCGACGAGGCGCCCGGAGAGGGGATCGCACCGTAGCCCGCTGGGCGTCTCGTCCCCGATCAGCCCCGCCCCGCCCCCGGCTCGATCGCCCGCTCCAGGAACGGCCGGAACAGCTCGATCGGGAGCGGCAGCACCATCGTGGTCGAGCGCTCGGAGCTCATCTCGAGCATCGTCTGGAGGAAGCGCAGCTGGAGCGTGATCGGGTTCTCGCTCATCACGTTGGCGGCATCCTTGAGGCGCTCGGAGGCCTGGAACTCGCCCTCGGCGGCGATCACCTTGGCGCGGCGCTCGCGCTCGGCCTCGGCCTGCCGCGCCATCGCCCGCTGCATCCCCGCCGGGATCTCGACGTCCTTGACCTCGACGATCGAGACCTTGACGCCCCAGGGGGAGGTCGCCTCGTCGATGATCTGCTGGAGGATCGTGTTGATCTTGTCGCGCTCGGACAGGAGCTCGTCGAGCTGGTGCTGACCGAGCACGCTGCGCAGCGTGGTCTGGGAGATCTGCGACGTCGCGACCATGTAGTTCTCGACCTGAACGATCGCGGCGCTCGGCTCGATGATCCGGAAGTACGCGACGGCGTTGACCCGGACCGGGACGTTGTCCTTCGTGATCACCTCCTGCGGCGGGACGTTCAGGGTGACCGTTCGCAGGTCGACGCGAACCATCTTGTCGATCACCGGGATCAGGAAGAAGAGACCCGGCCCCTTCGGCGGCGTCAGCAGGCGCCCGAGGCGGAACACGACTCCGCGCTCGTATTCACGCGCCACCCGGACCGACGCCGAGACCAGAAGCACGAGCACGACGACGACCGCGATGATCGCGACGACAGCAGCGGTCATGACGCTCCTTTCGTTCTTCCCGCCGCCGCCTGGGCGACCACGGGGATGGATGGGCTAGTGGGCAACGGCACGCTCGCCGGTCGCTACGACCTCCAGGACAAGCCCCTCGGCCAGGCGCTCGACGAGCACTGTCGAGCCGGCGGGGATCGTGTCCCCGGTGGCGGACCGCGCACGCCACAGCTCGCCGTGGACGAACACGATCCCCTCCGGGGCCAGCGCCTCGCGGGCGACGCCGGAGGCCCCGGCGAGCTCGTCGCCGCCGGTGAGGGGCCGGGCCCGGCGTGCCCGGAGGGCCTTCGCGACGGCGAAGGCGACGAACGCGGCGACGACCGCCGCGATCGCGATCGCGACCGGCAGGGAGACCTGGTAGAGGTCGCCGGCGGGGTCGAACAGCATGATCGCTCCGAAGATGAACGAGACGGCGCCCGCGAGCGCGAGGGCGCCCCCGCTGGCCACGAACGCCTCGGCGACGAAGAAGCCGAGCGCGACCACGACGAGCAGGATCCCCGCCCAGCTGAACGGGAGCACGTTCAGGCCGAACAGGCCGATGATGAGCGAGATGGCCCCGAAGGCGGCCGGGAAGATGAGCCCGGGGTTGAAGAGCTCGACGGTGATCGCGAGCACGCCGAGCGACATCAGGAGGATGACGATGTTCGGGTCGATGATCGTGTCGAGCACGCGCTTCCAGAGCGACATCTCGACGACGGTCACATCGGCGCCAGCGGTGCGCAACACGATCTCCTTCGTTCCCTTCGTGGTCGTGCCGTCGACCTCCGCGAGGAGGGTGTCCAGGTTGGGCGCGATCAGGTCGATCACGTTCTCCTCGAGCGCCTCCCGCGAGCTCAGGTTGGCCGCCTCGCGGACCGCCTTCTCCACCCAGTCGACGTTGCGGCCGTGCTCCTCGGCGAGCGCGCGCAGGGACTTGGCGGCGTCGTTGACGACCTTCTTCTTGAGGTCGTCCTGGATGTCCTCGCCGCCGACCGAGATCGGAGTCGACGAGCCGATATTGGTCTGCGGCGCCATCGCGAGGATGTCGCCGGCCTGGCCGATCCAGACGCCGGCGGAGGCGGCGCGGGCGCCCTCGGGCGAGACGTAGACGATCACCGGGAGCGGCGATTCGAGCATGCGCTGGTAGATCTCGCGCATCGAGTCGGCGAGCCCGCCGGGGGTGTCGAGGAGGATCACGATCGCGTCGTAGCCGTCGTCCTCGGCCCGTTCGATGGCTCCGGTCACGAAGCCGGCGGTGACGGGGTTCACGTCGTTTGCGAACTCGATTGCGAGCACCCGCGGCGGCTCCTGGGCGCGGGCCTCCCCGGCCAGGGCGAAAGAGACGCCCGCAGCCAGGACGAGCGTGAGGAGGGCCCGGAGACGCGGCACGGAGCTTCCCGGCCGAGTCTACCAGCGCGATCGCGGGCTACAGCCCGTCAGAGGGGTGCACGCTGACGTCTCCGCTGATCACCGCGCGGCGCCCCGACGGCGTGTCGAGAAGGAGAGCCCCGGCGACGTCGATCCCGGCCGCGACACCCGCGAGCTCGCCGATGCGGACACGCTTCCCCGCGAGCACGTCGCGTCGCGCGATCTCCGCGTGGAGCCCGGCCAGGCCGAGCTCCTGCCAGGTGTCGTAGGCCCGCTCGAGCGAGGCGAGCAAGGCGGCGAGCAGCGGTGCCCGGTCCCGCTCGACTCCGTCGACCGTGCGCAGCGACGCGGGCGGCGTGCGCGCGTCGGGCGGCAGGCCGTCCTCGGCCTGGTTGACGTTGAGACCGACGCCGAGCACGACCGTCCCTGCGACGCTCTCGGCGAGGACTCCCGCGATCTTGCGGCCGGAGACGAGCACGTCATTGGGCCATTTCAGCCCCACGGGGGCGCCGAGCGCCTCCTCGGCGAGCCGCGCGACCGCGAGCCCTCCGACCAGGGAGAGCTCGGCGGCCTGCCGAGCCGGCGGGGGGCGCAGCAGGATGGAGCACAGCACGGCGGTCCCCGCGGGGGCCTTCCAGGCCCTGCCGAGCCGCCCGCGGCCGGCCGTCTGCTCCTCGCAAACCGCCACGGCGCCCTCGGGCAGATCGGGCGGGAGCAGGCGCTGGGTGGAGGCGCACGCTTCGCGGTGGAGGTAGGGGGAGCCGAAGCGGCCCGTCAGGAGTGGGGCGACCCGATCGGGGGCGAGCGTGCGGGCCATCGTCAGGTCTAGACTACGTGTGCCGTGCCCGTCGCCGAGACCACCCTGCCGCGCTCCGCCCTCGACGTCCGGGTTGCCTACGCGCGGCTGTCGGACGCGGATCTCGTCGACCGCGCCAAGGAGGGCGATCGCAGTGCGCTCGAGGCGCTGATCGAGCGCCACTCCGCCCGCGTATCCCGTCTTGCGACGCACCTGCTCGGCGACATCGAGGACGCCCGCGACGCGGCGCAGGAGTCGTTTCTCAAGCTCACCGAGCGCCTGCGGCAGTTCCGGGGCGAGTGCCAGTTCTCGACGTGGCTGCACCGGCTGGTGATCAACACCTGCCGCGACGTCGCCGACCGCCAGCGGGTCCGGCGCACCGAGACGCTCGATCCCGACCGGGACGCCGGATTCGACGATGACGGGGACCCGAGCCGGCTCGCGCTGCTGTCCGACCTCCGCCGGGAGCTCGGCTCGGCGCTCGTGCGGCTCACGGCCGAGCAGCGGCGCGTCCTGCTCCTGCGAGACACCCTCGACCTGAGCTACGAGGAGATCGGGAAGCTCTTGCGGATCCCGGTCGGGACCGCGAAGTCGCACGTCCACCGGGGGAGGGACAACCTCAGGCGCCGCCTCCAGGAGTACACGCGGGCGTGACGCCGCTGGGCAGGGAGGAGATCGAGGCGATCATCCCCCACCGGGAGCCGTTCCTGCTCCTCGACGAGGTGATCGAGCTCGACCCGGGAGCGAGGGTCGTGGCGCGCAAGCAGGTGCGTGCCGACGAGTGGTACCTCGCCGGCCACTTCCCGGGGAACCCGATCATGCCCGGTGTGCTGATGGTCGAGGCGCTGGCACAGACCGGCGCGGTCGCGGTCCTCTCGGAGGAGGGCAACCGGGGCAAGCTCGTCCTCTTCGCGGGGATCGACGACGTCCGCTTCAAGCGGCTCGTGCGGCCGGGCGACGTGCTCGAGCTGACGTGCCAGCTCGAGCGGGTACGCGGCCCGGTCGGCCGCGGCGCCGTGCGCGCGACCGTCGGGGGCGAGCTCGCGGTGCGAGGGACTCTGACGTTCGCGGTGGCCGACCCGCCCGCGGGCGGGTCGTGATCGCGCTGGCACCGCCCGGCGTCCGGGTCGGGATCACGGGGCTAGGAGCCTCCCTGCCGCCCCGTACCGTCTCGAGCGAGGAGATCGCGCGCTCGTTCGGGGAGAGCGAGGATTGGATCCTGGAGCGGACGGGAATCCGCGAGCGCCGCGTGGCGGCCCCCGAGGAGGCCGCGAGCGACCTCGCCGCCGACGCTGCCCGGGTCGCGCTCGCCAGGGCCGGCTGCGAGCCGGACGCGATCGACATCGTGATCGTCGCGACGGCGTCGCCGGACATGCTCTTCCCCTCGACCGCCTCCGTGGTCGCGGCCGGCATCGGTGCCGGCCGGGCTGCCTCGTTCGACCTGTCGGCCGCCTGCACCGGGTTCGTGTACGCGCTGGCGCAGGCGTACTGCGCCGTCGCCTCGGGCGCGGCCCGGCGTGTGCTCGTGGTCGGGTCGGAGGTCATGTCCCGCTTCCTCGACTGGGAGGACCGGTCGACCTGCATCCTCTTCGGCGACGGCGCCGGCGCGGCCGTGGTCGAGCCGGTGGACGAGGGCGGCGTGCTGGCGTTCGAGCTCGGCAACGACGGCTCGCGCGCGGGGGATCTCAGACTCCCGGCGGGAGGCTCCCGGGCCCCTGCCACGGCCGACACGGTGCGCGACGGCCTGCACACGGTGAGGATGAACGGACCGGAGGTGTTCCGGTTCTCGACGCGGGTCGCGACGGCCTCCGCCCTCCGCGTCCTCGAGCTGGCGGGGCTCGGGGTCGACGACGTCGACGTGTTCGCCCCTCACCAGGCGAACCGGCGGATCGTCGAGCTCGTGGCCCGGCGTCTCGGGGTTCCCGCCGAGAGGACGCTCCTGAACATCGACCGTTGCGGCAACACGTCTGCCGCATCGATTCCGCTCGTGCTCGACGAGGCGAGCAGGGAGGGCCGGCTGCCGCCGGGGACGAACGTGCTCATGTGCGCTGTCGGCGCGGGTATGACCTGGGGGTCGCTGCTTCTGCGCTGGACTGCCGAAGGAGGTGATGGCCGGTGAAGGCCGCATTCTGCTTCCCGGGTCAGGGCTCGCAGGAGGTCGGGATGGGACGCGAGCTCGCGGAGGCCTACCCCGAGGCCCGGGCGGTCCTTGCGGAGGCCTCCGAGGTGACGGGCCTCGACCTGGAGCGCCTGTGCTTCGAGGGGCCGATCGAGGAGCTCACCGAGACCGAGATCCAACAGCCCGCCCTGGTTGCGACCTCGCTCGCGTGCCTGCGCGCCGTCGAGACGCTCGGCCTCGAGCCCGCCTTCGTCGTCGGGCACTCCGTCGGTGAGTACTCCGCGCTTGCCGCGTGCGGCGCGCTCTCGGCTCGCGAAGCGGTCAGGCTCGTGCGCGAGCGGGGTCTCGCCACCGCGGACGCGGCCCGCCAGCATCCCGGCGCGATGGCCGCGATCCTCGGACTCGACGACGGCGCCGTCGAGGAGCTCTGCGACGGCATCGAGGGCGTCTGGCCCGCCAACTACAACTGCCCCGGCCAGGTCGTGGTGTCCGGCGCCGAGGAGGCGATCGACCGGTTGCTCGCGGCCGCCGCGGAGCGCGGCGCCCGCCGCGCCGTCCGCCTGCGGATCAGCGGGGCCTTCCACAGCCCGCTCGTGGGCGCGGCGGGGCCCCGGCTGCGACCGGCGCTCGAGAGCGCCGACTGGGCGCAGCCGCGCGTGCCGTTCCTGTCCACCGTCACGGCCGACGTCGAGAGCGCAGAGCGGTTCACCGATCTGCTCGTCGACCAGCTGACCGCGCCGGTGCGGTTCACGCAGGCCGTCGCGCGGCTCGTCGCCGAGGGAGTGGATACGTTCGTCGAGATCGGGCCGGGCCAGGTGCTCGCGGGCCTCGTCCGGCGCTGCAACCGCGACGTGACGGCGCTGTCGGTGGGCGACCGGGCGTCGCTCGCCAAGCTCGAGGAGGTGATCGCCGCGTGAGCGCTGAGTCGTACTGCTCGCTGGACGGGAGGGTGGTGCTCGTGACGGGCGGCGCTCGCGGGATCGGCGCCGCCGTCTCCCGCGAGCTTGCGCGCGCGGGCGCGCGCGTTGCCGTCAACTACCGCGCCGGTCGCGAGGCCGCCGAGGCCGTCGCTGCGGAGGTGGGCGGCGTTGCGGTGCAGGCGGACGTGTCCGACCCCGAGCAGGCAAGGGCGCTCGTCGAGGGTGTCGAGGTCGAGCTCGGCCCGCTCGCCGGTCTCGTCAACAACGCCGGGATCACCCGCGACACGCTGATCGTCCGCATGAGCGACGAGGAGTGGGACGACGTGCTCGACACGAACCTGCGGGGCACCTTCAACGTCTGTCGCGCCGCTGCCCGGGGCATGCTGAAGCGCAAGGCCGGCTCGATCGTGAACCTGACGAGCGTCGTCGGATTGCACGGGAACGCCGGCCAGACGAACTACGCCGCCTCGAAGGCGGGCCTCATAGGCTTCACGAAGTCGCTCGCAAAGGAGCTCGGCTCGCGCGGCGTTCGCGTGAACGCGGTCGCGCCCGGCTACATCGCCACCGAGCTGACGGACGTGCTGCCCGAGGAGGCGCGAGCGCTCATCCTCGGCAACACCCCGCTGGGGCGGCTGGGCGAGCCGGACGACATCGCGGGTGCGGTACGCTTCCTGCTCGCTGACGAGGCCCGGTTCGTAACCGGCGCCGTGCTCCAGGTCGACGGCGGCCTCGGGATGTAGGAGGGACAGGTGACGAGCGAGAACGGACGGCGGCGCGTCGTCGTGACGGGCGTCGGGGCGTTGACCCCGCTCGGAAACGATGCGGAGACGTTCTGGAAGAACCTGATCGCGGGGGAGTCGGGCGCCGGTCCGATTACCTCGTTCGACACGACCGGCTACACGGTGCAGTTCGCCTGCGAGCTGAAGAACTTCGAGCCGACCGACTGGGTCGACGCGAAGAGCGTGCGGCGAATGGATCGCTTCGCCCTGCTCTCGATCGGCGCGGCCAGGATGGCGGAGGCCGACTGCGGCCTCGCGATCGCACCCGAGGCGGAGCGGATCGGCGCGTCGATCGCGACGGGAATCGGGGGCCTGAAGAGCTTCCAGGACTGCCATCTGGCGCTGTGGGAGAAGGGCCCCGATCGGTGTAGCCCGTTCTCGATCCCGTCGATCCTGCCGAACATGGGCGCGGGCTGGGTGTCGATGGAGCTCGGGACGCGTGGGCCGCTCTCGTCCCAGTGCGAGGCTTGCGCCGCGTCGAACATGGCGATCGGCGACGCGCTCGACCAGATCCGCCTGAACCGGGCCGACGTGATGTTCGCCGGCGGCACCGAATGCGGGATCGCCCCGGTCGGGATCGCGGGATTCGGCGCCATGCGCGCCCTGTCGCGCCGCAACGAGGACCCGCTGCGCGCGAGCCGGCCGTTCGATGCCGAACGAGACGGGTTCGTGATGGGCGAGGCCGCCGGCGTGATCGTGCTCGAGGAGCTCGAGCACGCGCGGGCGCGCAACGCGAAGATCTACGCCGAGCTGATCGGCTACGGCATCTCCTCCGATGCCCATCACATGACGGAGCCCGATCCGTCAGGCCGCTCGCCGGCGCGGGCGATCACGATGGCGATGCAGGACGCGGGGGTGGGGCCCGAGGACATCGACTACGTGAACGCGCACGCGACCTCGACGCCGATCGGCGACGCGAGCGAGACGAGGGTGCTGAAGGTCGCGTTCGGCGAGGAGAGGGCATACCGCATCCCGATCTCTTCCACGAAGGGCGCCACCGGGCACTGCCTCGGCGGCTCGGGCGCGATCGAGGCGATCGCCTCGATCTTCGCCTGCGGACGCGACATCGTTCCACCGACGATCAACCTCGAGAACCCCGACCCGGAGTGCGACCTCGACTACATCCCGAACGTGGCGCGGCAGGTCGAGGTGAACGTCGCGCTGTCGAACAACTTCGGCTTCGGCGGGCACAACGCCTGCCTGATCTTCCGCAAGTTCAGGGGCTGACGCCGCGATGCCCCGGTGGGCGACGTTCGACTGCTACGGGACGCTGATCGACTGGAACGGCGGCATCCGCGCGACGCTCGAGCGTCTCTGGCCGGACGAGGACGCGGGAAGCCTCCTCGCCAGCTACCACGCGCTCGAGCCGGTCGTGCAGCGTGAGCGCCCGGGGCTTTCCTACCGCGGGGTGCTGGCGCGCTGCCTGCGAGGAATCGCGGACGCGGAAGGGCTTGCCCTGGCGGTCGAGGACGAGGGCTCGCTCGGGAACACGCTGCCCGGCTGGCCCGTGTTCCCGGAGGTGCCGGGCGCGCTGGCGGAGCTTCGCCGCGGGGGGTGGAGCCTCGCGATCCTGTCGAACACGGACGCCGATCTCCTCGCGGCCTCGGTCGAGAGGATCGGCGTGCCGTTCGACGAGCTCGTGATCGCCTCCGAGATCGGCTCGTACAAGCCGGCGGACGGGCACTGGCGAGAGTTCTTCGAGCGGACGGGCGCCCCGCGCGAGGATCACGTGCACGTCGCGGCTAGCCTCTTCCACGACATCGCGCCGGCATGCGAGCTCGGGCTGACCTCGGTGTGGATCAACAGGCTCGGCGAGCGAGCGGCACCCTCGCCCGCTCGAGAGCTGCCCGATCTCTCGGGGCTTCCGGACATCCTCCGTGAGCTCGTGCCGTGACGAGGCGGCGCGACCGGTAGGGAGACGATGAGTCGCCTGCGCGCCCGCTGCCCCCGTTGCCGCACGCTCACGGCCGTGGCCGTCGGGAGCGAGTACGAGTGCCACTCCTGCGGGGAGGGGTACCGTGCGGGCCTCGTACGGGTTCCGCGGGCCTGGGGCGGCGGCGGCGAGGCGATGGCCGCGGCAGCGTCGCTCGACCTTCCCTACCCCGAGGTGGCGGAGATCGCGGAGGACACGCTGGCCGCGCAGAGTCTCGGGATCGCCGCCGGCCTCCCGGCCCGCCCGCTCGTGCTCGGCGGCTGTTGCTGCGCCCACGTCGGCGCGGTCGAGGCCCTGGCCACGCGGCCCGGCAGGCTCGGCCTCGTCTGGATCGACGCCCACGGCGACCTGAACACGCCGGCGAGCTCCCCGAGCGGCAACCAGTGGGGGATGCCGCTGCGGCTGCTGCTCGACGCGGGCACGGTCGAGGTTCCGCACGTGGCGCTCGTCGGTGCGCGCAACCTCGATCCGCCCGAGGAGCTGTTCATCGCGGAGAGCGGTCTTCCAACCGGCGGCTCCGGGGTGGATGCGGTGCTCGCCCGGGTGGAGCGCGTGTACGTCGCCCTCGACTGCGACGTGCTCGACCCGACGTCCGGGATCCCCGTCTTCATGCCGGAGCCGGACGGGCTCGCGCTCCCGGAGCTCGAGCGGCTCCTGGCCCGGGTCGCGGCCGCCGTCCCGCTGGCCGGGGCAGGCCTCACCGGGCTCGTGGACGACCCCGCGAGCGTTCCGCCGCTCGCGCGACTCTGCGCGGCGCTCGGACTCTAGGGCCGTTCGCCCGCCCGTACAATGGGCGGGCATGGCGAGCCGGATCGACGTCTCGATCGAGCACCGCGGCCCTCCCGCCGAGGCGCCGTCCGCCCGGCGAGACCCCAACACCTGCCCCTCGTGTGGCTCCCACTACCGGGAGGACGAGCTCGAGCGCGCCCTGCGCGTGTGCCCTCATTGCGGCCACCACTTCCCCGTGCGCGCGCGCCAACGGGTCGCCCAGCTCGTCGACCACGGGACGTTCGTGGAGCAGGAGGAGTCGCTCCGGTCAGCGGACCCGCTCGGCTTCTTCGACGTGCGCCCCTACACCGAGCGGATCGCGGAGGCCGAGGTCTCGACCGGGCTCGGAGACGCGATCGTGATCGGGGCGGCGAAGATCGAGCGGCGCGACTGCCAGCTCGCGGTCATGGACTTCGCGTTCATGGGCGGCTCGATGGGGAGCGTCGTCGGCGAGAAGTTCGCCCGCGCGTGCGAGCGCGCTGCCGAGCGGCGCCTGCCGCTCGTGTGTGTGACCGCCTCCGGCGGTGCCCGCATGCAGGAGGGGATCCTGTCGCTGATGCAGATGCCGAAGACGGTCTGTGCGGTCGACCTGCTGCGCGAGTCCCGCTGTGCGTTCTTCTGTGTGATGACCCATCCCACCACCGCCGGCGTGCTCGCGAGCTTCGCCAGCCTGGGCGACGTGATCGTCGCCGAGCCGGGGGCGCTGCTCTCGTTCACGGGCCCGCGGGTCGTGCAGCAGACGACCCGCGAGAAGCTACCGGACGATTTCGGGCTCTCCGAGTCCAATCTCCGGCTCGGCCATCTCGACGCGATCCTCACCCGCGAGGAGCTGCGGCCGTTCCTGGGGCGCCTGCTGGCCCTGTTCGAGCATGGCGGGTAGGCGGAGGCAGCCGCCGGGGGCGGGCGCGGCCGAGCAGCTGCGCCTGCGTGACCGGCTTGCCCGCCTCACTGATCTGCCGCTGCTGCGCGGCGCCGGCGTCTCCGGCGAGATGGCGCGGCTGCGGCGCCAGCTCGAGCGGATCGCCGCCGAGCCGACCGAGGACGACGTCTGGCGTGCCGTCGAGCTGGCCCGCCACCAGGCGCGCCCGTACACGCTCGATTACGCGGAGCGGATCCTCGACGACTTCGTCGAGTTGCACGGCGACCGCTCGCTCGGAGACGATCACGCGATCGTCGCCGGGCTGGGCCGGTTTCGCGGCGCCACGGTCGCGCTCGTCGGCCACCAGAAGGGACGGGACATTCACGAGCGGACCCGGCGCAACTTCGGGATGGCGATGCCGGAGGGCTACCGCAAGGCGATGCGCGTGATGGAGATAGCCGACCGGCACGGGTTCCCCGTGCTCGCGCTCGTCGACACGCCGGGCGCCTACCCGGGGGTGTCGGCAGAGCAGCACGGCCAGGGCGGCTGGATCGCGCGCTCCCAGCTCGCCATGGCCCGTCTGGGCGTGCCGACGGTCGCATGCGTGATCGGCGAGGGTGGCTCGGGCGGCGCCGTCGCGATTGCTCTGGCCGATCGGGTGCTCATGCAGGAGAACGCGATCTACTCGGTGATCTCGCCCGAGGGCTGCGCGGCGATTCTCTGGCGCGACGCGGGAGAGGCGAAGAAGGCGGCCGCCGCGTTCAAGCCGGATGCCCGCCACTGCCTCGAGTTGGGCGTGATCGACGCGATCGTGCCGGAGCCCGCGGGGGGCGCTCACGCGGACCACGACGAGGCGGCACGGCTGCTGGCCGTGGCACTCGAGGCCGCGCTGGAGGAGGTCGCCGGCCTCGAGGCGGACGAGCGGCGGAGGGCGCGGCGGGCGAAGTTCCGGGCCATGGGAGAGCTGACGGCCTAGGATCCCCCGTTTGGAGTATCCACGGGATCCACAGGGTTATCCCCCGTGGTGTTTACAGGGCGTTAACGACGGGTGACCGTCTCCGCGCGGCGATCCACCGACCGTCTCCGCGCCCCGCCGCTGCTCGTACCGCTCAGGGAGCGCGGGCACGGCACGTCTTCTACCATCGGGCGTCGTGGCTGCCGTGCACATCGCGGTCGCGGGCGCGGGCGAGGCCGTGACCCCGGAGCTGGCCCGGCTTGCCGAGGAGGTGGGGCGTCTGCTCGCTGAGCGCGGCGCCGTGCTGGTATGCGGCGGCCTCGGCGGGGTCATGGAAGCCGCCGCGCGCGGCGCGCGCGAGGCGGGCGGCACGACGATCGGGATTCTCCCGGGCGAGTCGACCGGTGACGCAAACCCCTGGATCGAGCATGCCGTTGCGACCGGGATCGGGCACGCCCGCAACCTCGCGGTCGCGGCGAGCGGCGACGCGCTGATCGCCGTGGGCGGGGAATGGGGGACGGCGTCGGAGATCGCGCTGGCCCGGGCGCTCGGCCGACCGGTCGTGGTCGTGGGCGCGGGGCCGGCGCTCGAGGGGGACGGCATCGTACGGGCGGAGTCCGCAGCCGAGGCGGTGGCGCTCGCATTTGCCGCGGCCGACCGACCGGGCCCGGCTCAGATCAGCTCGAAGTAGCGCCGCCGCTCCCAGTCGGTCACCGAACCGGCGAACTCGTTCCACTCACGGCGCGCCATCCGGGCGTAGTGCCCCGTTGCGGCAGCTCCGAACGCGGAGGCCGCCCACGAGCTGGTCAGGAGCCGCTCGCTCGCCGTGAGCAGGTCTCGAGGCAGGTCGCCGGCGAGCTCGAGCGCGTAGGCGTCGCCGACGACCGGCGGCCCCGGGTCGATCAGCTCGTCGAGCCCGGAGACGATCGACGCGATCAGGGCAGCGAGCACCAGATAGGGGTTGGCGTCCGCGCCCGGCACGCGCAACTCGAGCCTCAGGGTCGAGGACGTGTCCCCGACGACACGGCAGGAGACGGTGCGATTGTCGACGCCCCAGGTGCGCCCGAAGCCGGCGAAGTCCTCACGGAGCGTGCGTCTGTAGGAGTTGACGGTGGGCGCGTAGAAAACCATCGCCTCGTCGAGGTGGCGGAGGACGCCCCCGATCGCGTGGCGCATGGTCGCGCTCATGCCGTGCTCCCGGGCGGGGTCGGGAAACGCGGGCGAGCCGTCCTTCGAGATGAGCGAGAGGTGGATGTGGCAGGAGGAGCCGACGGCGCCGTCTTCGGGGAGCGCCATGAACGTCACCGCCAGGCCGGCGTCGGCGGCGAGCCGGCGTAGGGCGAGTTTCAGCAGCGCGTGGCGATCGGCCGCGGCGAGTGGGTCCGAGTGGCGAAGGGTCACCTCCCACTGCCCGAGGCCCCACTCGCCCTGCACGGCCTCGACGGGGACGCCGGAGTGCTCGAGCGTGCGCGTCGCGCGGTCGAGGAGCTCGTGGTGCGCGTCACCGTGCTGGATCGTGCAGTCGCCGCGCGTCAGCGTGGTCGGCGTGAGCCCGCGGTAGTCGGCCGCGCGCAGGTCGTTGTAGCTGCCACGGTAGAGGTAGAGCTCGGGCTCGGTCGCCGCGAGCGCCTCGTAGCCGCGCCCGGCGAGAGCCGCGACCTGACGCGCGAGCAGCCCGCGAGGGCAGACCTCGAGCGCAGCGCCGGCTCGGGTCTCGACGATGTCGGCGAGGCAGATCGCCGTTCGTGGGAGCCAGGCCGCGCGGCGCAAAGTGGCGAGATCGGGCACCAGCGCGACGTCATGCCAACCCGTATGCGGGCCCGCAATCGGTGCGTCGAGCGGTGGCGACTGCGTGATGTCCCACGCGAGATTGACCGAGCAGGCCGTGAGCCGCGTCGCCGCGGAGAAGCGCTCGGCGGGAAGGCGCCGCCCGAACAGCCGGCCCTGGCTGTCCGTTGCGGCGACGACGACCGTGTCGACCTGTCCCTCCAGATCGTCGATACCGAGCATCCCGATTGCCTCGCCCGCCATCACGACGAAACGGTATCCGAGCCCCGCCTGTAGAGTCCCGGGCCCGTGGAGGCGATAGCGCCGTTCGCGAATCACCTGCCCGTGCGGATCACCTTCGGCTGCGGCGCCGTACGGGAGCTTGCAGCAGTGGTCTCGGCGCTTGCCGGGCACCGCGTCTTCGCGTTCGTCGATGCGCAGGTGGCGTCGCTCGCGCCGGTGCGCTCCGCGCTCGAGGCGCTCGAGGCCGGCACCGGCGCCGTCGTCGTGGCGCACGCCGGGCCGGGCGAGCCCACGGTCGAGCGAATCGACGAGGCTGGCGACGTTCTGCGCCGCTCCGGCTGCGACGCCGTGGTGGCGATCGGCGGCGGGTCGGTCCTGGACGTGGCCAAGGGCGCCAGGCTGGTCGCCACCCAGGGCGGGCCCTTCCGACGGTTCGCCTGGCCGGGGCCGGCTGACCCGATCGGTCCGCAGCGCGTGCCGCTGGTGGCGGTGCCGACCACGTCCGGGACCGGCAGCGAGGTCACCGGCGGGATTGTGGCGATCGACGGTGAAGCCGGTCGGAAGGTGGCGGCACCGAGCCCGTTCAATCGTCCCGACGCGGCCATCGTCGATCCGGAACTCACGTACGGTCTGCCGCGAGCGCCGACGCTCTACGGCGGAGTCGATGCTCTGGCGCAGGGGCTCGCCGCCTCGGTCGTCCGTGTGCGCACCCCCGTCGGTGAGGCTCTCGGACTCGAGGCAGCTCGGCTCGCCGCCGGGGCTCTCCCCGCCGTCAGCAACGATCCCGCTGACGCGGGCGCACGGTCGCAGATGGCGTGTGCGAGCCTGCTCGCCGGGCTCGCGATGAACGTCTCGGAGGTCGGTACGGAGCACTCGCTCGCGCATGCGCTCGGTGCGAGACACGGTCTCCCGCACGGGCTTTCCGTGGGTCTCGTGCTGGCGGAGTCGATGGAGCACGACCGCTCGTTCGTGCCGGAGCGCTTCGAGCGGATCGGCGATGCGCTCGGGGCCGGCCCCGGCGAACGGCCGGACGGCTCCCGCGCCGTGCGGGCGGTGCGAGCGCTGCTCTCGCTGGTCGACTTTCCGACACTTGCCGGGGTGGGTGTGACCGAGGCGGATGTGCCCGGGCTCGTCGAGGCCGCGCTCGCGGCCTGGATCCCGGTCGAGCCGGGACCGTGGACGGCGGAGGACGTCGCGACCGCGTTTCGCCGGGCTCTCGCGATCGGGTCGCGCGCCGAGTAGGCTTGCGGCGCGCGACCGGTTTCGGCCACGCGGCGAAGGGAGGCGCGTAGATGCGAGGCGAGGGTTCCGGCGCCCGGCTCGACGGCACGTTCCTGGCCGAGCTGGCCGCCCGCACCGATCCCGTCGGGTATCTGACGATCATCGCGGACGTCGATCCTCGCGTCCAGGCGACGCGCCGTGCCCCCTGGGCGATCGAGGTCGACAACGAGCTGCATGCGCTCGAGGCCCGCCTCCGTGAGGAAGGGTCGAGGGAGCGTTGGGCGGCGTTTCGCGACTGTCTCGAGCGGACCGCGCCCGAGCGCGAGCGTCTCCTCGACGCCAGCGAGCCGGGCCGTGGCCGCGCCCTGTTCGCACCCGTGTCGAAGGGGCGCGAGACCGAGACGGTCGTGCTCCAGCTCCCCCTGCCGACGCGGGTCGTGCTCGAGGAGCGCCCCTACGTGCGCCCCCTGGTCGCTGCGCTCGAACGCGGCCGGCCCGCCGGGATCGTGACCGTCTCCCGCGAGGCTCTGCGAGCTGTGGAGGTCGCGCTCGGAGTCCCTTCCGAGCTCGAGTCGTTCGCGCTGGCAGCCGAGACGGAGGACTGGCGAGAGATGAAGGGTCCGGCCGCCGGCAACCCGGCGAGGGCCCAGCAGACGGCGCCCCAGCGAGACCGGTTCGAGCGGCGGCTCGCCGGGGTGCTGGAGCGCGCGATCGCGGCCCGCGCGCACGAGCTGGACGCCATCGCGCGCGCGCGGGGCTGGGAGCATGTCCTCGTGGCGGGCGATCCGAGGCTGACCGCGCCGCTCGCCGCGGCGCTCGAGGGCGCCGGGCATGCGGTCGAGACCTCCCCGCGGACGGTCGGCGGGGACGCGACCGCCGTCATCGAGGCGTTCGTTGAGGAGCTCGACGCCGCCCGGCAGGTCAGGTTGCGTGCGCTCGCGGCGCGCGTGCGGGAGGCGGGAGCCGAGGCGGTGGAGGGGCTGCCCGGCACCCTGGCGGCCCTGAACGAGAGTCGGGTCGCCACCCTCGTTCTCGACGAGGAGGCCGTCTACAACGGGTCGGTTGCGCCCGACGGCCGCCTCTTTTCAGCCGGTGTCCTGCCGCCCGGGGTCGGGAAGGAGGAGCTGCGTCTCGAACCTCGCCTCGCCGAGCGCATGATCGAGCGGGCGCTTGCGACCGGGGCGCGAGTCGTGCCCGTGGACGGGTCGGCGGAGCTGCTCGGGACGCCCGACGGTGTCGCGGCGCTCCTCCGCTGGTGAGCGTGGCGGGACCGAAAGGAGTGGACATGGAAGGCTCGACCCAGGACAGTGGCCGCCGGATCCCGAGCCTGCGCGTTCTGGTCGCCGTGCTGCTCGTTGCGGGCGTGGTCTGGTTTGCCCTCGACAATCGCCAGAGGGTCACGATCGACTGGTGGGTGACCGAGCGCGAGTCCCGCCTGATCTACGTGATCGCGCTCGCCGCATTGCTCGGCGGTCTCAGCGATCGTCTGCTCGGGCGCTGGCGGCGCGGCCGCTCGAAGTAGCCGGAACAAGCCCGGACAGGAGCGCGAGTGCTCCGGCCTTGTCGAGGGGCTCGTTCAGGTTGCCGCACTTGGGCGACTGGACGCACGAGGGGCAACCGCGCTCGCAGGGGCAACCCGCGAGCATCGCAGCCGTGTCCGCCACCCAGCCGTCGAAGCTCTCGAAGCCCCGCTCCGCGATCCCGATCCCCCCCGCGTGGCCGTCGTAGACGAAGATCGCCGGGCCCCCGGTCTGGAAGTGGATGTTCGTCGAGAGCCCGCCGATGTCCCAGCGATCGCACATCGCGCGGAGCGGCAGCATCGAGATGAGCGCGTGCTCGGCCGCGTGGAGCGCGCCGAGCAGCGCCGAGCGCTCCTCGAGCGCGTCGGTGAGACGCGGCCCCGGCGTCAGCCAGACCGCTTCGGTCGGGAACTCCTGCTCGGGGAGGTCGAGGCTCACGAGCTCGAAAGCCTTGCCGCTCGCGACGAGCCGCTTCTGGTAGCCGACGACGCGCTCGGTCACCGACACCTCGCCGAAGCAGAGTTCGGCACACGGCCGCCGCACGACCCGCACGACCCGCTCGATCACCGTCTCCGCGTCGCGCTTCGTCTGCGTGAAGTAGTCGCCCGCAAACGGCTCGACGAGCGCGACCCGGCCAGCGAGATCGAGCTCGAGCACCCGGAACGTGCTGCCGAGATGGAGGTACACCGCGCCCGCGTGGACCGTCGTGCACGCCCGGGCCTCGTCGACCGTACCGAGCACCTCGCCGCTCGCGGCCTCGACGATCGACACGCTCTCCGCCCCGGCGGAGCGCAGCGAGACACGCGCGGCCGGGTAGGTCGTGCCCGCCCACGCGTATCCAGCCGGCGTGCGCCGGAGCTCGCCCGCAGCGGTCAGGCTCTCCGCCCGCTCGAGCGCTTCATCGCCGAGGTAAGCGCGATCGCTCTCGGAGATCGGTGCCTCGAAGGCGGCCGCACGGACGTGCCCGTCGAGCACCCGCTGGTTGCGGTGGTCGAGGATCGCCGCCTCGACGCGGCGGGCGAGCAGCGCCTCCGGGTCGCGCATGAAGAACTGGTCGAGTGCATCATCGGTCGCGACGAGCACGGCCAGCCCGGCGTCGCGACGCCCGGCGCGACCCCACTGCTGAAGCAGGCTCGCGACCGTGCCGGGGAAGCCGACCGAGATCGCGCAGTCGAGCAGACCGACGTCGATGCCGTGCTCGAGCGCGTCGGTCGTGGCGATGCCGATCAGCTCGCCTTCGACGAGGCGCCGCTCGATCTCGCGGCGCTGCTCCGGGGTCGTGCCGGCCCGGTAGGGGGACAGCCGGCGCGCGAGGCCCGGCTCGAGCCGCTCGGTCGCGAACCGGTGGACGAGCTCCGCCGCCCGGCGGCTCTTCGCGAAGCAGATCGTGCGCAGACCCGCCTCGACGAGCCCCGCGAGCAGGCGGGCTCCCTCGCCGAGCGCGCTCGCGCGCAGGCCGAGCGCGGGGTCGAGGAGAGGCGGGTTCCACAGCGCGACCGTGCGTTCCGCCCGGGGGGCGCCGTCGCGGTCGACGACCTCGACGGGTTGCCCCGTCAGCCGCTCCCCGAGCTCGCCCGGGTTCGCGACGGTCGCCGACGCGAGCAGGAACTGCGGCGCGGCTCCGTAGGCGGCAGCGAGCCGCCGCAGCCGCCGCAGGACGTTCGCGACGTGCGAGCCGAAGACGCCGCGGTAGACGTGCGCCTCGTCGACGACCACGTAGCGGAGGTTCGCAAGCACGTCGCCGAAGCGGTCGTGGTGCGGGAGCAGGCCCACGTGCACCAGGTCGGGGTTCGTGAGCAGGACGTTCGCCCACGTGCGGAGCTGGCGTCGCTGCTCGGGGGCGGTGTCGCCGTCGTAGAGCGCCGGGCGCAGGAACGGGAGCCCGAACGCCCCCAGGGCCCGAGCCTGGTCGCGAGCAAGCGCCTTCGTCGGGTAGAGGTAGAGCGCGCGCGAGCGGGGGTCGTGCGCGAGCGCATCGAGGACGGGTAGGTTGAAGGCGAGCGTCTTGCCGCTGGCCGTCCCCGTCGCGACGATCACGTGGGCGCCCTTGCGCGCGGCGGCGAGCGTGTCCGCCTGGTGGGTGTAGAGGCCCTGGATGCCGAGTCCGGCCAGCGCGTCGCGAACGGCGGGGTGGAGATCGCCGGGCAGGGGTACGGTGCGCGGGTCCGCGGCCGGGACTCGCCCGAGGTGCGCGAGCTCCTCGCCCGCGAGCAGCCGAACCCACGGGCGTTCTGCAGCCACGGGAACCGATGCTAGCCTCCGGCACGTGGTTCCCCGCTGCCTCACGATCGCGGGCTCGGACTCCGGCGGCGGGGCCGGGATCCAGGCCGACCTGAAGGCGTTCGCGCGTCTCGGCTGCCACGGCACGAGCGCGATCGTCGCGCTGACCGCGCAGAACACGCGTGGCGTGAGCGCGATCCACGAGGTGCCCCCGGAGTTCGTCCGCGCCCAGCTCGAGGCGGTCTTCGAGGACATCGGGGTCGATGCCGCCAAGACGGGGATGCTGTTCAGCGCGACGGTCGTGCGGGAGGTCGCCGACTTTCTCGCGGCGCATCCTGTCCCGCTCGTCGTCGACCCTGTGATGATCTCGAGCTCCGGTGCCCGCCTCCTGCGCGAGGACGCGGCCGCGGTGTTGGTGGAGCGCCTGTTCCCGCTCGCGACCGTCGTGACGCCGAACCTGAACGAGGCGTGCGCGCTGGCGGGCGTTCCCTACGCCGACGACGTGGATCGCGATGCGCTCGCCGAGGCGATCCACGCCCTCGGCGCCCCCGCCGTCGTCGTCACCGGCGGCCACGGCGCGGAGCCGGTCGACTGGCTCTTCGACGGGCGTCGCCACGTCGCGATCCCCGTGCCCCGCTACCCGGAAGTCGCCACGCACGGCTCCGGCTGCACGCACTCGGCGGCGCTCGCCGCCTCCCTCGCGCGTGGCGCCGGGCTGGAGGAGGCGGTCCGCACGGCCGCGGACGTCGCCTCGCGGGCGGTGTTGCACGGGCTCTCCGAGATCGGCTCCGGCAACGGCCCGGTGGACGTCTTTGGGCTCGCGGCTCTCTGACCTCGGCGAGTTCGGGCTCCTGCGCGAGCTCGCCCGACGCGGCCTCGCGGAGGAGATCGGCGACGACACCGCCGTGCTCGAGGACGGCCTGATCGTGACGCAGGACGCGCTCGTCGAGGGTGTCCACTTCCGCCTCGACTGGACGAGCTGGCGCGACCTCGGCTACCGGGCGGCCGCGGTCAACCTGAGCGACCTGGCCGCGGCGGGGGCCGAGCCGACCGCGCTGATCGTGTCGCTCGCCCTTCCCGCCTCGACGGAGGTCGCGGACGTGCTCGAGCTGTACGCGGGCCTGAACGAGCCGGGCGTGCCGATCCGTGGCGGCGACACCACCGGAGGCGACCGCGCGTACCTGAGCGTGACCGCGCTCGGCCGCAGCGCCCGCGTCCCCGGCCGTGCCGGGGCGCTTCCGGGCGACGTGCTGGTCGTGACGGGCCCGCTCGGGGGCCCCGCCGCGGGGCTGGCCGCGCTCGAGCGGGGACTCGCCGGCTTCGACGAGCTCGTCGCGCTGCACCGGCGCCCGCCGTTCCGGCTCGATGCGGCGCGCTCGCTCGCCCCGGTGGCCCACGCCCTGATCGACATCTCGGACGGGATCGCGGGCGACGCCGCCCACGTGGCGGAGCGGTCGGGCTGCGCCGTCGAGATCGACGTCGACCGGCTCCCGCTTGCCCCGCGGATCGGGGAGGTCGGCCCAGAGCCGTTCTGGACGATGGGCGAGGACTACGAGCTCCTGGCCGCGCTCGCGCCGGCCGACGCCGCGCGGCTCCCGTACCCGTGGGTCGGCCGCTGCCTCGAGGGGTCGGGCGTCACTCTCCTGCGCGGGGGAATCCCGGTCGAGGCCGCCGGCTACGAGCACTTCCGCCGGGGGCGTTGAGGCGGGCGGGCGCCGCTACGCGGCCGCGGTCAGCCAGCGCGCCCAGGCCTGCTCGTACGCGCTGCGGGAGCGGGCGCCGACGATCGTCTCCTGCGGCTCCCCGTCGGCGAACAGGATCAGCGTCGGGATCGAGAGGACGCGGTAGCGGGACGCCGTCTGCGGGCTGTCGTCCACGTTCAGCTTCACGAACGTGACTCGCCCGGCGTGCTCGGCCGCGAGCTCCTTCATGATCGGCGTGACCACGCGGCAGGGGCCGCACCACGGTGCCCAGAAGTCGACGACGACCGGCAGCTCGGAGGCCAGCACCTCCTGCTCGAAGGTGGCGTCGGTGACGTCGGCCAGGTCGGTCATCCGCACGAGTATAGCCGCCGCCTCAGAGCCGCCCACGGAGAGCCGCCAGGCGCAGCGCCGGCACTCTCCAGGCCGCTTCGAGCGCGATCGCGCCGCTCATCTTGGAGCCGCCGGCGACCCGGTCTGAGAAGACGATCGGCACCTCGACGACGCGGAAGCCGGCCCGGACGGCCCGGTACGTCGTCTCGATCTGGAACGCGTAGCCGCGCGCGGAGACTGAGTCGAGGTCGATCGTCTCGAGAACGTGCCGCCGGAAGCACTTGAAGCCGCCGGTCGCGTCGCGCACCGGCAGCCCGAGCAGCGTCTGCGCGTAGAGGCAGCCGAAGCGGCTGATCGCCCTGCGCGACGGGCTCCAGTTGCGGATCCCGCCCCCGGGAACGTAGCGCGAGCCGAGCACGAGGTCGGCTCCCGCTGTCGCCGCGACGAGCCGTGGTACGTCGGCCGGGTCGTGGGAGAAGTCGCAGTCCATCTCGAGCACGAGCTCGGCACCGGCGGCGAGCGCGCGGGAGAAGCCGGCCAGGTAGGCCGGACCGAGCCCCTCCTTGCGCGGCCGGTGGCAGACCTCGACCCACGGCAGCTCGGCGGCGAGCCGGTCGGCGAGCTCGCCGGTACCGTCCGGTGAGGCGTCGTCGATGACGAGCACGCGCCCGTCGAGCCGGTGCAGCGTGAAGACCTCCCCGAGCGCCCGAACGAGCGGCTCGAGGTTGTCCCGCTCGTTGTAGGTGGGGAGGCAGACGACGAGCACGGGCATATCATCGCGGGCGGATGGGCGGGACACTGCCGAGGAACGCCGAGCTGGCCGAGCGCTTCGAGCTGCTGGCCGACCTGCTCGAGCTCGACGGCGCGGACGCGTTTCGTCTCGCCGCCTACCGGCGCGCCGCCCAGCGGATCCGCGAGTCGGCGGTCTCCGTCGCGGGTCTCGCGCTCGAGGGGAAGGCGAAGCGGCTCGCCGGGATCGGCGGCACGATCGAGAAGAAGATCGTCGAGCTCGCCGAGACCGGCGACCTCGAGGCGCTCAGGAAGCTCCGCGCGCGCCTCCCCGAGGGGCTCGTGGACGTGATGCACGTGCCCGGGCTCGGGCCGAAGACCGCCCGGCGGCTCTGGGCCGAGCTCGGTGTGACCGGCGTCGAGGAGCTGCGGGCGGTCGCGGAGGCCGGGCGCGTGCGGGCGCTGCCGGGGCTCGGCGAGAAGACCGAGGAGCGGATCCTGCGCTCGCTCGCCCTCCCCGCCCGGCGGGCGGAGGCGACCGGTCGCGTACTGCTCGGCAGCGTGCTTCCGTTCGTCGAGCGAGTCGTCGCCGAGCTGGCCGCGCACCCGGCCGCCGAGCGGGTCTCAGAGGCCGGGAGTGTTCGCCGCCGGGCCGAGACGGTGCGCGACCTGGACGTGATCGCGACCGCGCGCGACGGCGCCGAGCTGACCGCGTTCCTCGCCGGCCGCCCGTGGGTGGCGGAGGTGCTGGCACAGGGGCCGACGAAGGCGGCGGTCGTCTCCGTCGACGGGCTGCGGCTCGACCTGCGGGTCGTCCCGCCGGCGTGCTACGGGAACCTGCTCCAGCACTTCACGGGCTCGAAGGACCACAACGTGGCGCTGCGGGAGGAGGCGGTGCGCCACGGCCTGTCGGTGTCCGAGTACGGGGTCGAGACGGTCGCGAACGGGGAGGTAGCGACGCACGAGACGGAGGAGGAGGTGTACGCGGCGCTCGGCTACGAGTGGATCCCGCCCGAGCTGCGCGAGAACCGGGGCGAGCTCGAGGCCGCGCGGGCGGGCACGCTGCCGGCGCTCGTCCGTCGCGCCAACGTGCTCGGCGATCTGCACACGCACACCGACTGGTCGGACGGGCGCGTGACGCTCGAGCAGCTCGTCGCTGCTGCCCGCGCCCGAGGGCACAGCTACCTCGCGATCTGCGACCACGCGAAGCGGCTCGGCGACGGGCGGCTCGAGCGCCAGACCGAGGCGATCCGCGAGCTCGACGCGTCACTCGACGACATCGAGCTGCTCTGCGGCGTCGAGGTCGACATCCGCGCCGACGGCTCGCTCGACCTCGACGACGAGCGGCTTGCCGCCCGCGACTGGGTCGTCGCCTCGATCCATTCGGGGCTGCGCGACCCCGGCCCGGAGCTGACGCGGCGGGTGCTCGCCGCGATCGAGAGCCCGCACGTCGACTGCATCGGCCATCCGACGGGGCGGAAGCTGAATCGTCGGCCCGCCTCGGACCTCGACCTCGAGGCCGTCGTCGCTCGCTGCGCCGAGGCCGGCACGTTTCTCGAGGTCAACGGCCAGCCCGACCGGCTCGACCTGCGCGACCTGAACGCGCGACTGGCCGCCGAGGCCGGCGTCGGCATCGTGCTCTCGAGCGACGCTCACTCGGCCGCGGGCCTCGCCTACCTCGATCTCGCGGTCGCCCAGGCCCGGCGGGGCTGGCTCACGGCGGCGCAGGTCGTGAACGCGCGTCCCTGGCCCGAGGTGAAGGAGATGATGAAGCGATGACGAGCTTTCGCGAGGACGCGGCCGCGGCCAGCGAGTGGGTCGCCCGCTACCTGGAGCGGGTCGGGGAGCTACCCGTGCGAAGTGGGGTCGAGCCCGGTGAGGTGCGCGCGCGCCTGCCGGCGTCCCCGCCCGAGCGGGCCGAGCCGTTCGCGTCGGTCCTCCGCGATCTCGAGGAGGTGATCCTGCCGGGGATCACGCACTGGAACCACCCGCGCTTCTTCGCGTACTTCTCGATCACGGGCTCGGAGCCGGGGATCCTCGCGGAGTTCCTGGCCGCGGCACTGAACGTGAACGCGATGCTGTGGCGCACCTCGCCGGCCGCGACCGAACTCGAGGAGCTCGCGCTCGACTGGGTGTCGCAGCTGCTCGGGCTCCCCGAGGGTCTCCACGGCCACATCGAGGATTCGGCCTCGACCTCGACGCTTGCCGCGCTCGCGGCGGCGCGTCACCTGCGCCCGGGCGGGGCGGTCATCTGCTCCGAGCACGCCCACTCCTCGGTCGACAAGGCCTGCCGTCTGCTCGGGCTCGACCTGCACAAGGTTCCCGCGGACGGAGAGTTCCGAATGCGCCCCGACGCGCTCGCCGACCTGCTCGGCCGCGTCCCGGCCGCAGCGGTGGTGGCGACGGTCGGGACGACGTCGACGACGTCGGTCGACCCGGTGCCCGAGGTCGCGGCCCTCTGCGCGGAGCGTGACGCCTGGCTGCACGTGGACGCGGCCTACGCCGGCTCGGCGGCGGTCTGCGAGGAGCACCGCTGGGCGCTCGCGGGAATCGAGCACGCCGACTCGCTCGTCGTCAACCCCCACAAGTGGCTGTTCACGCCGATCGACTGCTCGTGCCTGTTCACCCGTCGCCCGGAGGCGTTGCGCGACGCCTTCAGCCTGGTGCCGGAGTACCTGCGCACGAGCGAGGAGGGCGTGACGAACCTGATGGACTACGGGCCCGCGCTCGGCCGGCGCTTCCGCGCGCTGAAGCTGTGGGCCGTGATCCGCTGCCACGGCCGCGAGGGCCTCCAGGCGCTGATCCGCGAGCACGTGCGGGTAGCCCAGCTGTTCGCCTCGTGGGTCGAGGCCGAGCCGGGCTGGGACCTCTGCGCGCCGCACCCGTTCTCGACCGTCTGCTTCCGTCACGACGGCACGGACGTTGCCAACGAGGCCCTGCTCGAGCGCGTGAACGCGTCCGGCGAGGCGTACCTCTCGCACACGAAGCTCGACGGCCGCTACGTGCTTCGTCTCGCGATCGGAAACGCGCGCACGACCGAGGCCGACGTGCGCCGCGCCTGGGAGGTGCTCCGCGCCGAGGCCGGGCGGGGCTGAACCGTGGCGGGCGGCCGCGCCAACCGCCGGCGCGGTCGACTCGGGCGCGGGGTCGCGCCGCGCCCGGCGCCGCGCACCCGACCCGGCGCGGCATGCCGATCTGGCCCGCCCGGCCGTCCGGCCCGTCATTCTCGCGCACATCCCACCCGATGGGTGGGGGACCTCGTGCCTCCGCCATCCAGGCTAGCGCGGGCGGCGTGCCCGGGTACGCGCGGACCGTGACGGGTCCGTCAAGGGAACGCGCCTATTCCGCGCGCAGCGCGCCGAGCGCCGCGTCGTGGAGCGCGACCCGGTAGCGCCAGAGCGCCCGGCCGGTCTCCAGCAGGCGCGCGCGGATCGGGCCCGCGAGCTCCTCGAGCGTGCCCCAGCGGGCCGCGGAGATCTCGTGCGTGTCGATCGGTGCCAGCCGCGCGCTGGCGGTCGCCGCCGAGAACACGTGGGTGGCCCAGGGGATCGCGGTCTCGCCGCACGTGAACAGCGCCTCGGTGCGCACGAGGTAGCGGCGCAGCTCGATCTCGACGCCGAGCTCCTCGAGCGCCTCGCGCCGCGCGCCCGCCTCGAAGCCTTCACCGGGCTTGAGACCCCCGCCCGGGGGGCGCCACAGGTCCGGCTCGTAGTGCGGCTTCTGGATCAGGGCGACCCGCTCGCCGCTGATGACGAAGAAGGTGACGTCATGGTGGCGGCCCCGGCGGGTGCTGTGCTCTACGAGGTCGAGCTCGGCAGTCGAGATCTCGAGCTCGAGCTCGAGCACGCGGGGCTCCCCGTAGCTGGCCCGGAGGGGAGCAAGGACGGCTTCGTCGACGTGCATGGCTACAGGCTCCGAAGGAGCTCGAAGAGCCCGGCCGGCCCCTGGACGGTGACGTCAGCCGCCCGGAGGAGCGCAGGCGGCGATTCGCTGGAGGCGACGGCGACGCGTACGGCCCGCTCGAGGCACGCCTCGCCGAGGCCCCGGAACGCGTCGAGGTCGGTCGTGTCGTCGCCCGCATACAGGGCGAGCGCGGCGGCGCAGTCGTCGAGCAGAAAGCGCACCGCGCGACCCTTGTCCCACTCGCTGGCCGGTCGCACCTCGAGCACCTTGCGACCGAAGCGGGCGATCAGGCCGGCGGCCCGTGCCCGCGCCGCGACGGCCTCGAGCTGCGCGATCGCGGCCGCCTCGTTTGCCGACTCGCGGAAATGAAAGGCGAGCGAGAGCCGCTTGTCCTCGACGGGCCACGATCCGTCGACGGACACGCGAAACCGGGCGACGGTTGCGGCGAGGTTGTCTGCCCGGGGGTCGAGCTCGAGCCCGTGGTTGCCGACGCAGCGGACGGCATCGACGCCGACGAGCCGGGCGGCCTCCTCTCCCGGCCGGCCGCTGACGCAGGCGACGAGCAGGTAGCGGCCCGCGAGCCGGCGGAGTTCGGCCCGCGTCTCCGTTGGCACGGCGACGAGCTCCGGCCGTGCCGCGATCGGAGCGAGCGTCCCGTCCACGTCGAACACGAGCGCCGTGCGAGCAGCCGCTGCGGCGAGGGGTGCGAGCAGGGAAGCCGCGTCCACCGTCTTCCTAGAATACGGTCGTGCCCGCGGCGAGGCAGCCAATTCCGATCCTCGTCGGCATCGGGCTCGTCGCCGGCCTGTTCGCGACGCTGTTCGGCGTCGGCGGCGGGATCGTGGTCGTGCCGCTCCTGATCGCGCTCGTCGGGTTCGACCCGAGGACCGCCACCGGGACCTCGCTTGCGGCGATCGGCATCACGGCCGCGTTCGGCGCGACCGCGTACGTGGTGCTCGACCGCGTCCACTGGGCCGAGGCCACGATGGTCGGCCTGCCCGCCGTGCTCGGCGGCCTCGGCGGGCTGTGGCTTCAGCGGCGCCTGTCCTCACGCGCCCTCGTCCTCCTCTTCGCTGCGTTCCTCGTTGCGACCGCCGCGCGGTTGCTCGCGACGTGAGCGCCGAGGCCCTCGAGCTGGTCGGTGTCGGCCTCGCCGCGGGTGTCCTGTCCGGGATCTTCGGCGTCGGCGGCGGGATCCTGTTCGTGCCGGCGCTCGTCGTGATCGGCGGGCTCTCGCAGATCGAGGCGGCCGCCACGTCGCTGGCCGCGATGATCCCGGTCGCGCTCGTCGGCGCCTGGCGCCAGCACCACCGCGGCCACGTCCGCTGGGGAGCCGCGCTCCTGCTCGGTCTCACCTCGGCAGCGGGCGTCGCGGCCGGCGCCGCCCTGGCGGAGTCGCTCCAGGAAGACGTGCTGCGAACGCTGTTCGCGCTGCTGCTCCTCGCTGTCGCGGCGCGGCTCGCCTGGTCGGCGCGACGGCCGGATCGCGACGGAATCGAAGGCCCCGACTCCGAGATATAGTATACGACGCTTCGAAGCTGCCACTTCACGGGAGGGAACGTGAGCGAGCGCACCATCCTTCGGAACGGGATCGTCGTCACGCTGAACGACGCCGACGATGTCCACTTCGGCGGCACCGTCGTGATCGAAGACGACCGGATCGCCTACGTCGGCCCGGACGACGTGCCCGCCGACGGTGCCCGGGTGATCGACGCGACCGACCGGATCGTGATGCCCGGCCTCGTCGACTTCCACTACCACACCGCGCTCGGCAAGGGCTGGTCCGACCACCTGCCGCTCTGGGAGTATCTCCAGACGTGCTGGTACCCGATGATCCGGGCCCTCGACGAGGAGTCAGCCTACTGGGCGGCGCTCGCGAGCTACAGCGAGTCCGTCAAGTGCGGCGTCACCGCCGTGAACGACATGTACCGCCAGCTCGGTGCGCTCGCCGACGCCGCGGAGCGGATCGGCATTCGCGCGGTGCTCTCGAACGACGTCGCCACCGACGAGCACGACCTCGACACGCTCGCCGACAACGAGCGGGCCTTCCGGGAACGCAACGGCTCAGCGGACGGGCGGATCAAGGTCCTCGTCGGGATCGAGTGGCTGCCCCTCGCCTCCATCGAGCTCCTGCGCGACGCGCGGGCGCTCGCGAACGAGCTCGGCACCGGGATCCACATCCACCTGAACGAGTCCCTGTCCGAGGTCGAGATCTCGAAGGAGATGTTCGGCCGCCGGCCGACAGAGGTCGCCTACGACACCGGCATCCTCGGCCCCGACTGCATCGCCGCCCACTGCGTCTGGCTGTCCGACGCCGAGATCGCCCTGATGCGGGAGACCCGCACGCACATCTCCCACAATCCGAGCTCGAACGCCAAGCTCGGCAACGGCGTCGCTCGCCTGCCGGAACTGCTCGCCGCCGGCCTGAACGTCGGCCTCGGCCACGATGCGGCCGAGTGCAACAACAGCCGCGACATGTTCGAGGTGATGAAGTTCGCCTCGCTGATGCACCGCGCCACCCGCGTCGACGCCAGCCTCGGCCAGGCTCCAGACATCCTGCGGATGGCCTGCCGCAACGGCAACATCGGCCTCGGTATCGACGCCGGCGAGCTGGCGGCCGGCAAGAAGGCGGACATGATCGTCGTCGACACGCGGAGCCAGATGTTCACGCCGCTGATGCCGGAGTCGAGAGACCACGTGTACAGCCACCTCGTCTTCGCGGCCAACGGCAGCTGCGTCGAGACGACGATCGTGGACGGGCGCGTGATCTACGAGAACCGCGAGTTCGCGACGATCGACGAGGGCGAGGTGCTGCGCGAGGCCAACCGGGCCTTCCGCGAGGTGATCGCGCGAATGGACGCCCCGGATCTCGAGTCGGTGCGCCGCTCGTAGCGGGCGTCGCCCGACCGGCGGTCAGACGGGCCAGGCCTCCCGGCGCAGGCCCATGTCCCAGAACATCCACTCGTAGCGCGAGCAGACGACGAAGTGCTCGGCCACGCGGTCCCGCTCCCGCGGGCCGAGCTCGGGCCCGAGCTCGTCGGCGACGTCGAGCACCGTCCCGACGAGGCTCTCGTATGCCTCGCCCCCGTACATGTCGATCCAGCGCTGGTAGAGGGGATGCGGCGACCCGGCCCGCGAGAGCGCCTTCCCGACCTCGACGTAGATCCAGGCGCAGGGGAGGACGGCGCCGACCGACTCGGCGAACGTGCCGCCGTGGGCGACCGAGAGCATGTAGGTGGTGTACGCGACGTTCGTCGGGGCGAGCGGCGTCGCCTCGACGTCCTCCGGCGCGAGGCCCCACTCGCGGAAGAAGTCCGCATGGATCGTCTGCTCCGCGTGGACGAGGTCGGAGGCGATCCGGTTGAAGCAGAGCATGTGTGCCGGCGAGGCCGCTCTGGCCGCGGCGATCGAGTGCACGCGGGCGTACTCGCGCAGGTAGAGCGTGTCCTGGACGATGTAGAAGCGAAACGACTCCTCCGGGAGCGTCCCGTCGAGCAGCCCGGTCAGGAACGGGTGCTCGAGGATGCGCTCGTAGATCCCGGAGATCGAGGCCCAGAGCTCGCGGGTCAGGCTCGCGTTCGCTGTCATCCGTCGGCGTGAGGTGGCGGGGGGGGGGGGGGGGGGGGGGGGGCCCCCCCCCCCCCCCCCCCCCCCCCCCCC
>CAYJLE010000012.1:0-76260 GCA_964370985.1 uncultured Gaiellales bacterium | reverse complement strand
ACCGACACCTCGAAAGAACCACCGCCACGGGTTGACTCTCATAGAAGCATCCCCTACAGCGGATAACGAAGCATCCGTGCGCGACGACGTTTCTCGGCAGGGAGGCGGCGCCGGAGCCCGCCCGTTCAGAGCGACGTCTGCGCGTCGTACGTGCCGAGCTCCTCGCGCAGCACGTCGCAGATCTCGCCGACCGTGCAGAGGGCGGCGAGGGCCTCCCGCATGGGGTGGAGGAGGTTCGTGCTGCCGCGGGCGGTCTCGCGGACGCGGTCGAGCGCGGCCCGGGCCGCCGCCGCGTCGCGGCCCGCGCGAACCCGGCGGGTGCGTTCCACCTGCCGGCGCTCGAGCTCGGGGTCGATCCGCTGGAGCTCCGGCTCGGCCTCCTCGCCGGTCGCGAACGCGTTCACGCCGACGATCATCCGCTCGCCCGCCTCGACCTCGCGCTGGTGCTCGAACGCGGAGTCCGCGATCTCGCCCTGGACGAAGCCGGCCTCGATCGCGGCGACCGCGCCGCCGAGCTCGTCCACCCGTTCGATCAACTCCGTCGCGCGCGTCTCGAGCTCCCGCGTCAGCGCCTCGACGAAGTAGGCGCCACCGAGCGGGTCGGCCGTGTCCGTCGTGCCCGCCTCGTGTTGGAGGATCTGCTGCGTGCGCACCGCGAGCTGCGCCGCGTGCTCGGTGGGGAGCGCGAGCGCCTCGTCGAACCCGTTCGTGTGCAGCGACTGGGCGCCGCCGCAGACGGCTGCGAGCGCCTGCACGGCCACCCGCACCACGTTGTTCTCCGGCTGTTGCGCCGTCAGAGTCGAGCCGCCGGTCTGGGCGTGGAAGCGCAGCGCGAGCGCCTTCGGGTTCGTTGCCCCCAGCCGCTCGCGCATGATCCGGGCCCACATCCGCCGGGCCGCGCGGAACTTCGCCACCTCCTGGAAGAAGTGGTTGTGGGCGTTGAAGAAGAACGAGAGCCTTTCCCCGAACTCGTCGGGCGACAGCCCCGCGGCCACCGCGGCCTCGCAGTAGGCGATCCCGTTCGCGAGCGTGAACGCGAGCTCCTCCACGGCCGTCGAGCCCGCCTCCCTGATGTGGTAGCCGGAGATCGAGATCGTGTTCCAGTGCGGCAGCCGCTCGCGGCAGTACGCGAACAGGTCGGTCGTGATCCGCATCGACGGTCGCGGCGGGAAGATGTAGTTCCCACGGGCCGCGTACTCCTTGAGGATGTCGTTCTGGACCGTGCCGCGCAGCCTGTCGCCCGCCACCCCCTGGCGCTCCGCCACGAGCTCGTAGGCGAGCAGCAGCAGCGCGGCCGGCGCGTTGATCGTCATCGACGTCGAGACGCGGTCGAGCGGGATCCCCGCGAACACGCGCTCCAGGTCGGGGAGCGAGTCGATCGCGACCCCCGCCCGCCCGACCTCGCCGGCCGCCCGCGGGTGGTCCGAGTCGTAGCCGAGCTGTGTCGGCAGGTCGAACGCGACCGACAGCCCCGTCTGGCCCTGCGCGAGCAGGAAGCGGAACCGCTCGTTCGTCTCCTCCGCCGTCCCGAAGCCGGCGTACTGGCGAATCGTCCACGGGCGGCCCCGGTACATCGTCGGGTAGGGACCGCGTGTGAACGGGTACTCCCCGGGGAGCTCCGCTTCGAGATCGCCGGCGTCGGCGGCCGTGTAGACCGGCGCCACGTCGATCCCGGACTCGGTCAGGCGCCGGTCGGCCGCAGTCATCGACTCAGTCGACGAGGAACGTCACCTTGAGGTGAACGTGGAAGTTCGCGACGCGCCCGTCCTCGACGGCGGCCTCGATCCCGCCGACCCAGACGTGCTGGATGTTCCGCAGGGTCTCGCCCGCCTTCGCAACGCCCTCCGCCACCGCCTCCTCGACGCTCGCTCCCGTGGCCGTCAGCTCGACGATCTTCGCGACCGACATGGTGACCTCCTGTGGTTCGGTTGGCAGGGCACAGGATAGTGCGACCGCCTAGACTCCCGCACCGGTGGACCTCTACGAGTATCAGGGCAAGGAGCTCTTCCGCCGCTTCGGGATTCCGGTCTCGGACGGCCGACTCGCGCTGTCCCCCGAGGACGCCCGTCAGGCGGCGCAGGAGCTCGGCGGCCCGGTCGTCGTCAAGGCCCAGGTGCACGCCGGCGGCCGCGGCAAGGCCGGCGGGATCAAGCTCGCCGCCAGCCCGTCGGAGGCCGAGGCGCGCGCCTCCGAGATCCTCGGCATGGACATCCGCGGCCACATCGTGCATCGCCTCTGGATCGAGAAGGCCTCGGACATCGAGCGTGAGTACTACCTCTCGGTCACGTTCGACCGCGGCGAGAAGAAACCGCTGTTCATGCTCACGACCGAGGGCGGCATCGACATCGAGCAGCTCGCGGCCACGTCCCCCGAGAAGCTCGCGCGCCTCCATGTCGACCCGCTGGTCGGCTTCCACCCGTTCCAGGCCCGCTGGCTCTGCTTCACCGCCGGGATCAGGGAGCCGGGCGAGCAGAAGCAGGTGATAGCGATCGTCGGCAAGCTCTACGGGGCGTTCGTCGTCTGCGAGGCGATGCTGTGCGAGATCAACCCGCTGATCGTGACGCCGGCGGGCGAGGTGCGCGCGCTCGACGCGAAGGTGACGATCGACGACAACGCGCTCTACCGCCACTCCGACCTCGCCGAGCTGCGCGACCTCGCGGCGGGCGACGCCCAGGAGCAGCGCGCCCGGGAGAAGGGGCTCGCCTACGTGAAGCTCGATGGCGACATCGGCATCCTCGGCAACGGCGCGGGGCTCGTCATGTCCACGCTCGACGTGGTCGCGCAGGCGGGCGGCCGGCCCGCGAACTTCTGCGACATCGGCGGCGGCGCGCAGGCCGACGTCGTCGTCGGCGCGCTCGAGGTGATCACCGCCGACCCGGTCAAGGCGATCCTGTTCAACATCTTCGGAGGCATCACCCGCGGGGGTGAGGTCGCGCGCGGCCTGCTCGAGGCGCTCGAGCGGATCGGCATCGACGTGCCCGTTGTCGTCCGCCTCGACGGCACCGAGGCCGACGAGGGCCGCCGGCTGCTCGCGGAGTCCTCACCCGCGAACGTCCACGTCGAGTCGACGATGCTGTCCGCCGCCGAGCGGGTCGTGGAGCTGGCCCGGTGAGTGGCGACGTAGCCGCCGAGCTCTGGAGCGCCCGCGCCGACGCCTATCGCGAGAGCGAGGCGCACCGGCAAGGCCCCGACCTCGACCTGCTCGTCGAGTGGTCGGCCGGCGCGAGCACCGCGCTCGACGTCGGCACCGGCGGCGGACACGTCGCCCGGCGGCTGCGCGAGGCCGGCGTCGAGGTGACGACCTGCGACCCCGCGCCCGGCATGCGCCCGGACGTCGTCTGCGGCGCCGAGCACATCCCGTTCGCCGACCGGAGCTTCGACGTCGTCGCCTCTCGCCTCGCCGCGCACCACTTCGAGGACGCGTCCGCTGCCATGCGCGAGCTCGCCCGGGTCAGCGCCGACCGGGTGCTCGTCGCCGACAACCTGTTCGCGGGCGAGGCGGCCGAGGAGGCGGAGAGGCTCCGAGACCCCTCGCACGTCCGCACCTACACCGAGGCGGGCTGGCGCGAGCTGTTCGACGCCGCCGGCCTGCGCGTCCTCGACGTCCACGTGCTCGACCGCCCGATCGCGCTCGAGCCGTGGCTCGAGCGCGCCGGCTGCGCCGGGGAGGAGGCGAACCGGGTGCGGGCGCTCCTCGCCGACCGGATCGACGGGGGCCGGCTGCGACTCGACAGGATCTGCGTGAGGGGGGCGAGGTAGTGGCGATCATCGTCGACGCGGCGACGCGGCTCGTCGTCCAGGGCATCACCGGTCGCGAGGGGCAGTTCCACGCGCTTCGCAACCGCGACTACGGGACGAACGTGGTCGCGGGCGTCACCCCCGGCAAGGGCGGTGAAGCCGTCGAGGGCGTCCCCGTCTTCGACTCCGTCCGCGACGCGATGGCCGAGACGCAGCCGAACACGAGCATGGTCTTCGTCCCGGCGCGCTTCGCCGCAGACGCGATCTACGAGGCCGTCGACGCCGGCATCGAGACGGTGATCTGCATCACCGAGGGCATCCCCGCCCACGACATGCTGCGGATCTACAACTACATCCGCCCCCGCGGCGTCACGCTCGTCGGGCCGAACTGCCCGGGCGTGCTCTCGCCCGGCAAGGCGAACGTCGGGATCATCCCCGCGGAGATCTTCTCGCCCGGCCCCGTCGGGCTGGTCAGCCGCTCCGGCACGCTCACCTACCAGATCGGCAACGAGCTGACCCAGCTCGGGATCGGCCAGTCCACGATCGTCGGCATCGGCGGCGATGCGGTCGTCGGCACCTCGTTCATCGACGCGCTCGAGCGCTTCGAGGCCGACCCGGAGACCCGCTTCGTCGTGATGGTCGGCGAGATCGGCGGCTCCGAGGAGGAGAAGGCCGCCGCGTTCATCGCCGAGCGGATGACGAAGCCGGTCGTCGGCTACATCGCCGGCCGCACGGCGCCGCCCGGCAAGACGATGGGCCATGCCGGCGCGATCATCTCCGGCTCCGCCGGCACCGCGAAGGCGAAGCAGGAGGCGCTCGAGGCGCGCGGCGTCCGCGTCGGCACGAACCCGACCGAGGCAGCCCGCCTCGTTGCCGACCTCGTCGCCGGCGCCCGCTGAGCGGCGCGCCCGGGCTGCCTACGGCAGCGTGCGCCAGCTGGCGAGCGCCTTCATGTAGTTCGAGCGCTCGAAGGCGGCCGGGTCGGGCGAATGCTCGTGGCTCAGGCTGCCCTTGAGCTGCTCGACCGACTCGTACTCGTTCGCCTCGAGCCAGGCGCGCGTGTCGCGCAGCACGGTCTCGAGGTGGCCCGGGCCGTGGCGGATCAGCGCCGAGGCCATCATCGTCACGTCCGCCCCGACGAGGAGGAGCTTCAGCACCTCGGTGGCCGACTGCACGCCACCGGTGGCAGCGAGCGATGCCGCCACGCGCCCGCGCAGGATCGCGATCCACCGCAGCGGCAGCCGCGTCTCCCAGGCGCGGCTCAGCTCGACGGTGGGCGCGACGTCGAGCACGTCGAGGTCGATGTCGGGCTGGTTGAACCGGTTGAAGAGCACGAGCCCGTCCGCGCCGGTCGCGACGAGGCGGCGCGCCATGTTCGCCATCGAGCTGAAGTGGGGGCCGACCTTGACCGCGAGCGGGATCGACACGACCTCGCGCACCGCCGCGACGAGGTCGAGGTAGCGCTGCTCGACGTCGGCGGCCGTCGCCTCCGGGTCGGTGGCGAGCAGGTACACGTTCAGCTCGAGCGCGTCCGCACCCGCCTGCTCGAGCAGGGCCGCGTACCCCGTCCAGCCGCCAACGGAGGCGCCGTTGAGCGACGCGATGACGGGGATCGAGAGCGCAGCCTTGGCCGCCGCCACATGCTCGAGATACGTCTCCGGGCCGGTCCGGTAGTCCTCGAGGGCGGGGAAGTACCCGAGCGTCGCCTCGCCGAAGCTGTGGGCCCGAAGCTCGCGGAGCTCGTGGGCCGCTACCGCCTCGTTCTCGAACTGCTCCTCGAACAGCGACGGCAACACCACCGCGGCCGCGCCCGCTTCCTCGAGCCTGCGCAGCGTGTCGAGTCTGGCCCCGAGCGGCGATGCCGACGGGACGAGCGGGTTGGCGAGCTCGAGGCCGAGGTAGCGGGTCGCGAGGTCGACGCTCATTCCTCGGTCTCCTCGTCGTGCTTGCCCGGGATCACGCGCTCGATCCTGGCGACCTGCTCGTAGTAGTGCCAGCGCTCGTCGATGTCCTCCTGGGCGGTTGCGAGCAGGCGCTCGGCGTTCTCCGGGCTCGCCCGCTCGAGCATCGCGAAGCGCGCCTCCTGGAGCGCGAAGTCCTTGAACGCCAGCTTCGGCTTGCGCGAGTCGAGCCGCATCGGGTGCTCGCCGACCTGCGCGTGCCTCGGGTCGTACCGGTACAGGGGCCAGTAGCCGCTGTTGACGGCATCTCCCTGGTGCGTCATGCCGGTGGACATCTCGATCCCATGGGCGATGCACTGACTGTAGGCGATGATCAGCGACGGCCCCGGGTAGGACTCCGCCTCGACCATCGCCCTGATCGTCTGGAGGTTGTCGGCCCCGATCGCCACCTGCGCGACGTACACGTGGCCGTAGTCGGCGGCGAGCATCCCGAGATCCTTCTTCCGGCTCGGCTTCCCGCTGGCCGCGAACTTCGCCACGGCCGCGCGCGGCGTCGACTTCGACGCCTGGCCGCCCGTGTTCGAGTAGACCTCCGTGTCGAGCACGAGGACGTTGACGTCCCGGCCGGAGGCGAGCACGTGATCGAGGCCGCCGAAGCCGATGTCGTACGCCCAGCCGTCGCCGCCGACGATCCAGACGCTCTTCGGCACGAGCACGTCGGCGATCGACGCGAGGTCCCTCGCCTCGGGCGAGTCGACGCGCTCGAGGATGGGCACGAGCTCGGCGATCCGCCCGCGTTGGCGCGCGTTGCCGGCCTCGCTCCGGTCGGCATGCTCCAGGATCGCGCTGGCGAGCTCGTCGCCGACCTCGGCCCGGAGTAGCTCGAGCAGCCGCCGCGCGTGCGCGATCTGGCGGTCGAGGGCGAGCCGCATCCCGAGCCCGAACTCGGCGTTGTCCTCGAACAGGGAGTTCGCCCAGGCGGGGCCCCGGCCGTCGCCGTTCTGTGCCCACGGCGTCGTCGGCAGGTTGCCCCCGTAGATCGAGGAGCAGCCGGTCGCGTTCGCCACCAGCACGCGATCGCCGAAGAGCTGGGTCAGGAGCTTCAGGTACGGCGTCTCGCCGCAGCCCTCGCAGGCGCTCGAGAACTCGAACAGCGGCTGGAGCATCTGGGAGCCCTTGATGGTGGCGACGTCGACCTCCGAGCGGTCGAACTCGGGGATCCCGAGGAAGAACTCGAAGCGTTCCCGCTCCCGCTCGAGGTGCGCCTCCTTCGGCCGCATGTTGATCGACTTGTGCCGCACGACCTCCTTCGAGTGCGCGGGGCAGTAGTCGACGCAGACGCCGCAGCCGGTGCAGTCGTCCGGCGCGACCTGGATCGCGAGCAGCGTGCCCGGATGCTCGCGGGAGCGGAACGGCTTCGACTTGAAGCCCCGGGGGGCGCCGGCGAGAGCGTCCGCGGGAAACACCTTCATCCGGATGGCGGCGTGCGGGCACACGATCGCGCACTTGCCGCAGTCGATGCAGATGTCCGGGTCCCAGATCGGGATCTCCTTCGCCAGCGAGCGGCGCTCCCAGCGGCTCGTGCCCGTCGGGAACGAGCCGTCGACCGGGAGCGCGCTGACCGGCAGCAGGTCGCCCTTGCCGGCGATCATCATCGCGGTCACCCGCTGGACGAACTCCGGCGCCGCCGGGTCGACCGCGGGCGGGATGCGTCGCGTCGCCGACGCCTCCGCCGGCACGTCGACACGGTGCAGGGCCGCCAGGGCGCCGTCTACCGCAGCGAAGTTCCGCTCGAGCACCGGGCGGCCGTACTTCCCGTAGGTCGCCGTGATCGCGTCCTTGATCGCCGCGATCGCGTCGTCAAGCGGCAGGTGGCCGGACAGCGCGAAGAAACAGGTCTGCAGGACGGTGTTGATGCGGCGGCCGAGGCCCGCCTCCCGCGCGACCCGGTGGCCGTCGACAACGTGGAACGAGAGCCCCTTCTCGATGATCTGCTCCTGCACCTCGCGGGGCAGATGGGCCCAGACCTCGTCGGGCCCGTACGGGCTGTTGAGGAGGAACGTCGCCCCGGGCGAGGCCAGCTCGAGGATGTCCCCTTGCTCGAGGAACTCGAACTGGTGGCAGGCGACGTAGCCCGCCGCCTCGATCAGGTACGTCGAGCCGATCGGGTGCGGCGCGAAGCGGAGGTGCGACACGGTGCGCGCGCCCGCCTTCCGGGAGTCGTAGACGAAGTACGCCTGCGTGTGGAGCCCCGCGCGCTCGCCGATGATCCTCGCCGAGTTGTGGTTCGCCCCGACCGTGCCGTCCGAGCCGAGGCCGTAGAAGACGGCGCGGGACACGTCGGGCGCCTCGGTGCGAAACGAGGGGTCGTAGGGCAGGCTCGTCCCGGAGACATCGTCGACGATCCCGATCGTGAAGCGGTTCTTCGGCTCGGCCCGCTCGAGCTCGGCGAAGACCCCGGCGGCCATGGCCGGGGTGAACTGCTTGGACGAGAGCCCGTAGCGCCCGCCGATCACGCGCGGCATGCGGGCGAGACCGCGCCCCGACGCGAGCTCCTCGGCGAGGGTGGTGACGACGTCCTGGTAGAGCGGCTCCCCGGGAGCGCCGGGCTCCTTGGTGCGGTCGAGCACCGCCAGGGAGCGCACGGTCGCGGGCAGGCTGGCGATGAACGCGGGGCGGTCGAAGGGACGGTAGAGGCGAACCTTCACGAGCCCGACCTTCGCACCGGCCTCGTTGAGCGCCGCGACAGTCTCCTCGGCGGCGCCGGCCCCGGAGCCCATCAGCACGAGCACGCGCTCCGCGTCGGGGGGACCCACGTACTCGAACAGCCGGTAGCGGCGGCCGGTTCGCTCGCCGACACGATCCATCGTCGCCTGGACCGTGCTCGCGAGCGTCGCGTAGAACGGGTTGACCGCCTCGCGCGCCTGGAAGAACACGTCCGGGTTCTGGGCCGAGCCGCGCAGGACCGGGCGGTCCGGGGACAGGCGCCGGTCGCGGTGCTCGCGGATCCGCTCCCGCGGCAGGAGCTCCAGGATCTCCTCGTCGGAGAGGAGCTCGACGGTGTTCAGCTCGTGCGACGTGCGAAAGCCGTCGAAGAAATGGACGAACGGGACGCGCGACTCGAGCGTCGCGGCATGGGCGACGAGGGCGAGGTCGTGCGCTTCCTGCACCGACGAGGAGGCGAGGAACCCGAACCCCGTCGAGCGCGCGGCCATCACGTCGCTCTGGTCGCCGAAGATCGAGAGCGCGTGCGTGGCGACGGTGCGCGCCGCGACGTGGATCACGAGCGGCGTCAGCTCGCCCGCGATCTTGTACATGTTCGGGATCATCAGGAGCAGGCCCTGGGAGGCCGTGAACGTGGTCGAGAGCGCGCCGGCCTGGAGGGCGCCGTGCACGGCGCCTGCGGCGCCGCCCTCGCTCTGCATCTGGATCACCTCGGGCACCGTCCCGAACGCGTTCGGTCGTCCGGAGGCCGCCCAGGCGTCGGCGAGCTCGCCCATGGGCGACGACGGGGTGATCGGGTAGATCGCGATCACCTCGGAGGCCGCGTAGGCGACGCGGGCGGCCGCCTCGTTGCCGTCGACGATGGCGAGCGCCCGGCTCACCGGACGACCCGGTCCGCTCTCGCTGGCGCGGAGTAGCGCTCCACTCCGGGCCGCCGCAGGTCGGTCGCCATAGCCGTCGTCTCCTCCGTCTCGCACAGCCGTGCCCCCTCATCCTAGAGAGGACGGAGACCTGCTCGGCAGGAGGCGCGCACCTGCTCGAACGTCCCGGCGGCGGTCGTGACTAGACTGGCCCCGTGGACGTGATCTCGTTCGCCCGCGGCAACCCGACGCCTGAGATCCTCCCCGTCGCGGAGCTTGCCGACTGCGCCCGCGCCGTTGTCGAGCGTGACGGGCGGGTGATCCTCAACTACGGGGCCGGCGGCGGCTACGCGCCGCTTCGCGCGTGGATCGCGGCCCGACATGGAGTCGCCCCGGCACAGGTGATCGTGACGCCGAGCTCGCTGCTCGCCTTCCGGTTCGTGATGCGCCAGCTCGTCGGCGACGGCGCCTGCGTCGCCGTCGAGGCGCCGAGCTACGACCGCACGATCCTCGTCCTGCGGGAGCTCGGCGCCCGGGTCGCGGGCGTGCCCATGGACGACGACGGGATCGAGCTCGACCGGGTCGAGGAGCTGCTCGCCGGGGACGACCCGCCGCGTGCCCTCTACACGATCCCGACCTTCCAGAACCCCTCCGGGCGGACGCTGTCGCTCGAGCGCCGCCGCGGGCTCGTCGAGCTCGCGCGCGCACACGGGCTCCTGCTGTTCGAGGACGACCCGTACGGGCTCGTGCGCTTCGAGGGCGAGCCACTGCCGTCGCTGTACGAGCTCGCGGCCGGGGAGGGCGTCGTCTACGCCTCGTCCTTCTCGAAGACGGTCGCGCCGGGCCTCAGGGTTGGCTACGTGGTCGTGCCCGCCGAGCTGGCGGCGCCGGTCGAGAAGATCGCGAACGCCACCTACATCTCGCCGCCGCTGCTGCCGCAGGCCGCGATCCACGAGCTGATCCAGCGCGGCTGCTTCGAGCCGAACCTCGAACGCACCCGCGAGCTCCTGAAGCTCCGCCGGGACGCGATGGTCGAGGCGCTCGCCGCCGAGATGCCCGCCGGCACGGGCTGGAACCGCCCGCAGGGCGGCTACTTCCTCTGGCTCGACTTCCCGCTCGGCGTGCTCACCGACGACGTCTTCGACCGCGCCGCGGAAGCGGGGGTCGCGTTCGTGAAAGGCAGCGACTTCTTCCCCGGGCCCGGCGGCGAGAGCTCGGCCCGGCTCGCGTTCAGCTTCCCCACCGTGGACGAGGTCCACGAGGGCGTGCGGCGGCTCGCCACGCTCGTCCGCACGACCGTTCCCGTCACGACGTAGCGGGCGCGGCGCCGAGCGCGCTCAGCGCCTCGGCGAACGTCTCCACGGGCACCACGCGCAGCCCGTCGGCGTACTTGCGGGCCTCCTCGGCGTTGTCCCCGGGCACGACGAAGACGTCGGCCTCGGCGCGCCGGGCGCCGATCACCTTCTGGCGGATGCCGCCGATCGCCCCGATGCTCCCGTCGAGGAGGATCTCCCCGGTGGCCACCACCGTCCGGCCGCGGTCGACGTCGGAGCCGAGCTCGTCGACGATGTGGAGCGCGAACGCGAGGCCGGCGGAGGGACCGCCGATCGATCCCGCGTCGATCTCGATCTCGACGGGCAGGTCGATGTCCGCCGCCTGCTGGACGAGCACGCCGATCACGGCGCGATCCGGGTCGTCCTCGGCCGCCTCCGTCGCGACGGTGTGAACCGTCGTCTCGCCCTCCCGCTCCACCGTGAGCGTGACCTCCGCGCCCGGCTCCAGGTCGGCGAGCGCGTCCCGGAGATCCTGGGGTGTACGCACGTCCCGGTCGCGCGCACGGACGATCACGTCCCCGGGCTGGAGCTCGGCGCGGGCTGCCGGCGAGTCGGGGAGCACAAGGGAGATCTCGGCGCCGACGGGCACCGCGTCCACCTCGTAGCCGAGCGCGCGCAGCGCGACCGTCGCGGCGATCTGCTGGGAGCGGGTCATGTCGAGCCTCGAGCTCTGGCGGCGCTGCTGCTCGCTCACGCCGACCGGGTTCAGGACGTCGGCGGGCACGAGCGTCGCTCCCTCGTGGAGGCCCGGGAACAGGCGCTCGAGCAGGTTCGCCTTCCGAACGAGGATGTCGACCATGTAGATCCCGCTGTCGGCGGGATCGACGGTCGCCTCGCCCTCGCCCTCGCCCTCGTCCTCGCTCTCGATCGCGACGAGCGGCTCGACGGGCTTGGCCTCGTCGGGCAGGAGCAAGTACTCCCCCGAGGGGACGAACCAAAGCGTCCCGCCGGTCCCGCCGATAACGACGAGAGCGAGCACGAGGCCTTTGCGCCAACCGACGCGACGCCGCACGGAGTCGATCGTACCGGCGCGCTCGTGCGCAGCCGCGGCTAGCCGCCGAGGATCGCGACGACCTCCCTGACCGCATTGGCCGAGCGGCCGAGCTCCGCCTGCTCGTCGCCGGTCAGCTCGAGAGCGATCACCCGCTCGATCCCGCCCGAGCCGAGCACGACCGGGACGCCCATGTAGAGCCCGTCGATGCCGTACTCGCCTTCGAGCAGGGCCGTGCAGGGCAGCACCCGCTTCTGATCCAGGACGATCGAGGTGACCATCTCCGCGACCGCTGCGCCCGGCGCGTACCAGGCGGACGTGCCGAGCAGGTTCACGACCTCGCCGCCGCCCTTGCGGGTGCGCTCCACCATCTCCGCGATCCGCTCCGGAGTCGTCAGCTTCGTCAGCGGCACGCCCCCGACCGTCGTCGCCGACACCACCGGCACCATCTGGTCGCCGTGGCCGCCGAGCACGACCGCCTGCACGTCCCGGTCGGACATGCCGGTCTCCCAGGCGATGAACGTCCGGAAGCGCGCGGTGTCGAGGATCCCGGCCATGCCGAACACTCGCTCCTTGGGGAAGCCGGACACGCTCTTCGCGACGTGGCACATCGCGTCGAGCGGATTCGTGACGACGACGACGATCGCCTCGGGCGACGCAGCGACGGCCGCCGCGGTGACCGTCTTGACGATCGCCTGGTTCGTGGTGACGAGGTCGTCGCGGCTCATGCCGGGCGCGCGCGGCCGGCCGGAGGTGATCACGACGACGTCGGAGCCGGCCGTCTCCTCGTAGCCGTTCGTGCCGACGACCGTCGCCTCGTAGCCCAGCACCGGTCCCGCCTCGTTCATGTCGAGTGCCTTGCCCTGCGGCAGGCCCTCCACGATGTCGACGAGGACGACGTCGGCGTAGTCGCGCCTCGCGATCTCCTGTGCTGCCGTCGCGCCGACATTGCCGGCGCCGACGACGGTGACCTTGCGTCTCATGCGGATCGCTGCTCCCTGTCTCGGTCGTGTGGCGGGCGCGATTCTACTCGGCCCCGGCGGGCGCGGGCGGGCCTGCTGTCGCCCTGCCCGGCGACCCGGCGCCCGGTAGGATTGGCCGCGGAATGACCGACTCGAAGGCAGGGCTCGAAGGGATCGTCGTCGCACGCTCGGAGCTGTGCTCGATCGACGGTCAGAGGGGCATCCTCAGCTTTCGCGGCTACGACATCCACGAGCTTGCACGGCACGCCACCTACGAGGAGGTCGCGTTCCTGCTCCTCCGCGGCGAGCTGCCGTCGACCGCCGAGCGTGCCGCGTTCGCGGCGGAGCTCGGGAACGCGCGGGCCGTGTCCGGGGAGGCGGCCCAGGTCGTCGACCTGATCGCGCGCGACGCGGCGCCCATGGAGATGCTGCGCACGGCCGTCTCCGCGACGTCGTTCGACGACCCGGACAAGGACTCGAACTCCGAGGAGGCGAACCAGCGCAAGGCGGTCCGCCTGATCGCGAAGATCCCGACGCTCGTCTGCCGCTATCACCGCCGCCGTGCCGGGCTCGAGCCGGTCGACCCCGACCCCGAGCTCTCGTACGCGGAGAGCTTCCTCACCATGCTGAGCGGACGGCGCCCCGACGAGGACGCCGCTCGCACGTTCGACGTGGCGATGATCCTGCACGCCGACCACGAGATGAACGCGTCCACGTTCACGGCGCGCGTGATCGCGTCGACTCTCGCGGACATGCACTCCGCCGTCGTCGGGGCGATCGGCGCGCTCAAGGGCCCGCTCCACGGGGGCGCCAACGAGCAGGTGATGCGAACACTCGAGTCGATCGACGACCCCGATCGTGTCGAGGACGATGTTCGCCGCCGTCTCGCCGAGCACGAGCGGATCATGGGCTTCGGCCACCGCGTCTACAAGACGATGGATCCCCGTGCGGAGATCCTCAAGGAGCTCGCCCGCAAGCTGGCGGGGCGCGCCGACGGCTCCGAGCCCGACTGGTTCGCGATGTCGCAGCGAATCGAGCGGGTCGTGACCGCCGAGAAGGGCCTCTACCCGAACGTCGACTTCTACTCGGCCTCCACCTACCGCTACCTCGGCATCCCCACGGAGCTGTTCACGACCCTGTTCGTCGCGAGCCGCGTGGTCGGCTGGGCGGCACACGTGATCGAGCAGCACCGCGACAACCGGCTGATTCGGCCGAGCTCTCTGTATGTGGGGCCCGATAGCCGCGAGTACCCGGCTCGCGACGGCGCCAGTTGAACCTCGCGGTGGTCGCGGAGCGGGCGGCCGGGATCACCGACGAGCGGGAGCTCGCCCAGCTGCGCCACGCGGTCGACGAGGAGCTCGAGGCCGCCGCGCGCGACGAGGACTTCCGCGCGCGCGCCGTCGCCTTCCGAGCGGTCGGCCAGCTGCGCTACCGCCAGAAGACCGAGCTCCTGCGCCGCGGGCTCGAGGACGACTCGCCCGCGTGCCGCGGCTCCGCGCTCCTGTCCCTCGAGCTCCTGTCCCGCGACCATGCGGGCGTCGTCAACGCTGTCCGCTCGCTGCTTCACCAGCTCGCGAATGCCGACCCGAACGCCACCGTGCGGCGGATGGCGATCCTCGCGCTCAGGAACGGCTCGCCGCACGCCGACACGATCGTGCTGCTCGAGCACATCGCCTCCTCCGACGAGGAGGACGCGGAGCTTCGCGGCGCCGCGAAGCGGGTTGCCGAGGGGCTCCGCAAGAAGCAGCGCGACCGCCGCCCGGGCGGCTCACGCTAGCCGGCTCCCCCGGGACTCGCCCCGTAGCCTGCGGGGGATCTCCGCGAGGAAGCGGTAGCGCGCCTTCGTTGCGATCTGGCTCAGCGAGCTGCGGTGGCGGTCGATGATCACCGCGTCGCGCAGGCGCTCGAGCACGGAGGTTGCCTCGAGCGGTCCCGGCGCCACCGAGACGAGGCAGCGGCCGATGTCGGGCGGCTCGTGCGCGTCGCTGCCCGCTCCGAGCGGCAGCCCACGCTCGCCCGCCCAGGCGCGTGCCCGCGCGTCGGGCCCGCCGGTGAACGGCCCGCCGTTCCGACCCTCGACGACGTCCACGAGCCCTCGGTCGGCGAGCTGCTCGCGGGCGCGCGCCGTCAGCGGCCTTCTGACCAGGCGGTAGAAGGGGTGCTGGAGGTAGACGAACCCGTCCTGCGCGCGGATGCGCTCGGCGGTCTCGGACGCCGGGAGACCGGTCGGGATCGTCTCCTCCAGGAATAGGCCGATCAGCTCGCCGTCGGCGGTGTCGATCTCCATCCCGACGATGACCGGGAACGACGCGGCGGCGGCGAAGGCGAGGGCGCCGTCGATGCGGTTGTGGTCGGTGATCGCGACCACGTCGAAGCGTCCGGCCGCGTGCGCCCGCTCGTAGTCCGCGAGGGTGTTGGACGCGTCGTACGAGCGGTCGGAGTGGTTGTGCAGGTCGAAGAGCTGGCGGCCGACGTGCGCGGTCATCCCCCCGAAGGATGCCGGCGGCCGCGTACGGCGTGCGGGTGCGCGCTGAAGTAGGTCTCGCGCCGGCGCCGATCGGATACGTGCGTGTAGAGCTCCGTCGTGGCGAGGTCGGCGTGGCCGAGCATCTCCTGGACCGAGCGCAGGTCGGCGCCGCCCTCGAGCAGGTGGGTCGCGAAGGAGTGGCGCAGCAGGTGCGGGTGGACGCGCTCGGGCTCGAGCCCGGCCCGCTCGGCGAGACGGCGCAGGATGAAGAACGCGCCGGCGCGGGTGAGGGCGCCGCCCTGGGCGTTCAGGAACAGCTCCGGGCGGTGACGGCGGTCGAGGTGGGGGCGCCCGCGGGAGAGGTAGCGGCGCAGGGCCTCGGTCGCCTCCCGGCCGAGCGGGACGAGCCGCTCCTTCTCTCCCTTGCCGAGCGGGCGCACGAGCCGCTCGGCAAGGTCGACGCGCGCCCGGTCGAGGCCGACCGCCTCGCTCACCCGCAGGCCGGCGCCGTAGAGCAGCTCGACGAGGGCGCGGTCGCGCAGCTGGCGTGGGTTGAGCCCGTTCGCAGCCTGGATCAGCCGCTCGATCTCGGCGGGCGACAGCGTCCTCGGCAGGCGTCGCCGCCGGCGGGGAAGCTCGACCTCCACGGCCGGGTTGTCGGCGCGGGCTCCGAGCAGGACGAGGTGGCGGTAGAAGCTCCTCGCGGCGGCGGTGCGGCGGGCGATCGAGCTGGCGGCGAGACCGCGCTCGCGCATCGCCGCGAGCCAGGCTTCGATCTCGTCCGCGGTCGCGTCGGCGGGCGACCGGCCGAGGAACGCGGACAGGTCTGCGAGGTCGCGACGGTAGGCGTCGAGCGTCCGCGGCGAGCGGCGGGCGCCGAGGAGGGCGAGAAACCCGCCGACGTGGGGGTCAGGCGCGGGGGTGGGCGCTGTCATAGACCCGGCGGAGGCGCTTCCCGTCGACGTGGCTGTAGACCTGCGTGGTCGAGAGGGAGGAGTGGCCGAGCAGCTCCTGGATCGTCCGGAGGTCGGCACCGCCCTCGAGCAGGTGGGTGGCGAAGGCATGGCGGAGCCGGTGCGGGTTCTGCACCAGGCGCCGCAACGTCGACGTGTTGAGCGGCCGGCCGCGGGCCGAGAGGAAGAACGCGTTCTCGGCGCCGCGGGCGAGTTGCGGGCGGCCGTCGGCCAGGTAGCGCCGCAGCCTGAAAGCGGCCTCCTCGCCGAGCGGGACGACCCGCTCCTTGCCGCCCTTGCCGCGCACGCGGACCGCTTCCTGCTCGAAGTCGACGTCGCCGACGGGGAGGTCGACGACCTCCTGGGAGCGGAGCCCCGCGGAGTAGACGAGCTCGAAGAGCGCGCGGTTGCGAAGAGCGAGCGGATCGTCGCCGTCGAGCGTGCCGAGGAGCGCGTCCGTCTCGCGCTCGGTCGGCGCGTACGGCAGTCGCCGTGGCCGGCGTCCGGCGAGCGCGACGTCCGGCACCCGGCCGGGACCGACCGTCGCGCGCAGGAGCGAGCGGATCGCGGCGAGCTTGCGCGCGAGCGTGGCCGGCGCGAGCTTGCGCGGCCGCCTGCCCGGCCGGGCGCTCCCGAGCTCCGTCGCGTAGGCGGTGAGCACGCGCGCGTCGACCTGCTCGAGCTCGAGGCCGCGACGGCGCAGCCACCCGCAGAACTCCTCGAGGTCGCCGCGGTAGCTCCGCCGCGTCGCCTCCGAGAGCGACGGGCGGGCGAGGAAGCGCTCGATCGCGGCGCGTGCGTCCACGGTCGCGGTTTCTCGGTGGGCCTGCCCCTTCCTGCCTGGCCCGGTTCGTCGTCCCCGGGGCTGTCCGCGCCCGCGGGCGCTGGCGTGCGAGAATCCGGGACGTGGGCTCGATCGCGCACTGGGACGAGGTGGAGGCCGAGCGCTACGAGTTCGGGCACATCGCGGGAGCCTGGACGGATCTCGGGACCGCCGCCGGCTCCGTCGGCGCGGGCGTCAACCGGATCGTCCTCGAGCCCGGTTGCTGGTCGACGCCGGCGCACGCCGAGGGGATCGAGGAGGAGATCTTCTACGTTCTGGCAGGCGCCGGGCTCTCGTGGCAGGACGGCGACTCCTTCGCGGTCGCGGCTGGGGACTGCCTCGTGCACCTGCCACGAGCGGAGGTGCACACGCTGCGGGCGGGCGGCGAGGGCCTCGACATGCTCGCGTTCGGGCAGCGCGCGCTTGCGACGATGACCCGCCTGCCCCGGGCGGGCGTAGCCTGGCTCGGGAGCAGCTGGGTCGAGATCGGCCGTGGCGGCCACCCCTTCGAGCAGGAGGCTGCCGCCGGGCCGCCGGAGGTCGGAGACCCGCGCCCGCGCCCGCCCCGGATCGTGGCGGTGGGCGACGTCGCCTCGCAGAAGCGCTGGGGCGGCGCGACCGTCCGCGACCTCGGCCGCGCGGCTGGCTCGCGGCGCACGGGCTTGCGCCACGTCGTGCTGGGAACCGGCGCGGAGGGAGCGCCGCCGCACTGCCACTCGGAGGAGGAGGAGCTGTTCGTCGTCCTCGCCGGCACCGGCACCTGCGTCCTCGGCGACGAGGAGCTCCCGGTGCGTGCCGGCAGCGTCGTCTCCCGGCCGGCCGCGACGGGGGCCGCGCACTCCTTCCGCGCGGGCGAGACCGGCCTCACCTACCTCGCGTTCGGCACCCGCGAGCCCGGAGACATCGTCTGGTTCCCCCGGGACCGCGAGGTTTCGATCCGGGGCGTCGGCGTCCGCTTCCAGGTGCCCGGGTAGCGATCCAACGGCCTCCGATCAGGGGGTCAGACCCCTTGAGTCGAGGCGACTCAGATTCCGCGCTCCGCCCGGGCCGAGGGCAGGTGAGGACGGGTCCTGACCCGACCCGCGTTGGAGTCCGAAGCGCTGGGGCCCGTCGCGGCTAGCCGAGCTCGCAGCCCGAGCGGCGATCGCCGCGACCGAAGCCGGGGGCGCCGGCGATGCAGCGGTCGCGGCCAGCGCCTCCGATCAGGCGGTCATTCCCGCTCCCGCCGCGCAGGAAGTCGTTGCCGCCCAGGCCGCGGATCACGTCGTTTCCGCCGAAGCCGCAGATCACGTCGCCGCCGCTCGTGCCCCGAAGGACGTCGTTGCCCGGCGTGCCCAGGACGACCCGCCCGCCCTCCGTCGGTCGCGTGCCCGGGCACCTCTCCGCGACCACGATCGACGTCCGCAGCTGGACGGCGTTGTTCGAGCGGAGCGGGTCCAGCACCGGCCCGGTCACGCGCGCCGCGAAGCTTCCGCCGCCCCTGACGACGCTGGCGGAGATCGTCGGCTGTAGCCTGAGCTCCACCTCCACGGATGCCCCAGCGGCCAGGGGGCCGAGCGCGCACCCGATCACAGCGGGGGCGCCGGCCGGGGAGGCGGTGCAGGTCCCCGCCCCGGGCGTTGCGGCGAGCAACCGCGCGGTCGCGGGAACGTCGACGTAGACGTAGGTCTCGGGCGCCGTGGCCGCGCCGGCGTTGGTTGCGACGAGGCTCCAGGTGATCGCAGAGCCGGCGTCGGCCTTTGCCGGGGCATCGGCCGACAGGGCGAGATCGGTCGACGGGATGTTGCAGTAGATCGAGGCGTGCTCCTCGCTCCAGAGGATTGCCTGCTCGCGGCTGTACTCTCCCGATGCGATCGTGGAGTCGAGGTACGAGCCGGTGTAGAGAGCCTCCCAGAGGCTGAGGTAGTACGTCACGCCGTTCGCGCCGAGCTCGGCGATCGTCTGGTCGACTCCGCCGCACGTGTGCGGCCCCGTTTCCGCGTGGCGGGCCTCGTGGGCGATGATGATCAGAAGCCCCGCGAGCCCCGAGCCGCTCTGGGGGTGTATCCAGGCGCTGATCGGAAGGTAGCCGTCAGGGTCGACGCTGATCACGCCTGCCGGCGCGCAACAGGATCCGGACACGGCGCCCAGCTGGCGAAAGCGGATCCCGTCGATCGCGCCGACCAGCCAGCGGTAGGGCGTCGCCGCGGTCCACGGCAGCGGGCGTGCGAAGGGGATCTCGTCCATGACGAGCAGTGCCTGGTAGGCGCGCCGCTCGAGCTCGGTCAGGTCCACGGACCCGGTCGCGGCGGTGCACGCGAGCGCCGGCGCGGTCGGGTCGTACTCGAACGTGAGCGAGAGCTCGGCCGCGATCCTCGCGACCTCGGCCGCCGAGGGACAGCTCTCCACGAGCGCCTCGACGCCGCTGGCCGGGTCTTCGAGCAGTCTTGCCTGCCCGGGGCTCGCCCCGAAGACCGCGACGAGCGCGCCGAGGGCTGCTACCAGTGGGAGGAAGCGGCGCCCGATGACCGCCCGATCATCCCACATCGTGCGACGTGGCTCAACCGCCCGCCTGCGGGCGGGACGCCGTCAGCCGTTGTTGGCCGAGATCTCCCAGCGGGCCGGCGAGCGGAAGAGAGCCGAGAGGAGCAGCTGACGGACGAAGATCATCTCCTTCGGCAGCCGGTCGTAGAGATCCGAGAACAGCTCCTCGTGGGAGAGCAGCTCGCGCGCCCACTCCTCCCGGTCGATCGACATCAGCTCGCCGAACCGCTCGGGCGAGAAGTCCTCGAGCCCACGCCAGTCGAGCTCCTCGTAGCGCGGCATCCAGCCGATCGGGCTCTCGATCCCACTGACCTGCCCGTTCGCGCGCTGGACGATCCACTTGAGAACGCGCATGTTCTCGCCGTAGCCCGGCCAGAGGAAGTCGCCGCTCTCGTTGCGGCGAAACCAGTTGACGCCGAAGATCCGGGGCGGGTGGGGGACGCTCCGGCCGAACCGGAGCCAGTGATTCCAGTAGCTCGCCATGTGGTAGCCGCAGAACGGCAGCATCGCCATGGGGTCGCGCCGAACCGCCCCGGTCGCGCCCGCGGCGGCCGCGGTCGTCTCCGAGCCCATCGTCGCCCCGAGGTAGACGCCATACGTCCAGTTGAACGCCTGCTGCACCAGTGGAACGGTGTCCCGGCGCCGGCCGCCGAACACGAACGCGCTGATCGGCACTCCGCCCGGGTTGTCCCACTCCGGGTCGAGCGACGGACACTGCTCGAGCGGAGCGGTGAAGCGCGCGTTCGGGTGGGCAGCCGGGCGGCCGCACCCGGGCGTCCAGCGCTCGCCGCGCCAGTCGACGAGCTCCGGTGGCGGCTCCTCGGTCATCCCCTCCCACCACACGTCGCCGTCGGGCGTCAGGGCCACGTTCGTGAAGATCGCGTTAGCGGCGCACGAGGCCATCGCGTTCGGGTTCGACCTCGAGGACGTGCCAGGCGCGACGCCGAAGAGGCCGTTCTCCGGGTTGATCGCGTGCAGCTGCCCGTCCGCGCCGAGCTTGATCCAGGCGATGTCGTCGCCGACCGTCGTCACCTTCCAGTCGGACAGCGCCTCGGGCGGGATCAGCATCGCGAAGTTCGTCTTGCCGCACGCGCTCGGGAAGGCTGCCGCCACGTAGGTCTTCTCGCCCTCCGGGGACTCGACGCCGAGGATCAGCATGTGCTCGGCGAGCCAGCCCTCGTCGTGGGCGATCCTCGACGCGATCCGCAGCGCCAGGCACTTCTTGCCGAGCAGCGCGTTGCCCCCGTAGCCCGAGCCGTACGACCAGATCGCTCGCTCCTCCGGGAAGTGGACGATGTACTTCTCCTCGTTGCACGGCCACGGGACGTCCTCCTCGCCGGGCTCGAGCGGCCTGCCGACACTGTGCACGCAGGGCGCGAACTCGCCGTCCCGGCCGAGCGCGTCGAGTACCTGCAAGCCCATCCGGGTCATGATCCGCATCGAGGCGACGACGTACGGGGAGTCGGTGACCTCGATCCCGCAATACGCGATCGGGGAGCCGATCGGCCCCATGCTGAACGGGACGACGTACATCGTGCGGCCCCGCATGCAGCCGTCGAACAGCCGGCGGAGCGTCGCGTGCATCTCGCGCGGGTCGACCCAGTTGTTCGTCGGGCCGGCGTCGACCCTGGCGAGGCTGCACACGAACGTGCGATCCTCGACGCGGGCGACGTCGCCCGCGTCGGAGCGGGAGAGGTAGCTGTTCGGCCGCTTCTCGTCGTTCAGCCTCACGAACGTGCCGGTCTCGACGAGGAGGTCGCACATCCGCCCGTACTCCTCGTCGGACCCGTCGCACCAGTGAACCGCGTCGGGCTGGCACAGTTCCGCGAGCTCCTCGACCCAGGCCCGCAGGCGAGCGTGGCGCAGGTTCGGGGGCTCGGGCGAGGCACCGCGGAGCCGGTCCTCGAGCTGCGTCATGCCGGGCAGCGTAGCGCTCCGCTGCCGTCGCCGCTCCGGTGCGCGGTTCCTGTCCGTTCGTGCCGGCGGATCCGATAGGGTTGGCCTCGTGGAGGCAAGGCACGACGTCCTGGTCGTGGGAGCTGGCTGCGCGGGCATGCGGGCAGCGATCGAGGCACACGACGCAGGCGCCGACGTCGCGCTCGTCTCGAAGCTCCACCCGACGCGCAGCCACTCCGGCGCCGCCGAGGGCGGCATCAACGCCGCGCTCGGGAACGCTGCCGAGGACAGCCCGGAGAAGCACGCGTTCGACACCGTCAAGGGCTCCGACTACCTCGGCGACCAGGACGCGATCGAGGTCTTCACGGCCGAGGCGCCCGGCGACATCTACCAGCTCGAGCACTGGGGCTGCGTGTTCTCGCGTACCCCCGACGGCAAGCTCGCCCAGCGTCCGTTCGGGGCCGCCGGCTCGCCGCGCACGGTGTTCGCCGCGGACATCACTGGCCACGTCCTGCTGCACGTCCTCTATGAGCAGGTGATGCGCCGGGCGATACCCACCTACGAGGAGTACTTTGCGTACGAGTTGGTCGTCGACGGCGGGCGCTGCAGGGGCGTCGTCTGCTGGGATCTCATGCGCGGCGGGGTCAAGGCGCTCGGAGCCAAGACCGTCGTTCTCGCCACCGGCGGGGTCGGGCGGATCTACCGAGCGACGACGAACGCCTGGGCGTGTACCGGCGACGGGATGTCGATGGCGCTGCGCGCGGGCGTTGGGCTCAAGGACATCGAGTTCATGCAGTTTCACCCAACCACGCTGTATCCGAGCGGGATCCTGATCACGGAGGGGTGCCGCGGCGAGGGCGGGTACCTCCTGAACAAGGACGGCGAGCGGTTCATGGCGCGCTACGCACCGAACGCGCTCGAGCTCGCGAGCCGCGACGTCGTGTCGCGCTCGGAGCAGACGGAGATCGACGCCGGCCGCGGAATCAACGGCTCCGTCCTGCTCGACCTGCGCCACCTCGGCGCCGAGAAGATCCTCGAGCGGCTGCCGGGCTCGCGGGAGCTCGCGATGACCTACGCGGGCGTCGACCCGATCTACGACCCGATCCCGGTCCGGCCCGGCGCCCACTACCAGATGGGCGGCGTCGAGACCGATAACGTCGGCGCGACCGATCTGCCGGGCCTGTACGCGGCCGGCGAGGTCGCCTGCGTCTCCGTCCACGGCGCGAACCGCCTCGGCGGCAACTCGCTGATGGAGACGATCACGTTCGGCCGGCGGGCCGGGAAGGCCGCGGCCGAGCAGGCGCTCTCCGACCAGGCGCCCGCAAACGTTCCCGCGTCGGCCGTCGCCGACGCCGAGCGGGCGATCGCGGAGTTGGTCGGCCGGTCGAGCGGCGAGCGGCCCCACGCGATCCGCGATGAGCTCGGCACGTCGATGCTCGACAACTTCGGGGTCTTCCGGCGCGAGGAGAAGATGCTGCGGCAGCGCGAGATCATCGGCGAGCTGCGCGAGCGCTACCGAGGCGTCGTCGTCGAGGACAAGGGCGACGTGTTCAACAACGACCTCACGCAGGCGATCGAGCTCGGCGCGATGCTCGACATCGCCGCCTGCATGCTCGAGGGCGGGATCGCGCGCAAGGAGAGTCGCGGCGCGCACGCGCGCCCGTACGACTACCCGACCCGTGACGACGAGGCTTTCCTCAAGCATTCGATCGTCACCTGGGAGAACGGGGGCCCGAAGCTCGGCTACAGGCCGGTGCGAATGACCAAGTGGGAGCCCCAGGAGCGCAAGTACTAGGAAGGGATCCGTGACGTGCAGGTAGCGCTCAAGATCTGGAGGTTCGACCCGGCGAGCGGCGAGCGCCGCCTCGTGGACTACGAGATCGACGCGCCCGAATGGGCAACCCTGCTCGACGTCCTCGACCTGGTCAAGGATCGCCAGGATGGGTCGCTCTCGTACCGCAAGAGCTGCCGGATGATGATCTGCGGCTCCTGCGGGATGCGCATGGACGGGGCCGCCGTGCTCGCCTGCAAGACCCGGATGGAGCCGATCGCCCGGGCCGGCCGCATCCCCGTGATCTCCCCGATGGGGAACCTGCCGGTCGTCAAGGACCTCGTCGTCGACATGAGCCCGTTCTGGTCGAAGGTGCGCGCGATGGAGCCGTGGCTCGAGACGGGCTACGAGGAGGTGCCGGAGCGGGAGTTCCTCGCCACGCCCGCGCAGATGCGGCCGATCCACAAGGAGTCGCTCTGCATCATGTGCGGCTGCTGCGTGTCGGAGTGCAACTCGATGGAGTCCGACCCCGAGTTCTTCGGGCCGGCCGCGCTGGCCAAGGGCTTCCGCTTCGTCGGCGACCCGCGCGACCGCAAGGCCGTCGAGCGGCTCGAGGCGTATTCCGACCACCACGGGATCTGGGCCTGCACCCGCTGCTACTACTGCAACGAGCGCTGCCCCAAGGGCGTCGACCCGCGCGACGCGATCGCGAAGCTCGGTGCCGAGGCGGTGCGCCACGGGGTCGATCGCGACATGGGCGCACGCCACGCGAAGTGGTTCGTCCATTCCGCGAAGACGACCGGGTGGCTGCGCGAGACGGAGCTCGTCCCGAAGACCCAGGGGATCGTGAAGTCGATCCGGGAGATCAAGTTCGCGCTCTCGCTCGCCAGGCGTGGCAAGGTGCCGCTGCCGTTCCCGCCGCACGTCGCGAAGGACGTCCGGGAGTCGCGCCGGCTCCACGACATCGTTCGCGTGCAGGGGCGCGACGGCGCAGCCGGGATCGTCCAGGGGGAGAAGGCCCTCGGTCGCATCGAGAAGCACGAGGACGTCGCGGCGGCCGAGCGCGGCCCGTACGGCCCGGGCTCGTTCCCGAAGCCGTACCTGCCCGAGACGCCCGCCCAGGAAGGGAGCCCCACCCGATGAAGCTCGCCTACTACAAGGGCTGTCTCGCGTCGCTCTCCGCCAAGGAGCTCGACATCGCCACGCAGGCGCTCGCGCCGAGGCTCGGCTTCGAGCTCGAGGAGCTCGAGTCGGTCACCTGCTGCGGAGCCGGCGACATCCACGAGGCCGAGCCCGACTACTACGTGCACCTGAACGCGCGGATCCTGGCGTACGCGGAGCAGACGGGTGCAGACACGCTGATGACGATCTGCAACGTGTGCACGCTCAACCTGCGTCAGGCCGACCTCGAGCTGAAGGGCGACGACGCTCTGCGCGAGCGCGTCAACGAGAACCTGGAGGCCGTGGGCGCCCCCCCGTACAACGGCGGCGTCGAGGTGAAGCACTTCCTCTGGCTCGTCTCCGAGGGGGACGGCTACGAGAAGCTGAAGCAGGTCGCACACAAGGGGCTGAAGGGGCTGCGGATCGCGCCGTTCTACGGCTGCCAGATCCTCCGACCCTCGAAGCTGCTCGGCGTCGACGACCCCGATCGCCCGCACACGCTCGAGGCGATCATCGCGGCCTGCGGCGGCGAGGCCGTCGACTACCCCGCCAAGGTCAAGTGCTGCGGGTTCCCGATCATCCAGGCGCGCGAGGAGATCGCGCTCGGCGAGCTGATCCAGCCGGTGCAGCAGGCGCTCGATGCCGGCGCCGACGCGATGGTGACGCCGTGCCCGCTCTGCCACCTCTCGCTCGACGCCTGGCAGCAGAAGCTCGAGGCGAAGACCGGGCGCCCGTTCGAGATGCCGATCTTCCATCTCGCCCAGCTGATCGGAGTCGCCGCCGGGCTCGAGGACGCGGAGCTGAAGTTCAAGCGCCACGTCGTCTCGATGCGCCCGGTGCTCGAGAAGCTCGAGCTCGCGTAGCCGCCGCCCCGGGCGCTCGCTCGGCCCATGAGGCGCGGTAGGCGCCTCGCTGCCGCGATCTCGCTAGCCGCTGGTGAGCTGGGCGATCACGGTCGCCAGCGGGACGAACGCCACCCGGCCCCGCTTCTGGCCGCTGCTGACGCTGTATGAGTAGAAGAGGCCTGCGTCGTCCAGCTCGGCGTCGATCGGCCCGGTGCCGGGGACGCTGATCACGTGCCTGCTTCCGTCGGTCAGCGAGACCAGGTACACCTTCCGGCCGGCCACGACCACGGCCACGAGCCCGTGGAGGTCGGTCAGCACCGGCGTCGTCCCGGGGGGCGCTCCGACCGGTCGCGGCGGCGGGACCGGCGACTCGACGGAGACCTCTTCGAGAGTTCCGTCCGGTCGGAGGATGACCGTGTGGGTGCCCGAGACTGCGATGCCTTCCACCGGGGCCACGAACGACGCGATCCCGCCGCCGGCGACGGGGACGACCGCGAAGCCGCCTTCCTGCAGGGTCGCGATGTTCCCGTCCGAGACCGACTGTGCGGCCAGCGTCTTCTCGCCGGAGGCGACGAGAGCTTTCGTGGGGCTCGTGATCTTCCAGAGCATCTGCTCGCTCACCCGCTCGACGACCTCGCTGCCCGACGCCGGCTCGTCGCACTGCGGAACCGAGGGGTCGATCTCGAATCCGGCCGGGTAGGCGGTGCACACCGACCAGGTGTTGAAGACGAGGAGCGACCCGTCGCCGTGGACGTGGCCGAGGTAGTCCCCGTCGACTTCACCCTCTGCGCCGTTGTGATTCTCGGCGAAGGCGATCTCCGTGACCCTCTTCTTGCCGAGGACGCGCGTCTTCAGAACGAGATCCTGGAGGTTGCCCTGGTAGCCCTCGACCCAGGCAAGCCTGGTCCCGGCGAGAGCGAGCTCCGCCAGGAACTCGCCCGCGGAGCTGCCTCCTCCGCGGCAGTTCGTGCCGGCCGCGAAGCTCGTGGTCTTCTTCGTCGCGGGCGTCCAGACGACGATCCGGTCGCAGCTCGTTCCTCTGGCCGCCGTCGCGACGGCTACGCGGGGGCCGTCTGCGGCGAGGAAGAGGGCCCGACCGGCGGTCTGCAGGATCGTCGTGCCGGCGTCAGGCGCTCCGGTCGCTGACAGAGGCAGGACCGCGATCGCGGCCAGTGCCGCCGCGACGAGGCGGGCAGCCCGTCCCATACCACGGACTATAGGGCAGCCCGCGCGTCGCGGCCGGCGCGTAGCATGTGGGCTCGATGAGCTGGAAGGTCGCGCTTGCTCTTCTCGCCGGGGCCGCCGCCGCCGCGTACGCGGCAGCAACCTCCCGCCGCCGCGTGGCGGTGGGCGACCCGGTCGGGAACGGCGGCTCGTCGGGTCGTCACGAGGCGATCCGGCGCGTGGTCGGCGAGGCGCGCGAGCGGCTCGAAGCTGACTCACGCCCGGGGTGAGCCGGGGGCGGGCGCTCGAGGCGGCGCTCGGCGCCGGCCTCGCGTGGGGCCTGTTCGAGTCGCAGTGGGTCGAGCTTCGCCGCCTCGAGCTGGCCTTGCCGGGTCTGCCGCGGGCGCTCGACGGGCTCACGGTCGTGCACCTCTCCGACTTCCACCTCGACACCCCCTCGCTCGGCCGCCGCGCTGTCGCGAAGGCGCTCGCCTGGGCGGCCGCGCGCGGGCCCGACCTCGTTGTGATCACCGGCGACCTCGTCTCCGGGCCGGGCGGCGAGCGTCAGCTCGTTGACGGCCTGCGCCGCCTTCGGCCGAGGCACGGCATCTACGCCGTGCTCGGAAACCACGATGTCGCCGTCACACGCGACCCGTTCAGCGGCGGCCGCGAAGTCGCGGATCTCGCCGCCGCCGGCGCCGTGCTCCTTCGCGACGAGGCCGTCACGCTGAACGTGGGCGGCGTGCGCGTGCAGCTCGCCGGCGTCGATCCGCTCGCGTACGCGGCAGGGCGCTCGCGGCCCTGGGAGCTGGCCGACCCGGTCGCCGACCTGAGGATCCTGCTCTGCCACTTCCCGGAGGTCGTCGACGACCTGCCGCTCGGCGCGTTCCAGCTCGTCGTCTCGGGTCACCTGCACGGCGGGCAGATCTGCTTGCCCTGGCCGGGCGGCAGGGTTCCGCTCGCGCACCGGTCGCCGCGCTACCCGGAGGGGGTCTTCCGCACGCGCGGGACGACGCTCGTGGTCTCGCGCGGGCTCGGCACGACGTTCGTGCCGTTTCGGTTCTGCGCCCGGCCCGAGGCGGTCGAGCTCGTGCTGCGGGCGGCCCGCGGCTAGAGCGAGAAGGCGCGGATTGCGGCGCCCTACACTGGCGGTATGAGCTACCGCCTGCTGCCGGTCACGGCCGCGACGCTTTCCTCGGCTCCGCCCGTCTGCGTCGACTGCGTCTTCTGGCAGTCGCGCGGCGCCCGCGCGCCCGCGAAGGCCCGCTGGGCCGAGCGGGCCGAGGAGGAGTGGGGGGCATGGGGGACGCTCTACCGCGACGACGGGGAGAGGCTGCTCGGGTTCGTGCAGTACGGCCCTGCCGGGTTGTTCCCCCGCGCCTTCCAGCTCCCCGCGGGCCCACCGTCCGAGGACGCCGTCCTGATCACCTGCGCCTACCTCGTCGACGCGTCGAGCCCGTGGGTGATGCAGAGCCTGTTCCTGTCGGTGATCGGCGAGGCCCGGGACCGCAAGCTGAGAGCGATCGAGGCGTTCGGGTACCGCTACCCCGAGGGCAGCCCCGTGCACGAGCGGTTCCTCGCCCACCGGACCGTGTTCCCGTCCGACTTCCTCGCCGACTTCGGCTTCACGGTCGTCCGGGCGGAGGGCCGCGTCGAGCTGGCACGGCTCGAGCTGCGTGGCCTCGTGCCCGTGGAGGAGCGCGGCCTCGGCCGCGTGTGGCGGACCGCCCGCGAGCTGCTCGCGCCCGCGCCGGTGCCCGAGCGGTACTGAGCTGAGCCGCCCCTAGGCGGGCAGCAGCCGGCGCTCGAGCAGCCCCTCCGCGATCTGAACCGCGTTCAGCGCGGCGCCCTTGCGGAGGTTGTCGTTGACGACGAGCAGCGCGAGCACGTTCTCGGCGGTCGGGTCGCGGCGGATGCGCCCGACATGGACCTCGTCCGTCCCGGCGACCTGCCCGGGGGTCGGCGCGTCCGCAAGCCGAATGTGCGGCGCCGCCTCGAGCGCCGCGGCGGCCTCCTCGGGGGAGAGCGGCTCGACGGTCTCGACCCACACCGCCTGGGCGTGGCCGACGAGCACCGGCACGCGCATGCAGGCGGCGTGGAGCGGCAGCTCCGGCAGGCCGAGGATCTTGCGCGTCTCCTCGCGGAGCTTGTACTCCTCGGACAGCTCGCCCGCGTCGCCCTCGGGCTCCCAGTCGATCGCGAGATCGGCCTCGAGCGGCTTCGTGGCCTTCAGCCGGGCGATTCCCGCGTCACCGGCGCCGGACATCGACTGGTAGGTGGCGAGCCGGACGCGCGCCAGCCCGGCGGCCTCGTGCAGCGGCGCGAGCGCGCACGTGAGCTGCATCGCCGAGCAGTTCGGGTTCGCGACGATCCGGTCGGCAGCCGAGACCGCATCGTCGTTGACGCCCGCCACGACGAGCGGGATCCCCTCGGTGAGGCGGTAGGCGTCCGACTTGTCGATCACGGCGGCGCCGCCGCGCACCGCGTGCGGCACGAGCTCCCTGGATGTCGCGGTGCCGACGGAGAAGAAGCAGAGATCGATGCCGCCGGCCTCGAGCGCCTCTGGGGTCGCCTCCTCGACGAGCAGCTGCCGGGAGCCGAGACTGACGGTGCTGCCGGCGGAGCGGGCGCTCGCGAACGCCCGGACGCTCCCGAAGCCGTGCTCGGCGAGCAGGTCGAGCGTGACCGTGCCGACGGCGCCGGTCGCGCCGACGACCGCGATGCGCGGGCCGGCGCTGCTACCCATGACGAGCCTCGGTGTCCGCGCCGAGCTCGAACGCGGCGTGCAGCGCGCGAACGGCCTGCTCGACCTCGCCGTGGGGAACGTAGAACGCGATCTTGATCGGCGACGTCGAGATGAACTGGGGCTCGATCCGCAGGTCGTGGAGTGCCGTGAACGTGCGGGCCGCGATGCCCGGATTGCTCTTCATGCCGGCGCCGACGATGCTGACCTTGCCGAGGTCGTCGCGCTCCGACCAGCTCGCGCCGAGCTTGTCGAGGACGCCGGCGGTGGCGCCCCGGTCATCGAGCGGCGCTGAGAACACGATCACGTCGGAGCTCGTCTGGATGATCGTGTCGACGTTGACGTGCGCGTCCGCGAGCGCGGGGAAGAGCACGGCGGGCGTCGGTCCCTGAACCCGGTACACGGCCTCCTCCACGGTGTGGGTGATTCCAGAGATGGTCGCTCGCTCCACGTGCTCGTCCTCCTCCATGACCCACGTGCCGGGCTCGTCGCGAAACGTCGAGCGGACGTGCAGCCTGACGCCGTGGTTCCGTGCGAACTCGACCGAGCGTAGCTGAAGCACCCGTGCACCTGCCGCGGCCAGCTCGAGCATCTCGTCGTACGTGACCGCGGCCAGCTTGCGCGCGTACGGGACGATGCGCGGATCGGCGGTGAAGACGCCCTCCACGTCCGTGTAGATCTCGCACGCGTCGGCGCCGAGGGCGGCGGCGAGGGCGACGGCGGTCGTGTCGGAGCCGCCGCGACCGAGGGTGGTGATGTCCCTGGTCGCGGACATGCCCTGGAACCCGGCGACGAGGACGATCTGCCCGCGATCGAGTGCCGCGTGGATCCGGGCGGCGCGCACGTCGACGATCTTGGCCTTCGTGTGCACCGAGTCGGTGATGATCCCCGCCTGCGACCCGGTCAGCGAGATCGCCTCGTGCCCGAGGTCGCGCGCGGCCATCGCGACGAGTGCGCAGGAGATGCGCTCCCCCGTCGAGAGCAGCATGTCGAGCTCGCGCGGGTCCGGGCGGGACGCGACCTCCCGGGCGAGGCCGATCAGCTCGTCGGTCGTGCGCCCCATCGCGGAGACGACGCCGACGACGCGCGCGCCGGCCTCACGTGCGGCGACGAGGCGTCCGGCGACCCGCTTGATCCTCTCGGGGTCGCCGACGGACGTGCCGCCGAACTTCATCACCACCGTCCCGAGGCGCGGCGACGCTTCCCTGCGTCCGGCCTCGGGAACGAGCGCCTGCTCGGAAACGGTCATCGCCGGGCCATTGTACGGACGCGCCCGCCGGGCTACGCCATCTCGCGCCGGCCGGAGAGCGCGCGCCCCAGGGTGACCTCGTCCGCGTACTCGAGGTCGCTCCCGACAGGCAGCCCGCTCGCGAGCCGGGTCACCCGCGTCCGGCCGCGCAGCCGCTCGGCGATGAATGCGGCGGTCGCCTCGCCGGTCATGGTCGGGTTGGTGGCGAGCACGACCTCGGCGACGCCGTCGCGCTCGACGCGGCGGAGCAGGCCGGCGATACGCAGATGCTCGGGCTCGACGCCGTCGAGCGGCGAGAGCGCCCCTCCCAGGACGTGGTAGACGCCGCGGTACTCGTGCGTCCGCTCGAGCGAGAGCACGTCGGCCGGCTGCTCGACGACGCACACGACCGTGTGGTCGCGGCGCGGGTCGGCGCAGACCCGGCAGACCTCCTCCTCGGTCAGGTTGCCGCACTCGCGGCAGAACCCGACCCGCTCCTTGGCTGCCCGGATCGCGTCCGCGAGCGCGAGCGCCTCCTCCTTCGGCACGCGCAGCAGGTGGAAGGCGAGCCGCTGCGCCGTGCGGGTGCCGACACCCGGGAGCCGCGTAAGCTGCGAGATCAGTTCGTCGACGACCGGGCTGAACACGCCGTCATTCTGCCCGGTCGGGCGGCGCTCACATGCCGGGGAGGCCGAGGCCTCCGAGGCCGCCCATGGCTCCGCCGAGCCGCGACTGCATCAACTCCTGCGTGTTTCGCAGCGCCTCGTTGACGGCGGCGAGAACGAGGTCCTCGAGCATCTCCGGGTCGTCGGGGTCGATCGCCTCCGGGGCGATCTTCACCTCGATCAGCTCGCCCGCGCCGGTCGCCTTGACGCGCACCATGCCGCCGCCGGCGGACGCCTCGACCGTCTCGGCGGCGAGCTCCTCCTGGGCCCTGGCCATCTGGGTCTGCATGTCCTGGACCTGCTTGAGCATCTTGTTCATGTCGATCTTCACGGCGTGTCCTTTCCGTCCGCGATCTCGCGGGCCTGGAACGTGTCCTTGAGGAGCGAGAACAGCTCCTCCTCGCTGGCGGCCGGCCGGGTGGGCTCCCCGGCGGTCTCGGTGGGCTCCTCGGCGCCGACGGCGAAGGCGAGCGTGAGCCGGTGCCCGGTGACCTCGTGCAGCACCTCGGCGAGCAGGCCGGCGTTGCGCGGCTCCTCGGCGAGGTTCCGGTGGAACGAAGCGGACGGCGGGAACTCGATCACGAGGCGGCTGCCCGCGAGCTCGACCGGGCGCGCCTCGTGGAGCATCGACGCGGTCGGGATCGAGCGCTCCTGGAGCGCGGGCAGCACCGCCTGGCGCCAGAGCTGCTGGAGCTGCTCGAGCTCGAGCGGCGGCTCGCCGGCCGCGAGCGGGGCTTCGGGCTCGGCGGGAGGGGCCTCGGGCTCCGCGGTCGCCCGGGCCGGGGCGGAAACAGGGGTCTCGGGGCGCCCGGCGCGCGCCGCGCGCGGCGCGAGGCGGAGGAGCAGCCCCGCGTGGGAGTGGTCGGCCCCCGGCCGCGTGACCTTGACGAGCGCGAGCTCGAGCGGAAGCCGCGGGTCGCCGCCCTGGCGGATGTCGTCGACGGCGACGGCGAGCAGGTCGATCAGGCGCAGCACCTCGGCCGGGCCGAGCTGGTTGGCCTGGGCGCGCAGCCGCTCGCGGGTCTCGTCGGTGACGGGGACGGAGTCTGGCACGTCGCCGGTGTGCTGGACGAGCAGGAGGTGGCGCAGGTGCTCGAGCAGGTCGGTGACGAGTCGGGCGAGGTCATGGCCCTGGTCGGCGAGTTCCTCGACGAACAGGATCGCGCCGGCGGCGTCGCGGTCGACGACGAGGTCGCAGAGGCGAAACAGCGCCTCCTCCTCGACGGCTCCGAGCAGCTCGAGCACGGACTGGACGGTGACGTGGCCACCGGTGGCGGAGGCGATCTGGTCGAGCGTGGAGACCGCGTCGCGGAAGCTGCCGCGCGCGCTGCGGGCGATCAGGGCGAGTGCGGCCTCGGGCGTCTCGATCTCCTCGCCGTCGGCGACGCGCCGCAAGAGCCGCGCCAGCTCCGCGAGCCGGGGGCGCTGGAACAGAAACGTCTGACAGCGGGAGCGGACGGTCTCGATCATCTTCGCCAACTCGGTGGTGCAGAAGATGAAGACGAGGTGGGGCGGCGGCTCCTCGATCAGCTTCAGGAGCGCGTTGAAGGCGGCCGCCGTGAGCTGGTGCGCCTCGTCGAGGATGTAGACCTTGTAGCGGCCCTGCACCGGTTGGAGCACGACCCGCTCGCGGATCTCCCGCACGTCGTCGATCCCGCGCTGGGAGGCGGCGTCCATCTCGATCACGTCGAGGGAGGTGCCGGCCGCGATCGTGCGGCAGGACGTGCACTCCCGGCACGGGGTCGCGGTGGGCCCCTGCTCGCAGTTCAGCGACTTCGCGACGATCCGGGCGAGGGACGTCTTGCCGGTTCCGCGCGGCCCCGCGAACAGGTAGGCCTGGCGGACGAGGTCGCGCTCGATCGCGTTGCGCAGCGTGCGCACGACCGCCTCCTGCCCGACCACCTCTTCGAAGTCGAGCGGCCGGTACTTGCGGTAGAGCGCGGTCACGGCGCGGAGGGGATCATGGTGACCCTACGGTATCCCTTCTGACCGCGCGTGCCGAGTGCGGCGCGCGTTCGCCCGGCCGCGCACCTCGCTTCGAAGGATCGCCCGCGGCGGTGCCGGCGACGCTCGCTCGGGCCAGGCTGCTCCGCGGCACCTGGGAGGCTCCGCTTAGCGCTGCTTCCTCCCGGATCTGACGCGGTTCACAGGCTCCCATCGCGCGGAACCTGGCCGTCAACGCTCACGTGCGCAAGCCCTACCTCGAACACCGCCTCCTCGGCTAGGAATTCAGCCCCGCTGTAGCGGATTGCGGGTTCAGGGAACCGCTAGCTCCCCACCTAGCGCGGCCGGGCATCGGGATGGTAGCAGCGCCCGTCTCGGGTCAGCCGGGGAACGCCTCGACGCGGGCGCGGTGCCCGGACGTACGCGCGAGCGCCGCGTCGGTCGTCACGAGCGGGCAGTCGAGCGCCTCGGCGAGCGAGACGTAGGCGGCGTCGTAGGCGCTGAGCGCGTCACGGAGCTGCCAGACACGGTCGAGGAGCTGGTGGTGCGGGTACCGGATGACGTCGAGGGCGCGGAGGTGATCGAGCGCGAGTCGCCCGCGGCGCTCGGACAGCTCTCCGCGGGCAACCCAGCGCCGCACGGCGCTCGCGACCTCGAGATCGATCAGGTGCGGCGCGTGCAGGCTCCCGTCCGAGGCGAGGACGACCTGCTCGACCCAGTCGCGCTGCGGCTGGCGGGGGAGCACGAAGTCGGCGGCCGCCGAGGCGTCGAGGACGATCATCCGGCGTCGCGGAAGCGGCGGATGACCGTCGCCGAGTCCTCGCTCGTCTTGACCGGCGGCAGGCGCCGGATCCGCTCTGCCAGCTCGTCGAACGTGGGGACATCCGCGGTCGCCCTCAGCTCGGCGAGCAGGTAGTCGGACAGCGACATGCCCTTCTGCGCGGCGCGGACCTTGAGCTTCGTGTGCAGATCGTCGGGCACGTTGCGGATCTGGATCATCTTGGGCATGTGCAAAACATTAACACATGTGCTAAGCATGTCCATTTCGGCCATGGCATTTGCCGGGGCGCGCGCCCTGCTATCCTCGCTCTCGCCCGGGCGCATAGCTCAGCGGGAGAGCGCCCGCTTCACACGCGGGAGGTCGCTGGTTCAATCCCAGCTGCGCCCATCCGGACGAGAGCTGCGGGGCGGAGCGGTCTCGCGCCGGCCGCGACGAGAGGAGCCGTCTGATGGGGATCCGAAGACGCGAGCGGCACTCCGCCTCCGTGCTGCTCCCGGGCGACCCGGCGCCTCAGCTCGCGCTTCCGGCGCTCGACGGGGCGATCGTGCGGCTCGAGGATCTGCGCGGAAACGCCGTCCTCGTCAGCTTCCTTCGCCACGCGGGCTGACTGATCTGCCGCGCGCACCTCGTGAAGGTGCTGGGCAGGCGCGACAGGATCGACGCGATCCCGGCGGGCGTGCTGCTCGTCGCCCACGACGAGCCCGAGCTCCTGCGGCGCACGCTGCTGCGTGATCTCGACTGTCCGTATCCCCTCCTCGTCGACCGAGACGGGGCCTCGTACCGGCTCTGGGGCATGGGCCGGGGCTCGGTCGCCCGGATCTGGCTCGACCCTCGCGTCTGGGTCGGGTACGCCCGCCTGATCGTGGGTGGCGAGCGCCCGCGCGCGCTCGGGCGCGACACGCTCCAGCTCGGCGGCGACTTCGTCGTCGGCCCCGACGGCACGATCGTCTACGCCAGGCCCCAGGAGCGGGATGACCGGCCGCCCGTGGCCGTGCTGCTGCGCGAGCTCGAGGCCGCCGCCCGGGGGGCGCCCGGGGCCTGAGAGGCCGCGGCGCTACCGCTCTCGCAGGTGGCTCTCGAGCTCGGCGCGAAGCTGCATGCGGGCGCGGTGGATCCGGCTCTTCGCGGCTGCGAGGGAGATGTCGAGAGCGTCCGCGACCTCCTGGTTCGACCAGCCCTCGACGTCGCGCAGGACGAGGGGGGCGCGCAGGTCGAACTGGAGCGCGCGCAGACGCTCCGCGAGCAGCGCCGCGAGCTCACGGCCCTCGGCCAGGTCGGAGGCCGAGGGGGACTCCGCCCCGGCCTCGGTCTCCTCGTCGAGCGGCTGGAGATCGAGCCGCTTGCGACGGCGGCGCTGGAGGGCCTCGTTAACGGCGATCCGGTGGAGCCAGGTCGACGGGGCGGCGTCACCGCGGAAGCGGCCGAGATTCCGCCAGGCCTGGACGAACGTGTCCTGGGCGGCCTCGTCAACGTCGCGCTCGTCGTCGAGCAGGCGGCCGAGCAACGCCCGAACCCGCCGCTCGAAGACCCGCACGAGCTCGGCGAACGCGTCGAGGTCGCCGTCCCGCGCGCGGGCGAGCAGCTCGGATTCGGGAGTCGGCACGGGTTCCCGCGGACGCTAGCATCGAAGGGGATACTCGCAGCATCAAACCGGATGACGTGATCCTCTCTCGGCTCATGGGCTCCTGCCACCAGACCGCGCTGCGGATGTCCGCGCACGCCGAAGGGGAGCTTCGCGGCGTGCGCCGCTGGCGGGTATCCGGGCACCTCGCCCGCTGCGAGCGCTGCCGCTCCATCTTCGAGACGCTGCTCGCGACGATCGAGCTGCTCCGCTCCGCGGGACGGCTCGAGCCGTCCCCGCGGCCCGAGCTCGCCGACCGGGTCGTCGCGCGGATCCGCCGCGAGGGCGGCCCGGGGTGACGCGCCGGCGCGTCGTGCTCGGGCTGGCGCTCGCCGGGGTCGTCGCCGCGATCGTCGCCGCCGGCATCGTCCTCGCCGGTGGGAACGAGGTCGCGGCCCCGGTCGCTCAGGCCGCTGACGCGGCCGGGCCCTCCGACGGCGGGGCGCTCCCGGTCGAGCTCAGCGGCACCGACCCGATCACGGGCGGCCAGGTTAGCCTCGCCGATTACGCGGGCAAGCCCGTCGTCCTCAACTTCTGGGCCTCCTGGTGCGGACCGTGCCGCGCCGAGCTGCCGGCCCTGGTCAGCTTCGCCGCGGCCCACCAGGAAGTCGCCGTCGTCGGCGTCAACTTCCAGGACGCGCCCGGCGAGGCCCGCCGCCTCCACGATGAGCTCGGCGTCACCTTCCCGAGCATCGCGGACCCGCGCGGCGAGATCGCGGCGGAGCTGGGGCTACGCGGGATGCCGACGACGTTCTTCCTCGACTCGGAGCACCGGATCGTCGGCGTCGTTGCGGGAGCCACCGACGAGGCCGGCTTCGAGCAGGGGCTCGCGCTGGCCGTCGAGGGCGAATGACCGAGCTGTCGGCCGGCGGCCTCGCGGTCGCCTTCGCGGCCGGCTTCGTCTCCTTCACGTCGCCCTGCGTCCTGCCGCTCGTCCCCGGCTACCTCTCGTTCGTGTCCGGCGTCGGCTTCGACGAGCTGGGCGCGCGACCGCGCCGGGTCGTGACCTCGACGGCCGCGTTCGTCGCCGGCTTCACCGTCATGTTCGTCCTGCTCGGCGCGGGCGCGGCGTGGTTCGGAGGCGCGCTGCTCGAGAATCGCCGGACGCTCGAGATCGCAGCCGGCGCGTTCATCATCGTGGCGGCCCTGACCTTCGCGGGGCTGCCGCTGCCGCGCCTGCTCCAGGTCGAGCGGCGTCTCTCCCTCCGCTCCGGGGGCAGCCTGCCCACGGCGTCGCTCGCTGGCGTCGCGTTCGCCGTCGGCTGGACGCCCTGCATCGGGCCGACCCTCGCCGCGATCCTCACGCTGTCGCTGGGGGAGGCGAGCGCCGCGCAGGGCGCCGTGCTCCTCGCCGCCTACTCGCTCGGGCTCGGCGTCCCGTTCCTCCTCTTCGGGCTCGCGTTCACGCGCTCGCTCGGGCTCGTGCGGGCGCTGCGCCGCCACTGGCGCGCCGTCAGCCTCGTGTCCGCGGGCCTGCTCGCGACCTTCGGCGTGCTCCTCATCACGGGCGACCTCGTCCGCCTGACGACGAGGCTCGCCCGGTTCACCGGCTGGCAGATCTGAGTGGCGGCGCGGCTCGATCCAACTGCCCGGCCTCGCTCAGCGCTCGATCCGCACGTCCGGGCGGAAGGCGGCGACCGCGAACCAGAACGGGATGTCGAAGGCGACGCGCTCGCCCGTCTCGACCGAGCGGACGTCGGCCGAGCCGACGAGCCGGCCGTCGGAGATGTCGCCGGAGTCGAGGGCAGAGCGTACGTCCGGCACCCAGATCGCCTCCAGGCGCTCGCCCCCGACCGCGACCTCGACCGTTCCACGTTGCTCGAGCACGGAGAACGGGACGACGACCGCATCCTCGCCGCGCTCGAGGAAGACGACCCGCTCCTTGGGTGGCAGGCGGTCGTCGCCCTCGTTCGCCGCGGGGAAGAACGGCGGGCTGTCGACGGAGTCGTAGCCCCCGTAGGGGTTCGACCCGTAGGTGCGCGGGTAGCCGGTGTCGCGCGAGAGCACCTGCCCGTCCGGGTGGTCGCGAGCGAAGTTCTCCCAGGCGACGATCCGCGCCGGCACCGGCGTGAGCCTCGAGCCGGCGAGCTCCCCGACGATCGCCTCGCCGCCGAACTGCTGCCACCAGCTCTCGGTCTGGCGGTCGTACATGACGAGATCCGAGTTGCGCAGGTTGCCGGTCGTCCCGAAGTCGAGCAGGCGGCTATCGAGGCGGCGGTCGAAGACGAGCGCCGTGTTGCAGAGCGGGCAGAACGTGACCGCGACGGGGAGGCCGGCGACCGTGTCGTTGACGATCTCGTGCCAGATCAGGATCTGGAGGGGATAGGCGCGCGCCTCGCTTCCGAGCTCGAGCTCGATCACCGGCTCCCGCGCCTCGAGCCACCCGTCCGCGGCCTCGACCGGCTCGAACACGGGCTCGTCGATGGCCGGGATCCCGTCCTTCCCCGGCCCACCGGAGGTGAGCTCGCCGAGCGGGACCGTGTGCTTCGAGAAGTCGGTCTCCCACGCGGCCGTGTTGACTCTCAGGTCATCGGACGGCTCCGGCTCGGCGCCGGACGCGACTCCGCTTCCGGGCTGCGACTCCTCCTGGGAGGACGCGGCGGCGCCGCAGCCGGCGGCAAGGAGAGAGACGGTGGCTAGCAGAAGGATTCTCTTCATGCCCGGTTCGATGCCTCGGACGTGCCCGACGGTGCGGCGATGAGGCGTCCGTTCGATCTCGTGGTCGTCGGGATGGGCTCCGGGGGCATCGTCGCCGCGGAGGCGGCGGCCGCGTTCGGCCTGAACGTGGCCGCTGTCGAGCGGGATCGCGTCGGCGGCGACTGCCTGTGGACGGGCTGCGTCCCGAGCAAGGCGCTGCTCGCCTCGGCGAAGGTCGCTCACCACCTGCGGACGGCCGACCGCTTCGGCCTCCCCGCCGCCGAGCCGCAGATCAACCGCGCCCGGGTCTGGGATCGCATCCGGGGAATCCAGGAGGCGATCGCGGCCACCGACGACGACCCGGCCCGGTTCCGGGAGCTGGGGATCGAGATCGTCTTCGGGTCGGCCCGCCTGACCGGCCCGCACACCGTCGAGGTGGAGGGGCGTCGGCTCGAGACGCGCTTCGTCCTGCTCTGCACCGGCTCGCGACCCTCCGTTCCGCCAATTCCCGGCCTGGCGGAGGCGGGCTTCCTGACCAACGAGAGCCTGTTCGAGCTGGGGCGGCCGCCCGGGAGCCTCGTCGTCGTCGGCGGCGGGCCGATCGCCGTCGAGCTCGCCCAGGGCCTCCGGCGGTTGGGCGTGCGGGTCTCCCTGCTCGAGCTCCTGCCGCAGCTGCTCGCTCGCGAGGAGCCGGAGCTGGCGGAGACCCTCACGCGCATCCTCGAGCGCGAGGGCGTCCGCGTCGAGCTCGACGTCGTCGCCGAACGGGTGAGCGCGGCCGGAGGGCTCAAGATCGTGGAGGGGACGCAGCGCGGCGAGCCCGTGCGCCTCGAGGGCGAGGAGGTGCTCGTCGCCGCCGGGCGGGCCCCGAACGTGGCCGGCCTCGGTCTCGAGGAGGTCGGGGTGGAGATCGGGCCGCGCGGCGTCGCGGTCGACCGCCACCTGCGCACCAGCGTCCGCTCGATCTACGCGGCCGGGGACGTCGCCGGCCGCGTACTGTTCACCCACTCGGCGGCCCACGACGGCGCCCTCGCCGTCCGGAACAAGTTCTTTACCGGCAAGACCCCAGCTCCCGACCACGTGCCGTGGTGCACGTTCACCGACCCGGAGCTCGCCCACGTCGGCCTCACCGCCGCCGAGGCGCGCGACCGGCACGGGGCCGATCGGGTCGAGGTGCGGCGGGCCGACCTGGCGAGCTCGGATCGCGCACGGGCCGACGGGGCGAGCGAGGGAGCCGTCGTCCTCGTGCTGGCCAGGGGCCGGCTCGCCGGCGCGCACGTCCTCGCCCCCGCCGCCGGCGAGCTGATCCACGAGCTCGCGCTTGCGGTGCGCGAACGGACTCGGCTACGCGATCTCGCCGGGCTCGTCCACGTCTACCCGACCATCTCCACGTCGGTGGCGCGGCTTGCCGCCGAGGCGGCGTTCGAGCACGGTCGCCGCTTCGGAGCGCTCGCACGCCGCTGGCCGGGCTGATCTAGCCGGCGAGACGCGCCGTGGCCCTCTGGATGTCCTCGGGGCGCGCGGGCTCGACGGCTCGCCGCGTTCCGGGGATCTCCCGGCCCGCCGCGTCGAGGACGCGCACGTCCGGGCGGAAGGCGGCGACCGCGAACCAGAACGGCGTCGTCGAGGCGACCGGCTCGCCGGTCGTGACGGAACGCACGAACGCGGAGCCGACCGTGCGGCCGCCGGGGCTCTCGAAGGATCCGAGCGGGGAGCTGATCCCGGGGAGCCAGACCAGCTCGATGCGCTCGCCGGCGAGCTCGACTCGCAGGGTTCCCGCCCGCTCGAGCTCGGGGAATGGAACGGCGACGGCGTCTCCGTCCAGCTCCACGAACGCCACGCGCTCCTTGAGAGCGACACGGCCGTCGCTCTGGTTCGGGGTGCCGACGAGCGTCGGCGAGTCGACGTCCTCGTAGCCGGGGTACGGGTTCGCGCCGTAGGGCCGTTCGTAGCCGGTCTCGCGCGAGAGCACCTCGCCGCCGGGATGGCGAGCGACGAAGTCCGCCCACGCGACGATCCGGGCGGGAAGGAGCCCCAGGCGGCTGCCGGCCAGCTCTCCCACGAGAGCCCGACCGTCGAACTGCTGCCACCAGCTCTCGGTCTGGCGGTCGTACATCACGAGGTCCGAATGGCGGAGGTTGCCCGTGGTGCCGAAGTCGAGCAGGCGCCCGTCGAGGCGCCGGTCGAAGGCGAGCGCGGTGTTGCAGAGGGGGCAGAACGTGACGGCGACGGGCGTGCCGGCAAAGACGTCGTTGACGATCTCGTGCCAGACGAGGATCGCGAGGGGATAGGCGCGCGCCTCGCTGCCCAGCTCGAGCTCGATCACCGGCACGCGTGGCTGCAGCCAGCGGCCGGCCGCCTCCACCGACTCGAACCGGGGCCGGTCGAGCGCCGGGATCCCATCCTTGCCGGGCCCGCCGGAGGCGAACTGGATGAGCGGCACCGTGTGCCGCGCGAAGTCGGTTCGCCACCCGTCGGTCGATACGATCAGGAGGTCATCGCCGAAGCTCGACTCCTCCGGAGGGGCGCCCCCGCCGCCACACCCGGCCGCGAGGAGCACGAGAGCGGCGGCGAGGAGGACAGCTCTCATCCCCGTCCCGAGAGCGCCGCCGCGGGTGCGAGCGCCCGGATCGCGGTGGCGGCGAGGGTCAGGAGCCCGCCCGCCGCCCCCGCCGCTACGACGGCTGTGCCGCCCGCCCAGAAGGGAGAAAGCGCCAGCCCGGCCAGCAGGACGAATCCCGGGAGCCGGCCCGAGACGTGCCCCTCGTGCCGCGGGGCGCGGGCGCGGACGAAGTAGATGCCGGCAGCGAGTGCCCACGGCAGCGCGCAGCGGGCGAGCACGAGCCCGGCGACCCACCCCGGGATCGCCCCGATCCGGGCCGCCGCCACTGCGGCGACCCCGAGGAGTAGCGTGTCGACTGCGCCGTCGAGCCAGAGGCCCAGCCGGGTCACCTCGTCCCGGGAGCGCGCCAGGCGCCCGTCCAGGACATCTGTCGCCTGCGCCGCCACCAGCGCCGCTGCCAGAGCGGTTGGCGAGAGCACCGGGAGGGCGGGCACGAGACCCGCGCGGACGAGGCTGATCGCGTTGGCCACGCCGACCCCGTCGAGCACCCTGCCGTCCGGCCGCTCGAGCATCCCGAGGTGCCAGTCGAGCATCAGCACCACCGCGAGCCACCAGCCCGCGCCCGCCGCCGCGAGCCCCGGGCGCCCCGCCGCCGCAAGCCCGCCCCAGGCGGCCAGCCCGGCAGCGCCGAGCGCCATCGTCTCCGAGCGCGCCCGGCGCCGCTCGCTCCGTGTCGCGCCGGCCCGCCGGAGCGACCGCGCGAGAAAGAGGCGCCACGCGCGCGGCGCATACCGTTTCGCCCGCAGGGCCGCGAGCAGCTCGGCCGCCCAGCGCTCGCCCTCGGTCACGGCCTGCGGGCGACGACGACGCCGTACCCGAGCGCGCTGTCGGCGAGCGCCTGCCTGGCCGCGGCGACGAGCTCGAGGCCGCCCACGGAGCTCTCCCGGAGCTGGTCGGGCAGGCCCTCCCCGAGCAGCCTCGCCGCGCGCAGGCGCGCGTCGACCCGGTCGAGCAGCGCGCCGAGCGCCGCGTCGTGCGACTCGACGACCTCGACGTCGAGCCCCGCCGCGGCGGCCGCCCCGGCGATCGTCTCGAGCGGCCGGGCGCCCGCCAGACACGCGATCCATGCTCCCAGCGTCGCCAGCCCGGGCGGCAGGCGCCCGGGGCTCGCAGTCACGTCCGAGAGGGCGAGCCTCGCCCCCGGGCGCAGGATGCGCGCTATCTCCCCGAGCGCGGTCGCCTGGTCCGGGAACGTGCAGAGCGAGCACTCGCAGAGGACGCCGTCGGCGGAGGCGTCGGGGAGGGGCAGCGCCTCGGCGTCGCCGACGACGAACCGTACGCGCATGTCGAGCCCGGCCAGCGCTGCCGCCTCGCTCGCGCCGGCGACGCTCTCGGCCGAGAGGTCGACGCCGATCACGGCGCAACCGGTCTCCCGCGCGAGCTGGATCGCGCTCGTCCCCGGGCCGCTCGCGATGTCGACGACGGTGGCGTCGGCGCCGACCGCGAGGGCACGTGCCAGGCGCGACGTCAGCTCCGCGCCCCCGGGGTGGAAGCTGTCGCCGAGCAGCCAGCGCGCCGCCGGGCTCGCGTAGGCGGTCGCGCAGCAGGACTTGAGCTCGTCGGGCGCGAGGGTCATCGGGCTCCTCCCCCGCCGCCGCGGCTTCTGCCGTGCCCGTTCCCGCGCGCCGTCACCGAGCCGTACGGGGTGGGCTCGAGCAGGGGCAGCAGCGGGCGCGCGTTCGGCACGGCCGGCTGCACGGGCGCTCCGGACAGGCTCGCGCGCACCTGCTCCCGGTAGCCGACGGAGTTGTAGGCGCAGAACGGGATGATGCGCCCGTCGGGTACGATCTGGGCGACGCAGCACTTCATGAGCTGGCGCACGTTCAGCGTGTAGGGGTCCTGGAAGTCCTGGACGGTCACGAGGAACGCGCGCTCCCGGTAGGCGCGGAGCGCCTCGGGGAGGTCGATGCCGCAGTCGACGCAGCACGCGGTAGCCGACGCGGAGAACATCTGCTCGAGCGCCGCGCGGATCCCCGGGTCGGGGATGACGCGGTTGGAGAGATAGTCGAGGTAGTCGTCCACGTCGAGTAGGCGGGCGAGCGGGAGGAGCGACGAGCCCTCGACGAGGGCGTAGCACATGCTCCGGCAGGAGGGGAAGCAGCATGGCACCGGCACGAAGTCGGAGACCCGCAGCGACTCGGGCAGCTGGGCGGCCAGGAGCTTCATCACGTCCGCGTTGGTCAGCCGCTCGAGCGGGTCGAAGACGAGGTGCCGCCCGGCATGGGTGACCGGCTGGAAGACGACGCTGGTCACAGCCGGGTGGGCGATGCCGAGCCGGACGATCGCTCCCAGCTCGTGCTCGTTCACGCCGCGCTCGACTGCCGCGACCAGCGTCACGGTGATCCCGGCCTCGGCGCAGTGGTCGAGCGCCCGCTCCTTGTCGGCTCGCAGGTCCTTGCCGCGGATCGCCAGGTGCGTCGCCGCCTCGAAGCCGTCGAACTGGAGATAGACGTGCGCGCCCGCGCGGGCAACGTCGTCGGCGAAGCGCCGGTCGCGTGCGAGCCGGATCCCGTTCGTGTTCAGCATCACGACGTCGATGCTCCTCTGCTTCGCCATCTCCACGAACGTGATGATCTCCGGGTGGATCGTCGGCTCGCCGCCCGAGAGCTGGAGCACCCCGGGCTCGCCCTCGGCCGCGATGAAGCGATCGAGCATGAAGGCGACCTGCTCGCGGGTCAGCGAGAACCCGTCGCTGTGATGGCCGGACGCGGCGAAGCAGATCGGGCAGTCGAGATTGCAGGCCGTGTTCACCTCGATCAGTCCCAGGCAGGTGTGCTGCTTGTGCGCCGGGCAGAGGCCGCAGTCGAGCGGGCAGCCGTCCTTCACCTCCGTCTGGAGCTCCAGGGGGCGCGTCCCGGGCTTGTTGTAGCGAAGCTGGGCCGCGTACAGCTCCGCGTCGGAGTAGACGAGCCCTTCGAACAGGCCGTGCTCGGGGCAGCGCTTGCGGAGGATCACGCGGTTGTCGCGCACGTTCACCTCCGCGTCGGTGACCCGCTTGCAGACGGGGCAGATCGACTTCGTGTACTCGAGGAAGACCTCGTCGCGGTCCACCCTGACGTGCGCCTGCTCGGTCGCCATCCCGCTCCCTTCTCGCGCTTGCCCGGTCGAACCGGTCAGATGCGGCGCCGCGCTCCGCGGATTCGCCTCCGAATCCGTTCGCGCGCTCGCCGCATCAAACGGTCATGGCCGGCAACGGTGACAGAACGGCTCGTTCCGGCGGTGCGGAGGACGCCCCCGCTCCACGGCGCGCCCGGGCGTGTGTGCCGGCGAGGAGCGACGATCTGGCTCCCTGGCCCCGCTGCGGCAGCTCGGCGCTCGAGGCCGGGCGCGGGCTCGTCTCCGCGCTGCGGCGCCTCGCCCGTGCGTCGGGGCGGGGCGGCTCCCGGTAGTGTGGCTCAGGACGTGACGGATCTGACTCCGTGCGCCGGGTTCGCCCGCGTCGAGCGCGATCACGTGCGCGCGGGCTCCTATCCCGGGTTCGACTGGGCGGTGTTCGCAGAGCCCTCCCCGCGTCGCGCGCCGGGAGTGCCGCTCTGTCGGGCCCGGGTCGCGCTCGTCTCGACCGCGGGGGCGTATCTGCCGGGGCAGCCGCGCTTCCACCTCGGCGCCGAGGGTGATCACTCCTACCGCGAGCTTCCTGCCGCGTCGGAAGAGATCCGGCTGAGCCACGGGGGCTACGACCGCCGCAGGGCGGCTCTCGACCCCGACGTCGTCTTCCCGCTCGGGCTCCTCCGTCGCCTCGCCGGTGACGGCGTGATCGGCGAGGTCGCTCCGCGTGCGTTCTCTTTCATGGGCTACATCCCCGATCCGAAGCCGCTTCGCGACGACACCGGCCCGGAGGTGGCGAGGAAGCTCCTCGCCGATGCGGTCGACCTCGCGCTGCTCGTCCCGGCCTGACCGGTGTGCCAGCAGTCCGTGGGGCTGCTCCAGAGAGTCCTCGACGAGCACGGCCTGGCGACGGTCTCGCTCAGCCTGTCGCGGGAGATCACGGAGCTCGTTCGGCCGTCGCTCGCGTGCCTCGTGGAGCACCCCTTCGGGCTCACGCTCGGCGACGTCGGCGACAAGGCGACGCAGCGGGCCGTCCTCGAGGCCTGCCTGCGGGAGGCGACGCGTGCCCACCCGCCGGGCACGATCGTCGACCTCGGCTTCCGCTGGACGAAGGACGACCTGCGCGAGCGGCAGCTCAGGAAAGAGGCGGACTGAGACCGGGGGCGGGCCCGTCGCCGGGTCCACCCCCGGCCTGCGCACGGCCGGGCGCGCCGCGCTGCGCCGGAGATCAGCCCCGGGCGCCCGCCTCGGCCGGCGCCACCGGCGCCTCGAAGCGCTCACGGAGCGCGTCGAGCCCGCCTCGGTAGACCTGGCTGAAGGCGGTCCGCAACCCGTCCTCCTGCTCCGGCTCATCCGGCTCGAAATCTGCCGTCCAATCGACCCGCGAGCCGCGGCCGTGCGGCTGCACGGAGAGGCTCGAGACGTACGACCGCAGCGGAAACGGCGAGGCCACGACCGCGTACGTGTAGAAGCGCTCCTCGTCGGAGTGCTCGAGCACGCGCTCGAGGATCTCGGCGCCTTCGGCGGTCGTGCAGGCTCGCCCGTCCGTCGTCGCGCTCGAGCCGGACAGGGCCGGCACCCACTCGCCGACGCGTCCCGGGTCTCCGATCAGCCCCCAGATCTCGTCCGGGGTAACGGGGATCTCGATGCTCTCGCGAATCAGTGCCATGGCTGCTCCTTCGCTCGACTGCCGACGCTCACCGCCGTTCGACCCTCGCCGGGCAGACGGAGATTCAGAGCGGTCCCGTGCGGCCCGATCGGCTCAGCGCGGGCGCGCCGCGACCTTGACCGCCTCCGACAGCGTCGGATGCGGGTGGATCGTCGAGAGCAGCGGGGCGAGCGTGCGCTCCGCCGTGTTCATGGCGACCATCGGGCCGGGCAGGAGGTCGGCGCCGTGGCGAGCCAGGATGTGGGCGCCGAGGACCTCGCCGCTGTCGGCGTCGAGCACGAGCTTCACCCGCCCGCGGCGATCACCGAGCGCCCGCGCCTTCCCGACGCGGCCGACGTCGTGGCGGCGCACCTCGACGCGGCGGCCGCTCGCGACCGCCTGTTCCTCGGTCAGGCCCGCGCCCGCGAGCTCCGGGTCGGTGAACACCACTCTGGGGATCACCCGGTAGTCCGGCTCGAGCCCGGCCCCGTCGAGCATGTTGGCGACGGCGATCGGCGCCTCGTAGGTCGCGACATGGGTGAACATCCAACCGCCGATCGCGTCCCCGATCGCGTAGACGTGCGGCACGCTCGTTCGCAGCCTGCTGTCGACGACGACTCCTGACGGCCCGCTGGCGACCCCGATCCCGTCGAGGCCGAGGGTGTCGACGGCGGGCTCGCGCCCGGTCGCGACGAGCAGGCGGTCGCCGGCGAACGTGCGTCCGTCGGTGCTGACGACGGTGATACGTCCGCGGTCGGTCTCGATCTGCTCCACGGCCGCGTTCGTCTCGACGCGGATGCCCTCCTCCTCGAGGTAGCCGCGCAGGAGCTCCGTCAGCTCCGCGTCCTCACCCCGGAGCAGTCGCGGGCCGCGAAGGACGATCGTGACGTCGGCGCCGAGCCGCCTGTACGCCTGAGCGAACTCGAGCGAGATCGCGCCGGCCCCGAGGCAGAGGAGGTGGTTCGGGAGCTCGGTTGCGGCAAGCAGCTCGTCGCTCGTCGCGTAGGGGATCCCGTCGAGGCCGGGGATCGCGGGGCGCACCGGCCGGGCCCCGCTCGCGATGAGCGCGTGGGCGAACCCGACCTCGCGGCCCCCGCTCACCAGCGAGCGCTCGGACGAGAAGCGCGCGGGCTCACGGAAGAGCTCGACGCCGTCGTCCCGCTCGATCTGGCTCTCGTAGAAGGCGATGCCGTCGTCGATCACGCGGCGCACCCGCGACATGACCGCCGGGAAGTCCACGCTCACGGAGCCGGCCACGATCCCGAACTCCGAGGCCCTCCGTAGGTCATGGGCGATCTCCGCGGCCCTGACCAGGGCCTTCGTGGGGATGCACCCCCGCGTGATTCAGGTGCCGCCGACCGGGCCGCTCTCGAACAGGGCGACCCGGGCGCCACGACGGCGGGCTGCGGCGACCCCTGCCCAGCCGCCCATGCCGCAGCCGATCACGGCGACGTCGAACGAGTCCCGTTTCCGCCTCAGCATGGCCGCAGTCTACGGGCCGGCGGCCAGCGCCCGGCGGGGCCCAGGCGAATCCCGCGCTCGCCCTCGCGGGTCGTACGCCGGGAAGAACCGATAGCGCGCAAGCCGCGCGATGACACGGGAGGCACGAATGACAGCTCTCAGCGATCTGACCGATCTGAGCGGGACGTCAGCCCGGGCGGCGCCCCGCTCGCGCCACCGCGCGATCGGCGTCGCGGCCGGGCTCGGAGGCGTCTCGCTCACCGCGGTGGCCCTGGCCGTCAACGTTCTGGTCGCGGGCGGGGAGGCGAGCGGCGATCACCTGCTGGGGACGTTCGGTCTCGCTACGGCCGGCTTCGGAACGCTCAAGCTCGCGATCGCCGTCACGCTCCTCGGGATCCTCGTCCACCTCACGATGAGGGTCGCCGCGGTCAGGGAGGTTCTCCCCGTGCTGAAGGCCGCGGCCGAGCCCGAGGAGCTCCGGCCGGGCGACGTCGAGACCCCGTTCGGGAGGGCCCAGGTCTCCCGGCGGGCGCCCGGTCTGCTGCCGCCCCAGGCGATGGCGCGGCTGATGTGGAAGCCCATGCTCGCCATGGGCGCGATCTTCGTCGCGGTCGGGCTCGCGCTCTCGATCGTGAACGCGGCGGCGAGCGACGCAGGGTCGCGCCAGGCTCTGTCGGCCTGGACGCAGGGCACGCAGTTTCTCGGCGAGGCGATGCTGCTCGCCGGGATCACGTTCCTGCTCGGCTCGATCCTCGCCGGGCTTCGCGAAGGCGGCGGCTCGGTGCAGGAGTCGCTGGGGCTGCTCGTGAAGACGCTCCGGTTCCCGACCAGCGCGAAGCTTTTCCTCGCTCTCATGCTCGGCGGTCTCCTGCTGGGTGTGGCCCAGTTCGTGCTCTACGGGATCGCTGCGTACGCGGACGACCCGGCCACCTGGTTCGCCTGGCTCGGTCCGCTGCGGGAGCTCAGCGTCGGGATCCTCCTCTCCGGCATCGTCCTCGCGCTCTTCACGATCGGGACGGTGCTCGGCTTCCAGCACTGGCGGATCAAGCAGATCATCGAGACAGGGAGGTAGACGGTGACCACGCTCACCGCGCAGTCCACATTCAGGGTCGACACCGCCACCCGCTCGCCCGGCTACACGCTGCCCCAGAGGGTCGGGCGGTTGCTCTGGCTCCCGATGCTGCTCATGGCGCTCGGGCTGTTCGGGGCGGGCATGGCGATCGGCACCGTCCGGGCGGGCAGGATCGCGAACACAGGGGCGGCCGACACGATCGCGGCGCTCCAGCACCTCCAGGCCGGGATCATGTTCCTGGGCTTCGCCACGGTGCTCTCGGCGGTCGCGTTCGCCATCGCCCGCATCCTCGGCCAGTTCCGCTCCGGCGGCGGCGGAGTGCAGGAGGCGGCGCAGCGCGCCGTGCAGACGCTCCGGCTGCCGCTGACGGGGAAGCTCTTCCTTGCGCTGATGATGGCGGCGACGGCGACGCTGGTCGTCGCCTCCGTCCTCCATCTCGTCTTCGCCGCCGACGTCGAGTCTTCCGGAGCATCGCTCGCCGCATCCGAGGAACGGTTCGTCGTGCTCGAGGGAGTTCGACGTCTCGGGGTCGCCATCTACCTGTTCGCAATTCTCCTGGGCCTCGCGACGATCGTTCGCGTCCTGCGCTTCCAGGCCGCGAGGATCCGCCAGCTTCCCGGAGAGGAGCCGCGAGCCGGCTGAGACCGGCACGGCGACGTCACGCACGGCGACAACGAAGGAGGAGTCACCATGGCAACCATCAAGAGAGACATCACCGTCCGCGCCAGCGCCGAGGAGATCTGGACGAGCCTGATCCAGGATCCGAACGGCTGGGAGCGGTGGCTGACCCCCCTGCGGGGGCTCGAGGGGAAGGCCGTCTCGCCCGTGAGCCGGGGGCAGTCGTTCGCCGCCCGTATCGGCAACCTGAACGGCAAGATCAAAGTCGTGGAGGCTGCGCCCGGGAAGAGGCTCCGCTGGAAGGCGGGGCCGGGGCCGCTGCTGGCCATGGGCATGGGCATGAAGGGCAGCCTCGACCTCGCGGCCGAGAACGGGGCGACGCACGTCCACCTGGCGATGAAGTCGCCTCCGATGCTGGGCCCCATGATGCAGTCCATGACCGGGCTCCAGGTTGGGGACGAGATGACCAGGACGATCGGCCGCATCAAGGAGCTGGGTGAGAGCGCCTAGCTGAAGGCCGGCTCGAGGCGGGCGGCGGGCGCTTTCCGGCGCCCCTGCCCCCCGCCACTCGTTACGGGCACACTTTTCGCCCCGGGACATGACCGAGAACGGAGGGAACGCATGACCTGGGTACGCACGGCATCGGAGTCGGGAGGGCTTGCCAACATCCTCGCCTCCCACTCCCTGAACGCGGCCGCGATGGACGCGCACGCGGCCCTCTACCGCACGATCATGTTCGGCGACTCGCCGCTGTCGCGCGCGGAGCGGGAAGCGATCGCGGTGGCCGTCTCCGCCGCCAACGACTGCCACTACTGAGTCGTGCACCACGGCGCGGCGCTCGCTCGTGAGTCGGGCGACCCCGCGCTCGCGGAGGCGGTCGCCTCCGGAGAACCGGGGCGGCTCGCGCCTCGCCTGGCCGCACCGGTCCGGTACGCGCTCGCGCTGACCCGTGCGCCGGGCGCCGTGTCGGAGCGTGACGTCGAGGCGCTGAGATCCGCCGGGCTCGACGACCGCGCGATCGTCGACGTCAACCAGGTGGTCGCCTACTTCAACTACGTGAACCGCGTGGCCGACGGCCTCGGCGTCGAGCTCGAGGACGGCTGGCCGGTGGCGCTGCGGGAGCGGCGCCGCTACGCGCCCTCGGGCCTGCCCGATCTCCCCGTCGTGCGCCCGGACGAGCTCCCGTGGCTCTCGGTCGCCCAGATGCGGGAGTTGGACCGCCTGATGATCGAGGAGCTCGGGATCACGCTGGAGCGGATGATGGAGAACGCGGGACGGAACTTCGCGGAGCTCGCACGCGGCCGGCTCGGCGGCAGCGTCGCCGGCCGGCGGATCGTCGTTCTCGCGGGGCCCGGCGGCAACGGCGGCGGGGGCCTCGTCGCGGCACGTCACCTTGCTGTCGCGGGCGCCGCGATCGACGTGCGCCTCGCGACGCCCGTCGAGCGCCTCGCGCCGGTCACGCGAGCGCAGCTCGCCATCCTCACCCGGATGGGCGTACGGGTCTCGGGTGACGACGGCAGGCTCGACGGCGATCTGCTCCTCGACGCTCTCCTCGGCTACAGCCTCCGGGGCGACCCTCGCGGCGGCGCGGCGGCGCTGATCCGCAGTGCGGCCGGCGCCCGCGTGATCTCGCTCGACACGCCATCGGGCCTCGAGCTCGAGAGCGGGTCGCTCCGCCAGCCGCACATCCGTGCGGAGGCGACGCTGACGCTCGCCGCGCCGAAGCAGGGGCTGCGGAGCGGGGATGGCTGGCAGGCCGTCGGTGAGCTCTACCTCGCCGATCTCTCCGTGCCGTCGCGCGTCTTCGAGCTCCTCGGGGTCCCCTACACGTCGCCGTTCTCGCCCGGGGCATTGCTGCGCGTCGCCATCTAGCAGCGGCGCGAATCTCCGGCCCGCTCCGCCGGGTCGAAGGTGCAACCGACCCACCACGAAGGAGCACTCTCATGTCGATCGCGACCATCTCTCCCAACGGCCGCTCCCACCGCGCCGCCGGCGCCCGGGACGGCGCGTTCTCCTCGACCGCGACGACGGCTGCAGCCACCCGTCTCGCGGAGATCCTGATCGCCGGCTTCGGGCGATGCGAGCTGGAGGGCCGCCCCCTGAGCGAGCTCCAGCGTGTCGATCTCCTCGCCACGGCGTTGTCCGCCTTCGACGGGCACGGGGCGGAGCTGGAGCGCCGGCTGCGGACCGAGCAGGCGCTCCTCGAGCTCGGCGACGAGGAGCGAGCGCGGGCGGCAGTGTCTCCCGCGTTCCTCTCAGCGACCGCCTGAGGGGGCGGTCGCTCGAAGCGCGTCGCGCAGCCGGCGTTCGTCGGTCTGGCCCGCGAAGCCGAGCGCGATCCGAAGGCAGGAGCCCGCGGCGGTCATCCCCCGATCCGGCGATCGGAGTCGACCCGCTCGCGCCAGGCGCTGCGGACGCGCTCGGCGACCTCATCGCTGTCGGCGGCCGCCGGCGAGGCGTCACGGAGACGGCTCAGGCTACCGAGCGTGTGCTGGAGGTTCGAGAGCACCCGCCGGCAGCGGGGGCAGAACTTGACGTGGTCGCCGACTCGTCGTTGCAGGTCCGGCTCGAGCTCGCCGTCCACGTGGTCGGACATGAGCGCCCTGACTTCCTCGCACTCGCGAGGGTCGGGCTTCATCAGCTTGCTGAGCAGACGCCTCATACGTTCGTTAGACCCGCGAGCGCCGTTCTGGATTCACCATCGGCTCGCAGGCGTGATCGTAGCTCGTTCGCCCCGGTGGGCGGGCGCGCGGCGCTGTAGTGTCCCTGGTCTCGGCCGGTGACCGCCCTACCCGATCATGAGCTGGTCGCCCTCGCCCGCGTGGGCGATGCCGACGCGTTCGAGGAGCTCGTCCGTCGCCATTCGGGCCTTGTCTTCAGGCTGCTCGTTCGCGTCCTCGGCAACCCGACGCTGGCCGAGGACGTGGCACAGGAGACGTTCATCAGGGCCTGGCGCGCGCTCGCCGGCTTCCGCGGCGAGGCGAGCATCTCCACCTGGCTGTTCCGGATCGCGATGAACGAGGCGAACCGCCACCTCGCGCGAGAGGCGCGCCGCGAGCTGCTCCCGTTCGACGATGCCATGCTCGACGTGCCCGATCTCGCCGCGGACACGCCCACCCTGGCCGAGCAGCGGGAGCTCCAGGCCGACCTCGAGCGCTGCCTGGCCCGGCTTCCCGCCCAGTACCGGGCGGCCGTGGTCCTGCGCGACGTCGAGGGGCTCTCGAACGAGGAGGCCGCGGAGCTTCTCGACCTCAACGTGCGCAACTTCAAGAGCCGTCTCCACCGCGGGCGCATGGAGCTCAGGCGCCAGCTCGAGGCGCTCGCCGCCGAGACGCGGAGCGCAAACCCGTAGGCCCGAGCGGACGCCGCGGTCAGCGCCCGCTGATATGGTCGTCGCTGCGTTAAATGCAGCAACCGTTGCTTATTACACAGCAGATGCGAAAGGCTCCGCCGCTCCTCTTGCCGATCTTCCGCTCGGAAGGCCAAGCCCGGTTGCTGGCCCGCGTCTACCTCTTCCCGGATCGACCGGCGCCGCTCGCGGAGCTGGCGCGGGAGCTCGGCCTCGACCGGGGGACGCTGACTCGGGAAGCCGACCGGTTGGAGCAGGCGGGTCTCGTCCGCTCGGAACGGATCGGGCGACAGCGGATCCTGCACCCCCACTCCGGGTCCCCGTACTACCGCGAGCTCGGCGCGCTGCTGCTGAAGGCGCTCGGGCCGGCCAGCCTGATCGGCCCGGCGATCGCGGCCATCCACGGCGTCGAGCGCGCTTTCTTGATCGGATCGTGGGCCGCGCGGTACCTGGGCGAGCCGGGGCCGCCCCCGCGCGACATCGACGTTCTCCTCATCGGTTGCCCGGAATGGGGGGCCGTCGCGCGGGTCGCCCGCGAGCTCACGTCCCTGCTGGGCCAGGAGGTGAGCACAACGATCCTGTCCGCCGATCAGTGGAGCGACGCGGGGGACGGCTTCGTCCGGCAGGTCAAGCGCGAGCCACGCCTCGAGCTCGTTCCCGGTTCGTCTCGCACGCCCGACGGCGAGCCCGATGACAGCTAGGGACGTCCAGGAGCTCCTCGACGCCGGGATCGTCGCCCGCGTGGACGCCGACCGCGGTGCCGCCGGCCGGGATCTCGAGTCGGCCACGCGGCATCTCGACAGCGCCGAGCGGCTCGCGATGTCCGACCCGACCGGCGCGTTCGTGCTCGCGTACGACGCTGCTCGCAAGGCGATCGTCGCGCACATGCGCGCGCACGGTCTGCGGGTCCGGCGAGGCCCGGGCGAGCACGAACGGGTCGGAAGGTACGCGACGGCAACGCTGGATCCCGGGATCGCCGATCATCTCGACGCGATCGACGAGATGCGGCGACTTCGCCACCAGTCCGAATACAGCGCACGTCTCATCCGTCCGGCCGAGCTCGAGGTGGGGCTGATCCACGCCCGCGCCGTCGTCGCGGCGGTGACCGGGGCCCTCGAGCCGTGACCCGCGTCCGGCGCGTCTCGGCCGAGGAGGCGATCTCCCACGTCAGGAGCGGCGACGTCGTGATGGTCGGCGGCTTCGGGCTCGTCGGCGCGCCGCTCACCCTGATCGACGCCCTCGTCGAGGCGAGTGACGCGCGCGACCTTACGATCGTCTCGAACAACGTCGGCGAGGCCGGGCGGGGGCTCGGGCTGCTCCTGCGCCAGGGGCGGATCCGCAAGGCGATCGCCTCCTACTTCACGTCGAACCCGGAGGCGGTCGCCGCCGTCAACGCCGGCGAGCTCGAGTACCAGCTGCTGCCGCAGGGGACGTTCGCAGAGGCGATCCGGGCCGCCGGTGCCGGGCTCGGCGGCTTCTACACCCCGGTCGGTGTCGGGACGCTGCTCGCCGAGGGCAAGGAGGAGCGCCTGATCGACGGCGTCCCGCACCTGCTCGAGCGGCCGCTCCGCGCCGACGTGGCGCTCGTCCACGCCGCCCGCGCCGACGAGCTCGGCAACCTCTGGTACCGCGGCACGGCCCGCAACTTCAACCCGCTGATGGCCGCGGCTGCCACGCTCACGATCGCCGAGGCGAGGGAGATCGTGCCGGTCGGCGGGATCGAGCCGGAGGGGGTGGCGACGCCACACCTCTACGTCGACCTACTCGTCGGGGCGAAGCCACTGTGAGCGATGACCCGCGCGCCCGGATCGCCGCTCGCGCGGCGCTCGAGCTCGAGCCCGGGAACGTCGTCAACCTGGGAATCGGCATCCCGAACCTGATCCCCGGCTTCCTCGCCCCGGACGCCGGGGTCGTGATCCACACCGAGAACGGGCTTCTCGGCGTCGGGCCCCGGCCCGCCCCGGACGCCGTCGATCCCGACCTGGTCGACGCGGCCAAGCTGCCCGTCACCGCGCTTCCCGGCGCCGCCTACTTCGACAGCGCCGAGTCGTTCGCGATGATCCGCGGCGGGCACGTCGACGTGGCCGTGCTCGGCGCGCTCCAGGTCTCCGCGGCCGGGGACATCGCGAACTGGGCGGTGCCCGGGCGGGACGTGCTCGGCGTGGGCGGCGCGATGGACCTCGTCGTCGGTGCGCGGCGCGTGATCGTCACGATGACCGCGACGACCGGGGCGGGCGCGCCGAAGGTGGTGCCCGAGTGCACGTACCCGCTGACTGCCCGTGGCGCCGCCGACGTCGTCGTCACCGAGCTGTCCGTGTTCCGGCTGCGCGATGGCCGGCTCGTGCTTGTCGAGCTGCTGGGCGGGGCGACGCTCGATGACGTTGCGCGCGCCACCTCGGCGGCCTACGAGATCGACCTCGGCTAGCGCTCCGGCTCGAGCGACGCGAGCGAGAGCTCCGCTCGCTCGGTGTAGTGGACCTCGCCCGCGACCGACTTCGAGACGTTGTCGTTCTGCCAGGCGAGCCTGACCGGAAGCCCGTCCGGTACCCGCAGCCAGACCTCGAACGTGCCCTGGCCGCGAGTTCGCTTTCGCAGCTCGGCCACGAGCGAGACGTGAACTGCCTCCACCTCCGTGCCGCCCACGCGGACGGTCTCCGTCCCGACGACGCGACCGGACGCGACCTCGTCGGTGATCTCCGTGGCGCAGCTCCTCGTCCAGGCGGCGCCGGCAGCCGCGTCCGCGGGCAGCCATACCGACCCGGGCTCGCAGTGGTAGTCGGTCTCCTCGCCCGTGCCGAAGAACCGGTGGTACTCGGTGTAGCGCGCGATCTCCCAGCCGCCGCCGGCGGGGCAGAGCTCCCAGGTCGTCGAGCGCTCGTCGAACGCCTCCCAGGCGAGCGTCAGCCCGCAGCCGCCGGGGCGCACGGCGATCGTGGTCACGTCCGGGTAGTCGTGGGTCTGTCCGAGGAAGATGTCGACGGACTCGGACCCGCGCGTGTCGTAGACGTAGACGCCGCTCTCCGGCACGGGGACGCCGGGGGGGAGCGGAACGGTCGGCGCGTCCCCCACGCGGAAGCCCTGCACCGCCTGCTCGACGGAGATCGGCTCGACGCCGCCCCGGAGGACGAGCAGCCACGCCAATACCACCGTCAGAGCGAGCGCGGCGAGCCCCGCAACCGCCCAGGCGAGCCTGCGGGACGCAGCCGCCGGCGCCTCCGCGTCGGCGGTACCGGCGGCGGCTAGACCCAGATCCTGGTCATCGGTCATGGGGACGCCGCCACGCTACGCAGCCGCCAGACCCGCGTCAACTACCGGGGCCCGCTGGGGGCTTTGCCTCCTCACGGGCCCGCGCGCGGCGCGCCTCGAGCAGGCTCGTCAGGTAGGTCGTCAGGAGCGCGATGCCGGTCAGGATCTCGATCATGGTCGCGCTGCGCGCGCCGCGGCTCGTCGCGACGATGTCCTCGGGCGGGGACGTCAGCGCGGTCATGACCGCGTAGTAGAAGAAGTCGGCGAAGCGCGGGCTGTCGGCGAGGCCCGAGAACGTCTCCTCCGGGTGGTACCACCAGAGCCCGAGGTAGACGAACGTCCAGACGAGGAAGAACGCGAGGCCGAGAAACGGCAGGCCGGTTCGGCGTACGAGCACCAGCACCGCCTGCGCCGCTCTGAGCGAGCCGCCCACCAGCGGTAGCCTCGCTGCGACGCGGCGCGTCGCGACGGAGAAGCCGGCGGCGCCCGCGACCGTGACGAGCCCGCACGCGAGCAGGAGCCAGCCCGCGCTCCCCTGGGTCAGGCGCGGCCGGATCATCCCGATCGCGACGATCGCGAGGCAGAGGAGACCGAGCCGCACGGCGCCCGCCGGGACACGCATCCGCCCGAGGCTAGCGGACGCGCCCGACGGTCAGAACGTGGCCGCGCGGACGCCGGTCGCGATCAGGAGCAGGATCACGGCGGCGGCGATCAGCCGATAGACGACGAATACCGAGTAGTCGTGGCGGCGCACGTAGCCGAGCAGCCCCCGGATCGCGAGCAGGCCGCTGCCGATCGCGGCGAGCGTCCCGACGACGAACGGGCCCTTCCACCCGTCGGGGAGGTCCCCGAGCAGCACGTCGTTGACACCTTTCCAGACGACGGCGCCGAGCACGGTCGGGATCAGGAGCAGGAACGAGAACCGCGCGGCCGAGTCGCGGTCGAGACCGAGGAAGCGGCCGGTCGTGATCGTGATTCCCGAGCGGGACACGCCCGGCATCAGCGCGAGGCTCTGAGCGACGCCCATCATGACGGCGTGGCCAACGCCGAGGTCGGCCATGCCGCGGTCCTGCCGGGCGCGGTCGGCGACCCAGAGCAGGACGCCGAACACGGTCAAGAAGATCGCGATCTGCCAGGGCTCGCCCAGGTGCTCCGCGATCGCGTCCTCTCCGAGCGCTCCCGCCAGCGCCGCCGGAATCGTCGCGACCACGACGAACCACGCGACCCGCTCGTCGGCGCTCTCGATCCGCCGGCGCGACAGGGAGCCGAGCAGTGCCCCGAGGAGGCGCAGGACGTCGCCCCAGAAGTACGCGACGACCGCGACCAGCGTCCCCAGGTGGAGCGCGACGTCGAACGTCTGGTTGAACTCGTCGTGGGTCTCGAGGTACGTCCAGTCGGCCAGCCAGGGCACCGCGATCAGGTGGCCGGACGACGAGATCGGCAAGAGCTCGGTGAGCCCCTGCACCGTGCCGAGCGTGAGCGCCTGCCAGTCCGTCAGCGCGCCCGGAACCTCGCCGGCGCCTGCGGCCGCGAGGATGATCGCGCTGAGCAGGGCCGCGCCCGAGATGGCGTAGATCCAGACGCGGCGCACGAGACGGGGTATCGTATCGACGCCGGGTGAGTACGAACGAGATCATCCTCGCGGTCGTCTGCGGCGTCCTCGTGGTCTCCAGTCTCGCGGCTGCCCTCGTGCTGCCCCGGCGCGACCCTGGCTTCCCCGGCCGGAACCTCGGCGCGTTCTTCCTCGTCGCGCTCGTCCTCGTGGGCGGGACGCTGGCCGCGGTCGAGGTTCTCGGCACCGAGGAGGAGGTCGAGGCGGCAACGCCCGCGGAGACGCAGCCCCGGGAGACGGAGACCTCCGCGCCCGAGACGGCGCTGCCGCCCGAGACGGCGGGCGACCCAGTGGCCGGCAAGGAGGTGTTCGCCGCGGCGGGATGCGCCGGGTGTCACACGCTCGCGGACGCCGGCGCGACCGGCGCGGTCGGGCCGAGCCTCGACGCGTCGAAGCCGGCCCCGGAGCTCGTCGTCGAGCTCGTCACGAACGGCCGCGGCGCGATGCCGGCGCTCTCGCAGCTCTCCGAGCAGGAGATCGCGGACGTCGCCGCGTACGTCGCCCAGGCGACCGGGGGCTGAGCGGAAAGCCGGGCTGCCCCGGCGCTCGTGCTCGAAGCGGAGAGGGCGGGATTCGAACCCGCGACCCAGCTTGTAACCGGGTACGCGATTTCCAGTCGCGCTCCTTAGGCCAACTCGGACACCTCTCCGGACGCTCTCTATTGTAGGGGCGGCTCGTGAGCGGGATTCGCCGGTGCGAAAGAGCGTGGCTGTGGCGGCTCGGAGGCTTCCGTGCCAGGCGCCGCGAACGGGATCACCTAACCTAGCTCGTGGGTGCCTCGCCCGGAGGGGTGAATCTTGGCCGGGGGATCCGGGTCGAAGGACGTGGGTACCGCGACCGAACGGGGGCCTGGGATGCAAGTTGGCGTGATCGAACTGGGACGGTGATCCTCGCCGGCGACATCGGCGGGACGAGCACGCGGCTCGCGCTCTTCGGCGGCGGCGGGCGCGAGCCGGCGGCGCTCGAGATCTACGCGAGCCGCGAGCACGACGGGCTCGAGCAGATGGTGCGCGCGTTCCTGGCCGCCCACCCGGCGAAGGTCGAGCACGCCGCATTCGGCGTTGCCGGCCCCGTCAAGGGCGGGCGCTGCGCGGACACGACGAACCTCGCCTGGCCTGTGGACGCCGCGGGCGTCGCGGGCGTTGCCGGCACGGACGGCGTCATCCTCCTCAACGACCTCGAGGCGAGCGCGCACGGCCTCGCCGATCTCGGCCCGGACGATCTCGCCGTCCTCAACCAGGGCGCCCCGAGCGCGACCGGCAACATCGCCGTCGTCTCCGCGGGCACCGGTCTCGGCCAGGCCGGCCTCTACTGGGACGGCGAGCGCCACCACGTCTTCGCGACGGAGGGTGGCCACACCGACTTCGCGCCGCGGAACGAGCTCGAGGACGGCCTGCGCCGCTACCTCGCCCGGGAGCACGGCCATGTCAGCTACGAGCGCGTCTGCTCCGGGCTGGGTCTCGTCAACATCTATCGGTACCTGCTCGACACGAGCGGGGAGATGCCGGCGGTTGCGCTCGACGGCGCGGCGATCGCGCACGCGGCGCTCGAAGGGGGCGACGAGACGTGCCTGCGCGCGCTCGACCTGATGATCTCCATCTACGGCGCGCAGGCCGGGAACGTGGCGTTGACCCTGATGGCCACCGGCGGCGTCTACCTCGGCGGCGGCATCGCTCCGAAGATCCTGCCCCGCCTCCGGGAAGGCGGCTTCATGCGGGCCTTCGTGGACAAGGGGCGCTTCTCCGCCATGCTGGAGCGGATCCCCGTGCTCGTCATCCTCAACGAGCTGACGGCGCTGCTCGGAGCAGCCCGGGTCGCCGCGGGCGGTGCGAGCTGAAGCACGTCCCTGTCCCGGACGATCGCGTGATCGTGCTCTTCGGGTCGACCGGAGACCTCGCGAGGCGAAAGCTCCTGCCCGGGCTCTTTCGCCTGGCCGTCGCGGGGCTCCTCCCGAAGAGCTGCCGGATCATCGGCACCTCGCGGAAGAGCCTTTCGAACGAGGAGTTTCGCCTCTTCGCCCGCGCAGCCGTCGACGAGTTCGGCCACTGCGAGGTAGCGGAGGAGGCGTGGCGGGACTTCGCTCGTCTGCTCTCGTATGTGCCCTCCGACGCGGGCGACTTCGGCGCGCTCGCCGCGACGGTCGAGCGGGCCGAGGCGGAGCTCGGCTCCGGCCCGCGCCGGCTCCACTACCTGTCGGTGCCGCCCGCGGCGATGGTGAGGATCATCGAGACACTCGGGCACGCCGGGCTCGCGGAGGGTGCGCGCGTGATCGTGGAGAAGCCGTTCGGCACCGACCTCGCTTCGGCCCGCACGCTCAACGCCGCGGTGCACTCGGCCTTCGAGGAGTCGCAGGTCTTTCGCATCGACCACTTCCTCGGCAAGGAGACGGTCCAGAACATCCTCGCGCTGCGCTTCGCGAACGGCCTGTTCGAGCCGGTCTGGAATCGCGACCACATCGACCACGTCCAGATCGACGTCCCCGAGACGCTCTCGATCGGCTCGCGGGCCGGCTTCTACGAGTCCACCGGCGCTTTCCGCGACATGGTCGTCACGCACCTCTTCCAGGTGCTCGGCTTCGTTGCGATGGAGCCGCCGGCCTCCCTCGACGCGAAGGCGCTCGTCGACGAGAAAGTGAGGGTCTTCCGCTCGCTGGAGCCGATCGACCCGACTCGCGTGGTCCGCGGCCAGTACGACGGCTACCTCACCGAGGAGGGTGTCGCCCGCGGCTCGCAGACCGACACGTTCGTCGCGCTCGAGGTGCGGATCGACAACGCGCGCTGGGCGGGGGTGCCCTTCTACCTGCGCACTGGCAAGCGGCTCGCGGAGGGCCGGCGCGTGACCACGATCGCCTTCAAGAGACCGCGGCTGCGCATGTTCGACGGCGACGGCTTCTGCCCGAACAAGCTGGTTTTCGATCTGGCCGACCCCGGCGGGATCTCGGCCGAGTTCCTCGCCAAGGTGCCCGGTGCGACGATGGCGATCGGGCCGGCACGGATGACCTTCGCCTACGAGGGCTCGTTCTGCACGTCCAACCGGCTCGAGGCGTACGAGCGACTGATCCACGACGCCATGATCGGCGACCGCACGCTGTTCACCCGCGCGGACGGGATCGAGCGCCTCTGGGAGGTCGCCACCCCGCTGCTCGAGAGCCCCCCGCCTGTTCAGGCGTACCCGGCCGGCACGTGGGGGCCGGGCGCGGCCGACGATCTGATCGCGCCTCGCCGCTGGCACCTCCCTGACGGCTAGCGGCCTGTCAGCGCACCGGCAGGTCGCCCGCGGCGTCCGGGATCTCGGCCGGCTGCAGATTGCCGGCCGCTGCCTTCACCCCCTCGGAGAGGGTCGGATGGATGCAGACGCAGTCCGTGAGCGGGGCCAGCGTCCCGGTTCCGTTCATCGCGATCACGCCCTGGGCGAGCAGGTCGGCACCGTGGTAGGCGAGCACGTGCATGCCGAGCAGCTCGTCGGTCTCGGCGTCGACGACGAACTTGACGAAGCCCCGGGTCTCTCCCATGGCCCGGGCACGCCCGACCTTGGCCATCTCCTGCTTGCCGATCTTCACCTTGCGTCCCTGCGCCCGCGCCTCCTCGGCGGTGAGGCCGACGCTGGCGATCTCGGGGTCGGTGAAGATCGCGCCCGGCACGCGACCGAGCGAGTAGCGAACGTGCTCGCCCCCGAGCGCGTTCGCGACCGCGATGCCGGCCGTGTAGGTGGCGAAGTGGGTGTGCTGGACGCGGCCCAGCACGTCGCCGATCGCGAAGACGCCGGGTGCGCTCGTCCGCAGCTCCTCGTCGATCGCGATTCCCCGCTCGAGGTCGCCCTCGATGCCGGCCTCGCCGATACCGAGCTCCCGGAGGTCGTGTGGCTTTCGGCCGGTGCTGACGAGCAGCGCGTCCCCTTCGATCGTCCGGCCGTCGCCGGTCTCGAGGACGACCGCGCCGGCTCGGCGCTCGACGCGCCGCGGTGTGGTCTCGGTGAGGATCTCGAGACCTTCGTCGCGCAGGATCTGCTCGATCGCCTGCGAGATCTCGGGGTCATGGTTCGGAGCCAGGCGGCGGTTGCGCTGCACGATCGTTACCTTGCTCCCGAAGCGGCGAAAGGCCTGCCCGAACTCGAGCCCCTCGGCGCCGCCCCCGAGCACGATCAATCGCTCCGGCAGCTCCTCGAGATCCATCACCGTCTCGTTCGTGAGGTACGGAACCTCACCGAGGCCGGGGATCGCGGGTATGTGGGGCTGGACGCCGGAGGCGACGATCACCCGCTCGCTCTCGAGCTCGTGGCCGTCGACGACGATCCGGCCGGGGTGCTCGAACCGGGCCCAGCCACGAACCAGCTCGATTCGCGGGTTTCCCTCCAGGCTTCGCTCGAGGCCGCCGCGCACGGCCGACACGAGCTTGTTCTTGCGGGCGACGACGCTCGGGAAGTCGACCTCGACCTCGGCGCGGAAGCCGAACTCGGCTCCGCGGCGGGCAGTGTGAATCGCTTCGGCGGACCTGACCAGGGCCTTGGTGGGGATGCACCCCACGTTGATTCAGGTGCCGCCGATCGCGCCCGCCTCGATCAGGGCCACGCGAGCACCGCGGGCCACGGCCCGGTTGGCGGCCGCGATACCACCCATGCCGGCTCCGATCACGATCACGTCGTAGTTGCGGGCCATCCGGGCTCCCTTCGTCGGCTCGAGTCATGGCTGTGTTATATTGGTGAAATCTTATATCAGAAAAGGGAGTTCATGCAACTTGCTCCGTTCCGGCTTCCCGACGCTCCCGCCAGGAGCGACCTCGTGGCGAAGTACTTCCGTGGTCTCGGCGACCCGACCCGGGTCCGGATCCTCGAGCTGCTCCGCGACGAGGGCGAGCTCTCGGTCGGCGAGCTCGTCGCACGCCTGGCCATCGCGCAGCCGAAGGTGTCCAACCATCTCGCCTGCCTTCGCTGGTGCGGGTTCATCGCTACCCGCCGTGAGCACCGTGTCGTCTACAACCGGATCGCCGACGAGCGCGTTGTCGAGATGATCGACCTCGCGCACGCGCTGCTCGAGAAGAACGCCGAGCACGTCGCCGCCTGCCGCCGGATCGAAGGGTGAGGATGCGCCGCGGTCCGGGCACGGTCGGGCAGCCCCGCCATCACATCGAGGAGGTTTCGTGAGTACGAAGAGGGACGGGCGGCCGTTGGTCGAGATCCTCTACTTCGACGGCTGTCCCAATCACGAGGGCGCGCTTGCGCTCGTCGAGCAGGTCGCGACCGAGCTTGGGATCGATCCGGAGGTGCACCTGATCGACGTGCCGCATCCTGAGGCGGCCGAGCGCCTGCGCTTCCTCGGCTCGCCGACCATCCGTGTCGACGGGCGGGACGTCGAGCCGGGCTCCGAGGCCCGGACCGACTACGCGATGTCCTGCCGGGTTTATCGCAAGAGCGACGGCATGGCCGGGCTGCCGCCGAGCGACTGGGTCCGGACGGCGTTGGCGCGGGGACGGGTCGCGTGACCGCCCGTTCGTCCGCCGTCGAGCCTCTCGACGACCATGTCACCCGGATCCGGACCGGGATCTGCTGAGGCGATCGTCGGCGAGCTGCTGCGACCGGGACTCGGTCTCGCGCGCTGCTTGCTCTATCGCTGGCGCACGAGCACGGCGAGGTCCCCGCTCTCGAGCAGGCCCCGCCACGCCCCCGGGTTCTGCTCGACGGCGAGCCTCCCGCTGATGACGACTGCTCGTCCGCTGACGACCCTCACCGACAGGCCGTCGAACAGATCCGCGAAGGTGCCGCCGATCGTGAGCGGCGCCGCCGCGAGCGTCGATGCGAGGAGCTCGGCCTCGCTCGCGGCCTGGGATGTCTCCGAGTAGACGAGCACGATCCGGACCGTGCGGTCGCTCGACCCTTGGTCGTCGATCCCGGCGCCGACGAGGATCGCCGGCTCGGCAGCGAGCAGCCTCACGGGCACACCCGTGGGCGGCCGGACGAGCTCCGGCGGCAGGATGACCGCCGCGGTCACCTGCGCGAGTGCCGCGCTGGCCACCCGGACGTCCGCCTCCAAAGCGGCGCCCGCAGATGAGAGCGCCGCCTTCGCGAGAGCGGTCGTCGAGGCGGCGACGAGCCTGTCCTCGTCAACGGCGATGCGGCTGAGGGCACTGAGGGAGAGACGGCCGGCCGCGGTCGTCGGATCCACGGAGCCATCGGCGCCCCGGCTCAGGATCCGCCCGCGCTCGGCGTAGCCATTCGCCCGGAGCGTCGCCAGTACCTTTCGAGGCTCGAAGCGACCGATCGCGATCGTCACCTCGTGCGGGTGGAACCCACCCGAGACGAACCGATCGACGCGTCCGAGGCCGAAACCGTACGACCTGCGCCAGAGCGGGGCGTCGGCGCGGGCCAGCGCGTCCGGGAGCCAGACGCCGGCGAGCGCGCCCCGGAACGACTCGGCGTCGGGGTAGAAGGCCCGCAGCCGCTCGAGATCTCCGAACAGGATCTGATCGCGCAGGTCGGCGTCGGCCGGTAGGAGCGCGAGTGCCTCAGCGAGCGGCGGCCGAGGTGGCGGGGCCTCGACAGCGTTGTCGGGCTCGCCGCCGCAGCCAGCGGCGAGCACTGCCAGCGCGGCGATGACGACGGAGAGGCGCTTTCTCACGCCCTCCATGGTGCAGCACGCCCCGGTGCGCGGCGGTGGAGAGAATGCCTACGGTTTACGCCGAGGTCGCCGGCGCGGGCGCGTTGCGACCTGCGCGGAGCAGGAACGGTGTCGCGACCGCGACCACGGCGACCGTGGCGACTGCCATCCCCACGTACAGGGCACGGACGGAGACCGTCGCCGTGAGCGCGCTCGCTACGGCGGAGCCGGCCGCGAGCGACAGCATCACGATCGTCCGGCCGAGGATCCCGACGGTGGACTGGAGCTCGAGCGCCGCCCGGGTCTGGCGCTCGCCGATGTAGGCGGCCGTCGCCACGTAGTCGGCGAGCGACATCGCCGTGTAGGCGACGAGCACGAGCGCGAAGCCGGGCGAGAGGCCGACAGCAGCCGTGGCGAGCGCGGACAGCGGGATCGACAGGCGCAGGATCCCGATCCCGCTCAGGCGGCGGGTGAGCCCGCTCACGACCGGCGAGGCCGCGATTCCGGCGAGCGCGCCGGCACCGAGCACGACGCCTGCGCGGGCCGAGCTGAGGCCGAGCTCGTCACGGAGGAGGGGTACGGCGAGGGCCCAGGCGCCCGCCGAGGCGAGCGCCCAGCCCGCGCCGAGGAACGTGACGGCTCGCAGCACGGGGTCGCCGAAGATCGAGTGGATCCCGTCTCGCAGGATCGTCGCGGCGCGACGGGCGGCGACGACCGGGGCGTCCAGATGGATCCTCGTCGTGCGGACGACGAGGGCGGCAAGAGCGAGCGTCGCAGCCTCGGCCGCGAGCGACCGGGCCGGCCCGATCGCGCTCACGAGCGCTCCGCCGAGCGCGGGCCCGGCGAGCAGCCCCACCGCCCAGGCGGCGCCGAGCGTCGCCTGGCCGCGCACGAACTCCGTCCGAGGCACGACCGCGGCGACCGCTCCGAACACGGCCGCGTCCGAAAACACCCGTCCCGCCCCGATTGCGAACGCGGCCACGAGCACCGCCCCGGTCGGCGGGGGCGACACGAGCGACCAGAGTGGCACCGCGAGCGCGCACAGCGCCTGCGCTGCGTGCGAGACCCAGATCACGCCCCGCACGGGGAAGCGATCGCCGACCACGCCCGCCGGGAGCGCGAACACGACGTAGGGGAGCGTCGTGAACGTGAACACGAGCCCGGCCGCGGCCTTCGAGCCACCCTGCTCGAGCACGAGCCAGGGCAGCGCCACTGCCGAGATCCCGTGGCCGGCCAGGCTGAGCGCCTGCGCGGCGAACAGCCGGCGGCCGTCCCTGGTGCGGAGCAGCGGGTTTCTCATGCGTCGAGGCGCCTCTCGCCGGCCTCGATCCGGGGCGATAACGGCCTCGGTTCCACCTCGCGAGCACCGTAGACGATCCGGCCGGTGACCCCTCCGGGGAGCGCGATCGCGGGCTCGCATCGGCACGTGTGATCGCGTAAGCTTCCGCCCGCGTTCTCTGGCTCGGTTCGTCGTCGTCTTCCGGGGGTGCTCGCATGAAGCGTCTTCTCCTCCTCGGGATCGTCATCAGCCTCTGTCTCCCGGTGGGCGCCGCCCAGGGGGCGCTCCCGCTCTCGCAGGACTGGTGGAGCAACTACTTCTCCAGCCCGAGCGGGAACATCCGCTGCCGGGAGTTCGTCAAGAAGGACCTGATGGCGTGCATCACGCTGAACGACAAGTTCGCGGCGATCGTGCCCCTGTACGGCGACTCCTACAAGCAGCGGAACGTCGGCTCGTGGCAGTTCCCGCGCGGGCCCACGCTCGACTACGGGGAGAGGTGGCGCGACGCGGGGCGATTCCGGTGCAAGTCGCGGTCCGACGGGATGCGCTGCTGGAGCATCCCGACCGGGCACGGCTTCTTCATCAACCGGGACAGGTACAACCTCTGGTGACCGCCCGGTCGTGAGCAGCCGAGACCCGCTCGACCATGCGGGTCTCGGCTACGCGAGGCGGAGGGGGAGGGATTTGAACCCTCGAGGGACGAAACCGCCCCTAACGGTTTTCGAGACCGCCGCATTCGACCGCTCTGCCACCCCTCCGGCGGGTCGAGCGGAGAAGGAGGGATTCGAACCCTCGAGGCAGGGAATCCCCCACCTAACGCCTTAGCAGGGCGCCGCCTTCAGCCACTCGGCCACTTCTCCTCGCGCGGCCATCGTAACAGCGGGCGGACGCGGCGCCGCCGCCGCTACGCCGGGCGCGGCGGGGGCCCGGGGTGTGGGAGGGGGGCAGGGGAGGGCTCGGGGGCCCGGGGCCCGCGGGGGATGCTCCCATCGAGGGATGTCCGCCCGGGCTGCTCAGTCGTTGACGCGGGCGATCAGCTCGCCGCGCCGCACGACCTTGACCGCGACGCCGCCGAGGCGCACGTCGAAGCCGGCGTTCTTCGGGAACAGAACCTTGTCTCCCGGGTCGACGCCCTCCGCGTCCGGGCCGGTCGCGGTAACGATTCCGGAGCGGGAGCCCGCCTCGGCGCTCGCGGGGATGATCAGCCCGCTGCGCGTCTCCGTCTCCTCGTCGACCGCCTCGACGACGACGTAGTCGTCGAGCGGTTCCAGCGAGATCGCGAGCCTCTGCGTCTCCTCCATGACTCGATTGTACGGCCCACTCGGTCGGTGGGCGCAACCCGCGGGGAGTCTCGGCCGTCAAACTCAGTGGATGCGCAGAGTCGTCATCACCGGGATGGGGGCGGTCACTCCGCTCGGGAACTCCGTCGAGGCGACCTGGCGCGCCGCCGTCGAGGGCCGCAGCGGCGTCGACTTCGTGCGCGCGTTCGATACGACCGAGTACCCGGTGAAGATCGCGGCGGAGGTGAAGGACTTCTCCCTGAACGGCGGTCTCGTCTCCGCCAAGGAGCTCAAGCGGATCGACCGCAACATCCAGTTCGGGCTCGCGGCCGCCCAGGAGGCGCTCGGGATCGCGGGCCGTAACGGCTACCGGGCCGACCGGGTCGGCGTCGTCCTCGGCTCCGGGATCGGCGGCCTCCACGAGCTGCTGCGCCAGTACGACGTGCTGCGCGAGCGCGGGCCCGACCGGGTCTCGCCGACGTTCCTCCCGAACGTGCTGCCGGACTCGGCGAGCGGCCAGGTGGCGATCGCGCTCGGGCTGCGGGGCCCCAACTACGCGGTCGTGTCCGCGTGCGCGACCGGTTCGCACGCGATCGGCGAAGGCGCCGAGCTCGTGCAGCACGGGCTCGCGGACGCCGTCCTCGCGGGCGGCACGGAGGGCTGCATCCACCCGCTCTTCTTCGCCGGCTTCTGTGCCATGCGCGGCCTCGTTGCCGAGGAGGAGGATCCCACGAGGGCGTCCCGCCCGTTCGACGCGACCCGCGCCGGGTTCGTGATGGGGGAGGGCGCGGGAGTCGTCATGCTCGAGGAGCTCGAGCACGCGCGGGCGCGCGGTGCCACGATCTACGCGGAGGTGCTCGGCTACGGCGCCTCCAACGACGCCTACCACATGGCCGCGCCCGACCCCGACTCGGTGGGGGTCGCAGAGATGATGCGCGCGGCACTCGAGCGCGCCGGCGTAGAGCCGACCCGGGTCGACTACATCAACGCGCACGGGACGTCGACGCCCCTCGGCGACGCCGCCGAGACGAAGGCGATCAAGGACGTGTTCGGCGACCATGCGTACAAGCTCGCCGTCTCCTCGACGAAGTCGACGATGGGGCACCTGCTCGGCGCCGCCGGCGCGGTCGAGGTGATCATGTGCGCGCTCGCGATCCACCGCGGGCTGATCCCGCCGACGATCAACTACCACCACCCCGACCCGGTCTGCGACCTCGACTACGTCCCGAACGTCGCACGCGAGGCCGACATCGACGTGGCGCTGTCGAACGCGATGGGCCTCGGCGGCCACAACGGCTGCGTCCTGCTCGGCCGCGTCGACTGACGGGCGCGGGCGGGACGGGGCCCGCCCCCAGGTCGGGGCACCGGTGCCGCGATCAGCACCCCGCGAGGATTGCTGCCGGGGTCAGCTCGTCGATCGCGCGGAGCACCACGTCGGCCGCGGCGAGTGCCTCCGCACGCGGGGGGAAGGCCGGGTTCGGGATCGCGACCACCCGCAGGCCCGCAGCCTTCGCCGAGAGGATCCCGTTGTGGGAGTCCTCGACCGCTGCTGCGCGCGCCGGCTCGACGCCGAGGCGGCGCACCGCCTCGAGGTAGACGTCCGGCGAGGGCTTGCCGCGCCCGACCTCCTCGGACGACACCGTCACGTGGAACAGCCGGTCGAGGTCCGCGAGGCCCAGGACGAGGTCGATCAGCGGGCGGTTCGAGGACGAAGCCAGGCCGAGCGGCCAGCGGCCCGCGAGCCGCTCGACCGCAGCGGTCGCGCCCGGCACGAGCGGCAGCCGCTCCCGGTAGCGCGCAGCCATCCGGCGCACGACCTCGCGGTTCAGCTCCTCGGGCGACTCGGTGAGGCCGAGCTCGTCATGGAGATAGCGAGACCACTCGGGCGAGCTCATCCCCATCATGTCCCGCTGCGCCCGGTCGTGCCAACGGCCGCCGCGCTCACGCACGAGCTCCTCGCGGGCGGCATCCCACACCGCCTCCGAGTCGATCAGCACCCCGTCCAGGTCGAACACGACCGCGTCCAGCACCGGGCGATCATGACACGCTCGCCCGCAGCCCGGCCGGTCGATGCGGCAGAATCCGGCCCGTGCCGTGGATTCGCCTCATCGACGTCGACGAGGCCGAGGGTGCGCTGAAGAAGGAGTACGACGCGGCCGTCGCGCGCGCCGGCAAGGTCTTCAACATCGTCAGGGCGATGAGCAGGAGCCCGCGGACGCTCCGCGCGTCGATGGCGCTCTACCGCGAGATCATGCTCGGGCCCTCGCCGCTCTCGCGGGCAGACCGGGAGCTACTCGCCGTCGTCGTCTCCGCCGCCAACGGCTGCCACTACTGAACCCGGGCCCATGCAGACGACCTCCGTGCCGAGGGCGCAGACGCAGAGCTCGTGGAGCGAGTCGCGCGCCGCCACCGCGGCGCCGCCGCCCGCGCCGCGCGCGAGCGCGCCCTCTGCGACTTCGCCGACCGCGCCACGCGTGCTCCCGCACGGCTCGGGGAAGCGGACGTGAGCGCGCTGCGCACGCACGGGCTCGACGACGACGCGATCTCGAGCGCCGTCCAGGTCGTCGCGTACTTCAACTACGTCAACCGGGTCGCGGACGCGATCGGCATCGAGCCCGAGCCGGAGTGGGGGGAGCTCGGATGAGGATCCTCGTGGTCGGCGCCGGCCAGGTGGGAACGACGATCGTCGAGGCGCTCCACGCCGACCACTCGCTCGTGGTCGTCGACACCGACCGGGACCGCCTCGGCGTGCTCGCGTACCGCTACGACATCATGACCCTCGAGGGCAACGGGGCGAGTCGGCGGGTGCTGCGCGAGGCAGGCATCGCCGATTGCGACCTCGTGATCGCGTGCACGTCGCGCGACGAGGTCAACATCGTCTGCGGCATCCTCGCCGAGAAGCTCGCGCCGAGCGCCCGCACCATCGTCCGTACTCGCAACGTCGAGTACCTGGAGGTATGGCACGAGCGCCAGCTCGACGTCGACTTCGTCGTCTCCTCCGAGCTCGAGACCGCCAACGCGATCGCACGCGTGATCGGCCTCCCGGCCGCTCGCCAGACGGACGTCTTCGCCGAGGGGCAGGTGCTGATGGTCGAGTTCGACGTCGAGCACGACATGCCGGCCGGCGAGACCGTCGGCTGCGAGCTGCGGGAGGCCGTGATCCCACCCGACTCGAAGGTCGCGAGCATCATCCGCTCCGGCCGCGGGCTCGTCCCCCGAGGCGACGCGTCGATCCAGCCCGGCGACCGGGTGATCGTGATCTGCTCCCCCGACGCCGCCCGGAAGTGGGGGCACATCCTGAGCGGCGGGCGCAGCCGGGCCTCCGATGTCGTCGTCCTCGGCGGCGGCGCCACCGGCGTCGCGGTGGCGCGCGTGCTGCTCGAGCAGGGCGCCCGGGTGCGGATCATCGAGTCGGACGCGGAGCGCGCGCGCGCCGTCGCCGAGGAGTTGCCCGGCGCGCGCGTCTTCCACGCCACCGGGCTCGAGGCGGACTTCATCGAGCGGGAGCGGATCGGTAACGCCGAGGCCGCGATCTTCACCATGCGCTCCGACGAGCGCAACCTCTACGCGGCGACGCTGCTCAAGCTCCGCGGCGTCCACTTCACGATCGCGATCGTCGACGACCCCGCCTCGGTCGAGGTGTTCGAGCGCGCTGGCGTGGACGTCGCCGTGAACCCCCGGATCGTCACCGCCGAGGAGATCGTCCGCTTCGCGCACGACCCGCGCATCCGCCAGCTCTCGATGGTCGAGGGCGACCGCTTCGAGATCCTCGACATCGTTGTGCGCCCCGACAGCGAGTTGCTCGGCAAGCCGTTTCGCGAGCTGCCGATGACGGGATCGCTGATCGGCGCCATCGTCCGCGGCGACCGGGCGATCTTCCCGCACGGCGAGGACATGCTCCAGCCGGGCGACCGGGCGATCATCTTCACAGAGGCAGCCCGGATGCACCAGGTCGAGCAGACCCTGTGATGGGGATCGTGCGACCGGGGTGGGTCGGGGCGGCGAGTGGCTCGTAGCGCGATCCTGCTGCGGAAGCGCAGAATCCGGCGCCTCACCATCGACGTCGGGGGCGCGCTCAACCTCGTCGGGCGCCTGGTCAAGTACCTGAGCGTCGCCTTCGCTTTCCCGGTCGTCGTCGGCCTCGGCTACGGCGATCCGGTCTGGCCGTTCCTGGCCGCCGGCGCGATCACGTTCGCCGCGGGCCTCGGGCTCGAGCGCGCAACGAGCGGCGGCGAGGCGATCGGGGTGCGCGAGGGCTTCCTCGTCGTCGCCCTCACCTGGGCGCTCGCCGCCTGGGCGATCGCCCTGCCCTACCTCCTCTCGGAGCCCCAGCTCCGGGATCCGATCAACGCGTACTTCGAGGCCATGTCAGGGATGACGACCACCGGCGCCAGCGTCCTGACCGACATCCCCGCCCTCGACCACACGATGAGCCTCTGGCGCAGCTACTCGCAGTGGCTCGGGGGAATGGGGATCATCGTGCTCGGCCTGGCCGTGCTGCCGCGGCTTCGAGTCGGGGGCCGCCAGCTCGTCGAGTCCGAGATGCCCGGCCCCGAGTACGAGCCGCTCGCGGTCTCGATTCGCAGCACGGCCCAGCGCCTGTGGCTCCTCTACGTAGGCCTCACCGGGCTCATGATCCTGCTCCTCTCCGTCTTCGGCTGGGTGGGCGTCGATCCGCTGATGACGCCCTTCCAGGCCGCGGCCCACGCGTTCACCACACTGCCGACGGGCGGGTTCTCGCCGCAGGCGCGGTCGGCGGAGCCGTTCGCGGCCGCCAGCCAGTGGGTGATGGTGGCCTTCATGGCGATCGCCGGCGCCAACTTCGCCCTTCACTACCGGGCGCTGCGGCGGCGCGCAAACCCTTTCCGGGACGAGGAACTCCGCTTCTACCTGTTCTTCATCCTGCTCGGAACGCTGATCCTCTTCCTCGAGCTGCTGCGAGCCGGCATCTTCTCGGCCGGGGAGGCTGGTGTCCGACACGCGGCCTTCCAGACCGTGTCGATCATGACGACCACCGGGTACGTGAGCGCGGACTTCGCCCAGTGGTCGGGGCTTGCCGCCTTCACGCTGGTCGCGCTGATGCTGATCGGGGGCTGCGCCGGCTCCACCGGCGGTGCGATCAAGGTGGTGCGGCACGTCCTGATCGGCAAGCTGCTCCTGCGCGAGCTCGACCAGACGGTGCACCGCGAGGCGGTCGTGCCGGTTCGGCTAAACGGCCGCGTCGTGGACGAGCGGACGCTCCGCGCGATTCTCGTCTTCGGCGTCATCTACGTCGGCCTTTTCATCGTCGGCGCTCTGGTGCTCACCATCGAGTCCGCACGGGCCGGTCTCGAGGTGACACCGTTCGAGGCGATCGCGGCGTCGGCGACGACGCTCGGCAACGTCGGTCCGGCGTTCGGCTTCGCCGGGCCGATGGGCTCGTTCGAGCCTTTCAGCGCGTTCGCAAAGGCCGTCATGATCGTGCTGATGTGGGCCGGCCGGCTCGAGATCGTCCCGATCGCCGTGCTCCTGACGAGGCGCTACTGGCGTGCGTAGGCTTCGCGAGCTGCGACACCCCGCCCAGCTCGTGGCGCTCGCGTTTGCGGCCTCGATCCTCGTCGGTACCGCGCTGCTCCTCTTGCCGGTCGCCACCGAGGGACCGGCCGGCGCCTCGTTCCTGACCGCGGCGTTCACGTCGACGTCGGCGATCTGCGTGACGGGCCTCATCGTCGTCGACACCCCGGGGTACTGGAGCACCTTCGGCGAGGTCGTGATCATGCTCCTCGTCCAGATCGGCGGCCTGGGGATCATGACGCTGGCATCGGCCCTCTTCCTCCTCGTTGCCCGGAGGATGGGGCTGCGTACCCGCCTGATCGCGCAGGCCGAGACGGGAGCTCTCCAGCTCGGCGACGTGCGGCGGATCCTGATCGGCGTCGCCGCCTTCAGCCTCCTCTTCGAGGCGATCGCCGCGCTGGTGCTCACGCTCCGCTTCGCCCTTGCCTACGACTACTCGGCAGGCTCGGCGATCTACCGCGGCGTGTTCCATGCAATCACCTCGTTCAACAACGCCGGTTTCGCGCTCTGGAGCGACAGCATGATGCAGTTCGTCACCGACGGGTGGGTGTCGATCACGATGTCGCTGGCCATCATCGCCGGCGGGATCGGCTTCCCCGTCTGGCTCGAGCTGCGCCGGGAGCTCATCTCGCCGCGGCGCTGGTCGCTGCACACGAAGCTGACGCTCCTCGGGACGGGCTTCCTGCTCGCGCTCGGTTTCCTCACCGTGCTCGGCTTCGAGTGGACGAACCCGAACACGCTGGCTCCTCTCGACTGGTCAGGCAAGCTCCTTGCGAGCTTCTTCCAGGGTGTTCAGCCCCGGACGGCCGGGTTCAACTCGCTCGACTACTCGGCGATGGACGACGAGACGCTGCTCGTCCAGGACTTCCTCATGCTCGTCGGAACGGGGAGCGCCGGAACCGGTGGGGGAATCAAGGTCGCGACGCTGGCGCTGCTGATGCTGATGGTCTGGGCCGAGCTCCGGGGTGAGCCGGAGGTCAACGTCTTCGGTCGGCGGATTCCCGCCGTGGCGCAGCGACAGGCGCTCGCGGTCGCTTTGATCGCGCTCGCGGCCGTCGCGCTCTGCACGCTCGTGCTCGTGGCCGTCAGCGACGCTACGGTCTCGCAGAGCTTCTTCGAGGCGGCGTCGGCATTCGGTACAGTCGGGCTCTCCACGGGGGTTACGGCAGGGCTGCCCGCGGCGGGAAAGGTGGCATTGATCGTACTCATGTTCCTCGGACGCGTCGGGCCGCTCGGCCTCGGGACCGCGCTCATCCTGCGCGAGCAGGCTCGACGGTATCGCTACCCGGAGGAGCGGCCGATCATTGGCTAGGCGCGACGCCTTCCTCGTCATCGGCCTCGGCCGCTTCGGCGGCGCCCTCGCCGAGACGCTCATCGAGCTCGGGCACGAGGTGCTCGGCGTCGATGCCGACCCGCGGACGGTTCAGGACTACGCGGGCCTGCTGACGCACGTCGTCGAGGCCGACTCGACCGACGTCGACGCGATGCGCCAGGTCGGCGCCGCCGACTTCCAGTCGGCGGTCGTCGCCATCGGCACGAATGTCGAGGCGAGCATCCTGACGACCTCGGTGCTCGCAGATCTCGGGGTGCCGCGCATCCTCGCCAAAGCGATCACGCGAGCGCACGGCAGGATCCTCGAGCGGGTCGGAGCCCACCGGGTCATCTTCCCCGAGCGTGACATGGGTATCCGCGTCGGCCACACGCTCACCGGCCGGACGCTCGACTACATCCAGCTCGATCCCGGCTTCGCCCTCGTCGAGACGATCGCTCCGCGCGAGATCGTCGGCAAGACGCTCGCGGAGGCCGAGGTGCGCCGGCGCTACGGCATCACGGTCGTGTGCATCAAGCCCGCCGGGGGCAGCTTCACCTACGCCACCCCCGGCACGGTCGTCAAGGAGGGCGACGTGCTGGTCGTGGCCGGAGAGACCCCCCAGGCCGAGGGTTTCGGCGAGCTCTCCTGAGCCTGGATCCAGGCTGAGCTGCCCTCCGGCCGGCGCTCTCGCTAGGCTGGCCGCCATGGATCAGCAGGACGCGTTGCGCCGCGGTGTCGCCGAGGCGCTCGGAGCCGGCGCGCTAACGTTCTTCGGCGCGGGCTCGATCATCGTCCTGACCGGGCTTGGCGAGTCCTCGCTGCTCACCGTCGCCGCCGCGCACGGGCTCGCGCTCGGGATCATGATCACCGCGCTCGGTCACGTCTCCGGCGGTCACATGAACCCCGCCGTCACGTTCGGCTTCCTCGTCACGAGGCGGATCACCCCCGCGATGGCCGGGGTCTACTGGATCTCGCAGCTCGCGGGCGCGGTCGTCGCCGCGCTGCTCCTGCGCGCCGTGTTCGACGACGCGCTCGGTGACCTCGCCGGATTCGGGGCGCCCGCGCTCGCCGACGGCGTCTCCATCGGCGAGGGGTTCCTGCTCGAGGTGATCATGACGTTCGCGCTCGTGCTCGTCGTGTTCGCGACCGCCGTCGACCGGCGGGGCGCGTTCCCGATCGTCGCGGGCTTCGCGATCGGCCTCACCGTCGCGGTCGACATCCTCGTCGGCGGCCCGCTGACCGGCGCCGCCATGAACCCGTCGCGCGCCTTCGGCCCGCAACTCGTCGGCTGGGTCTGGAGCGACGGCTGGCTCTACTACCTCGCGCCGCTGCTCGGCGGCGCGCTCGCCGCGCTGCTCTACGACCGGCTCTACCTGAGAGAGCAGCCGCCGGAGCCGTTCTAGGCCCGGCTACCGCGACTCGCCGCGCACGAGGTCCTCGTACGTGCCGGGCTCGCGGATCACCCGCCAGCGGCCACCCTCGGCGAAGACCTCGGCGCATAGGGGGCGCGCGTTGTAGGTCGAGGCCATCACCCGCCCGTACGCGCCCGCGTAGCCGACGGCGACGAGATCGCCCGGCTCGGGCAGCGGCAACTCGCGGCCGAGCGCGAGGAAGTCGCCCGTCTCGCAGACGGGGCCGACCACGTCGACCGGCCCGCGCGCCCGCCCCTCCGCGCCGAGAAGCTCGACCGGGTGGAACGCGTCGTAGAGCGCGGGGCGGACGAGGTCGTTCATGCCGCCGTCGCAGATCGCGACGCGGCGGCCTGGCACGTCCTTCACGTAGAGGACACGCGTCACGAACGTGCCGGCCGGGGCGACGAGGTAGCGGCCCGGCTCGAGCACGAGCGTCGCGCCGAGCTCGCCGGCGAGCCGGGCCAGTCGCCGCGCGTACGCCTCGACGTCGAGGTCGTCGCCGCCGCGGTAGGGGACGCCGAGCCCGCCGCCGGCGTCGAAATCGCGCAGCGCGACCCCGGCAGCCGCGAGCTCCCGCCACACGTCCGCGGCGCGCTCCGCGGCCGCGAACACCGGCTCCGGGTCGAGGAGCTGCGAGCCGACGTGGAAGGAGATCCCGACGGGCTCGAGCGCCGGGTCGGCGGCCGCCCGCCGGAGCTCCGCGAGCACCTGCGACGCGGCCAGCCCGAACTTGCTCGTGCCGTGGCCGGTCGCGACGTAGGCGTGCGTGCCCGGCTCCACGTCCGGGTTCAGGCGGGCCGCCACGCGGGCGACGATCCCGAGCGCCCGCGCCTCCTCGGCGACGATCTCGAGCTCGCCCGGCGACTCGACGTTGATCGAGCCGACGCCCGCCTCGAGCGCGGCGCGGATCTCGTCGCGGCGCTTGCCGGCGCCCGAGAAGACGATCCGCTCCGCCGGCATTCCGGCCGCGAGCGCCTTCCAGAGCTCCCCCCCGGAGACGATGTCGGCGCCGAGCCCCTCGTCGCGAGCGAGCCGGACGAGCGCGAGCGCGTCGTTTGCCTTGATCGCGTAGCAGATCCGGTGGGGCGCGTCGCCGAGCGCGGCGCGCAGGCGCGCGATCCGCTCGCGGACGAGGTCGCCGTCGTAGAGGTAGAACGGCGTGCCGACCGAGCCGGCGATTTCCGCGATCTGGTCCACGGGCCCGAGCTTACGAGGCGAAGCGCCGCCGCGCCTCGGCGATCGCCTCCCTGACCCCGCCCGGGCCGGGCGCGGGGCGGGCCGCCGCGCTCGCCGCAGCGTCGCCCTCGGCCGTGAACGTGCCCTCCCGCACCTCGGCTGCGACCCGCTCGTGGGCGTCGCGGAACGGGACGCCGGAGCGCACGAGCGCCTCGGCCGCGTCGGTCGCGCGCAGCAGCGGGTCGGCGGCGGCGGCGGCGAGCCGGTCGCGATCGAGCTCGAGGTCGCGCGCGAGCACAGCCAGGGCGCCGAGCGCGAGGCGGACGTCGCGGCGGGCCGCGAACACGGGCGCCTTGTCCTCCTGGAGGTCGAGGTCGTAGGCGAGCGGGATCCCCTTCAGCGTCGCGAGCAGGCCGGCCAGCCGCCCGATCGCCGTCCCCGCCTTGCCGCGCGCCAGCTCGGCCACGTCGGGGTTCAGCTTCTGCGGCATCATCGAGGAGCCGGTCGCGGCCGACGCGGGCAAGCGGGCAAAGCCGAACTCAGCGCTCGCCCAGAGGCACAGTTCCTCGCCGATCCGTGACAGGTGGCCGAACAGGACGGCGACGGCGTAGAGGTAGTCGGTTGCGAAGTCGCGGTCGGCGACCGCGTCGAGCGAGTTACGGGCCTGCCCGGGCGGAGCCGGCAGCTCGAGCGTCGAGCCGGCCAGCGCGCCCGCGCCGAGCGGCACCGGCTCCGCCTGCGCGCGGGCGAACGCAAAGCGGGCGCGGTCGCGGTCGAGCATCTCGACCCAGGCGAGCAGATGGTGGCCGACCGTGACCGGCTGCGCCCGCTGGAGGTGCGTGTAGCCGGGCATCACCGTCTCCGCCTCCGCCTCGGCCCGGTCGAGCAGCACGCGGGCGAAGCCGCCGATCGCCTCCCCCGCCTCGTCGCAGGCGCTCCGGACGTAGAGGCGAAATGCGGTCACGACCTGGTCGTTGCGCGAGCGGCCCGCGTGGATCTTCCGTCCGACCGCCCCGAGCAGCCGCTCGATCGCGGAGTGGACGTCCTCGTCGCCCGGCTCGAGCAGCGCCGCGCCGCCCTCGCGGATCTCCGTCAGGCGGGCATCGACGTCAGCCAGCTCCGGGTCCGTCAGGATCCCGGCCTCGTTGAGGCGCGCCGCATGCAGGCGGGTCCCCTCGCAGTCGTAGGGGAGCAGCTCGGCGTCGTGGCCGCCCCCGGGACCCGCGCCCCCCCGGGGGGGGCCCCCGGAG
>CAYJLE010000011.1:7914-80666 GCA_964370985.1 uncultured Gaiellales bacterium | reverse complement strand
GTAGGGGCCGGACCTGTCCGGCCCGTCCCGTCAGGTCACCTGTCATTGGGGCGGGTCATGACTCGCCCCAACGCCGTCAGGGCTCGGCCGTGGCGGCGATGGCCTGTCCCTTGCCGCCTGCCTTCGCCCGGTACAGGGCGTCGTCAGCGCGCTTGAACAGCGACACGGCATCGTCCTCGGGCTCGAGCTCGGCAATCCCCGCCGAGAGCCGTAGATGCTCGGTGTCGGGGCGCCAGTTGGCCATGGCTGCCTGGAGCCGGCGGTAGAGGCTGTCCGCGTCCGCGGTCGTCGCCTCCGGCAGGATCACGGCGAACTCGTCGCCGCCGACCCGGCACGCGATGTCGGCGCCACGGACCACGCTGCGGACCCGGTGGGCAGCCTCGGCCAGGACGGAGTCGCCCGCGAGATGGCCGATCCGGTCGTTCACGGCCTTGAAGTCGTCGATGTCGAAGACGACGAGGGAGAGATTTCGGTTGTAGCGATGCGCGCGCGCGACCTCGCGGGCGAGCGTCTCGTGGAAATACCGGTAGTTGTGCAGGCCGGTGAGGGCGTCGAGGTCGGCGAGCTGGCGCGCCTCCTGGAAGCGGCGGGCGTTGCCGATCGCTGGCCCGGCTCGCAGCGCGAGTTCCTCGAGCAGGTCGATCTGCTCCGTCTCGGGCGAGCGGCCGGCCGCTCGCCAGAACACGGACAGGGTCCCGAGGGTTTCCTCTCCGTCGGAGCGGATCGGGACGTGCACGGAGCCGCGAATCGGCTCGCCGAGGTCGGTCTCGCTCGGGTAGAGGTAGGAGACGGCGGCGGCGCGGCGGCGGCCCCAGTCGTGAGCGGCGACCTGCGCCGACGCCTCCTGGTCGGACAGTCCGACCGTCGCGACGAGCGGGACCGACTCGTTCCCGTTCTCGAGCGAGATCATGGCCCCGTCCACGCCGAGCAGCGCGCCGGCGGCCTCGAGCGTCCGCGCCAACACCTCGTCGAGGTCGATCGTCGAGCCGATCTCGGCGAGTTGCTGCGAGCGCGCGTTCTGCTCGTGCGCCTGGTCGAGCTGGGTGGAGAGATCCGAGATCATGGCCTCGACGCGCGTCGATGACTCGCGCAGCATGGTCTCGAGCTCGGTCGAGGGCGGGCGTCGCCGCGCGAGCACGAGCAGCAGCACGAGCACAGCCAGGCCGGCGCCGCCGACGGCGATGCCGAAGGTGGTCCAGCTGAGGCTGTCGGCAGTGTGGAGCATCCCGGGAACGTGCTTGAGGCCGCCCACTGACAATAGCGCGTTGACATGCGGGTGCAAGCTGCTACGATGCCGGTCGGGCCTTGGCTGGGCCCGCGCCCAGCCGGCCTTTTGTTGCGTCCGTATATAGGAACCGATCGAACTCGAGCGAGGTTATCGCGTGCCGACCGTCAGCCAACTCGTCCGCAAGGGGCGCCGGCCCAAGCCGGAGAAGACGAAGACCCCGGCTCTCCGGGGGGCGCCGCAGAAGCGGGGCGTCTGCACGCGCGTGTACACGACCACCCCGAAGAAGCCGAACTCGGCGCTGCGCAAGGTCGCGAGGATCCGGCTCACGAACGGCATGGAGGTCACGTCGTACATCCCCGGTGAGGGGCACAACCTCCAGGAGCACTCGGTCGTCCTGATCCGCGGCGGCCGCGTCAAGGACCTCCCCGGCATCCGCTACAAGGTGATCCGGGCGGCCCTCGACACCGCTGGTGTCTCCGACCGCAGGCAGGGCCGCTCCAAGTACGGGGCGAAGAAGGGCTAGGGAGCGGACGATGCCACGCCGTGCAGAGATCCCGGTTCGCGAGCTCGAGCCGGACCCCGTCTACAGCTCGAAGCTCGTCACGCAGGTCGTGAACAAGGTCATGCTGGCGGGCAAGAAGTCGACCGCCGAGCAGATCGTGTACACCGCGCTCGAGCGGGTCGGCGAGAAGTCAGGCCGCCCCCCCGCCGAGGCGCTCGAGCAGGCCGTGAAGACCGTCACGCCGGTGCTCGAGGTTCGCTCGCGCCGCGTCGGCGGCGCCAACTACCAGGTTCCCGTCGAGGTGCCGCAGCGCCGCGCCCGCACGCTCGCCGTGCGCTGGCTCGTCAACTACGCGCGTGACCGCCGCGAGAAGTCGATGGCCGACCGGCTCGCCAGCGAGATCCTCGACGCGCTCAACCAGCAGGGTGGCGCGTTCAAGCGCAAGGACGACCTCTACCGCATGGCCCAGGCCAACAAGGCCTTCGCCCACTACAGGTGGTAAGTGAGCAAGGTGGCTGAAAAGACGCGGGGAAAGAGCGCCCCGTCGGCCCGGGTCGGGCTCGCCAACGTGCGCAACATCGGGATCATGGCGCACATCGACGCGGGCAAGACCACGACGACCGAGCGGATCCTCTACTACACGGGCCGCACGCACAAGATGGGCGAGGTCCACGAAGGCGCGGCCGTCATGGACTGGATGGCGCAGGAGCAGGAGCGCGGCATCACGATCACGTCCGCCGCGACGACGGCGATCTGGCGTGATTTTCGCATCAACATTATCGATACGCCCGGGCACGTGGACTTCACCGTCGAGGTGGAGCGCAGCCTGCGCGTGCTCGACGGTGCCGTCGCCGTGTTCGATGCGGTCGCCGGTGTCGAGCCGCAGTCCGAGACGGTCTGGCGGCAGGCCGACAAGTACCGCGTCCCCCGGATCGCGTTCATCAACAAGATGGACAGGGTCGGCGCCGACTTCTTCGCCTCGGTGCAGTCGATGGTCGACCGGCTCGGCGCGGTCCCGGTTCCCGCCCAGCTCCCGCTCGGACGCGAGGAGCAGTTCCGGGGCGTCATCGACCTCGTCGAGATGCGCGCGATCGAGTGGCTCGACGAGCTCGGCACCAACTTCGACGTCGTCGAGATCCCCGCGGAGCTGCGCGAGCAGGCTGACGAGTACCACCACCAGCTGATCGACAGGGTCGCCGAGCACGACGAGGAGCTGCTCGAGACGTACCTCCTCGACGAGGCGGCCGTGACGCCCGACCTGATCCGCCGCGCGCTGCGCGCGGCGACGATCGCCGCGTCCGTGACGCCCGTCTTCTGCGGCACGGCCTTCAAGAACAAGGGCGTGCAACCGCTGCTCGACGCGGTCGTCGACTACCTGCCGAGCCCGCTCGACGTTCCTCCCGTCCACGGCCTCGACCCGCGCACCGGCAAGGAGCTGTCGCGCCGTCCGGCCGAGGACGAGCCGTTCGCCGCGCTCGCGTTCAAGGTGATGAGCGACCCGTACGTCGGCAAGCTCACCTACTTCCGCGTCTACTCCGGGACGGTTCACGCCGGTGACCGGGTCGTGAACACGTCGAACGGCAAGACCGAGCGGGTCGGGCGGCTGCTGCAGATGCACGCGAACCACCGCGAGGAGCGGCCGGAGATCGGCGCCGGCGAGATCGTCGCCGCGGTCGGCCTGAAGCACACGACGACCGGGGACACGCTCGCTGCCGACTCGGCGCCGATCCAGCTCGAGTCGATGACCTTCCCCGACCCGGTGATCGCGGTCGCGATCGAGCCGAAGACGAAGGCCGATCAGGACAAGCTCTCCACGGCTCTGCAGAGGCTGGCCGAAGAGGATCCGACGTTCCGGGTACGTACGGACGAGGAGACCGGCCAGACCCTGATCGCGGGCATGGGCGAGCTCCACCTCGAGATCATCGTCGACCGGCTCGTCCGCGAGTTCTCGGTCGACGCCAACGTCGGCCGCCCGCAGGTCGCCTACCGGGAGACGATCGGGAAGCGTGTCGAGAAGGTCGAGGGCAGGTTCGTTCGCCAGACCGGCGGCCGCGGCCAGTACGGCCACGCGATCATCAACCTCGAGCCGGCCGCCCCGGGTGACGGGTACGAGTTCCTGGACAAGATCGTCGGCGGGAAGATCCCCAGGGAGTACATCCCCGCGGTCGACCTCGGCATCCAGGAGGCGATGGAGTCGGGCACGCTCGCCGGCTTCCCGGTCGTCGACGTTCGCGTCGAGCTCGTGGAGGGCTCCTACCACGACGTGGACTCGAGCGAGATGGCCTTCAAGATCGCCGGCTCGATGGCGTTCAAGGCCGCCGCCCAGCGCGCCAAGCCCAAGCTGCTCGAGCCCGTGATGGCGGTCGAGGTCGTGACTCCCGAGGACTACCTCGGTGACGTCATGGGAGACCTCAGCTCCCGTCGCGGCCGGGTCGAGGGGCTCGAGCCGCGCGGGAACGCGCAGGCGATCCGCGCGCACGTGCCGCTCGCGACCATGTTCGGCTACGCGACCGACCTGCGCTCGATGACCCAGGGGCGCGCCACGTTCACGATGCAGTTCGACCGGTACGAGGAAGTACCAGCGACGATCTCGAGCGAGATCGTGGCTAGCAGGGCATGAAGGCAACCTGGTTAGGTTCTCCGAACCTTTTTTACCGGAGGTAATGAGGGATGGCGAAGCAGAAGTTCGAGCGCACGAAGCCCCACGTCAACGTCGGCACGATCGGTCACATCGACCACGGCAAGACGACGCTGACCGCGGCGATCACGAAGGTGCTCGCGGAGTCCGGCACCGGCACGGCGTTCACGGCGTTCGACCAGATCGACAAGGCGCCCGAGGAGAAGGCGCGCGGGATCACGATCGCGGCCGCCCACGTCGAGTACGAGACGCCGAACCGCCACTACGCGCACGTCGACTGCCCGGGCCACGCCGACTACATCAAGAACATGATCACCGGCGCCGCCCAGATGGACGGGGCGATCCTCGTCGTCTCCGCGGCCGACGGCCCGATGCCCCAGACCCGTGAGCACGTGCTCCTGGCCCGCCAGGTCAACGTCCCGTACATCGTCGTGTTCCTGAACAAGGCGGACATGGTCGACGACCCCGAGCTGCTCGAGCTCGTCGAGCTCGAGGTGCGCGAGCTGCTCTCGAGGTACGAGTTCCCCGGCGACGACATCCCCGTCATCGCCGGCTCCGCGCTGAAGGCGCTCGAGGGCGATCCGGAGTGGACGCCGAAGATCCTCGAGCTGATGGAGGCCGTGGACAGCTACATCCCCGAGCCGGCGCGCGAGGTCGACAAGCCGTTCCTGCTCCCGATCGAGGACGTGTTCACGATCACCGGCCGCGGCACGGTCGTCACCGGCCGGATCGAGCAGGGCGTCGTCAAGGTCGGCGAGGAAGTCGAGATGGTCGGGATCCACCCGCAGGTCGCGAAGACCGTCGTCACGGGCGTCGAGATGTTCCAGAAGCTGCTCGACCAGGGCCAGGCCGGAGACAACGTCGGCTGCCTGCTCCGCGGGGTCAAGCGGGAGGAGGTCGAGCGAGGCCAGGTTCTCGCGAAGCCCGGCTCGATCACGCCGCACACGCATTTCAAGGCCGAGGTGTACGTCCTCTCCAAGGACGAGGGCGGTCGCCACACCCCGTTCTTCAACGGCTACCGGCCGCAGTTCTACTTCCGCACGACGGACGTGACCGGCTCGATCAACCTGCCCGAAGGCCAGGAGATGGTCATGCCGGGCGACAACACGAACATGGAGGTCGAGCTGATCCAGCCGATCGCCATGGACACCGGCCTTCGCTTCGCCGTCCGCGAGGGCGGCCGCACGGTGGGCGCCGGCGTCGTCACGGAAATCATCAAGTAGGGGCCGGACCTGTCCGGCCCGGGATCGAGATAGAGGTACAAGAACTCAATTGGCACAGCAGAAGATCCGCATCCGCCTGAAGGGCTACGACCACAGCCAGCTCGACAAGTCGGCCCAGTCGATTGTCGAGACGGCTCAGCGCACCGGCGCGACCGTGACCGGTCCCGTACCGCTGCCCACGGAGAAGAACGTGTATACGGTGATCCGAGGCCCGTTCAAGGACAAGGACTCCCGTGAGCACTTCGAGGTGCGCACGCACAAGCGCCTGATCGACATCCACTCGCCGACCCCGAAGACGGTCGACAGTCTCATGCGGCTCGACCTCCCGGCCGGCGTCGACATCGAGATCAAGCTCTGATGAAGGGCATCGTCGGCAGGAAGCTGGGGATGACGCAGCTCTTCGACCAGGAGACCGGGGCGCTGACGCCCGTGACGGTGATCGAGGCTGGACCGTGCCCGGTCGTCTGCGTCCGCACGGAAGCGGTCGATGGCTACGACGCGGTGCAGCTCGCCTTCGACGCGGTGCCGGAGCGGAAGCTGACGAAGCCGGAGCGCGGCCACCTGAAGAAGCACGGGGTCACCCCGCACCGCCGGCTCGTCGAGGTGCGCGGGATGCAGGGCGTCGAGCAGGGTGCGACGGTGACGGTGGAGGCGTTCGCGCCGGGCGACCGGGTCAAGGTCTCGGGCGTGTCGATCGGCAAGGGCTTCCAGGGCACGATCAAGCGGCACAACTTCAGCCGCGGCCCCGTCACCCACGGCTCCCACAACGTTCGCAAGCCCGGCTCGATCGGCGCCTCCGCGTACCCCTCGCGCGTCTTCAAGGGCATGCGGATGGCGGGTCGGATGGGCGGGCGCACGGTCACCCAGCGGGGGCTCGAGGTGGTCGAGCGCGACCCGGAGCGCAACCTGCTGCTCGTCCGGGGCGCCGTGCCGGGGCCCAAGAACGGCGTCGTCGTGATCAGGGAGGATTCGTGACGGCAGCGGCACCGGTCCTCGACGCCGCCGGCAAGCAGGCGCGTCAGCTCGAGCTCGAGCCGGCGATCTTCGGAGCGGACGTGAAGCCGCATCTCGTGCACGAGGCGGTGCGCGCCGAGCAGGCAGCTGCCCGGGCCGGCACGCGTGCGGTGAAGACCCGTGGCATGGTCGCCGGCGGGGCAGCGAAACCCTGGCGCCAGAAGGGCACCGGCCGGGCGCGCCAGGGCACGACGCGGGCACCCCAGTGGACCGGTGGGGGGGTTGCCTTCCCGACGGGGCCGCGGAGCTTCCGGCTGAAAGTGAACCGCAAGGCCCGCAAGGCGGCCCTGCGCGCCGCGCTCACGAGCCACGCGGGGGGCGGCACCCTCGCCGTCGTCGACGGCTCGGTGTTCGGGGACGTGCCGTCCACGAAGGCGGCTGCCGCGTTCCTCGCCGAGTGGGGGCAGCGCGTCCCGCTGGTCGTCGTCGCCGACGACGAGGAGGCGGCGCTCGCGAAGTCGTTTCGCAACCTCGAGCGGGTGCTCGTGCTCGACCCGTCGACCGTCGAGGTCGGCGCTCTCGTCTGGGCGCGCTCGCTGCTCGTGAGCGAGGCCGCGCTCGCACGTGTGCTGGAGCGCGCCCGATGAATATCGACGCCCGCCAGATCCTGATCGCCCCGGTGGTCTCCGAGAAGAGCTACAGCCTGATCGAGGCGAGCAAGTACTCGTTCAGGGTGCACCCGCGGGCGCACAAGACGCAGATCCGCCAGGCGGTCGAGGAGCTCTTCGACGTCAAGGTGCTGAGCGTGAACGTGATCAAGGTGCAGCCGAAGCCGAAGCGGCGCGGCGCCTCGCGCGGGACGAAGCCGGGCTGGAAGAAGGCGATCGTGCAGCTGCGCGAGGGCGATCGGATCGAGATCTTCGAGGGAGCGGGGGTGGTCTAGGCCGTGGCGCTTCGCAAGTACAAGCCGACGAGCCCGGGCCGGCGCTTCCGCTCCGTCTCGACGTTCGAGGAGATCACGAAGACGAAGCCCGAGCGGAGCCTCGTCGAGCCGCTGACGGGGTCCGGGGGCCGAAACGTGCACGGCCGCATCACGACCCGCCATCAGGGCGGCGGGCACAAGCGGCGCTATCGCGTGATCGACTTCAAGCGGCTCAAGGACGGCGTTCCGGCGAAGGTGGCCGCGATCGAGTACGACCCGAACCGCTCGGCGCGCATCGCGCTCCTGCACTACGCGGACGGGGCCAAGGCGTACATCCTGGCACCGGCCCGACTCCAGGTCGGGCAGGTCGTCGAGTCAGGGCCCGCGGCGGACATCCGCCCCGGGAACGCGCTGCCGCTCGCGAACATCCCCACCGGCACGCTCGTCCACAATGTCGAGCTGAAGCCCGGACGGGGCGGTCAGATCGCGCGCAGCGCCGGCTCCGGCGTCCAGCTCGTCGGCAAGGACGACGACTACGCGATCCTGCGCCTCCCCTCGGGAGAGATGCGCCGGGTACCGCTCGTCTGCCGGGCGACCGTCGGACAGGTGGGCAACGTCGACCACGAGAACATCTCGAGCGGCAAGGCCGGCCGCAGCCGCTGGCTCGGGAAGCGCCCCGCGGTGCGCGGGTCGGCCATGAATCCGGTCGACCACCCGCACGGCGGCGGCGAGGGCAAGTCGAAGGGCGGCCGGCATCCCGTGACGCCGTGGGGAGTCCCCACGCTCGGGAAGCGCACGCGCCGCAAGCGCAAGGAATCCGACCGGCTGATCGTCCGTGGCCGCCGCCGCGGCAAGGAGCGCAGGTAATCGTGTCCAGATCCAGCAAGAAGGGGCCCTTCATCGAGCCGCGCCTGATGGCGCGTGTCGAGTCGATGAACGCGGCCGGCGAGAAGAGGATCATCCGCACCTGGTCGCGTGCGTCCACGGTGTTCCCCGAGATGGTCGGTCACACGATCGCCGTGCACGACGGGCGCAAGCACGTGCCGGTGTTCGTCAGCGAGTCGATGGTCGGCCACAAGCTCGGCGAATTCGCCCCCACGCGGACGTTCCGCGGCCACGCCGGTGATCGCAAGACGCAGGTGAAGAAGCGCTGATGGCCGACGTCGAGACGCCCATCGAGGTGCGTGCGACCGCGAAGTACGTGCGCACGGCGCCGCGGAAGGCCCAGCTCGTCGCCGCGGAGATCCGCGGTCGCCGGGCGGTCGAGGCACGGCAGATTCTCGCCTTCATGACGCGGGACGCCGCGCGCGACGTCGGCAAGGTGCTCGCGTCCGCGATCGCGAACGCCGAGGCGAACCACGGCCTCTCGGGAGACGAGCTCTACGTCTCCGCCGCGGAGATCGGCTCCGGCCCCACGCTGAAGCGCTGGCGCGCTCGCGCGCGCGGGCGCGTCGGGCGGATCAAGAAGCGCACGTGCCACATCACGATCCGCCTCGCGCCGGTCGAGGAGGCCGCCTCGGCGCCACGGGCCCCAGCGGTAGAGGAGAAGCCCAAGGCCCCGACCCGTGCGCGCCGACCGAAGGCCGAGGCGCCGGCCGCAGTGCCGGCTGCCACCGCGCCCGCGGACGAGGGGCAGGCCGTCGAGGAGAAGCCGAAGCGGGCCGCGCGCACGAAGGCCGCCGAGTCGACAGCGGGCTCCGGGACGGAGGCCGAGGCATCGCCGAAGCCCACCCGTTCCCGCGCCAAGCCGGCCGCCGAGGCGGAACCGGCGGCGGAGAGGCCGAAGCGGGCTCCCCGCAAGAAGGCCGAGCCGAAGCCCGAGCCGAAGCCGGAGGAGGAGAGCTAGTGGGACAGAAGGTTCATCCAGGCGGGCTTCGCGTCGGGATCATCCACGACTGGAAGTCGAACTGGTACACGAGCGCGAAGGAGTTCCCGCGCTACCTGATGGAAGACGTGCAGATCCGCGATCACATCGAGCGGAAGCTCTCCCACGCCGGCCTCTCGGACATCCTGATCGAGAAGGACAAGCAGCGGATCAAGATCGATATCTACACGGCGAGGCCGGGCATCGTGATCGGCAAGTCGGGCGCGGAGGTCGACGCGCTGCGCCGCGAGGTGCACGCGCTCACCAAGAAGAGCGTCCAGATCAACATCAACGAGATCAAGCGCCCCGAGCTCGACGCGAAGCTGGTCGCCCAGTCGGTCGCGGAGCAGCTTCAGAACCGGGTCAGCTTCCGCCGGGCGATGAAGCGGTCGCTGGCCTCGGCGATGCGGTCCGGAGCCCACGGGGTGAAGATCACCTGCGGCGGGCGGCTCGGTGGCGGCGAGATGTCGCGCTCGGAGACGTACTCGGAGGGCCGCGTGCCGCTGCACACGCTCCGGGCGGACATCGACTACGGCTTCGCCGAGGCGAAGACGACGTTCGGGCGGATCGGCGTGAAGGTCTGGATCAACAAGGGCGAGATCATGCCGGCGGGCTACGAAGGCGCGCCGGAGCGCGAGGGCGCGGCGGGCCGGCTCGGCGAGCAGGATCAGGCGCGCCGCCTCGGACGCGACCGGGAAGGGCTCGGCGCCGCCCGCGAGAGCGGGCGCAGGGGTGCCGCCGACCGGGAGGGTCTCGGTCCCGTGCGTCAGCGGCGCCGTGGTGGGCGGCCCGGCGGCGGCCGCGGCGCCGGCAGGCCCCGCAGCGGAACGCCGCAGCCGAGGCGGCAGGAGGACACGGCGCCGCCGCCCTCCGACGCGATGCCGCCCGCGGAGACCCCCGCGCCCGAGACCGCGACGGAGGGTGAGGCCTGATGCTGCTTCCGAGGAGGACCAAGTACCGCAAGCAGCAGCGCGGCCGCAGGCGCGGCTTCTCCAAGGGGCAGCAGCGCGTCAACTTCGGCGACTACGGGCTGAAGGCGCTCGAGTGCGGCTGGGTCACCAACCGCCAGATCGAGGCCGCCCGGATCGCGATGACCCGGCGGATGAAGCGTGGCGGGAAGGTCTGGATCAACGTGTTCCCGGACAAGCCCGTCAGCCAGAAGCCGGCGGAGACGCGCATGGGCTCCGGCAAGGGCTCGCCCGAGCACTGGGTGGCCGTGGTCAAGCCCGGGCGTGTCATGTTCGAGCTCTCCGGCGTGTCGGAGGAGCTCGCGCGTGACGCGATGCGGCTCGCCGGGCGCAAGCTGCCGATCAAGACGAAGTTCGTCACGCGGGAGGTCGAGCTGTGAGGGCGAGGGAGCTGCACAGCCTGTCCGACGACGATCTCGCGAAGAAGCTGACCGAGGTGCGCGAGGAGTTGTTCAACCTGCGCTTCCAGGCCGCGACCGGCGCGCTCGACAACACGGCGCGACTGGCGCAGACGAAGAGACGGATCGCCCGCATCCTGACGCTCCAGCATGAGCGGGCAAGCAGTCTGGGGAGAATCTGATGGCACGAGCGAGGAAAGAACCCGAGGAGCAGGCGGCCGGCGAGGCCGCCCCCGAGCAGGCAACGGGCGACGCGGAGCCCGCGGCGGCCGTGGACGAAGTCACGGCGGAGTCGGAAGCGGCCGAGGAGCCCGCGGCCCCAGAGCCGGTCGCGGAGGCGCCCGAGCCCGAGCCCGAGCCCGCGCCGAAGGCGAAGAAGCCCGTCGCGAAGGCGAAGGCGGAGAAGAAGCCGGCGAAGCCGAAGGCCCGGGCGAGCGCGAAGCGCGAGCGCAAGCCGATCGTCCGGCTCGCGAAGCCCGAGCGCGCTCGCGGCCAGGTGCGGGAGCGGCGCGGCATCGTCGTCTCGAGCGCGATGGACAAGACGATCGTCGTGCGTGTCGACACGACACGCCCGGATCGGACGTACAAGAAGGTCGTTCGTCGCTCGCGGAAGTACCACGCGCACGACGAGCGCAACGACGCGAACGTCGGCGACGTCGTGCGCATCGTCGAGAGCCGTCCGCTCTCCAAGACGAAGTCCTGGCGGCTGGCCGAGATCCTCGAGGTGGCGAAGTGATCCAGCAGGAGTCCCGCCTTCGTGTCGCCGACAACACGGGAGCGCGCGAGCTGCTCTGCATTCGCGTGCTCGGCGGCTCGAAGCGGCGCTACGCCCGGGTCGGCGATGTGATCGTCGGCACGGTCAAGGTCGCGACGCCGCACGGCGCGGTCAAGAAGGGCGAGGTCGTCAAGGCGGTGGTCGTCAGGACGAAGAAGCCGTTCTCTCGCGACGACGGAACCTCGATCGCCTTCGACGAGAACGCTGCCGTGCTGATCGACAACCAGCGCAACCCCCGAGGCACGCGCATCTTCGGGCCCGTTGCCCGCGAGCTGCGGGAGAAGAACTTCATGAAGATCGTGTCTCTCGCCCCGGAGGTCCTATGAGGATCCGCAAAGGCGACACCGTCCAGATGACCTCGGGCAAGGACCGGGGCAAGCGCGGCAGCGTCCTCGAGGCGAGGCCGCGCGAGCGCCGCGTGATCGTCGAGAACCTGAACATCGTCAAGGACCACCGCCGTCCGCGCCCGATGAAGAACCCGAGCCGGATGGGTCAGACCCAGGTGCAGCCGGGCGGGATCTTCGACCTGGCGGCAGCGGTGTCCGTCTCGAACGTGATGCTCGTCTGCCCCGTCTGCCAGCGCGCAACGCGGGTCGGCTACTCGGTGCGCGAGACGAAGGAGGGCGTGACGACGAAGGTGCGCGTCTGCAAGCGCGCCGACTGCGGCGAGGTGGTGGATCGCTGATGGCCGCCGAGAACGGAAACGGCTACGTTCCGCGCCTCAAGGAGCGCTACGACTCCGAGGTGCGCTCGGGCCTCAAGGAGACGCTCGGCCTCGGCTCGATCATGGAGGTCCCGCGCGTCGCGAAGATCACGCTGAACATGGGTGTCGGCGAGGCGAAGACCAACGCCAAGGCGCTCGAGAGCGCGGCCGAGCAGCTCACCCTGATCGCCGGCCAGAAGGCGCAGATCCGGCGGGCGCGGAAGTCGATCGCCGCCTTCAAGCTGCGCGAGGGCATGCCGATCGGTACCAAGGTGACGCTCCGCGGGGCTCGCATGTACGAGTTCCTCGACCGGCTCGTCTCGATCGCGTTGCCGCGGATCCGCGACTTCCGCGGCCTGTCGCCGCGATCGTTCGACGGGCGGGGAAACTACTCGCTCGGCATCCGCGAGCAGATCATCTTCCCGGAGATCGACTACGACTCCGTGGACGCGATCCGCGGTCTCGACGTGACGATCACCACCACAGCGAAGACGGACGAGCAGGCGCTCGCGCTCTTGCGCGAGCTGGGCCTCCCGTTCCGGTCCGAATAGGAGACGAGGAGTATGGCGAAGACGAGCCTGGTCGTGAAGGCCGCGAGGCCGCAGAAGTTCAAGACGCGTCAGTACACCCGCTGCAACCGCTGCGGCAGGCCGCGTGCCGTGTACCAGAAGTTCGGCCTGTGCCGGATCTGCCTCAGGCAGCTCGCGCACAGGGGCATGATCCCCGGCATGACGAAGTCGTCGTGGTAGTCGAGGGGGCGCGGACGTGCTGACCGACCCGATTGCCGACATGCTGACGCGGATTCGCAACGCGAACCGCGCGCTGCACGACGCGACCGAGATGCCGAGCTCGAGGCTGAAGGTCGAGATCGCCCGCCTGCTCCTGGAGGAGGGCTACATCAAGGACTACCACGTCAAGAAGGGCGAGAGCTTCGATACGCTGGTGGTCGAGCTCAAGTTCGGGCGGAACCGCGAGCGGGTGATCACCGACCTCAAGCGGATCTCCAAGCCCGGGCGTCGCATCTACGCCCGCAAGGAGCGCCTTCCGCGCGTCCTCGGGGGGATGGGCACCGCGGTCCTCTCCACGTCGCGGGGAATCGTCACGAGCCGCCAGGCCCAGGAGCTCGGCATTGGCGGCGAGGTCATCTGTTTCGTCTGGTAGCCCCATGAGTCGAATCGCCAACACAACCCACGAGAGCGCATGAGCAGAATCGGCAGGAAACCGATCCCGGTCCCGTCGGGCGTCGACGTCTCGATCGCGCCCGGCCGCGTCGCGGTGAGCGGCCCGCTCGGCGCGCTCGAGCAGGCCGTCCCGCACCGCATCACCGTCGAGCAGGCTGACGGCGAGCTCGTCGTCACCCGACCGACCGACCGCGGCGGCGACCGGGCCCTGCACGGGCTCACCCGGACGCTCGTCGCCAACATGGTCGAGGGCGTCACGAAGGGCTTCGAGCGCCGCCTCGAGATCCAGGGGGTCGGGTACCGCGCCCAGCTCAAGGGCACCGACCTCGAGCTCGCGCTCGGGTTCTCCCACCCGGTGGCCGTGAAGGCCCCGCAGGGGATCGACTTCGAGGTGCCCCAGCCGACGGTCGTCGTCGTGAAGGGGATCGACAAGCAGCAGGTCGGGCAGGTCGCGGCGGAGATCCGCTCGCTCCGGCCGCCCGAGCCCTACAAGGGCAAGGGAATCCGCTACTCGGGCGAGCATGTGCGCCGCAAGATCGGAAAGAGGGCTTAGGCGATGGCGACGATGACGGGGAACGATCTGCGCAGGCGCCGCCACCGCCGGGTGCGCAAGAAGGTCGCCGGTACCGCGGAGCGGCCGCGCCTGGTCGTGTTCCGCTCGAACCGGGGCATCTTCGCCCAGCTCGTCGACGACGACGCGGGGCGCACGCTCGCGTCCGCCGACTGGATCGGCGTGCGCGCGGGCTTCGAGGGAACGAAGACGAAGCAGGCGGCTGCGGTCGGCGCGCTGCTCGCGGAGCGGGCCCGAGCGGCCGGCGTCCAGCGGGTCGTGTTCGACCGGGGAGGGTTCCTCTACCACGGGCGCGTCAAGGCGCTCGCCGACGCTGCCCGGGAAGGAGGGCTCGAGTTTTGATGGCCGCCATGGAGTTCGCGGGCGAACGTGAGCTGAAGGAGCGCGTGGTCGAGATCAACCGCGTCGCCAAGGTCGTGAAGGGCGGGCGGCGTTTCTCGTTCACCGCGCTCGTCGTGATCGGAGACGAGGTCGACCGTGTCGGCGTCGGCTACGGCAAGGCGCGGGAGGTGCCGCTCGCGATCTCGAAGGCCGTCGACGACGCGAAGAAGAACCTCTTCTCCGTGCCGAAGCACGGGCAGACGATCACCCACGAGGTGCTCGGCCGCTTCGACGCCGCTCGGGTGCTGTTGCGCCCCGCGAGCCCGGGCACGGGCGTGATCGCGGGCGGCGGCGTGCGCGCCGTGCTCGAGCTGGCCGGGATCCGCGACATCCTCGCGAAGAGCCTCGGCACCACGAACCCGATCAACATGCTCAAGGCCACGGTGGACGCGCTGAAGTCGCTGAAGCGCCCGGAGGAGGTCGCGCGGGCGCGCGGCAAGGCGATCCACGAGGTCCTGATCACGAAGAGGCAGGACAATGCACACGATGCTGAAGATCACGCAGACTCGTAGCCAGATCGGGCAGACCGAGAAGCACCGCGGCACGTTGCGGGCGCTCGGGCTCGGCCGGATCGGGCGGTCGGTCGAGCGGCCCGAGTCGCCGGAGCTGGCCGGGATGCTGCGCAAGGTCCGCCACCTCGTGAGGATCGAGGAGGTCCAGTCGTGACCGACGAGCTCAACCTCTCGACGCTCGGGCCCGCCCAGAAGCGCAAGCCGAGGAAGCGGATCGGCCGCGGTCTCGGTTCCGGCAAGGGCCGCTACTCCGGCCGCGGGATCAAGGGCCAGAAGTCGCGGGCCGGGTCGCACCGGATGCGCCCCGGCTTCGAGGGTGGCCAGATGCCGATCGCGATGCGGCTGCCCAAGCTGCGCGGCAACACCTCCGCCGACGCCATGCCGGTGGGGCCGCACCGCACTTCGACGCAGCCCGTGAACGTGCGCGACCTCGAGCGGGTGTTCGAAGCCGGCGCCGACGTGACGCCCGAGTCCCTCGTCGAGAAGGGCCTCCTCAAGAACCTGCGCATCGACGTGAAGATCCTCGGCGACGGCGAGCTGACGAAGCGGCTGAACGTCACCGCGCACCTGTTCTCCGGGTCCGCGCGCGAGAAGATCGAGGCGGCCGGCGGCACCGCGACCGCGCTGCGCGAGCCGTCTTCGCGCCCGTCGCGCAAGGCCCGCAAGGCTGCCGCGCGCAGGGCCGCCGCCGGCCAGGCGCCGGTCGCGGCGAGCGAGCCAGAGGAGCCGGAGGAGCCGGCCGTGGAGGCCGCGAGCGGCGAGGAAGAGGGAGCCGAGAGCTAGGTGCTGTCCTGGCTGACGAACGCCTGGCGCGTCCCGGAGCTCCGGCGGCGCGTGCTCTTCACGGCCATGATCCTCGCGCTCTACCGGCTGGGGAGCTGGATCCCCGCCCCGGGCGTCGATCCCGACCAGATCAAGGAGTACCTGTCGCAGCAGAGCGGCACGATCCTGTCGCTCCTGAACATCTTCTCGGGCGGGGCGCTCTCGCAGTTCGCGCTGTTCGCGCTCGGGATCATGCCGTACGTCACCGCGTCGATCATCATGCAGCTCCTGACCGTGGTGATCCCCCGCCTCGAGCAGCTACAGAAGGAGGGCGAGGCCGGGTACACGAAGATCAACCAGTACACGCGGTACTTCACCGTCATTCTGGCCGCGCTCCAGGCGCTCGGCTACTCGTACCTCTTCAACCGCCAGGGTGCGCTGCCGCTCGACGCCGGCCGGGTCGTCCTGATCGTCGTCTCCCTGACCGCGGGCACGACGCTGCTCATGTGGATGGGCGAGCTGATCACGAAGCGGGGCATCGGCAACGGCATCTCCCTCCTCATCTTCGCCTCGATCCTCGCCGCGCTCCCCGGCGGCCTCCGCGCGTGGTGGTCGGGCGGCCCCACGGAGCGGCTGTTCCTGCCGATCATCTCCCTCGCGATCATCGTCGCGGTCGTCTTCGTGCAGGAGGGGCAGCGACGGATCCCGATCCAGTACGCGAAGCGGGTCGTCGGCCGGCGAATGACGAGCGGTGGGTCGACCTACATGCCGCTGCGCGTGAACATGGCGGGGGTGATCCCCATCATCTTCGCGGCGGCGATCATGGCGTTCCCGCCGACGGTCGGTCAGTTCTTCCCGGCGACGCAGGGATTCATCAACGAGCACTTCCTGCCGAGCAGCCTGCTCTACATCTTCATGCAGGGGTTCCTGATCGTCGTCTTCACGTACTTCTACACGGCGGTGCAGTTCAATCCCGTCGACCAGGCCGACAACCTGCGCAAGCACGGCGGCTACATCCCGGGCATCAGGCCCGGGCCTCCGACCGCCCAGTATCTGGATCGCGTGCTCAGCCGCCTGACCCTGCCCGGGGCGCTCTGGCTGGCACTCGTCGCGACGATCCCCACGATCGCGATCCGCTACGGAGGCTTCTCCCAGGCGACCGCGGCCGCCTTCGGCGGCACCTCGATCCTGATCGTGGTCGGCGTGGCGCTCGACACGATGCGGCAGATGGAGTCGCAGATGATGATGCGCCACTACGAGGGCTTCCTCCGCTAGCAGGTCGTGCCGCTCGACCTCCTACTCCTGGGCCCGCCCGGGGCCGGCAAGGGCACGCAGGCGAAGCGCATCGCCGAGGACTACGACATCCCGCAGATCTCGACCGGCGACATGCTCAGGGCCGCCGTGGCGGCGCGGACGGAGCTCGGCCTGCGGGTCGAGCCGATCCTCGCGGCAGGCGAGCTCGTGCCCGATGACCTGATCGTGGCGCTGATCCGCGAGCGGCTCGGCGTGGGCGATACGTCCTCCGGCTGCATCCTCGACGGTTTCCCGCGCACGATCGCCCAGGCGGAGGCGCTCGACGAGATGCTGGCCGGGATCGGCCGGCGCCTCGCGGTCGTCATCGACCTCCAGCTCGCGGAGGAGGAGGCGGTTCGCCGGCTGCTCGGCAGGGCGGAGCAGGAGGGGCGCACCGACGACACGCCCGAGACGATCCGCCGCCGGATGGAGGTCTACCGTGGGCAGACCGAGCCGCTGGTCGCCTACTACCTGGCGCGGAGCATCCTCGTCGGCGTCGACGCGGGCGGGCAGGTCGGCGAGGTCTACGCCGCGATCGAGGACGTGCTCGAGCGCGTTCGTGCTCGTGAGGGTGGATCGTGATCGTCCGCAAGTCGCCACGGGAGGTCGAGGCGATGGCACGGGCCGGCCGGGTCGTTGCGGAAACGCTCGAGCTGGTGGGCGAGAACATCCGGCCGGGGATCACGACCGCGGAGCTGGACAGGATCGCGGAGGAGCACATTCGTGCCCGCGGCGGTGTCCCGACATTCAAGGGCTACCGCGGCTTCCCGGCGTCGATCTGCGCCTCGCCCGGCCCGATGGTCGTCCACGGCATCCCGGGGCCGTACCGGCTCGAGGGGGGCGACGTGCTCTCGGTCGATGTCGGGGTCACCCTCGACGGGCTCGTCGCGGACAGCGCCTACACGTTCGCGGTCGGCGAGATCGAGCCGGAGGTGCAGCGGCTGCTCGACGTGTGTCAGGCTGCCCTCGAGGCGGGGATCGCGGAAGCCCGGTCCGGCAACCGGATCGGCGACATCTCCGCGGCGGTCCAGCGGGTGACCGAGGAGGCGGGCTTCTCGGTCGTGCGCTCGCTCGTCGGGCACGGCGTCGGCCGGTCGATGCACGAGGAGCCGCAGATCCCGAACTTCGGAGAGCCCGGCCGGGGACCGGAGCTTGCGCCGGGCCTCACGCTCGCGATCGAGCCGATGATCACCTCCGGCGGCGCGACCGTCGTGCTCGCCGACGACGGCTGGTCGATCTCGACCGCCGACGGGTCGCTCTCGGCCCATTTCGAGCACACGGTCGCCGTCACGGACGGCGACCCGCAGGTCCTGACGGCGTCTACCCGACTCGCGGCGGGCTCGCGGGTCGGTTCTCTGCTACCATGACGGGCCGCGGCTCCGGCCGTGCCGAGCCGTGTCTCGGGAACCGCGCTCATTCGGGCGCGGTTCCAGTGAAGGCCTGCCGCAAGAGGAGAGTCAAGTGAAGGTGAGAGCATCCGTGAAGCCCATGTGCGAGCGCTGCCGCATCATCAAGCGGCACGGCACGACCATGGTTATCTGCAGCAATCCGCGGCACAAGCAGCGGCAGGGGTGAGTTTCTGATGGCACGTATCGCCGGCGTCAACCTCCCGCGCGAGAAGCGCCTCGAGGTCGCGCTCACGTACATCTTCGGGATCGGCGGCTCGACCGCGCGGACGGTCTGCGCGGATCTCGGCCTGTCCCCTGACGAGAAGGTGCGCGACCTCACCGACGAGGAGATCACGAAGCTCCGCGGCTACATCGACGCGAACCTCGAGGTCGAGGGCGATCTGCGTCGCGACCGCTCGCAGGCGATCAAGCGGTTGATGGAGATCGGCTGCTACCGCGGCGTGCGCCATCGGCGCGGGCTGCCCGTCCAGGGCCAGCGGACGAAGACGAACGCGCGCACGCGCAAGGGCCCGAAGAAGACCGTCGGCCGCGGGAAGAAGAAGTAGTGGCGCCTCCTCGCCGAACTGCGGGCAAGACCCGGGCGCGCCGCCGCATCAAGAAGAACATCGCGATCGGGCAGGCGCACATCAAGACGTCGTTCAACAACACGATCGTCACCCTCACCGACAAGGACGGCGCCGTGATCTGCTGGGAGAGCGCCGGCTCCGCCGGATTCAAGGGCTCCCGCAAGTCGACGCCGTTCGCCGCCCAGGTGACGGCCGACTCCTGCGCGCGCAAGGGCATGGAGAACGGGCTCCAGAAGGTCGAGGTGTTCGTCAAGGGCCCCGGCTCCGGCCGCGAGACCGCGATCCGGTCGCTCCAGGCGGCCGGGCTCGAGATCCTCGGGGTCAAGGACGTCACGCCCCAGGCCCATAACGGCGTGCGTCAGAAGAAGCGGAGGCGCGTATGAATCCCCACCACCCCACAATGCCATCCCCACCACCCGCCCCCGAACGGGGTCACCACCGAAGCGGCCTTCGGCCGCCCCGCTAATGGCCCGTGATCGCAGTCCCAAGTGCAAGCAGTGCCGCCGGGAGGGGATGAAGCTCTTCCTGAAAGGCGAGCGCTGCCTGACGGAGCGGTGTGCGATCGAGCGCCGCAGCTACCCGCCGGGCGAGCACGGTCGCGGTCGCATCAAGCAGTCGGAGTACCTGCTCCAGCTGCGCGAGAAGCAGCGGGCGCGCCGCTACTACGGGATTCTCGAGAAGCAGTTCAGGATCTACTACGCGAAGGCCTCGCGGCGATCGGGCATCACCGGAGAGGAGCTGCTGCGGATTCTCGAGCTGCGCCTCGATAACGTCGTCTACCGGCTCGGCTTCGCCGCTTCGCGTGCGCAGGCGCGGCAGACGATCCGCCACGGTCACTACCTCGTGAACGGCAGGCGTGTCAACATCCCGAGCTTCCAGGTGCGCGTCGGCGATATCGTGCAGCTGAAGACGGCGAGCCCGGTCGAGCAGGTCGTGCGCGACGCGACCGACCTGACCGCGTCCGTGCCGGCATGGCTCCAGGCCGACCACGACAACCTGACCGGAAAGATCCTCAAGGTGCCGGAGCGCGGCGAGATCGACGCGCCCGTCCAGGAGCAACTGATCGTCGAGCTCTATTCCAAGTAGGGGCGGGTCATGACCCGCCCGAGGTAGGGCGGGCGGCACGACCGCCCGGGCGGAGACATTTCGCCCGGTTAAGGGAAGGGAACGAATTGGCCACGAGAACAAGCCTCATGGAGTTCCAGGTGCCGCGGATCGCGCGCGAGGAGGTGGACGAGTGCCGCGGGCGGTTCGTGATCGAGCCACTCGACCGGGGCTTCGGATACACGTTCGGGAACTCGCTGCGGCGCGTGCTGCTCTCCTCGCTGGAGGGCGCCGCTGTCACCTCGGTCAAGATCGAGGGGATCGCCCACGAGTTCACGACGCTGCCGGGCGTCCGCGAGGATGTGATCGACATCATCCTGGCGCTCAAGAGCCTGACGTGTCGGCTGCACGGCGAGTCGCCCGAGATCGAGGTGCGGCTCGAGAAGCGCGGGCCCGGCTCGGTCACCGCGGCCGACATCGAGGCGCCCGCCGACCTCGAGATCCTCAACCCGGAGCTCGAGATCGCCCACCTCTCGGAGAAGGGGCGGCTCGAGCTGACGCTCACGATCGGCCGTGGCCGCGGCTACGTGCCGGCCGAGCTGAATCGCGGGCCGGAACACACGATCGGCGTGATCCCGGTGGACTCGATCTTCTCCCCGGTCAGGCGCGTCTCCTACGAGGTGGAGGCCGCGCGTGTCGGCCAGCGCACCGACTACGACAAGCTGATCATCGACGTCACGACCGACGGCTCCGTCGACCCGCGGGACGCGCTCGCCCACGCCGCCGAGATCCTGATCATGCAGCTCATGATCTTCACGAGCATCGAGACGATCGAGGAGCTCGGCGGGCCTGCGGAAGACGAGACGGAGATCCCGCACGCGCGCGGGATGGAGAACTTCCCGATCGAGGAGCTCGAGCTCGGGGTGCGCAGCTACAACTGCCTGAAGCGCGTCGGCATCGAGACGATCGGCGATCTCGTGTCGAAGTCGGAGACGGAGCTGGCCGCGATCCCGAATTTCGGCAAGAAGTCGATCGAGGAGGTCAAGGAGACCCTGGCCGCCCACGGACTCACGCTGAGAGACGAATGAGGCACCACAAGACCGGTAGGAAGCTCGGCCGCGACTCGGCGCATCGCAAGGCGCTGTACGCGAACCTGGCGTCCTCCCTGATCGAGCATGGCCGGATCAGGACGACGGAGGCGAAGGCGAAGGAGGTGCGCCCGATCGTCGAGCAGATGATCACGCTCGGCAAGCGTGGCGACGTCCATGCCCACCGCCAGGCGGTGGCCTTCCTGCGCTCGAAGTCGATCGCCCACATCCTCTTCTCCGAGGTCGCGCCGCGGTTCGTGGACCGGCCGGGCGGCTACACGCGGATCGTCAAGATCGGCCCCCGCCAGGGCGACGCCGCACCGATGGCGTACCTCGAGCTCGTCGACTACCAGCCGCAGGCGAAGGCTCCCGTGGCGGTCGCCACGACCGAGCGCGTCGCTCAGGCCGCCGCCTCCTAGCGTCGCTTCCAGTGCGCCGGGACGGGGAGCCCGCACCGGACGCGTACGGCGAGCGGACGCTGCTGCGGCTCGAGCTCGCGTACGACGGCACCGGCTTCGCCGGCTGGGCAGCCCAGCCGGCGCTGCGCACCGTCGAGGGGACGCTCCGCTCGGCCCTCGACGGGGTCTTCCCGCGCTGGGGTGGGCTCGCGGTGGCGGGTCGGACCGACGCGGGCGTGCACGCGCTCGGGCAGGTCGCGAGCGTCGAGGTCGCCGGTGGCCCCCCCCTCGAGCGCGTTGCCGAGGCGCTGAACGGTCAGCTTCCCGAGGACGTCTCCGTGACGGGAGCCGGGGCGGCCGAGCCCGGCTTCCACGCCCGCTTCTCCGCCCGCTCCCGCACGTACCGCTACCGGATCTGGCGGCGGCAGACACCGTCCCCGTTCGAGCGTCGCCGCTCGCTCTTCTGGCCGCGCCCCCTCGACGAGGAGCGGCTTGCGGAGGCGGCGGCGTTGGTCGCCGGCGAGCACGACTTCCGCGCGTTCACGCCGACCGACACGCAGCACGATGTGTTCGCTCGCACGGTCTCGGCGTGCTCGTGGGAGCGCGAGGGGGACGTGCTCGCGCTCACGATCAGTGCCGACAGCTTCCTGCGCCACATGGTGCGGACGCTTGTCGGCACGATGCTCGAGTGCGACCCGGTCGACCTCGCCCGCCTGCTCGAGGGGCGCCCGCGCGCCGAGGCGGGCACGACCGCCCCGCCCTGGGGCCTCTACCTGATTCGCGTCGAGTACTGAGCCGAAGTCGTTACACATCCTCTACACTGGATGTGTAACTTGGCCCGCATGCGCAGAATCCAGATCCTGCTCGAGCCCGAGCTCGACGACCGCCTCGAGCGGGAAGCGGCGGCGCGGGGCGTCTCGAAGAGCGCGCTCGTCCGCACCTGCCTGCGCGGCGGGCTCGAGAGCGCGCCGTTCGACAACGGCCTGCTCGCCCTGGCCGGCATGTTCGAGGGCCACCCCGACGACTCGGTGCGGGTCGACGAGATCGTCTACGAGTGGAGGGGCTGAGTCGCTCTACGTCGATTCGTCGTTCTGGGTCGCCCAGTCCGCGCGGCGGGATGCTCGGGCCGGGGATGCTGCTCGGCTGACAGCTCTTTACTCCGGCGTGCCCGCGGTCACGTCCAGCCACGTGGTCGGCGAGACCTGGACATTCCTGCGGCGGCGGGAGGGTCACGAGCACGCCATCCGCTGGCTCGACCGGCTCCAGACCGCGACGCGCGTCAGGATCGAGCGCGTCACCGCGGAGCTCGAGGACGAGGCCTGGGTCTGGCTCCGGCGCCACGACGAGCGTCCGTACTCGTTCGTCGACGCGACGAGCTTCGCGCTGATGCGCCGGCTGCGGATCCGCGAGGCGCTCGCGTTCGACGGCGACTTCGCCGCGGCCGGGTTCGTCGAGCTGCGGGCGTAGCGCGCGCGACCCGGGTAGCTAGGATCAACCCCGTGCGCTACGAGACCGTGCTCTTCGATCTCGACGGCACCCTGATCGACTCCGGGCCGCTGATCCTCGCCTCCTTCCGCCACGCGACGCGAACCGTGCTCGGCCGGACGATCCCCGACGAGGAGCTGATGGCGGGCGTCGGCGGCCACGGGATCGAGGCGCAGATGCGGGTGTTCGACGAGGGCCGGGTCGACGAGCTCGTCCGCGTCTACCGGGAGCACAACCAGCGCGTCTACCACGAGGTGCGCGCGTTCGACGGCATCCCCGCCGTGCTCGAGCGGCTGCACGCGCAGGGGCGCACGCTGGGCGTCGTGACCGTCAAGAGCCGCCCGACGGTGGACGTGACGTTCCAGGTGCTCCCGCTCGGCGGCTACTTCGGTACCGTCGTCGCCGCCGAGGACACGGTCCGCCACAAACCCGACCCCGAGCCGCTCAGGCTCGCGCTCGAACGGCTCGGCGCGGACCCCGGCTCCGCGGTCTACGTCGGCGACTCGCCGTTCGACATCCGCGCGGCGAAGGCGGCCGGGATGGCCTCGGTCGCGGTCGCCTGGGGTGGTATCCATCCGCTCGCCCGCCTCGAGGCCGAGCAGCCCGACGTGGTCGTGGACGAGCCGGCGCAGCTCGTCGATGTCCTCTGACGAGCCCGCCGCCCGCGCGGCCTGGCTGCGCGGGGAGCTCGAGCGCCACAACCACCTCTACTACGTCCTCGATGCGCCCGAGCTCTCGGATGTCGAGTACGACGAGCTCTACGACGAGCTGAGGCGGCTCGAGGAGGAGCACCCGGAGCTCTGGACGCACGCGTCGCCCACGGCCCGGGTCGGCGCTCCCCCGGCCGAGGGTTTCCGCAAGGTCGGGCACCTGACTCCGATGGGCTCGCTTGACAAGGTGACGAGCGCCGAGGCGCTCGAGAAGTGGGCCGACGACGTGCGCAAGCGCCTCGACACCGACGAGCCGGTCGCGTACGTGACGGAGCCCAAGATCGACGGCTCCGCGGTCTCGCTCGTCTACGAGGGCGGGCTGCTCGTACGGGGCGCGACACGCGGCGACGGCCTGCGCGGCGAGGACGTGACGCAGAACCTGCGCACGATCCGCGCGATCCCGCTCGCGCTGCGCCTCGCGGCTGGCGAGGCGCCGCCCCCGCTGCTCGAGGTGCGCGGCGAGGTCTACTTCCCGCTGCCGGCGTTCCGGCGCTTCAACGAGCGCCAGCTCGCCGAGGGCAAGAGCCCCGCTCCGAACCCGCGCAACGCTGCCGCCGGCTCGCTCCGCCAGCTCGACCCCGGCGTGACTGCGGCACGCGAGCTGTCGATCTGGGTCTACGGGCTCGGCTTCCGGGAGGGCGTTCCCGTGGCGGGGCACGCCGAGGCGCTGCGCTGGCTGCGCGAGCACGGCTTTCGCACGAACCCGGAGGCGGCGCGCCACGACTCGATCGGGGAGGTCGCGGCCGCCGTGGCCGGGTGGGAGCGCCGCCGGCCGGGGCTCGACTACGAGATCGACGGGGTCGTCGTCAAGGTCGACGCGTTCGACCAGCAGGAGCGCCTGGGCGCGCTGCACGAGCGGCCGCGCTGGGCGCGGGCGTACAAGTGGGCGCCCGACCGGGCGCAGACGAGGCTGGTCAAGATCCACGTGCGGGTCGGCCGGACGGGCGCGCTGAATCCCTGGGCGCAGCTCGAGCCGGTCTCGGTCGGGGGCGTGACCGTCTCGCAGGCGACGCTCCACAACGAGGAGGACCTGAACCGGAAGGACATCCGCGAGGGCGACACGGTGATCGTCCAGCGTGCCGGCGACGTGATCCCCCAGGTCGTCGGCCCGGTGCTGCCGCATCCGGAGGGCACGGCCCCGTTCCGGATGCCCGAGCGCTGCCCGCTCTGCGACGAGGGGATCGTCAAGCCGGAGGGCGAGGTGATGCACCGCTGCCCGAACCGGGCCTGCCCGTCGCGGGGCCTCGAGACGCTGATCCACTGGGTCGGCGCGGCGCTCGACATCGAGGGCGTCGGCGAGCAGTTCGTCCGCCGGCTCTGGGACGAGGGGCTGCTGCGCTCGATGCCCGATCTCTACCGCCTGCGACCGGAGCAGCTCGCCGCGCTCGACGGCTACGGCGAGGTCTCGGCCGCGAAGGCGATCGAGGCGATCGAGCGCTCGAAGGGACAGCCGTTCTCACGCGTCCTGTTCGGCCTCAACATCCCGCTCGTCGGCTGGGTCACGGCCCGCGCGCTCGCCCGCCACTTCGGCTCGATCGACCGGCTCCTGGCCGCCTCCCAGGAGGAGGTGCAGGAGGTCGAGGGCGTCGGGCCCGACCGGGCGGAGGCGATCGTCGACTGGCTCGCCGACGGGGAGAACCGCCGCCTCGTCTCCGAGCTCGAGGAGCTCGGGATGCGCTTCGAGGCCGGCGAAGGGGAGCGCCCGTCCGGGGGCCCTCTGAGTGGGTCGACCTACGTGATCACGGGGACGCTCGAGCGCCGGTCGCGCGAGCAGGCGAAGTCGGCGCTCGAGGCGCTCGGGGGCGGGGAGGGCTTCACCATCTGCAGGCCCAGGGCGGGCGTGATGGCGGGCGTGTGCCGGGGGTGGAAGGTGGCGAAGGCGGCCGAGCTGGGCGTCGAGTTCCTCGACGAGGCCGCGTTCGAGCGCCTCGTCGGCCGGGGCAGCTAGCCGGCGCCGGCCAGGATCTGGGCGAAGCGATCCTGGGCGCGCCGGGCGGCGTCGACTGGGACCGGGTTGCCATTCACGAGCACGACGAAGGCCCAGTCCGAGCCGGCGTAGCCGGACAGGGCCGAGGCACCGCTGGTCGTGCCGGTCTTCGCCCTGACCGTTCCCTTGGCCGGGCCGGATTCCATGCGGTCCTCGAGCGTGCCGTTGACGCCGGCGACGGCGAGCGACGCCAGGAACGGCTTCCCGATCCGCGGGTCGTCCCGCGCGGAGACGAGGAGCGCGCCGAGCGCCCGTGCGGTCAGGCGGTCCCGCAGCGAGAGGCCGGAGCCGTCGACGATCCGCACGCCCGCGAGCGGCACGCCCCGCTCGGCGAGCTCACGGCGGACGATCCGCGCGCCGGCGGCGGTCGTGCCCTGGCCGAGCTCGTGCGCGCCGAGCTGCTTGAGCAGGAGCTCCGCGACGAGGTTGTCGCTCTCCGTGTTCATCCAGTCGACGAGCCGCGACAGCCGGGGCGAGAGGACCCGCGCCAGCTCGGCCGCGCCCGCGGCAGCGACACCCTCCGCGGCCTTGCCGGCCACCTTCACCCCCTGCCGGGCAAGCGTCCGGCGGAAGGCGATCGCGGCGGCGTGCGCCGGCTCGTCTGCCGTGCGGCCGTCGAGCCAGGCCCGGTCGACCACGAGCGCCGACAGCGGGGGGCACTCGTACTTGTAGTAGGAGGCCTTCCAGCCCGGGGCGGTCCGCCGCTCGTCGAAGAACGACTCGTCGCCGAGCACCCGACCCGTGACCCGGCGGATCCCGAGCGCTCGAACCTGCACGGCGAGCGCGGCCAGGTCGTCGGCGTGCAGGCTCGGATCGCCGAAGCCCTTGAGCACGAGGTCGCCGCGCCAGGTGCTCCCGTCGCGCGCCCCGTCGCCGAGCACGACCGTTGCGATCCGGAAGTCGGGCCCGAGCTCGTCCAGCGCCGCCAGAGCGAGCGTGAGCTTCTCGTTCGAGGCCGGTCGGAGCGGCGCCGTCGCGTTGCGCTGGAACGCGACGGTACCGTCGTCGAGGTCGATCGCGAGGGCCGAGGTGCCCGACGCCGGCAGGTGCTGGCGGTCGAGCGCGCGCGCGAGCCTCGTCGAGAGCGACGCCTCCGCCGGGAGCGCCGCCCCGGCGGTGCCCGCGTCCATCGCGGGCGCCAACCCGGCGAGGAGGAGGAGCGCCGCCAGGCGCAGACCGGTCTTCCCGGGCATCCGCACCGGCCTCCGACGGTAGCAGAGCCCGCTGACCTAGACCGCGTCCTCCGCCGCGTAGAGAGCCTCGATCTCGTCGCGGAAATGCTCCTCGCAGACGCGACGGCGCAGCTTCAAGGTCGGCGTCAGCTCCCCCTGCTCGCGCAGGAAGTCGCGGTCGAGGATCGCGAAGCGCTTGACCTGCTCGACCCTGCCGAGGTGGCGGTTGACGTCCGCGACAGCCTGCTCGACGAGGACCCGCGCTTCGTTGCCGACCTTCGCGGCTTCGTCCGGGTCAACTGTGAGCAGCGCCGCCAGGTAGGGACGGCGATCGCCGATCACGAGCGCCTGCGACACGAGCGGCGCGGCCTTCAGCGCGTTCTCGATGTTCTGCGGCGAGACGTTCTTGCCGCCGGCGGTGATGATGATGTCCTTCTTGCGATCGACGATCGTCAGGAACCCGTCCTCGTCGATCGAGCCGACGTCGCCGGTCAGGAGCCAGCCGTCCGCGGTCAGGACCTCCCGGGTCGCCCGCTCGTCCTGCCAGTAGCCGGCGAACACCGTCTCGCCCCGGAGCAGTACCTCGCCGTCGCCGGCGAGCCGGGTCTCGATCCCGTCGAGCGGGAGGCCGACCCTGCCGAAGCGGTAACGCCCCGGGAGGTTCATGTGGGAGGCAGTGGTGCACTCGGTCAGGCCGTACCCCTCGAGCACGAGGATCCCGACCGCGTGGAAGAGCTCGGCCACCTCCGCGGCGAGCGGCGCTCCTCCGGAGACCGCGAGTCGCAGCTCACCGCCGAAGCGGGCGCGGATCTTTCGCAGCACGAGGCGGTCCGCGAGCGCGAGCCTCGCTGCCAGCGCCGGCGGTAGCCGCTTGCCTCGCTGGCGGGCCCGGCTCGCCTGCCGCCCCGTGTCGAGCGCCCAGCGAGCGAGCCGCCCCTTCGCTCCCGCCGAAGCGTCGACGGACGACAGGATCGCGGCGTGTGCCTTCTCGAGCAGGCGCGGCACGGTCGGCAGGATGGTGGGGCGGACGCCGAGCAGCGCTTTCGGCACGTCGCCCACCTCGGGGCAGAACGCGAGCGCGAACCCCGCGCCGGCGCCGAGGTAGCCGACGAGTCGCGCGAAGTTGTGCGCGAGCGGCAGGTAGAGCAGCACCCGGTCGCCGCCCTCGAACAGCCCGGGGACCGCCGCCACCACGTCGGCCATCGTTCGGTAGTGGCGGTGCGTGAGGACGCAGCCCTTCGGCGGGCCGGTCGTGCCCGACGTGTAGATGATCGTCAGCAGATCGTCGTCCGCGACCCCGGCCGACGCCTCGAGCACCGCTCCCGCGTGCCGGTCGAGCGTCGCGCGCCCACGCTCGCGCAGATCGGCGAGCGTGACGGCGCTCCCGGGGGCTCCGTCGAACACGACGACGCGCTCGAGCGCCTCGAGCTCGGCGCGCAGCGGGGCGATCTTCGCGTACTGCTCGGGGTTCTCGCAGATCACGGCGGTCGCGCCCGCGTTCCCGAGCACGTAGGCGCATTCGAGCGCCGAGCTGGTCGGGTAGATCGGGACGCTGACCGCGCCGATCGACGCGAGCGCGAAGTCCGAGAGCATCCATTCGAGACGCGTGCGCGAGAGCAGGGCGACGCGGTCGCCGGCCTCGATGCCGAGCGCGAGCAATCCGGCTGCCACCTCCTCGATAGCGCGCCCCGCGTCAGCCCACGAAACCGGTTCCCAGCCGCCCTCGCCCGACACCAGGTACGCGGGCTCGGGCCGTCCCGCCGCCACCGCCTCGCGCCAGAGCCCCGCGATCGTCCCCACGGCGAGACGCTATCGCGGCGGCGACACGGAGGGAAGCGGGAGCCGCCGCGGAACCTGTCCGGGTCGGTACCCTGAACGGGGCCGGCCGGACCCGGCTCACCGAGATGCGCACTATCTGGAACGGATCGCTCAGCTTCGGCCTCGTGACTATCCCGGTCGGCCTCGCCGTGGCCCAGCAGCGCCAGGACGTCAGCTTCCGCACGCTCCACCGCGAGTGCGGCACGCCGATCAGGCAGAAGCGCTACTGCCCGCTGCACGAGCGCGACGTCGAGGCAGACGAGCTCGTCAAGGGCTGGGAGGTCGCGAAGGGAACGTTCGTCCCGATCGAGGAGTCCGACCTCGAGGCGATCGAGCTTGCCCGGGCGCGCTCGATCCGGCTCCTGCGCTTCGTCCCGCTCGCCGACGTCGACCCGCTCTACTTCGATCGTGCCTACTACCTCGCCCCCGCCGCCGACCCGGTCGCGCGTCGCCCCTACGTGCTGCTCACCCGGGCGCTCCGCGAGGAGGGGATGGCGGCCGTCGGCACGTTCGTGCTGTGGGGCAAGGAGAACCTGTGCCTGGTGCGGGCCCTCGACGACGCGCTCGTGCTCGAGACCCTCTACTACGCGGAGGACGTCCGCTCGCGTGCCGAGATCGCCGAAGCCGTCGCCGAGGTCGAGGTGACCGGCGCGGAGCTCGAGATGGCCCACCAGCTCGTTGCGAGCCTCACCGGCGTCTTCGACCCGGCGGACTACCGGAACGAGCACCGGGCGCAGTTGCGGGCCATGCTCGAGGCGAAGGCGGCGGGGCAGGAGATCACCTGGCCCGAGCCCGAGCCGGAAGCTCCGCTTCTCGACCTGATGGAGGCACTGCGCCAGTCGCTGGCGGCGGCGAAGCCTGCCGGAGAGCCCGCCCGCCCGCGTCGCTCGTCGCGGGCGCCCCGCTAGGCTGCCCGGCGGCTCAGGCCGCGGCCTCGCCGGCGCGGGTTGCCGCGAGGTGCGCCTGGAACAGCGTCTTGTCGATCTTGCCGTGATAGATCGGGATCGACTCCTCGATGCAGAGCCGGATCACCTCCTGCCGGTCGATGCCGAGCTCCTTCGAGAGCTCCTCGGGCGTGAGGTGATTGGCCATCGCGTGCTCCTTTCGGTCCCCTGAGACGACGAAGCCCGCCGTCACTGCAACCGGCGGGCCGATTCCCCCGAATCCGTACGGCGGCCGCGCTCATCGGGCGGGCCGCTCCGTCCTGCGAGTCATGACATAAGGATAAAGCCTCGTCGCGCCGGGGGCAACGCTGCGGTTCGGTCACACGGGGTTCGGCAGCTCCACGAACTCCCATTCGAGGTCGAACCGCTCCGCCAGGAGCCGCGCGAGCGCCCGCACTCCGAGCGTCTCGGTCGCGTAGTGACCGGCGGCGACGAAGTGGATCCCCGTCTCCCGCGCTGCCATCAGCGCCGGCTCCGCAGGCTCCCCCGTCACGTAGCAGTCGTAGCCCTCCCCGGCGGCGTCGGCCAGATAGCGGGCGGCGGCACCAGAGCAGATCGCGACCCGCCGAACCGTCTCGGGCCCCGAAGGGAAGACGAGCGGCGGCCGGCCGAGGCGTTCCTCGACGCGTGCCGCGAGCTCCTCGATCGTGCACGGAGACTCGAGCGGCCCGCCGAACCCGACGCCCGCGAACCTCCGCTCGGGCGCGACCCCTAGCTCGCGGGCGAGGAGTGCGTTGTTGCCGATCCCGGGGTGCGCGTCGAGGGCGAGGTGAAAGGCGGCGAGCGAGATGTCGGCGGCGAACAGGGCCTCGAGCCGGGCTCTCAGCGTGCGGTCGACGACACGCGGGTCGCGATCCCAGAACAGGCCGTGATGCACGACGAGGAGCTGCGCTCCGCACGCCGCCGCACGGGTGAACAGCTCGAGCGACGCGGAGACGCCGCAGGCGATCTTCGACACCCGATCCGCGCCGACGACCTGGAGACCCATCGGCCCGTGGTCAGGGTAGGCCTCGAGATCCAGGTACCCGCTGGCGAACTCGATCAGCTCCTCGCGAGATGCCACACCCCGACGATACCGCGTTCCGGTACCCTTCTCCCGTTCGGGGTGTAGCGCAGCCTGGTAGCGCGCGCCGTTCGGGTCGGCGAGGTCCCCGGTTCGAATCCGGGCACCCCGACTGGGCACGGGAGACGGGACCGGCGCGTGCCGTCCCGCCGCCCACCCTACCCGCGTGCAGGTCGCTATCCTCACGGGATGGCCGACCTTCTCCGCGTCGCGTGCGTACAGCTCAACGCCCGGGGTGTCAAGGCCGACAACCTCGCGCTCGCGGAGCGCCTCGTCGCCCGCGCCGCCTCCACGGGCGCGGACCTCGTGGTGCTGCCGGAGGTCTGGAACGCCTGGGGCCCGCCCGACGTGATCCGCGCCGCCGCCGAGCCCCTCGAGGGGGGCGAGAGCTTCGCGGCGATGAGCGAGTGGGCGAAGCGACACGGCGTCACGGTGATCGGCGGTTCCGTGACCGAGCAGCGCGACGGCCGCGAACGGCTCTCGAACACCTGCGCCGTCTACGACCCCGACGGTCAGCTGGCCGCGGTCTACCGGAAGATCCACATGTTCGACGTCGACGTCGCCGGCCTGGTCTACCGCGAGTCGGAGACCCAGGAGCCCGGTGACGAGATCGTCGCCTGCGAGGTCGAGGGCTGGCACGTCGGGCTGACGATCTGCTACGACCTGCGCTTCCCGGAGCTGTACCGGATCCTCGCCCTGGACGGAGCGGAGCTGATCACCGCCCCCGCCGCGTTCACGCTCTTCACCGGCAAGGACCACTGGGAGCTGCTCGTGCGCGCTCGCGCGGTCGAGAACCAGCTCTACGTGGCCGCCGCGAACCAGTGGGGGACGCACGAGCCCGGGAGGGCGAGCTACGGACGCTCGATGATCGTCGACCCGTGGGGGGTCGTGCTCGCGGTTGCGCCGGACGAGGACACGGTGATCACGGCGGAGCTCGACCGCGAGCGCCTGCGGCGAGTCCGGGAGGAGGTTCCGTCGCTCGCGAACCGCCGCCCCTCCGCCTACCGCTGGTCGACGGTCGGCCAGCGCACGGCGTGAGCGGCCTGCGTGCCGTTCTCTTCGACGTCGACTTCACGCTCGCGAAACCTGGACCCCTGCTCGGCCCCGACGGCTACCAGCGGGCGGGCGGGCGGCACGGGCTCGCCCTCGACCCCGACCTGTACGAGCCGGCGCGGACCGCGGCGATCGACGACCTCGCGCACCACTCCGAGCTCGAGCACGACGAGGCAATCTGGATCCGCTTCACCGAGGACATCATCCGGGGGATGGGCGGCCGGGGCGACACCGTCAGCGCGCTGGCGATCGAGATCGTCCGCGCCTGGGAGCAGTCGACCAACTTCGAGCTGTACGAAGACGCGCCTCCGGTGCTGCGCGAGCTGCGCCGGCAGGGGCTCGCGATCGGCCTCGTCTCGAACACGAGCCGCGACCTCGACCGCTTCGTCGACACGTTCTCGCTCGACGTCGACGCGGTCGTCAGCTCGGGTACGCACGGCAAGGTCAAGCCCGACCCGAGCATCTTCCGGGCGGCGCTGCTCCTGCTCGGCGTGGAGCCGCAGGAGGCCGTGATGGTGGGGGACTCCCTCGCCGACGACGTCGCGGGAGCCCACTCGATCGGGATGCGTGCCTTCCTGCTCGACCGGGAGGGCCGCCATCCGGACGGACCGTGCACGCTGCGCGACCTCTACGCTCTCCCCGCCGCGCTCGGGCTGGGCGTCTGAGCGAACCCCCGGCCGGACCGGGGGCTACACTCGCCCGGTGCCCGTGAGGGGGATTGTCAATCGTGCCGTTGCCGCCGCGGGCGTCTCCGGCGAGACCGCCGGCGCTGCCGAGGTCACACGCCGCATCTGGGTGCTCGGAGTCGGCGCGCTCGGGCTCGCGTGGTCGATCACGACGGTCGCCGCGTACCTGCCGCCGGTTCTCGGGCAGTTCACATCCTCGGCCACCCTGATCGGGATGGTCCTGGCGGCGGAGGGCGTGTTCGCGATCTTCCTGCCGCTGGTCGTCGGGCCCCTGTCCGACGCGACCCGGACGCCGTTCGGCCGTCGCCGGCCGTACCTCGCGTTCGCGATCGCACCGATGACGCTCGCGCTCGCGATGGTCGCGTTCATGCCGAACCTGGCCGCGACCGCGTTCGCCCTGTTCGCGTTCTTCTTCGCCTACTACATCTACGAGCCGCCCTATCGTGGCCTCTACCCCGACCTCCTGCCCGCGCCGGTGTTCGGGCGGGCGCAGGGGGCGCAGCACGTGATGCGGGGCGTCGCTCTCGGCGCCGCGCTCGTCGGGGGCGGCGTCCTGCTGGGCGTCTGGGAGCCGTTCCCGTTCGTCCTCGCGGCGGGTGTGACAGCTGTCGCCTGCTCGCTCGTGATTGCGCTCACCCGGGAGGACACCCCGGGCGGCCGCGACCACCGGAGCTTCCGCTCGCACCTCGCGTCGCCGTGGCGAATCGTGCGCCAGGAGCGCGAGGTACGACTGTTCCTCATCTGCAACACGGCCTGGGAGGCCACGTTCGCGGGCATGCGGACGTTCGTCGTGCTCTACATCATCGACGGTCTCGGCCAGCCTCTGTACGTGTCGTCCGCGGTGCTCTCCGTCGTCGCGATCGGCTACGTCCTCGCCGCGTTCGCCTCCGGACGCCTCGGGGACAAGTTCGGGATCGCCCGCGTGATCCTCGGCGCGTCGATCGTGTACGGGCTCGGCCTCACCCTGTCGGTGCTCGCACGGCAGTGGCACTGGTGGTACTACCCGCTGATCGCGCCCGTCGCGATCGCCGGGGGCATGGTGATGACCCTCTCCTGGGGGCTCCTGTTCAAGCTGATGCCGGCGCGGGAGCGGGGGGCCATCTCGGGTCTCGCGATCATGACCAAGGGCATCGGCCTCCTGCTCGGCCCGCTCGCCGTCGGAGCGGTGATCGACATCTTCCACCCGCTCCTGCGCTCCACCGACGGCTACGCGGCGATGTGGCCCGCCGTCGGGATCCCCGTGCTCCTCGTCGTCCCGATCGTGTTGCTGCTCATCGAGGCGGAGGCGAAGAGCGCTACGCGCACGGAGACGAGCCCGGCCGTGTGAGCCCGAAACCCCACAGCTTCCCGCCGTCGAGGTAGAAGACGCTGTCCGCCCGCTGCCCGCGCAGGACGAGCGCCGTGTAGCCGGAGCACTCGCGCCGCGGCAGGGAGCCGCGCAGGCGCGTCAGCTCGCTCTCCGCCACCCCGAGCGACAGCCCCGCGTCGTCGCGCCACCCCTCCGGCTGCCACAGCGTGAACGCCTGTGCGACAACGCGGCCGGAGAAGACGACACCCGCGCCCTGAGGCTCGAACGGCCGGTACGTGAAGTACCACGTCTCGCGCTGACAGCTGCGGCAGCGGCCGAACACCTTGCCCCACGCCTTCCGGACCTCGGCCTTCGTCATGCCCAGCCGCACGCCGCCGAGGCTCTGCCCGGCGACGAGCCGGCCCGGGTCGGGCAGCGCCGCCGACGCGGCTGCGGGGCTCGCGAGAGCGAGCGCCAGCAGCGCCACGAGCGCGAGCCGGCCGCGAAGGAACCGGCATCCGAAGCGCCCGGCGAGGGAGGAGGCCACGGCGTCCGAAGTGTACGCGGCGCTCGGGAAAGCGGGCCGCGACGCCATTGCTAGACTCAGATCAGGATGCGGGCAGACGTCGGGGTCACGCCGGCCCGCCGTGACGGGGCCTTCTACGAGGAGCGCCGGCACCAGCGGCTACGGCGCGCGCGCCTGCGCCGGCGCGCGCTGATCGGAGTTGCCGCCGCCGCGGTCGTTGCCGCGCTCGGCACCGGTGTCGGCTTCGCGGGGTCGTCCGACCGGATCGCGGCCGGCGTGTCGGTCGCGGGCGTCGACGTCGGCGGCATGACCGCCGAGGAGGCGACGCGCACGCTCGAGCGCAGGGCCGCCGCTCTCGCGGCACAGCCCGTCGTGTTCACGGGTGGCGAGCAGCGCTTCCTCCTGACGGCCGCCCAGCTCGGCGTGGCCGCGGATTGGGACGCTGCCGTCGAGCAGGCGCTCGAGCGGGGCGACGGCTTCATCCTGTTCCGGGGCTTCAAGCGGCTCGGCCTGCGTGTCGGTGGGGCGAACGTCGAGCCGTCCGGGGTGGCCGACGCGGCGACGGTCGAGCAGCGGGTGCGCCGGCTGGCGAAGGCGATCGACCTGAAGGCGGCCGAGGCGGCGATCACGCTCGACGGGCTCGAGCCCGTGGTGAGCCCCGCCCAAACCGGGCGCCGGCTCGACCGCGACCGGGCCGCCGCCGTGATCGTGGCCGCGCTGGCCGCTCTCGAGCGCACCGGCTCCGTTGCGCTTCCGGTCGCGGTCGCGGAGCCCGAGGTCACCGCGGCCGCCCTCCAGCCCGTGGCGGCGCAGGTACGGACGGTGCTGTCGGCGCCGGTCGCGCTCGCCCACGGCAAGACCCGGCTCTCGATCGGTCCCGCCAAGCTGTCGAAACTGCTGCTCCTGCCGAGCGGCGGCTCCAAGGAGCTCGCGATCGGCGGCGAGGCGGCGGAGCGCTACCTCTCCGGCCTCGCGAAGGCGATCGACCGGCCTCCTCTCGACGCCGGCTTCACGCTCACGGGAGGCGGTCGGCCCAGGGTCGTGGCGGCCCGCGAGGGGCGCACGCTCGACATCGACGCCACCAGGACAGCGCTGCTCGCCGCCGCGCTCGTCGCGCCGCCAGGGGATCGCACCGCGCCGCTCGCGGTCGAGACCGCCCAGCCGAAGCGGACGACCGAGGAGGCGAAGGCGATGGGAATCGTCGGCGTCGTCGGCTCGTACACGACGACGTACGGGGGAGATCCGAACCGGATCCACAACGTCCAGCTCGTCTCGAAGCTGATCGACGACCACCTGATCCCGCCCGGCGCGCTGTTCTCGTTCAACGAGACGACCGGTGAGCGCAACGCCGACAAGGGGTTCCTGGAGGCGCCCGTGATCATCAACGGCGAGCTCCAGACCGGGCTCGGCGGCGGCGTCTGCCAGGTCTCCACGACGGTCTTCAACGCGGCGTTCGAGGCGGGTCTCTCGATCGAGGCGCGGACGAACCACGCCCTCTACATCAGCCACTACCCGCTCGGGCGGGATGCGACCGTCAACTTCCCCGACACCGATCTCGTGTTCAAGAACGACACCGGCCACTGGCTCTGGTTGCGCGCCTTCGTCGACTCCTCGTCGCTCACGATCAACCTGTACGGGACGCCGGTCGACCGGGAGGTCGTCGTCGAGACCTCCCCGCTCGAGGTGACCGGTAAGCCGCCGGTCAAGAAGGTCGAGGAGCCCGACCGCCTGGTCGGCGAGAAGTGGGTCGAGGATCCGGGCGAGCCCGCCCGCTCCGTCTCGGTGCGCCGCATCGTCTACGCGGCAGACGGCAGCGTCCTCTACGACACCGTCTGGTACTCGAGCTACCGGGCGGAGCCGAAGCTCGTCCACGTCGGGACGAAGTCCGAGCCGAAGGAGCCGAAGCCGCCGAAGGACGACGACTCGCAGGGCGGCGGCTCGCAGGGCGGCGGCGCGACCCAGCCCGCCGAGACGCAGCCGCCCCCGGAGACCGAGCCGCCGGCAGAGACGGAGCCGCCCCCGGCCACGACCGGCGAGCCGCCCGCTCCGCCGGCCTAGCCCTCCCTGGCGCCGCGCGGCGACAGTAAGGCCTGTACGGGCAGCGCACTGTCAGCCGGGGCAGCCCGGCTCGTCTTCTTGGACGGCGCCGTGCGAGCACGCGCCGCTCACCGTCGAGCCGTCAGGTCGCATCCGGACCGTGTCGACGACTGCGCTCTCGAGGTACACGGCGTCGCCGATCACCGTCCCGTCCGGGTAGTGGAACGGATTGCCGGGGAGGACGGTCTGCACCTCTGCGAGCAGCACGGCCGTCTGCGGGTCGAACACGAGCTCGTAGCGGACTCGCTGCACCGCGTCGTCCCGAGCAACCGCGAGTCCGGGTCGTCCCGCAGGGTCCGTCACCGACCCGACGAGCTCCACGCCCGGGATCTGCGCGGCGACCTCGTAGAGCGCAGCGCGCTGCTCGGGCGTCGTGAAGGTCTCCCGGAGCGCGTCGCCCACGAGCTGGAACATCTGTGCGTAGAGCCCGCTGCCCTTGCCGCGGGCCTGCGCCTCGAGGCGCTCCCACAGCGCGCCGGGGTCGGCAGGGAGGTCGAGAGAGAACATCGGTCGCGTCGAGCCGTCCGAATTCGAGAGCTCGATGCTCGTGACGTTCCCACCCGGGAGGCGTGGCTGCCCGGCCGCGACCCAGCCCGCGCGATCTTGATCGCTGAGGAAGCGCGGCCGGCCGCTGTGCTCGTAGAGCCAGCCTGGGCGATCACGGGCGAGCCACGTCTCTCGCTCGCTGGGAAGCAGGACAGAATACGAGCCATCCGACCCGTCAATGGCCGTGGCGAGGTACGCGGTGGTGGAGCGGGTGTACACGAACTGGCTCGGACTGAGGACGAGCGGTTGCTGGGCCAGCGCCGTCGCGGCAGCCGCGCGTAGCACGCTCGCGGCGGAGGCGCCATCTGGCCCTCCGATCCCGACGGAGAGGAACACCACAACCGCGGCGGCGGCCGTTGCAGCGAGCCCGGCGAGCGCGGCGACGCGGCGAGGGGCAAGTGCGGGGCGGCGCTCGGAACGCTCGATCCGGCGCGCGAGCGCAGATCGAGCATGAGCGCGAGAGGCTGACGAAGGCGGTGCCACCTTCGGTGCGGCGGCACGGAGGATGTCGAGCTCAGGCACGGGAGGGCTCCTTGACGGGTTTGACGGAAGGCGTGAGTTCGCCCGCGGCCAGCGCCGCATGGAGGACGCGACGGGCACGCGCGATTCGTGAGCGAACCGTGCCGACGGGGACGTCGAGGGCGACCGCGATCTCCTCGTAGGACAGCTCGGCCCATGCGAGGAGAAGCAGCGCGTCACGATCACGCCGCGGGAGTCCGGCGGCGACGGCGAGCAGGCCGGCCGAGGTCGGGGGTTCCCACACGCCGACGGGTGCAGCCGAGCGTTCGTAGGCGCGCAGGCGCCGCCGCTCCGAGCGCCAGTGGCGGTGGAGGATTCTCGTCGCGATGCCGAGAAGCCACGGCAGGGCGTCCGGGCGGGCGAGGTCGTAGCGCCGCCGCTTGTCGAAGGCCCGCGCAAACGTCTCGGCGGAGACCTCGTCGGCGAGCTCGATGCCCGCCCGCTGCTGCGCGTAAGCGTGGACGGCGGGGAAGTGCCGGTCGAAGATCTCGGCGAAGGCCGAAGCGTGCTGCAACGACCGCTCGATGACCTCGGCGTCGGATCGCACGTCGGTTCGGTTGGGACGAGCCTGCACGTTGGGTATTGCCCGCTTGCCCCGCGCGAGTTCTCGGAGCCTACTGGCTACTAGCCCTCGAGCGAGCCCAGCGTCTCCGCGAGCCAGGCCGGCACGCGCGTCGGCCGCAGCGTGTCCGCGGCGACGCACGCGTGCTGCGTCCAGCCGTCGGCGACGAGGCCGGGCGGGTCGCTCACGCGCTCGAGCGCGTACTCGAAGCGGAAGCGAGCCCCACGCACGTCCGCCGTCCGTGCCCAGATCCGGAGGCGGTCGTCGAAGCGGCAACCCGCGAGGTAGCGCACGTGCGCCTCGACGGTGGTCACGTCGATCCCGTGCTCGGAGACCATGCCCCGGTAGCCGCCGGGGAAGCGGTCGAGGTAGTCGATGCGGGCGATCTCGAGCCAGACGAGATACGCGGAGTTGTGCACGACCCCCTGCGCGTCAGTCTCGTTGAAGCGCACGCGGAGGTCGGTCGAGAAGAGGAAGCCGTCCACGGCCGCCATCGTACGATGCCCGGAATGGAGGGCGCAGAGCGGCTCGCCGGGATGCTCCGCGACGCGGGCGGCGCGGTCGTGCTCACGGGCGCGGGGATCTCGACCGAGAGCGGCATCCCCGACTTCCGCTCGCCGACCGGGATCTGGGCGACCGTCGACCCGATGGAGTACGCGTCGCTGTCGGCGTTTCGCCGCGACCCGGAGCGGGTCTGGAGCTTCTACCGCCTGCGGGTCGAGCTGCTCGCTTCGGCGGAGCCGAACCGTGCCCACCTGGCGCTCGCGGAGCTGGAGCGGCGCGGCCTCGTGCGCGCCGTCGTCACCCAGAACATCGACCTGCTGCACGAGCGGGCGGGCAGCCGCGACGTCGTCGAGGTGCACGGCTCGATCCGCACCTCGGGCTGCCGGCGCTGCGGGCGCTCCTACCCGCTCGAGGACGTGCTCGAGCGGCTCGCTCGCTCGACGGTGGCGCCGCGCTGCGACGCCTGCGACGCGGTGCTGAAGCCGGACGTCGTCTTCTTCGAGGAGCAGCTTCCGGAGGCCGCGATCGACCGGGCCTACGAGCTGGCGCGGGCGGCGCCGCTCCTGCTCGTGGTCGGCTCGTCGCTCGAGGTCTACCCGGTCGCCGGCCTGCCAGACGAGACGCTCGCCGCCGGCGGGCTGCTCGCGATCGTCAACCTCGGTGCGACGCGCTACGACCGGGCCGCCGCGCTCGCCCTGGGCGCGCCCGCGGGCGACGTGCTCGAGCGGGTGCTCGAGCACGTGTAGGGGGCTAGAGGTCGAGCCAGCGCTCGAACATGCCGCGGGCGTGCGAGCGCATCCCCTCGGACGCCGCGTTCAGCTCGTCCACGAGGTGGGGCAGCGACCCGGGCCCGCGCACGTGGTCGAGTGCCTCCGCGTAGGCCGGCACCGCGGCCCACTCGTTCGCCAGCTCGCTCGTCAACTCCAGGTGAAACTGCACGCCGTAGGCCCGCGCACCCCAGCGGAACGCCTGTGCCGGGTACGCGGGCGAGGACGCGAGCAGCACGGCGCCGTCCGGGATCTCGAACGTGTCGCCGTGCCACTGGAAGGTCACGAGCTCGGGGGGCAGGCCCGAAAAGACGGGGTCGGCGAGCGCCGCGTCGGTCAGCGCCACGGGCATCACGCCCACCTCCGGCGCGGGCCCGGCGAGCACGCGCGCCCCCAGGCTCGCGGCGAGCAGCTGCACGCCCAGGCAGACGCCCCAGTAGGGCATGCCGGCGCGCACCGCCTCGCCGATCGCCCGCTTCTCGCCGGCGAGCCACGGGTGCTCGTCCTCGTCGTTCACGCTCATCGGCCCGCCCATCGCCACGATCGCGTCGAACTCCCGCCAGTCGGGCAACGGCTCCCCCTCGTCGAGCTCGACCCGGTGGAGCGTGGCGCCACGCTCGCGCAGCACGTCCTCGTACTCGCCGGGCGGCTCGCAGGCGATGTGCTGGAGGACGAGGGCGTTCACGGGGCCAGTCTACGGCGCTAAGCTGACCGTGTTCCGGGGTGGCGTGCGTGCCGCCCGAACCGCGGCGCTGAGGAGGCGGGAATGCCCGAGGCGAAGAAGGAGGCGGTTGACCAGGGCGTGCTGGAGCGCCTGGCGGTCAGGGGTGACGAGGCGATCCGGCGGCTGCGCGACGAGGCTCACGCCGCGGAGGCACTCGAGCGGCTGTCGGAGGCGCGCGGCCGGGCCGGCAAGGTGCAGCGCAGCGTCCTGCACCAGCTCAACGTCGCGTCCCTGGAGGAGCTCGAGGCGACGCGCGCCGAGCTCGAGCGGGTCGAGAAGCGGCTCGCGAAGCTCGAGAAGCTCGTCGCCAGGCCCCCCGCGAAGGCGCGGGCGCAGGACGCGGAGGAGCCCACGGGCTGAGGCGTCGACCGGCTACGCGGGCGGCACCCGGAGGCGCAGGGCCCCGGGGACGATCTCGAAGCGCGCCGGCGTCGTCCCCGGCTGCTCGCCGTCGAGCTCGAGCGGCAACGGCGTTGCCGCGTCCACCTCGACCCGGGTGCCGCGGAGCAGCTCGGCCTTCGGATGAGGCAGGTGCGTGCCCCGGTAGACCTTCGGCAGCGTCAGCGCGAGGTCCGTGCGGGTGATGTTCCCGAGCACGAGCACGTCGAACAGCCCGTCGTCGGGCTCCGCCTCCGGCGTCATCTGCATGCCGCCGCCGAGGAAGCGGCAGTTTGCGACCAGCACGTCGTAGCAGAGCCCGCAGCGGCTCTCCCCGTCGACCGTAACCCTGACCTCGCTGGGCTGCCAGCGTGCGAACACGGCCAGCGTGGCGGCGAGGAACGAGACCTTGCCGCCGAGCGCCTTCGTGGTCGAGTTCGCACGCCTGGCGACCGCGCCGCTCATGCCCGCGCTCGCGACGTTCACGAACCACGCCCTGTCGTCTGCTCCCGCCCAGGAGCGGTACTCGACTCGGCCCGCGTCGATCGTGCGCGTCCGCCCGTCCCGGATCGCCGCAATCGCCCGGTCGAGCGCGGTGGGGATCCGGAACGTGCGGACGAAGTCGGTGCCGGTTCCGCGCGGCAGCACCGCGAGCTCGGGCGGCTCGACGCCCCGCTCCCGGAGCGCGAGCAGGCCGCTCGCGACCTCGTTGACCGTGCCGTCGCCGCCGACGGCGACGACGAGGCGCGCTCCGTCCGCGGCGGCGCGTTCGACCAGCCCGGGGAGCTCACGCGGCCGGGTCGAGATCAGGGCCTGGCCGGCGAGGCCGGCCGCGGCCGCGCGGTGGGCGAGCTCGGGCCAGGCGCGGCCTGTCCGGCCGTTGTCCGAGCCCGGGTTGACGAGGAACGCGACGTCCGTCACGGGCCCTCAGCGCTTCGCCGAGGTCGCCGTGTGCAGCGCCAGCTCCGCCATCGCCGTCACGGCCGCCTCGAGTGCCTCGTCGGAGATGCGCTCGATGTGCGTGCCGTCGACGAGATCCGAGACGGCGAGCAGGCAGCCCGCGCGGAGGCCGTGCAGGGCCGCGACCGTGAAGATCGTCGCTGCCTCCATCTCGACCGCGAGCACGCCTCGGGCCGCCCAGCGGCGGTGGCGGTTGGGGTCCGGGTCGTAGAACGTGTCCGACGTGGCAACCGGGCCGACGCTGAGCTTCAGGCCGAGCGCCTTCGCGGAGTGGACGGCCCCGTGCAGGAGCTCCCAGTCCGCGGTGGGCGCGTGGGGCTCGCCTCCCGTGTAATGACGCGACGTGCCGTCGGCGGGCACGGCGGCGAGGGCGAGGACGAGGTCGCCGAGGGCGAGGGCGGGCGACAGCGCCCCGCAGGTGCCGATCCGCAGGAGCCGCTCGACGCCGAGCCCGGCGAGCTCCTCGACGACGATCGCCGCCGACGGGCAGCCCATCCCGGTCGCCTGCACCGACACGGACCTGCCCTCGAACGAGCCCGTGAAGCCGAGCAGCCCGCGCTCGCCGTTGACCTGGCGGGCGCCGTCGAGGAAGCGCTCCGCGACCCAGCGGGCACGCAGCGGGTCGCCGGGGAGCAGGCAGGCGGGCGCGTAGTCGCCCGGCTCGGCGCGCAGATGGATGGCCACGGGGGGACGATAACGAACGGGCCTCACGCCTAGGATGCCGGGGTGGCGAAGGTCGTCGACTCCCCGCCGCTCGAGGCGATCCTCGACTTCTGCGCGGCAGAGCCGATCGAGCGCGTCTTCCTCGAGGACATCGCCCGACGTGGCCTCGGGCGCTTCGTCGCCGTCGAGGAGCACGGGCGGCTGACCGCCCTCTGCCACGCCGGAGCGAATCTCGTGCCCTCGGGGCCGGGGGTGGCGGCGCTTGCGAAGGCGGTCGGGCGCCCCCGGCCGCGGATGATCGTCGGCGAGGAGCGGGCCGTGGGCGAGCTATGGGAGGCGATCCGGCGCAGGCTCCCGACGCCGCTGGAAGACCGGCCGGGTCAGCCGGTGTTCGAGCTCGAGGCGCCGCCGCCGCCGGCGGGCACCGGCTTGCGGGCGGCCACTCGCGACGACCTCGACCTGCTCGTCCCCGCCTGCGCAGCCGCCTACTTGGAGGAGGTCGGCGTCGACGCCTGCGCTCGCGATCCCGACCTGTTTCGCTGGAGGACGTGCAGCCAGATCGAGCTCGGGCGCAGCTGGCTCTGGGTCGAGGAGGGTCGCATCCGCTTCAAGGCCGAGGCGTCGGCGTGGACACCGCTTGCCGTTCAGCTCCAGCAGGTCTGGGTCGACCCCGAGGTGCGGGGCCGCGGCTACGCGAAGCGGGCGCTCGCCGACCTCTGCGGGCGCCTGCTCTCGCGCACCCCGGCGGTATGCCTGTTCGCTCGCTCCGAGAACGTCCCCGCCCTCGCCCTGTACGCGTCGGTCGGCATGCGCCGGACGCTCAGCTACCGCTCGCTGATCTTCGCCTGATCGCCGCCGGGGGCCGGGCGGATCCCGAGCGCGGTCAGCGCCGCGATCGCCAGGCCCACGCCGAGGGCGAACATCCCGAGCGTCTCGCCGTCGGGCGTCGACAGCCGGAAGAGGTCGCGGAGCGGCCCGATCGCGAATACGAGCGCGTAGACGACGAGGAGCGTGGCGCAGAGCCCGCCGACCCAGCGTGCGCGCCGGGGGCTGGTCGCCTCGAGGGCGAAGATCATCCACAGCGACGAGGCGACGTAGACCGAGAGCGAGACGGTGCGCGCCGGCCCGGCCCCGAGCTCGAGCGCCTCGTGGGCGAGCACGTAGCTCGCGATCACGCCCAGCGCGATCGCCGCGGCGGCACGTACCGCGAACTCCCCGACGTCACGCAGGTACGACGTCATCCGCCACTCCCCGGAGCTCGGGGCGAGCGCGAGGAAGAACGGCGGCACCCCGGTGACGAAGAACGACGCGAGCGACAGCTGGCGTGGCAGGAACGGGTACGGGATCGGGGCAAGGCCGAGCCCGAGCACGATGAACGCGCCGAACAGCGCCTTGGTCGCGTAGATCTTCGAGACGCGCTGCAGGTTACGGAGGATCTGCCGCCCCTCCCTGACCATGCGCGGCACCGCCGCGAAGTCGCCCTCGACCAGGACGAGGTCGGCGACGGTCTTCGCCATCTGCGCTCCCGAGCCCTGCGCGATCGCGACCCGGGAAGCCTTCAGCGCCGGGACGTCGTTGACCCCGTCGCCGATCATCGCGACGTGCCTCCCGTCGTCGCGCAGCGCCTCCACGATCCGCCGCTTGCCCTCCGGCGAGATCCGGCCCACGACCGCGGTTTGCCTGAGCAGCGCCCGCAGCTCGTCCCCGTTCTCGGGCAGGCTTGCCCCGTCGACGGGAGGGCCGCTCGACGGGATCCCCGCGTCCGCGGCGATGGCCGCGACAGTGGCCGGGGCGTCGCCAGACACGACCTTCAGCTCCACGTGCTCGCGCCCGAGGAAGGCGATCGTGTCGCGGGTGCCCGGCCGCAGCTCCTCGGCGATCGTCGCGAGCCCGAGGGCCCTCGTGCCGGCCGGGAGCTCGCCGCCGGCCGGTCCGAGCGGCCCGCCGGCCACACCGATGGCGACGACGCGGCGCCCGAGCTGCGACTCCCTGGCTGCGGCGGTGGCCAGCTCCCCGAGCCGGAACAGCTCCGGGGCCCCGAGGACGATCGCCGTGTCCGGCAGGCGCACCGCGCCCCACTTGCGCTTCGATGAGAACGGCACCGTCTCGAGCGGCTCCTCGGCCGGCTGCGGGAGCGCCCGCGCGAGCGCGTCCCGGGTCGCGTTCTCGATCGGGGAGGAGGCGGCGTAGCGCCCGAGCGCGCGGCTGAGCTCGCTCTCGTCGACTCCGGGCGCCGGGTGGAGCCCGGCGAGGCGCAGGCGCGACTCGGTCAGCGTGCCGGTCTTGTCGGTCAGGACGATGTCGGCGGCGGCGAGCGACTCGATCGCGCTGACCTGCTGGACGAGCGCCCCGTGGCGCGAGAGCCTGACCGCCCCCGCCACGTAGGCGATGCTCGAGAGCAGGATCAGGCCCTCGGGCACGAGGTTGATGGCGGCCGCGACGACGGTGGGCAGCGCGTCGTCGAACGGGGTCGCGCGCAGCCAGAGCGTGAGCGAGAGCGCGATGCCGAGCGGGATGCCGAGCAGGACGAGCGCGACCACGAGGCGGCCGAGGCCGACCTGGAACGGCGAGGGCGGGTGGCGGAAGGCGCGCGCCTCCCCTGCGAGACGCTCCGCGTAGCGCGCGGCACCGACGGCCGTCACCTGGTCGCGCCCGCCCCCCTCGGCGACGACGGCGCCCTAGAGGCCGGCCTCGCCGGGCGCGCGCCCGGCGGGCTTCGACTCGCCGGTCAGGATCGACTCGTCCAGCCGCAGCCCGTCGCTCTCGAGCACCGTCCCGTCCGCGACGAGTTGGTCGCCGGGCTGGAGCGCGACGAGATCCCCCACGACGACCTCGTCCGCGTGCAGGGCGCGCGGGCTGCCGTCGCGGATCACGAGGGCGTGCGGCCGGATGAGCGCCGCCAGCCGGTCGAGCGCGCGTTTCGCGCGGATCTCCTGGGCCGAGCCGATCACCGTGTTCGCGACGACGACGCCGAGGAAGAGCGCGTCGGCCAGCTCGCCGAGCGCCACCGTCGCCACCCCGAAGAACACGAGCACCGCGTTCGGCAGGTTGAAGAGGTTTGCGCGGACGATGCTCGCGTAGGAGCGGCTCGTCGACGGTGGCCGCCGCGGCCCCCGCTCGGTCAGCCTACGGCGGGCCTCCTGCTCCGTGAGCCCTGTCATCGTGGCGGGGTATACCCGGACTGGTCACCGGGGGCAACTCGAGCGAGGCGCTACGATCGTGTGATGAGCCCCGCCGCGCTGCGCGCCCGGGTCGAGGAGCACGTCCGCGAGCACGACCTGATCGCTCCGGGCGGCGAGGTCGTCTGCCTCGTCTCGGGCGGGCCCGACTCGACCTGCCTCTGGCACGTGCTCCGCGCGCTCGGCTACCGCGTGGAGGCGCTGCACGTCAACCACGGCCTGCGTGGCCGCGAGTCCGCCGAGGACGCTCGCTTCTGCGCCGAGGCATTCGGCGCCGAGATCGTCGATGCGCCCGGAGAGGGGCTCTCGGAGGCTGGCCTGCGCGAGCTGCGCTACGCGGTTGCCGCGCACCGGCCGCGCGCCACGGGCCACACCGCGAGCGATCAGGTCGAGACGATCCTCTACCGCCTCGTCTCGAGCGGAACGACGACCGGGATCCGTGTGCGTCGCGACGACGGGGTCGTCCGGCCCCTGCTCCGCGTGTGGCGCGACGAGGTCGCCGCCTACTGCCGCGACGAAGACCTGCCCTACCGGGTCGACTCGACGAACCCGGACACGAAGCGCGGCCTGATCCGCGAGCGGATCCTGCCGCATCTGCGGGAGCTGCACCCGGCCGCCGAGCGCAACGTGCTCGCGGCGCTCGACCGTCCTGCGGACATCCCGCGGCCCGTCCAGCGGGCGTTCGCCGAGCTGCTGGCGGCACCTGCCGGCTCGAGGCGGGTCGACCTCGGGCGTGGGCTCGTCGCCGTGCGCGAGTACGAGCGCGTGTGGCTCGAGCGGGCGCCAGTACGGCTGGCCGGCCCCGTGCGCTGGGGCGAATGGACGATCGAGCCGCGCGCGCCGGGGCTCGTCGTCCGCGGCTGGCGGGCCGGCGACCGCCTCGCCGAGCCGGCGCTCACGAAAGTGCAGGATCTGTTCGTCGGTGCGAAGATTCCCCGGTCGGAGCGGGAAGCGTGGCCGCTCGTGGTCCGGGGCGACGCCGTCGTCGTCGTTCCGGGGGTCGCTACCGTCCCGGGCTACGAGGACGCCGTGGTCGCGACGAGGGGTGGGGAATGACGAGACAGGGCGAGCTGAGCACCGCGGTCGAGGAGGTGCTGATCGACGAGGAGACGCTCGGGCGGCGGATCGCCGAGCTCGGAGCCGAGATCTCGGCCGACTACCGCGGCCGCGATCTCCTGCTCGTCGGCGTCCTCAAGGGCGCCGTGTTCTTCGTCTCCGACCTGATGCGATCGATCGACACCCCGTGCGAGGTCGACTTCATGGCGATCTCGAGCTACGGGTCGGCGACCGATTCCTCGGGCGTCGTGCGGATCCTCAAGGACCTCGACCTGTCCGTCGAGGGTCGCAACGTCCTCATCGTCGAGGACATTGTCGACTCCGGGCTCACGCTTGCCTACCTCGTCCGCATGCTGAGGGCTCGCCTGCCGGCTTCCCTCGAGGTGTGCGCGCTCCTGACGAAGCCCGCCCGCCGCACCACCGACGTCGAATGCCGCTACGTCGGCTTCGAGATCCCGCAGCGCTTCGTGATCGGCTACGGCCTCGACTTCGCGGAGCGCTACCGCAACCTGCCGTACGTGGGAATCCTCCGCGACGAGCTCGCCGCCCAGGCCGAGGAGCTGCCGTAAGCCGGCTCGGCGGGGTGGTCGGAAGAGGGCGCCCTGCTACCCTTCGTGGACACGCATGGGGGCCGTGATCCTCTTTGAGCCGATTCTTCCGTAGCGCGCTCTTCCCGCTCGTCGTCATCGTCCTGCTCGTCTACCTGGCGTCGCAGACACTGCTGCCCAGGAACGACGAGGCCGAGGAGGCGACGTACAGCGAGGTGATCGGGATCGTGCGCACCGACCCCGCGTCGATCGCGTCGGTGATGTTCAAGCCGAAGGGGCGCGAGATCGAGGTCGCCTTCCGCGACTCGGAGCGCATGCTCAAGGTCAACTACGCGAGCGACCAGGCGCAGATCGAGTTCCAGAACCTGCTCGACGAGAAGGGGATCGAGTTCGACTCGAAGGGGATCGGCGGCTCGAGCCTCTGGTCGATCCTGACGTACGTGCTCCCGTTCCTCCTCTTCTTCGGGTTCTGGATCTTCCTGATGAACCAGATGCAGGGTGGCGGCTCGAAGGTGATGAGCTTCGGCAAGAGCCGCGCGAAGCGGATGAGCCCCGACTCGCCGAAGGTGACGTTCAAGGATGTCGCCGGCGCGGACGAGGCGGTCGAGGAGCTGCACGAGATCAAGGAGTTCCTCGAGAACCCGAAGAAGTTCCAGGCGCTCGGCGCCCGGATTCCGAAGGGTGTCCTCCTGTACGGGCCGCCCGGCACCGGCAAGACGCTGCTCGCGCGCGCCGTCGCCGGCGAGGCGGGCGTCCCGTTCTTCTCGATCTCGGGCTCCGACTTCGTCGAGATGTTCGTCGGCGTCGGCGCGAGCCGCGTGCGCGATCTGTTCGAGCAGGCCAAGCAGGCCGCCCCGTGCATCGTCTTCATGGACGAGATCGACGCCGTCGGCCGCCACCGCGGCGCCGGGCTCGGGGGCGGCCACGACGAGCGCGAGCAGACCCTGAACCAGCTCCTCGTCGAGATGGACGGGTTCGAGCTGAAGGACAACATCATCCTGATCGCCGCCACGAACCGCCCGGACATCCTCGACCCGGCCCTCCTGCGCCCGGGGCGCTTCGACCGCCAGATCGTTGTCGATCGCCCTGACCGAAACGGGCGGCGGAGAATCCTCGAGGTGCACACGAAGGGCAAGCCGCTCGCGCCGGAGATCGACCTCGACACCCTCGCGGCCGGAACGCCCGGGTTCACCGGCGCCGACCTCGCCAACCTCGTCAACGAGGCCGCCCTGCTCGCCGCGCGCCGCGGCAAGAAGCTCGTCGAGATGGTCGAGCTCGAGGAAGGGGTGATGCGGGTGATCGCCGGGCCGGAGAAGCGCACGCGCCTGCTCTCCGAGCACGAACGCAAGGTGACCGCCTACCACGAGATGGGTCACGCGCTCGTCGGGCACTACCTGCCGAACTGCGACCCGGTGCACAAGATCTCGGTGATCAGCCGCGGGCAGGCGCTCGGCTACACGATCTCGCTGCCGCGCGAGGACCGCTTCCTCCAGACCAAGTCGGCGCTGATGGACAACCTCGCGATGACGCTCGGCGGGCGCGCGGCGGAGGAGCTCGTGTTCCACGAGATCACGACCGGTGCGGCCAACGATCTCGAGAAGGTGACCGCGACGGCCAAGCTGATGATCATGCGCTACGGGATGAGCGAGAAGCTCGGCCCGCGTACGCTCGGGCGCAACCACGACATGCCGTTCCTCGGCCGCGACATGGGCGCGGAGCCGGACTACTCCGACGAGATCGCGCGCGAGATCGACGACGAGATCCGCCGCATCGTCGAGGAGGCCCACGAGCGGGCGAAGAAGCTCCTGACCGACCACACGGACGAGCTGCACGCAATCTCGCAGACGCTGATCGAGCGCGAGACGATCGACAAGGACCAGTTCGAGCGTCTGCTCGCCGGGGAGCCGGAGGAGTCCGTGTTCGCGGAGCCCGAGCCGGTCGAGCCGCCGTCGGAGCCGAAGAAGGAGCCCGAGCGCAAGCCCGCGCCGCAGCCGCGGCCGTTCCCGCTGCCCGGCGCCACGATGCAGCCGCCGCCGCCCGAAGCGGCGGGCTCCTGACGGCCTCGCTCCCTCGTAGAATCCGGTCGTGACCGTCCCGCCGATCGAGGAGCTGCTGCCGCGTCCGAGCGTGATCGGCGTCGTCAACGCGACGCCTGACTCGTTCTCGGACGGCGGCCGATTCATGGCTCCCGACGCCGCGGCCGCCCGGGCGCGCCAGCTCCACGCCGAGGGCGCCGTGCTCGTCGACGTCGGCGGGGAGTCGACGAGGCCGGGAGCCGACGCTGTCGGCCTCGACGAGGAGCTCGCCCGCGTCGTCCCCGTGCTCGAGCTGCTCGGCGGTGCGGTGCCGCTCTCGATCGACACGTCGAAGGCCGAGGTCGCGCGTCGCGCGCTCGAGCTCGGCGCCGTGCTGGTGAACGACGTCACCGCGCTGCGCGCCGATCCCGAGCTCGCCGGGGTCGTCGCCGGGAGCGGGGCCTACTTGTGCCTCATGCACATGCTCGGCGCGCCCCGGACGATGCAGCTCGACCCGCGCTACGACGACGTCGTCTCCGAGGTGTGCGCCTTCCTGGAAGCGCGGCTCGAGCTCGCGGTCTCCGAGGGCGTGCCCGAGGAGCGGATCTGCCTCGACCCGGGCATCGGGTTCGGCAAGACCGTCGAGCACAACCTCGAGCTGCTCGCCCGCATCGACGAGCTGGTCGCTCTGGGCCGCCCGGTGCTCGTCGGCATCTCGCGCAAGCGCTTCCTCGCGAGGATCCTCGGGGACGAGGCCGCGACCGCCGGCTCGCTCGCGGCGTCCGTGGGGGCGGCGGTCTTCGCCTACGAGCGAGGCGCCTCCGTCTTCCGTGTCCACGACGTGCGCGAGCACGTCGAGGCGCTCGCCGCCGCGCACGCGCTCGTGGGGGTGCACTGACGCCGTGGAGGTCGGGCTCGAGATCTACGGTCTCGAGGTCTACGGCTACCACGGCGCGCTGCCCGAGGAGCGCGAGCGAGGGCAGCCGTTCCTGTTCGACGTGACCCTGGTCGCGCACGATGCGGGCGTCCGCAGCGACCGCCTGTCCGACACGGTCGACTACGGGAAGGTCGCCGCCTGCGTCGAGTCGGTCGCGACCGGTACCCGCTACAACCTGATCGAGGCGCTGGCCGCGCGGATCGCCGACGCGCTGCTTGCGCAATTCGACGTCTCGCGTGTGCGGGTGCGGGTGCGCAAGCCGGAGGTCAAGCTCGCAGCGCCGGTCGAGTTCACCGCGGCTGTCGTGGAGCGGTCGCGCCACTGAGGCCGGGAGTGCCGCCACCGACCCCATGATCGCCTACGTCGGCTTGGGCTCGAACCTCGGCGACCGCGAGGCGACGCTGCGACGGGCGCTCGAGCTGCTCGACGTGACACCGGGCGTGTGCGTCCGCGCGGTCTCGAGCTTCCGGGATACCGACCCCGTCGGCGACGAGAGCCAGCCCCGGTTCCTGAACGCCGCTTGCGCCGTCGAGACCGAGCTCGCCCCCCGGGAGCTGCTCGCCCGGCTGCTCGAGATCGAGCTCGCCCTCGGGCGGGTGCGCGACGAGGCGCGTCGCTTCGGCCCGCGCACGGCCGATCTCGACCTGCTGCTCCACGGCGGCGAGACGGTGGACGAGCTCGACCTCGTCGTGCCCCACCCGCGGCTCGCGGAGCGGCGCTTCGCGCTGGAGCCGCTGGCCGAGATCGACCCGGAGCTCGCGCTTCCCGACGGGCGGCGGGTGGCGGAACTCCTGGCGGAGCTATCATGAGCGGCATGTCGAACCTCGATGAGCTCGACGAGTACGAGGCCGAGCTCGAGCTTCGCCTGAAGAAGGAGTACACGGCGGTCTTCGGGCTGTTTCGCTACTGCGTGGTCACGCAGGACTCCACGTACCTCTGCAACAAGCTCGACCTCAGGGTCCTGCCCCAGGCGAGCTACCCGTTCTTCCACGTCGTCATGGAGGACGTGTGGGTGTGGGACAAGAACCGGCCCACCCGGATGATCCCCCGCGCCGAGGTGTACACGTCGAGCGACGTGACGATCGAGGAGCTGCGCGGCGAGGGGGAGCTGCCGACGCTGACACCGGAGGCTCTGGCCGAGAAGCTCGGCGAGCCGCTCGCGCCCGAGGACGAATGAGCCCGCGGGCCCGCGCTCCGAAGCCCTGAGGCGTGCTGCTCGCGATCGACGTCGGCAACACCCAGACGGTCCTCGGTGTCTTCGCCGGGGACCGGCTGACCGAGTGCTGGCGTGTCGCCACCGAGGCCGAGCGCACCGCCGACGAGATCGGAGCCCTGATCGATCGCCTGCTCGAGCTGCGAGAGCTCGACTTCGACGACCTCGGCGGCGTCTGCCTCTCCTCGACGGTCCCTCCGCTCGTGCGCGAGTACGGGTCGTTCGCCGAGCGCTACGCGGGGGCGCGGCTGCTCGTCGTCGGGCCGGGCACGAAGACGGGAATCCCGATCCTGTACGACAACCCCCACGAGGTCGGTCCCGACCGGATCGTCAACGCGGTCGCCGTCCGCGAGCGCTACGGAGCCCCCTCGATCGTCGTCGACTTTGGAACGTCCACGAACTTCGATGCCGTCTCGCGCGGCGGCGAGTACGTCGGCGGCGTCCTCGCCCCCGGGATCGAGATCTCGATGGACGCCCTGTTCGCGCGCGCGGCACGCCTCGTCAAGGTCGACTTCGTCGAGCCGCCCGAGGTGATCGGGAAGACGACCGTCGGCGGGCTCCAGTCCGGCCTCGTGTACGGGTTCGCGGGTCAGGTCGACGGCATCGTCCGCCGCATGCGCTCCGAGCTCGGCGAGGACGCCCGCGTGATCGCGACCGGAGGCCTCGCCTCCCTGATCGCCCCGCACTCGGAGACGATCGAGCTCGTCGACCCGGATCTGACGCTCGAAGGTCTGCGTCTGATCTGGGAGCTCAACGCGTAGCGCGCTCGCTCACCACGGGATCGGCTCGCGGTCCCGGAAGAAGCCGCCGGACGGGCCGCCTCCGGGCAGCGTGGCCAGCCAGACCGCGGTGTCCGCTCCCTCCCCGACCGAGCGCGTCGCCGCCGGGCCGCCCATGTCGGTGCGCACCCAGCCGGGATCCATGGAGTTGGCGAGCACGTCCGTCCCTTCGAGCTCCGCCGCCAGCGCGCGGGTGAGCGCGTTCAGCGCCGTCTTCGAGGTGCGATAGCCGGGGGAGCCGCCCCCCATCGAGGCGAGCTGCGCCATGCTCGTCGACACGTTGACGATCCTCCCGTGCCCGTGGCGGCGCATCAGCGGCAGGAACGCGGCGGTCACCCGCCAGGCGCCGAGCAGGTTCGTCTCGAGCGTCCGGCGCACGAGCTCGAGATCCGGCTCGGCCGCGGTCAGGTCGTGGTCGAGCAGGACGCCGGCGTTGTTGACGAGCGCGTCGAGCCGGCCCGGGTCGCGCCCGAGCTCCGCGGCGAGCCGATCGATGCTGCCCTGGTCGGTCACGTCGAGCGCGCGCCCGAGCACGGGCAGCCCTTCGCCGGCGAGCTCCGTGGCGACGCGTTCGGCGGCGGCGGGATCGCGCGCGGTTGCATACGTGGTCAGCCCCAGCCCGGCGAGCTGGCGGGCGATCTCGCGGCCGATGCCGCGACTCGCCCCGGTGACCAGCGCGACGCTCGTCCCCGACGCCACGTCAGCCACCCGGCCGGTTGACGATCGCGCAGTCGAGGTGCGCCTTCGACAGGGCGTTGGCCCAGACCCCCTCGACCCAGGTGCGGTGCACGAGCATCGAGCGCCCGTACGAGATCGGGAGCATCAGGGCCCGCTCGCTGGCGAGCAGGCGGTCGACCTCCTGGTAGAGCCGCATCCGCCCGGCCGGATCGGTGAGCCCCCGCGCCTCGTCGAGCGCCTCCGTCAGATCCGCGTCGCGCGCCAGCGGCTGGTCGAGGCGAATCAGGCCGCGGAAGAACCCGTCCGGGTCGGGGTAGTCGGCCGTCCAGTCCGAGACCCACAGGTCGGCCGACTCGGGGACCTGCCAGTGGTTCTTGGCGGCGGCCACGCGCACGCGCGCCCCGAGCTCGGCCCACTGCTCGACGAAGCCGGCGGCGGGCGCGAGCCAGGCGGGGACGCTCAGCTCGAGCTCGGGCAGCCCTCTTCCCTCCGGATGGCCGGCCTCCGCGAGCAGGCGGTGCGCGAGCGCGAGGTCGTACTCCGGCCCTGCCCGGTGGGAGTGCCCGGGCATCGCGGGTGGGACCATCCCGCCGCGGCTGGCCGGGCGCTGCCAGCTCGAGAAGCTCCGGAGCAGGCGCTCGCGATCGACGGCGTGCGCGAACGCTCTGCGGACGAGCTCGTTCGAGAACGGCGGCCGGTCGGTCCGGAAACCGATGTAGCGGGTCGACAGCTCGGGGATCACGAGCCCGACCGTGTCGCTCTCGCTCTCGAGGGTCGGCTCGTGGACGTGGCAGAGGTCGAAGCTGCCACCGCGCCAGGCCTCGACGATCTCGGCGTCCGTGTCGAGGAAGGCCAGGTGGATCTCGCGCACGTTTCCTCGCGGCCCGATCCAGTACGGGTTGGCGGTCAGGAGGGCGCGGTCGCGCTCGAGCTCGGCGAGCACGAACGGCCCGTTGCCGACGAGGTTTCCGGGCAGGCGCCAGTCGGGGCCGAGCTCCTCGCAGCGATGCTGTGGCCACGGGTAGGTCCAGGCCCGCGCCAGCAGGTAGGGGAAGTAGTTGACGGGCGCCCGCAGGCGTACCTCGAGCGTGCGGTCGTCGAGCGCCCGGGCCGACTCGACGTCCTCGAGGTGGAAGGACGTGAGCGCCCTCTCCTCGCGCATCGAGCGCCACGTGAACGCGAAGTCCTCGGCCGTGAGCGGGTGCCCGTCGCTCCAGCGCAGGCCGTCCCGCAGGCGGAACAGGTACTCCCGCCCGTCGCCGGACACGCGGAAGTTGTCCGCCAGCGACGGGACGACGCCGAGCTCGGCGTCCGCCATCAGGAGCCCGCGGAAGAGCAGCTCGGTCAGGAACAGCGACGCGGTCGAGTAGACGTTGCCCGGGATCACGTCGCCCGGGCGCCTCACCCCGACCTCGAGCTTTCTCGTCGGCCTGAGCTGGACGAGCTCCTCGACCCGGCAGCAGAACGCCTCGTCGTAGGCCTGCTCGGCCCGCTCGAAGTCGAAGGCGAGGTGGTGGGCGAGCGCGATCTTGAACAGGGTCTCCCGGGCGCGGGGCTCGTCCCCCAGCCGCACGAGGAAGTCCCGGGCGCGGCCGTAGTGCTCGAGGGCCTCCTGCTCGGCTCCGAGCGCGCGGGCCGCGTCGCCGGCGCGCAACTGGTATTCGACCGCTCGCTCGGGCAGGTCGGCCTCGCTGAAGTGGCGGGCGAGCAACCCGTAGTCGCCCTCCTGGGCCTCCGCGACGAGCGCCTCGAGCGCCTCGCCGACGCGCCCGTGGAGCCTGCGCCGTCTCGTCTCGAGCAGGCTCGCGTAGGCGACCTCCTGGACGAGCCCGTGGCGGAAGCGGTACTCCGGCGCGGGCCGCCGCCGCGTCTCGACGACGAGGTCGAGGCGCTGGAGCTCGGAGAGGGCGGGCAGCAGGCGCTCGTGGGGCACGAGCGATCCGAGCAGCGGCAGGCCGAACGAGCGCCCGATCACGGCGGCGTACGAAAGTACCTCCCGTGTCCCGGGGTCGAGCCTGTCGAGGCGCGCCTGGAGGGCGCCCTGCACGAGCGCCGGGATCGCGAGCTCGTCCTCGGGGACGGCGAGCACGAGGCGGCCGGCGTCACGGCGCAGCGCTCCACGCTCGATCAGGTCGAGCAGGGCCTCTTCGAGGAAGAACGGATTGCCGCCCGCGCGCATGGCGAGGCGTTCGGCGACCGGCGCTGGGAGCTCGGCGCCGGCGACGCTTGCGGCGAGCGCGCGGGACGCGTCGTCCGGGAGAGGCCGCAGCTCGAGCTCCCGGTAGCGGTGCGGGTAGCGCTGCCGGGCCCGCTCGCCGAGGCGCCAGGATCCGAGCTCGCGCTCGCTGCGGTAGAGGAGCAGCAGGCCGACTGCCGCCTCCTCGGTCACCGGCAGGAGCGCCTCGAGCAGCTCCAGGGTCGAGTCGTCGGCCCAGTGCAGATCCTCGAGGACGAGGCAGAGGGAGCTCTCGCGGGCGAGACTGCAGACGAGCTCGGCGAAGAACTCGAACGTCTCCCGCTGGAGGCTCTCCCGGTTCAGCTCCTGAAGCTGCGCCTCGGCCTCGGGCTCGAGGGCGAGGCCGAGGAGGCGCGCGAGAAACGGGTAGGCGGCGTCAGCGCCCTCGCCGAGGGAGCGCGCCAGCTCCGCCTTCAGCTCGAGTCGGACGCGCGCCTCCGGCGTGCCGAGCCCGACGCCGAGCCAGTCGCGCACCAGCTCGCGCACCGGCCAGTAGGGGAAGCTCGCGGCGTAGGACACCGCCCGGCCTTCGAGGAAGCGCACGCGGTCTGCGTACCGGCACCTGGCCTCGGCAACCAGCCGGGACTTGCCAATGCCGGGCTCGCCGATCACCGAGACGATTGCCCCGCGACCGTCGAGGAGCCCGTCGAGCGCCCGCTCGAGCACGGCCAGCTCGAAGTCGCGCCCGACCAGCGGCCACGACGGCGCCGGCGGCCCCCCCTCCAGGGGGCGCAGGACCCGGAATGGCTCGACCGACCCGGAGAGGCCGCGCAGGTCGTGCTCGCCGAGGCTCTCGAGCTCGAAGCAGGTCTCGACCTGGGCCTTCGTCGCCCTGCCGACGACGATCTCGCCGCCCGGCACGAGCTTCTGGATCCGGGCGGCCAGGTTGACCGTGTCGCCGAGGGCGTTGTACGGATCCTCGCTCTCCGGGCGGATCACAACCGGTCCGGTGTTGATCGCGATCCGCGCCGAGAGCTCGATCCCGTAGGCGTCCCGCACCTCGGCCGCGTAGCGGCCGAGCGACCGCTGGATCGCCACGGCGGCCCGGACGGCTCGCTCGGAGTCGTCCTCGTGTGCCACGGGCGCGCCGAAGACGGCGTAGAGCTCGTCGCCGGCGTACTGCGCGACCGTGCCCTCGTAGCGCTCGACCTCGGCGCCCATGACGCGCATCACCTCGTCGACGAGAAGCTTCGACCGCTCGGCGCCGAGCGTCTCCGCGATCGCGGTCGAGCCGACGATGTCCGCGAAGAGGACGGTGACGATGCGGCGTTCGCCTGTCACGACCGCCATGCCGCGGATTGTACGACGCGCGCTAGCCGCCCCCGTAGGCGGACACCGGCAGGCCCAGGAGGATCTCGTCGCTCCTCGCGGCTTCGGCCAGGAGCCGGTCGCGCACGTCCGCTGCCGCGGGCTCCGCAGCGAGGAGGCGTTGCTCGACGTCGGTCACGGTCGGGAGGCCGAGCAGCTCCTGCTTGAAGGGCTTCGGGAAGCGCCCGTGGCCGAGGTACCAGCCGTAGAACTTCTTGAGGAAGCCGGTCGCGCGTCGCTCGCCGAGCTCCCGGACGGTCTCGTTCATGAAGGAGAGAAGCTCCCCGGCCACCTCCGCCCGCGTCGGGGCCTCCAGGGGACCGTCGACGATCTCGGAGATCACCCACGGGTTCCCCTGGGCTGCCCGGGCGACCATGACGGCCGCGCAGCCGGTCTGCGCGAGCACCGCGCGGGCGCGCTCGCGCGAGGTGATGTCGCCGGAGGCGATCACGGGCACGCCCACGGCCTGCACGAGCTCCGCCGTGAGCGCGTGGTCGGCTGTTCCCGAGTACATCTGCGTTGCGGAGCGCGGGTGGAGGGTAAGCGCTTGCGCGCCCGCCTCGACGAGCAGGGGGCCGGCGGTGAGGGCGGCCCGGGAGCCGGCCTCGAGGCCACTGCGCATCTTCGCGGTGACGGGCACGGACACCGCGCCGGCCACTGCCTCGACGATCCGGCAAGCCCGACCCGGATCCTCGAGCAGGGTGGCGCCGGCGCCCGTCCTCGTGACCTTGCGGACGGGGCAGCCGAAGTTCAGGTCGACGATGTCGGCTCCCGCGGCCTCGACCATGCGGGCCGCCTCGGCCATCGCGCCCGGGTCGGCGCCGAAGATCTGCACGGCCAGCGGGTGCTCGTCCGAGGCGATCAGGAGGTAGCCCCGGGTGCGCTCGTTGCGGTGCGCGAGCCCCGCGCAGCTCACCATCTCCGAGCAGACGAGGCCGGCGCCGAAGCGGCGCCCCTGGCGCCGGAACGCCTGGACGCTGACACCCGCCATGGGGGCGAGCGCGAGGCGAGTCGGGATCTCGACCGGCCCGATCCGCCAGGGCGTGCGAAGCTCGGGAGCCAAGGGCCGGGAATGATACCCGCGAGACCCGCGTTTCCCACGGTTGACGCCACGTCCGGCGGTGCTACAATCCTCGATCGCGAGGTGCCCGGAGCACCGCGCTTTTTCTGTCTTTGGGGAGGAACGGTGAAGGAAGTCATCCTCACAGAAGAGGGGTACACGAAGCTCAAGCAGGAGATCGAGCACCTCTCCACCGAGAAGCGGCGCGAGGTCGCCGAGCGGATCAAGCACGCCCGCGAGTTCGGCGACATCTCGGAGAACTCCGAGTACGACGATGCGAAGAACGAGCAGGCGATGCTCGAGCATCGCATCGCGCTGCTCGAGGACAGGCTCGTGCACGCACGCGTGATCGAGGCCGGCGAGGTGCCGACCGGCGTGGTCGGGATCGGCACGCGCGTCCGGCTCAAGGACCTCGATGCGAACGAGACGATCGAGTACACGATCGTCGGCTCCGCCGAGGCGAACCCGGTCCAGCACCGGCTCTCGAACGAGTCGCCGGTCGGTCGGGCGATCATCGGCAAGAAGAAGGGTGAGACCGTCGAGGTTGCCGCGCCGCGCGGCACGCTCAAGTTCAAGATCATGGACATCAAGGCCGCGTAGACTCGCGGCCTGATGTCCTCGCCGAAGCGCTTTCCCGACCGGGACGAGATCGCAGCGGTCCGCGCGGAGGCGGGGGCTCTCGGCGCTGGCGAGGAGGGGGTGGAGCGCCGGCGCGTCGCCGGGCGCGTGCTCGGCCGTCGCGGCCACGGCAAACTCGTCTTCCTCGACCTCGTCGACCGCTCCGGGCAGCTCCAGCTCCTCTGCGCGGTCGATCGCTCGGGGCCCGTCGACGTCAACCTCGGCGACATCGTGGGGGCGACCGGGGTACCCGCTCGCACCCGGCGCGGCGAGCCGTCCCTGGCCGTGGACGAGCTCGAGCTGCTGGCCCGCACCCGCCAGCCGCTGCCCGACCACTACCACGGGCTCGTCGACACGGAGACCCGCTACCGCCGCCGCCACCTCGACCTGCTCGTCAACGAGGAGACCCGCCGGGACTTCCTCGTCCGCAGCCGCATGGTCTCGGCGATCCGCCGCTACCTGGACGAGCACGGTTTCGTCGAGGTGGAGACGCCCGTGCTCCAGCCGCGCTACGGTGGCGCGTTCGCGCGCCCGTTCGTCACGCACCACAACGAGCTCGGCGCCGACCTCTACCTGCGGATCGCGACCGAGCTCTACCTGAAGCGCCTGATCGTCGGCGGCCTCGAGCGGGTGTACGAGATCGGCAAGGACTTCCGCAACGAGGGTATCTCCTACAAGCACCAGCCCGAGTTCACGATGCTCGAGTGGTACGAGGCCTACGCCGACTACCGCGACACGATGGCTCGGATCGAGCAGCTCGTCGAGGCGGTCGCGCTCGAGGTGCTCGGGACGACGAGGGTGGCGTTCCGCGGTCACGAGGTCGACGTGAAGGCTCCGTGGCGGCGGCTGCGGCTCGAGGACGCGCTCGCCGAGCGGGGGGTGTGGACGCGCGACGAGGCGGACCTGCGCGCCCGTCTCGAGGCCCGTGGCGTGGACACGGGCGCCGACAGGACGTGGGCGCAGCTCGTCGATCACGCGCTCTCGCACTTCGTGGAGCCGGGGCTGGTCGAGCCGACGATCCTCCACGACTACCCGGTCGAGCTCTCCCCCTGGGCGAGGACGCTCGACGACGACCCGCGCACGGTCGAGCGGTTCGAGTACTTCGTCTGCGGCATGGAGCTCGGCAACGCCTACACGGAGATCAACGACGCCGAGGAGCAGGCGGCCCGCTTCGCGGGCGGCGAGACGGAGCGGGCGGAGGACGCCCCGCAGGGCGACCCCGACTACATCGAGGCTCTCTCCTACGGCATGCCCCCGACGGGCGGCCTCGGCCTCGGCGTCGACCGCCTGGCGATGCTCTTCACCGGCCGCGAGACGATCCGCGACGTCGTGCTGTTCCCGGCATTGCGGCCATCGCCGACGGAGCGGGACGTCCGGCCCGCGGGCGGGTAGACCAGGGGGCCGGTCGCGCTCCCCGGGGCGTGTCTCGCTCGCTGAGCCGGTCTCTCCTCGACGTCGTGCTCGGGTGCGCCCTCGACCGGGGGATCTCGCCGACGACGTACGCAGGTCTCGGGCCCGACAGGCCCGGCCTCTACAGGCCTTCCCTTGGGGACTCGAGTTGGGATAGTCGGTGGAAACGCCGTGTTCCGCCCATCGTGTGCTACATTGTTTGACAAGTGAGACAGATGGCACGAAGCAAGAAGACCAAGTCGTTCTCAGCTCGCATCTCTGCGGAGGTCGCCGATCGGCTGGATAGCCATAGCAACCGTCTCTCGCAGTCCAGGTCACGGCTAGCCGAGCGGATCATTGACGAGGGTCTGCGGATGGAAGAGTTTCCGGGGATCATCTTTCGGGCCGGCCCGACGGGTCGCCGGGCCGGTGTTGTCGCTGGTCCGGACGTGTGGGAGATCGTGCGAGACGTGAAGGGAACGATTGCCGAAGGCGTGGAAGATCCGATCTCGGCAGTGAGCGTGGCGACCGGGATCGACCGAGGCAAGATCGAGCTCGCGGCTCGCTACTACGGCGCCTACCCGGACGAAGTCGACGAACGCGTCGCGCTCAACGAGCAGGCTGTTGCGGCCCTGCAGCGGGCGCTGGGGGTGGCTTCTGCCGCGTGAAGGTGCTTCTCGACGAGATATGGTCGCCGGCGATCGCGACCCAGTTGCGCCAGCGCGACCGCGACGTCGTCGCGATCGCTGAACCTGCCCATGCCGGCCGTTACGCGGGAAGTCCGGATGACGAGGTTTTTGCCAAAGCGCAGGAAGACGGTAGGGCGATCGTCACGGACAACATTGCGGACTACGAGCAGGCTCGAGCGGACTGGGAATCACGTGGACAGCCGCATTACGGCGTGATCTACGCGCTGAACCCTCCGTTCAACCGGAATCGCGGCGGCGCGGTCATCGGGCAAATGGTGCGAGCACTCGATCACTTCCTCGCCTCTGACGAGGCGAGGAACGAGCCGTTCAATCGCGTCAACCACTTACGCCCGGCACCGGATCGCTGAGACAGGGCGGACGTTTCCTCCTCTGGCCTCGGCCTACTGACCTGTCCGACTCGAGTCCCCAAGGGGACGGGTCTCGGGCCGGACAGGTCCGGCCCCCACAGCGAGAGGCGCAACATCGAGCGTGTCGACGCCGAGCGCGTGCGTGCGCTTCCGGCCCAGGCGTCGTAGAATGCGACCGATGCGACGGCTGCTCCTCCTGGCGGCGGTGATCGGCGTGGCGCTCGCGTTCGCCCCCTCGTCGAGCGCGGTCTACCAGGCGTTCCGCATGCCGTCCGGGAACATCGGCTGCATCTACTCGAAGTTCTCGGGTGAGCCGGCCTACATGCGCTGCGACATCCTCAGCAAGTTGAAGCCGCTGCCGCCGCGGCCGGCGAGCTGCCCGGACTACGTCGAGTGGGGCTACGGCTTCTGGATGGGCAAGACGGGGAGCTCGAAGGTCGTCTGCGCGGGCGACACCGCGCTCGACCCCGGGGCGAAGGTGCTGAAGTACGGCTGGTACTGGAGCCGCAACGGCTTTCGCTGCGAGTCGGAGCGCTCGGGCCTCACGTGCACCAACGCGAGCGGCCGCGGCTGGTTCCTTAGCCGTGCGAGGTCGTACCGGTTCTAGCTCGGTCGCGGCCCGTGCCTTGCCTCCGTTCCGGGCCCGAGGTAGGCTCCCCGCTCGGATGCGCCGTCCTGCCCGCCTCCTCGCCGTAGCGCTCGCCGCCGCTGGCGTGCTCGTCGTCACCGCCGGCGCCGCCCACGGGCCCGGGCAGCATGGCCACGCCGCCGGGGTCGAGTACCACTCGAAGACGGTCACGGTGCCGCCGGGCGGGGCGACGTTCACGTTCGACTGCCCGACCGGGTACGTGCTGATCTGGCTGGCGGGGTGGCAGGGGCAGCCGGGGATCTTCCTCGATGGGATCGAGCCGACCGAGTCCGGGCAGGGTGCCGTGGTGACGCTCTCGAGCGATGCCTCGATCCCGATGGAGATCGAGCTGACCGGCTCCTGTCTCAAGCCGCGAACGGGGTATGCGAAGGACCGCAAGGGCAAGCGGCACTCGCACGGGCTCGGTTCCCCCGGGCTCGTCGAGCAGATCGTGCACCTCGACCCCTTCACCGGCGGGGAGCCCTCCGTCGCCTGTCCCGCCGGGAGCTTCCCGACCTTCGGGGCAGCGGAGCGCGACGACGCGGTCGAGCTCCAGGGGTCGTACCCGGTTCTCGACACTCGCGCCTGGGGCTTCCAGCTCTTCAACGCGAGCCAGACGGAAGAGCGCGATGTGACTCTGAAAGTCCTCTGCCAGAGCGAGCGCACCCGCGGGGCGCGCAAGCACGCCCACCTGCTGCGAACGATCAGGCAGAAGATCCTCGCCTCGGTGGACGCGCCGCCGAGAGCAGCGAGCGCAGCCGGCGGCACCTCGCGCCACACGTTCGAGGTCGCGTGCCCGGCAGGCTACCGGGCGGTCTCCGGTGGCTGGTCGATCCCGCAGGGCTTCTTCGAGATCGTCTCGGAGGTCGTGAACGAGGGAGGGTACGCGCTCGAGCTCGAGGCGTCGTCGCAGCTCCCGGCGGTCGAGCTGACCGTCACCTGTCTCGCGCGGAGGACCGCGAAGGCCGGCTGACGCGAGGGCGCGCCCTCGCCGGCGACGTGGCCCCGGGTATGCGACGATCCGGGCTCCACGAGCGACAGGAGGGACGATGGCGATGAAGGACAAGGCGGCCGCGTTCTGGGCCGGTATCGAGGCTGACGACCAGGACGCGGTGCGCGCGTTGATGGGAGAGACGTTCGCCGCTGACCTGGCCGTCTGGAACCCGATGGGCGCCCTCTCGGGCGCCGACGCGTTCGCGGGGTTCATCACCGGCTTCATGGAGGGGTTCGGCCCGCTCGGGCTCGAGGTGAAGACGCTCGTCGAGACCGACGGCCTGATCGCCGCCGAGCTGACCGGGCGCGGCACGCACAAGGAGTCCGGCAAGTCGGTCGCCTGGAACGAGGCCATCATCGGCCGCCACGACGGGTCGAAGTTCGTCTCCTGGAACGCCTACTTCGACATGGCGGACTTCCAGAGGCAGCTCGAAGGCTAGGCCGCGTCGCGCCACGGGCGCGGCAGCGGTCCCGCCGCAGGAGCCGCGCCCGCGAGCAGGTAGACGCTCGCGAGGCCCGCCCACTCCCCGTAGCCGGCGAGCAGCTCGGCCGTGTCGGCGGCGGTCGCGTCACGCCCGTGAAGGCGCGAGCAGAGCTTGACGAGGCCGAGGTCGCCGACGAGCCCGTGCTCGTAGCGACCGAGACCCTCGAGGCAGACGACGCCGGCCGACCAGGGACCGAGCGACCGCTCGCGGCAGAGCCGGGCGACCGTGACCGCGGTCGGGACCCCGTGCAGCCGCTCGAGGTCGAGCTCGCGGCAGAGCCGGACGAGCGCTGCTGCTTTGCGCGCGACGAGCCCGTGCGCGGCCAGCTCCGCGGGGCTCCGGGGCGCGAACGCGGAGCGCCGCGGCGGAAGGAGGAGCCCGGCGTGCTCGCCCGAGCACGCGCGCAGGAGCCGCGCCTCGATCCGGCGGGCCTCGCGGGCCGCGATCAGCTGCCCGCAGAGTGCGCGCAGGAGCGCGTGCGTGACCGTCGCCGTGCGGAGCGGGCGCAGGCCGCGCAGGCGGAACGTCGCGTGGCCGATCAGCGGATCCGAGCCGAACCGCCGCAGGAACTCCGTGTGGTCGGCGTCGGCGGCGAGCACGAAGCGCAGACGCTCGAGGGCCGCCTCCGGCTCGGCGCTGTCGAGCCTCACCCTGAGCGTCCCGTCGCGGGTCTGCCACACGCGTGCGAGCGCGGGGCCGCCTCCGGTCTCGAGGACGCAGGTGAGGAGGCCGTCGCGAAAGACGCGCGTACGGTCGCCGGCGCGGTGCGCCGACAGCTCGAGCGAGTAGGGGCCGCGGGGGCGGATGGCCGTCTCGAGCGTCACCCGGGCACCGTAGCGCCGCCACCGGACTAACGGCCGGCGTCCCGTCGTTTGGACTTCGTGAAGGAGCCGCTCCGCCGATCCGGACCGGCGAACACGTCCGCTACGATAGGTGGGCGACCGAGGAAAGGCAGGAAGCGTGTTCGAACGCTTCACCGAGAGAGCACGACAGGTCGTCGTTCTGGCCCAGGACGAGGCCCGCGCACTCAAGCACAACTACATCGGCACGGAGCACATCCTGCTCGGGCTCTTGCGCGAGGAGGAGGGGCTGGCCGCGCGCGTGCTCGAGAGCCTCGACATCACGGTCGAGGAGGTGCGCGCCCAGGTGGCCCGCATCGTCGGGCAGGGCGACGAGGTCACGAGCGGTCAGATCCCGTTCACCCCGCGCGCGAAGAAGGTGCTCGAGCTCGCGCTGCGCGAGGCGCTCTCGCTCGGCCACAACTACATCGGCACGGAGCACATCCTGCTCGGGCTCGTGCGCGAGAACGAGGGCGTTGCCGCGCGCATCCTGCTCGACTTCGACGCCGACGCGGAGAAGATCCGCAACGAGATCATCCGCATGCTCTCCGGCCCCGGTCGGCGCGGCCAGGCCGGCGCCGCCGCCTCCGGCGCGTCGGGGGAGAAGGCCAAGAGCTCGAAGCTGCTCGACCAGTTCGGGCGCAACCTGACGAAGCTCGCGTCCGAGGGCAAGCTCGACCCCGTGGTCGGCCGTCAGACCGAGATCGAGCGCGTGATGCAGATCCTGTCGCGGCGCACGAAGAACAACCCGGTCCTGATCGGGGAGCCCGGCGTGGGGAAGACCGCCGTCGTCGAGGGGCTCGCCGCGCGCATCGCCACGAACCAGGTGCCGGAGCTCCTCAAGGGCAAGCAGATCTACACGCTCGACCTGGCCGCGCTCGTCGCCGGCTCCAAGTACCGCGGCGAGTTCGAGGAGCGCCTGAAGAAGGTGATGAAGGAGATCACCCAGCGCGGCGACATCGTGCTGTTCATCGACGAGCTCCACAACCTCGTCGGCGCGGGCGCCGCCGAAGGCGCGATCGACGCCGCCTCGATCCTGAAGCCGGCGCTCGCCCGTGGCGAGCTCCAGACGATCGGGGCCACCACGCTCGACGAGTACCGCAAGTACCTCGAGCGGGACGCGGCGCTCGAGCGGCGCTTCCAGCAGGTGCGGATCGAGGAGCCGTCCGTGGACGAGACGGTCGAGATCCTCCGCGGCCTGCGCGACCGCTACGAGGCCCACCACCGCTGCACGATCACCGACGACGCGCTCCGTGCCGCCGCCGTGCTCTCCGACCGCTACATCCAGGACCGCCACCTGCCGGACAAGGGCATCGACCTGATCGACGAGGCGGCTTCGCGGATGCGGATCAAGACGATGAGCGCCCCGCCGCAGTACCGCGAGCTCGAGGAGGAGATCGAGCGTGTCCGCGTCGACAAGGAGAACGCGATCGAGGCGCAGGAGTTCGAGAAGGCCGCGAATCTCCGCGACAAGGAGCGCAAGCTGACCCAGAAGAAGCGGGAGCTCGAGGAGCGCTGGCGCGCCGAGGAGGGCGGTGTGCAGCCGCAGATCGGCGAGGAGGAGATCGCGGACATCGTCTCGATGTGGACGGGCATCCCGGTGTTCAAGCTAACCGAGGCCGAGTCGCAGAAGCTGATGCGCATGGAGGACGAGCTGCACAAGCGCGTGATCGGGCAGAACCTCGCGATCGAGGCGGTCTCGAAGGCGATCCGCCGGGCCCGCGCCGGGATCAAGGATCCGAAGCGCCCGACCGGCTCGTTCATCTTCCTCGGCCCTTCCGGCGTCGGCAAGACCGAGCTGGCCCGCACACTCGCTGAGTTCCTGTTCGGCGACGAGGACGCGATGATCCAGGTCGACATGTCCGAGTACATGGAGAAGCACTCCGTGTCGCGGCTCGTCGGCTCGCCGCCCGGCTACATCGGCTACGACGAGGGCGGTCAGCTGACCGAGGCCGTCCGCCGCAAGCCCTACTCGGTCGTGCTGCTCGACGAGATCGAGAAGGCCCACCCGGACGTCTTCAACATCCTGCTTCAGATCCTCGAGGACGGGAAGCTCACTGACTCGCAGGGCCGCAAGGTCGACTTCCGCAACACGATCGTGATCATGACGTCGAACATCGGCGCGGCCACGATCTCGAAGAACCAGACGCTCGGGTTCACCGTCGAGGACGAGAGCGGCCTGTCCTACGACGACATGAAGAACCGGATCATGGGCGAGCTCAAGAAGGTCTTCCGCCCGGAGCTCCTGAACCGGATCGACGAGGTGATCGTCTTCCACAAGCTCTCGAGGGACGAGATCAAGATCGTCGTCGAGCTGATGCTGAAGCGCCTGCGCGAGCAGATGGCCCAGCACGAGGCGACGATCGAGCTGACGGAGGCCGCCAAGGACATGCTGGTCGAGAAGGGCTACGACCCGACCATGGGCGCCCGCCCGCTGCGCCGGGCGATCCAGCGCTTCATCGAGGACCCGCTCGCCGACTTCGTGCTCGGGCGCTCGATCTCGCCCGGCTCCGTGATCCGCGTCGACCGCAGCGAGGACGGCGACGGGATCGGGCTCGACCTGATCGAGGCCCCCGCCGAGCCCGAGCGCGAGAAGGTCACCGTCCCGCCCGAGGAGCCGGGCGAGGACGACGACGGCGCGGACGACTAGCGGCGCCCGCGCGCGCCCGGCTTTCGCCACACACTCGGCCCGGTCTCGTGACCGGTCGCGTCTGACCCGCTTCGTACCATGCGAAGGTGGCGAAGGCGACCGTCCAGCATGCGTGCGCCGAGTGCGGGTACACGACCGGGCGCTGGCTGGGGCGCTGCCCCGCGTGCGGCGGCTGGGGAACGCTCGTCGAGGAGGCCTTGCCGGCGCGCAACGGCGCGACGGCGCCCACTCCCGCGCGACCGCTGCTCCGGCTCGCCGAGATCGACGCGGTAGACGCCGAACGGATCCCGACCGGCGTCCCCGAGCTCGACCGGGTCCTCGGTGGGGGGCTCGTCCCCTCCTCGCTCGTGCTCGTCTCGGGCGACCCGGGCATCGGCAAGTCGACGCTGCTCCTGATGGCGCTGCGCGAGCTCAGCGCGAGCCGCCCGGTCGTGCTCGTGACCGGGGAGGAGTCGGCGGCCCAGGTCAAGCTGCGTGCGGACAGGCTCGGTGGCGCCGGCGACGTGGGCATCCTGGCCGAGACGAACCTCGACGTCGTCTGCGCGACGCTCGAGCGGGAGCGGCCGGAAGTCTGCGTGATCGACTCGGTGCAGACGCTCTACGCGCCCGAGCTCGGCTCGGCGCCCGGCTCGGTCGCCCAGGTGCGCGAGGCGGCCGGGCGGCTGCTTCGGCTCGCCAAGGAGTCGGGGATCGCGACGTTCCTCGTCGGCCACGTGACGAAGGACGGGTCGGTCGCGGGGCCCCGTGTGCTCGAGCACCTCGTCGACTGCGTCCTCGCGTTCGAGGGCGACCGCTATCGGGCCCACCGGGTCTTGCGGGCGGTCAAGAACCGGTTCGGCTCGACGAACGAGCTCGGCGTATTCGAGATGACCGGGGCGGGACTCGTCGGCGTCGCCGATCCATCCGAGCTGTTCGGCCGCGGCGACGTCGACCAGCCCGGCTCGGTGGTGGTGTGCGCGATCGAGGGAACGCGGCCGCTCCTGCTCGAGATCCAGGCGCTCGTCGCCCCGACCGACCTCGCGATGCCGAGGCGGGTCGGCACCGGCGTCGACCCGAAGCGGCTCGCGATGATCGTCGCCGTACTCGGTCGCCACGCGGGGATCGGCCTCGGGCAGGCCGACGTGTTCGTGAACGTGGCGGGCGGGGTGCGGATCGACGAGCCCGGCGCCGACCTCGGAATCGCGCTGGCAATCGCGTCCGCGTCCCGCCGCGCGCCTGTCCGGGCCGGCGTCGCCTGTTTCGGCGAGATCGGCCTCACCGGCCGCCTGCGGCCGGCCCCCCAGGCCGAGCGGCGGCTCGCTGAGTGCGCGAAGCTCGGCCTCGTCGAGGTCGTCACCCCTGACGGAGCCGCCGTTCGTGGCAAGATTCGCGTTACCGCGGCGGCAACGCTGAGGCAGGCGGTGGCCGTGGCTCTCGATGCGAGTCGACCCGAGGACGGATAGCCAGCTCCTCCAGGCGCTGAAGCAGGTCGCGCCGGGAACGCCCCTGCGCGCCGGCATCGACGACATCATCAGGGCCCATCTCGGCGCGCTGATCGTGATCGGCGAGCCCTCGACGCTCTCCTTCCTCTTCTCCGGCGGCATGCGCCTCGACGTGCCGTTCACCGCCCAGCATCTCTACGAGCTCGCGAAGATGGACGGGGCGATCATCGTGAACACGGCGGGAACCCGGCTCGTGTACGCAAACGTCCAGCTGATGCCTGACCCGAACATCCCGTCGTCGGAGACCGGGACACGGCACCGCACGGCGGAGCGCGTCGCGAAGCAGACCGACGCGCTCGTCGTCTCGATCTCCCAGCAGCGCGAGACGGTGACCGTCTTCATCGGGGACCTGCGCTACCAGCTCGGCGAGATCTCCGAGGTGCTCGCCCGGACGAACCAGGCGCTCGGGACGCTCGAGACGTACCGTCAGCGGCTCGAGCAGGGGCTCACGCGGCTGACGACGCTCGAGTTCCAGGGCGCCGTCACCCTCGACGACGTGGTCGTCGTGCTCCAGCGGGCCGAGCTGACGACGCGGGTGGCGGCGGAGGTCGAGCGCAACTGCACCGAGCTCGGCGAGGAGAGCCGGCTGATCCGCATGCAGCTCGACGAGCTGCTCGAGAGCGTCCCGCGGGACAAGGCGGCCGTCGTCTTCGACTACGAGGCCACGGCGGAGGCGAAGCGCGCGACCCGCGCGCTCGAGGAGCTGGCAGCGCTCCCCTACCAGCGGCTGCTCGAGCTCGAGGAGGTGATCGGGCTGCTCGGCTACCCGCGCGACGCGAACCCGCTCGACGTGAGCGTCGTCCCGCGCGGCTACCGCGTGCTGTCCCAGCTGCCGCGCCTCCCCGAGTCAGTGATCCGCCACGTGGTCAAGCACTTCGGGAGCCTCGACGCGACCATCCGGGCGAGCCACCGCGAGCTCGAGGCCGTCGACGGCGTCGGCGCGGTCAGGGCGCGGGAGATCCGCGAGGGGCTGAGGCGTCTCCAGGAGCAGAATCTGGTCGATCGCTACCTCCAGCTCTAGAGCCGCGCGGGCGCGGCCGGAATCGAGCTGTGGAAAAACTCCTGGAAACTTGCGTCTTTTGTCACCGATACGGTAGAATGGATCACTCCGCGGGATGCGTCATGTGCGGGTTTTTTTTCGGCCTAAGGGTAGGAGGACGAGGGTGTTTCAAATCGGCGACAAGGTCGTGTATCCCCACCACGGTGCAGGCACGGTGGTGCGGAAGGAGCTGAGGTCGGCGCTCGGTCAGGAACGGGAGTACCTGACGATCCAGATCCTGCACAACGACATGGTCGTCAACGTCCCCACGGAGAACGCCGAGCGCGTCGGCCTGCGCAGGGTGATCGACGAGGAGATGGTCGAGCGCGTGATCGAGGTCCTGAACGGCAACGGCACGACCATGCCGAAGAACTGGAACCGGCGCTTCAAGCACAACCGGGACAAGATGAAGACCGGGGACATCTTCGAGCTCGCGGAGGTCGTCCGGAACCTCTCGCTCCGCGAGCGCGAGAAGGGTCTCTCGACGGGCGAGAAGCAGATGTTCGTCAAGGCGAAGAAGATCCTCGCCTCCGAGCTCATGTACGCGAAGGACATGGACGAGGAGGAAACCGCCGATTGGCTCGACGAGGTTCTGGACGGCGTCGGCGTCAGCGCTGCCCTGAGCGCGTAGGCACCACGCGCGCTGTACCCAGGCGGGACTACCCGGAAGCTCGCGCCGCGAGGGTGCAGCCGTGAGCGGTGTCTGGGCGGTGCTCGTTGCCGCCGGGCGCGGCGAACGGCTCGGCGGCGAGCGTCCCAAGGCGTTCGTCGAGCTCGCGGGCCGCTCGCTGCTCGCCGAGGCGCTCGAGCGGCTTGACGCGTGCCCGTGGGTGGACGGGATCGTGGTCGCGGCGCCGCCGGGCTGGGAGGAGCCCGCGATCCTGGTCGCCGAGGAGCTCGGGGCCGGCAAGGTCTCGGCCTGCGTGACCGGCGGGACGCGGAGCCGGGCCGAGTCGGTGCGGATCTGCGTGGCCGAGGTGCCCGACGGCGCGGACACGATCATGGTGCACGACGCTGCCCGCCCGCTCGTGACCGACGCGGTTGTCGAGCGGCTGCTCGCGGCTCTGCGCGAGGGCTGGGACGGGGCGGTCCCGGGGCTGCCGATCCCCGACACGGTCAAGCGCGTCCGCGACCGCGCGGTCGTGGAGACGCTCGACCGCTCGGAGCTCGTGGCCGTCCAGACGCCGCAGGCGTTCCGCGCGGCCGTGCTGCGCGAGGCGCTCGCGGCGATCGGAGACGACGCCACCGACGACGCGGCGATCGTCGAGCGCCACGGGGGGCGGGTCTGCGTCGTCGAGGGCGACCCCGGCCTGCTCAAGGTGACGGCGGCGGCGGATCTCGAGGCAGTGGAGAGGCTGCTCGCCGGGTGATCGTCGACTACCACATGCATCTGCGCGGCCCGGCCGGGCCGGACGGCGCCGAGCCGCTCGTGCACACGCTCGACGCGGTCGAGCGCTACGTCGAGGCGGCCGCCGCGCGCGGCGTCGACGAGATCGCCTTCACCGAGCACGTGTACTACTTCCGCCAGACACGCGATGTCTGGCACCTGCCGTACCACCTCGAGCGCTGCTTCCACGACCTCGACGCGTACGTCGACGTCGTGGTCGAGGCGCGCCGCCGCGGCTTCCCTGTCCGGCTCGGGCTCGAGGTCGACCGGGTCGGCGAGCGCCAGGAGCGCCTCGCGGAGCTGCTCGCCCCCTACCCGTGGGACCTCCTGCTCGGCTCCGTGCACGAGGTGCGGGAGCTCCCGATCGACCTGGAGCCGGGGGTGTGGGGCGAGCTGCCCGTCGAGACGGTCTGGCGCGAGTACTTCGCGGCGCTCTGCGAGCTGGCGGGGAGCGGGCACGTGGACGTGATCGCCCACCCCGATCTCGCGAAGATCTACGGGCGCCGACCCGGAGCAGCCGTGGTCGCCGAGCTCCACGAGCGGGCGGCCGAGGAACTGGCGGCCGCCGGGGTCGCGGTCGAAATCTCGACGGCGGGGCTGCGCAAGCCGGTCGGGGAGGTCTACCCGGACGAGCCGTTCCTGCGGGCGCTCCGCGAGCGCGGCGTGTCGATCACGATCGCCTCTGACGCGCACGGGTCGGAGCTGGTGGGGGAGAGCTTCGAGCGGGCGCTCGAGCTCGCGCGCCGGGTCGGCTACGAGACGGTGTCGGTATTCGACGGCCGCCGGCGCCGGCAGGAGCCGCTCGGCTGATGGACGTGCGGGTCGGGATCGGCGTCGACGCCCATGCGCTCGAGGCGGGCGTCCCGCTCGTGCTCGGCGGCGTCGAGTTCCCCGACGAGCCGGCCGGCCTGGCCGGCCACTCGGACGGAGACGTGATCGCGCACGCGCTCGTCGACGCGATCCTCGGCGCGGCCGGCCTCGGCGACATCGGCTCGCTGTTCCCCTCCGGAGACCCGGCCTGGAAGGGCGCCTCGTCGCTCGACCTGCTCGCGCGGGCGTACGCGGAGGCGCGAGCGGCGGGCTACGAGCTCGTCAACGCCGACTGCGTCCTCGTCGGGGAGCGCCCGCGCCTCGCGCCGCATCGCGACGAGATGCGTTCGCGGCTCGCCGCCGCCCTGGGCGTGGACAGCGGGCTGATTGCCGTGCGCGCCACGACGACCGACGGTCTCGGCTTCACCGGCCGCGGCGAGGGCCTGGCCGCGCAGGCCGTCGCGCTGCTTCGCCGCCCGTAGGCTGCCGGCGCCTAGGCGGCGGCGCCGAGCAGGTGCACCGCGAGCCCGGGGACCCGGCGAAAATGCAGCTCGTCACCGGGACCCGCGAGCAACCCGTAGCCGAGGTGCAGGGCCGTCGCAGCGACCGCGAGATCGTTCGCCGGCACCGTGCTCCCGTGCCGGCGGAGCACCGCGAAGAGGTCGGCCCAGCGGGCGGCGATCTCGCGGCCGAAGTCGACGATCGGCACGCGAGCGGCGAGCGCGTCGATCATGCTCTGACGGGCGGCCGCCCGCTCCGGTGTGTCCGCGAGCCGCGCGCCGGCGAGCAGCTCCGCGTACACGATCGCCGGGATGACGGCCTCCTCGCCGGCCAGCTCCGGCGGCACGGCGCGCTCCCAGTCGAGCCCCGAGCGCTCCAGGGCCACGAGCGCGCTCGTGTCGATCACGAGCCCCACGCGGGCTCCGCCGACTTGTCGGCGAGCCCGATCCGCTCGAGCTCGTCGGCGAACGCCGGATCGGGGGGCGCCGCGGACCGCCACGCGGCCAGCGCCTCGTGAAGCGAGGTGGCGGATTGGCCGGCGACGGGGACAAGGCGCGCGACCGGCTCCCCGTTGCGCTCGACGAGGAACGAGTCGTCGCGGTAGCGCACCCGACCGAGCACGTCACCGAGGCGGCGGGCGAGCTCGGTCGCGGAGATCCTGATCTCCATTTCTGTATTTTACATAATTACGTGTCGGCGGGGATCAGATCTTGTGCCGCGACACCCAGATCACTGGGGATGTCGCGTCGCCGAATCCAGACGAGTGGGACGCTTTCGTCCCGCTGGCGGCGGCGGTGCTCGCGACGGTGGTAGGGGCGCGTCAGGACCCGCCCCTACCTGCGGTCGTCGCGCGGACTGGCAGCCCGTTGGCCGGCCGCGGGTAGGCTGCGCCCCTGACGGCAACCTCGATCGGGAGGGTGGGCGATGGCGGTGGGTCTCGACCCGAGGCGGGGAAGCTGGGTCGGCCCCGCGGACGTCCCCGACGACGCGCACCCGCACATGGTCGAGATGCGCGACGGCGTGCGGCTCGCGACCGACGTCTACCTACCGGCGCGCGGGCGCCGCCAGCCGGTGATCCTGATCCGTCTCCCGTACGACAAGTGCGGCGAGTACGCGGTCGTGCCGCTCGTTGCCCGGATCTTCCGGGAGCACGGCTACGCCGTGGTCGCGCAGGACGTTCGCGGCAAGTTCCGCTCCGAGGGCGTCCTCGACCTGAGCCGGGAGGTCGCGGACGGCTTCGACACCCTCGACTGGATCGTCCGGCAGCGCTGGTCGAACGGCGCGGTCGGGATGTTCGGCGAGTCGTACTACGGGTTCACACAGTGGGCCGCGGCGGTGGGCGGTCACCCGGCCCTCCGCGCGATCGCCCCTCGCATGATCCGGATCGTCAGGGGCGAGCCCGGCTCCGTGCCCGACCTCGACACCGTCGTCTGGTGGAGCGCGTTCGCTGGTGCGGCGCGCGGCCTGCTCGACCTCGAGCCGGACGCGTTCGACTGGAGCCACCGCCCGCTCGCGGACATCGTCCACGCCTCGCTCGGGATCGGGCGCCCCGCCGCCCTCGACCTGGCGATCCGCGAGGGCTTCCTCGCGAGCGCGGACAGGCTCTACGGGGGCCGCCACCCGCGCGACTGGGTGCGGATCCCGGTCCTCCACCTCGCCGGCTGGTTCGACATCTTCGTGGGGCCGCAGATCGACGACTGGCTGGGGATGCGAGCGCGCTGCGATTCGCGCAGCTCGCCCCAGTGCCTCTGGGTCGACTCCGTCGACCACTACAGCATGCCTCTGGTCGAGGACGGCGAGCCGCCCGTCGGCTGGCAGGAGACGCTGACGGAGGGCTACACCCGGCCAGTGATCGAGTTCTACGACCGTCATCTGCGGCTGCGGCCGGGACCCGAGCTCGCGGCCGCGCGCTGGCACGTGACGAACGGCGACTGGCACGAGTCGGACGGGGGGGCCCCCCCCCGGGGGCCGGCCCCGCGCCGCCCCCCACCCCCCCCCCCGCGGGGGGCCGGGGGGGGGGGGGGGGGGGGCCGG
>CAYJLE010000011.1:0-7904 GCA_964370985.1 uncultured Gaiellales bacterium | reverse complement strand
TTACCGCGAGGAACTGTCGTGGCGGGGGGGGGGGGGGCCCCCGGGGGGGGGGCCCCCCCGCTTCGCCTCCACCTCGCCGCCACGAGTCGGGCGACGGCGGATGCGGAAGGAGGGGCCCTGACGAGCGACGACGACGGTCCCGGCGAGATCAGATGGACGCACGACCCGGACGCGCTCGTGCCGTCGCAGATCGTGAACCGCTACAACCCGATGGCGAGCCCGCTACCGGACGAGCGCGCGATCGAGGCCCGCCCGGATGTCCTCACGTTCACGGGGGCGGCGTCCGAGCGGCCCGTCGACCTGGTCGGCCCGGTGTCGCTCCGCGCCTGCCTGGCCACGAGCGCCCCTTCGATGCACCTGATGGTGAAGCTCGTCGACGTCTACCCGTCGGGCCGGGCGAGGCGGATCGCCGACCGGGCCGTCCACGTCGACGCGCCCGACCCGACGATCCCCCGGCAGCTCGCCGTCGGCCATCTCGCCTATCGCCTGCGCCCGGGCCATCGCCTGCGACTCGAGCTCGCGTCCAGCGCCTTCCCCGCCTACCTGCCGCATCCCGGCACCGCCGCGAGCCCGTGGCTCGCGGTCGAGGCGCGGGCGTCGGAGCAGCGTCTCCTCACGGGCGCGGGACGTGCCTACCTCGACCTGTTCCGGCTTCCGTAGCTTCGATCGACGTCTCCGCGCGAACCGTAGGGGCGGGTCAGGACCCCCCTACGCGGGGTCGATCAGCAGCCCCGCGTCGATCGCTGCGACGAGGCCGGCGACGACGCCGGCGCGGGTCGCGAACGTCGGCGTCTCCACGTACTCGTCGGGGGTGTGGTCGTCGCCGCCGACCGGGCCGAGGCCGTCGAGGGTCGGGATCCCGGCAGCGGCGGTCCACGAGCCGTCGGAGACCCCGCCCGTGAGGGACTCCCCGAAGTGGTGGCCGAGCGCGGCGCCGAGCTCGATCGCGGCCCCGGCGAGGGCGGCCACGGCGGGCGTGCGCTCGAGCGGCGGCGGCCCGCCGAGGTCCTCCTCGCGCAGCTCCACGTCCGGGTGGTGGCCGAGCGCGCGCACCTGCTCCATCGCCCAGTCGAGATCGGCGGCGGTGGGGCCGCGCAGATCGCCGGTCAGGAACGCCTCGCCGGGCACGGTGTTGACGCCCGCCGGCGTGATCAGCTCGGTCACCTGGAACGTCAGTCCCTCGCGCGCGTGATGGAGCTCGGTGAGGCGAAGCGCCTCGTGGCAGAGCGGCAGCACCGCGTTTCGGCCCCCGTCCGGATCGACGCCGGCGTGGGCCGGGCGGCCGAGCGCGTGGATCCGAAACCAGCGCCCGCCCTTGCGGGCGGAGACCACCGAGCCGTCGACTCGCCCGCACTCGAGGCACAGCACCGCGTCGAAGCCCTCGAGGCGATCCAGCGTCAGCGGCGCACCCGGCCGCGTCTCCTCGTCGGAGACCGAGACGAGCTCGAGCCGCGCGAACGGGCGGGGGCCGAGGGCGAGCAGACGCGCAGCGTGGGCGGCGACCGCGATCCCGCCCTTCATGTCGGCGACGCCGGGCCCGTGGCAACGCTCGGCACGCGCCTCGAACGGCCACGTGGCGGCGGTGCCGGCCGGGAAGACGGTGTCGTGGTGGCAGAGCAGCGCCACCCGCGCCCGCCCGCTCCCCTCGAGCACGGCGTGCAGGTAGAGGCCCTTCCCCGCCACGGGCACGAGCTCAGGGTGGAGCCCGTAGCCGTCGAGCGTGTGGGCGATCACCGCCGCGAGCCGGTCGAGTCGCTCGATGTCGCCGCCCGGGGTGTCGGCGTTCACCCAGGTCTCGAGGTCGCCGAGCAAGAGGGCGAGGTCGGCCCCGACCCCTGCGGCGACGCGCCGCGCCTCCTCCACGGCCGGCAGGGGCAGGGCGCTCCCGGTCACGTCCCGCACCAGCCGGCGATCGCGAGCGCGGCGATCAGCGCCGTGTCCCGGACGGAGTCGAGGTCGACCCACTCGTCGGTCCCGTGGATGTTCCCGGCGATCGGCCCGAAGCAGGCGCACGGGCCGTCGACATAGCGAGCGTCGGTCGTGGCGGTCGAGAGCACCGCCTCCGCCGGCAGCTCGCTCCCGCGCGCCCGGGCGTGGCAGGAGCGCACGAGCCGCGCGAGCTCGCTGCCCGCGTCGTGCCGGTAGGCGTGGGCGCGGAACCCCTCGGGCTCGACCTCCACCGACGGCGCGGCGCTTCGGACCGCGCTGCGCAGGAGCTCGTGCGCGCCGGCCGGCTCGAGCCCGGGGCCGAAGCCGAGACGGCAGCGTAGGACGACCTCGGCCGGCACCGAGGAGGGCCAGACGCCGCCGTGGATCTCGCCCAGGTTCAGGTTGTAGGGATGGCCGTCAAGTCCCTCGTTCAGGGTCTGCTCGAGCGCTCTCAGTGCGGCCACGGCGCGCAGGATCTCGTCGACGGGCCGCCCGGTCTCGCTCGCCACCGCCGCGTGCGCGCCCTCGCTGCGCGCGGTCAGCCGCGCCCAGATCACCCCGACCCCGTTCAGGTCGAGGCCGAGGTCGGTCGGCTCGCCGATCAGCGTCGCGTCGCCCCGGTAGCCGGCCGCGAGCACGGCGCGCATCCCGTTGCCGCCGCACTCCTCCTCGATCACCGACGTGAAGACGAGGTCGCCGGCGAGCTCGACTCCGGTCGCGCACAGCGCCTCGACCGCGACCAGGTAGGCGGCGAGGCCCGCCTTCATGTCGCCCGAGCCGCGGCCCCAGAGGCGACCGTCCGCGACCTCGCCGCCCCACGGGTCGCGCGTCCAGCGCTCCTCGCACTCGACGGGCACGACGTCCACGTGCCCGTTCAGGTGGAGCGAGCGCCCCCCGCCCGAGCCGGGGAGCCGCCCGGCGACGCACGTGCGGCCCTCGTAGGGGAGAAGCGGCAGGCCCGCGAGCGGGTCGGCGAGCGCCTCGGCCGCATCCGGCTGGACGCGCTCGACGTCGAACCCGAGCCGCCGCAGGCGCTCCTCCACGATCCGCTGGGCACTCTCCTCCTGCCCGAGCAGGCTCCGCTCGCGCACGAGGCGCGCGGTTAGCTCGTGGAGGTCGTCGAGGCGGGCGTCTACGGCGGCGCGGAGCGCGGCAAGCACGCCCGGATGATACGGGCCCCGGCGCCGCCCGCCGGGGCCCTTGCTTCCGTGGTCGACTAGGCCGGGGCCTCGTCGCCGGAGCAGTGCTCGGCGAGCCTCGCCTCGAGCTTCGCGATCCGCTGCTCGAGCCGGTCGAGATGGTGCCCGAGCTTCCCGAGCCGCCGCTCGACCATCGCGGTCTGGCGCTCGTCGAGCTCGCCGCTGGCCAGCTTCGCCTCGAGCGCGGCGATCCGGTCGGTGAGGCGGCCGGCCAGCTCCTGGAGGCGCTCGAGCATGTTCTGCCCGCGCTCGCAGCGGGCCGCGATCTGCTCCGGGGTCGGCTCGGACGGCTCCTCCGCGAGCGCGGTGCCGGCCGTGCCGGCGACGAGCCCGGCGGCGACCGCCATGGTGGTGAGCACGTAACGGATCCGCATACGCATCTCTCCTCGGTCGAAGGTGATCTCCCGAACCGTGGCGAATCGGTGTGAGGGAAGATTGAGGATTGCGTGAGAATCCCCGGCCGGCGTCCCCGGCCCGGGGGAGGGCGCGGACGCGCGGCCTCGTCTACCATCACTGGCCCCGGATGATCGACCTCGCCTCCGCCCCGGTCGTCGACGTCCACTGCCATCCATGGCGAAACGAGGACCTGCTCGCCGTCGACCCCGGGGGCTTCGATGACCGGATCACGATGACAGGGATGTGCCTCGTCTCCTCGGGCCTCGCTGACGAGCGCTCGACCCGCGAGCTGCCGCTCCTGACCGGGTCGACGCCGCTCGCGCTGACGATGCGCCGGCGGCTCGCCGAGCACCTCGGCTGCGAGCCGGCCCGCGAGGAGGTCGCGCGGGCTCGCCAGCGCGCCCTCGCCGCCGACCCGGTCGCCTACAACGCGCGCCTCTGGGAGAGCGCGAACGTCGACGGGCTCGTCTACGACGAGGGCTACCCGCAGCCCACGATCCCCCGCGAGCGCTTCGCGGCCGACAGCGCCGCGACCGTGCATCGCGTCGGGCGGATCGAGCCGTGGATCGCGGACCTCGCCGAGCGTGCCCGCTCGTTCCGGGAGCTCGAGGAGGCGTTCGTAGCCCGGCTCGACCAGGAGGCGTCTGACCCGGAGCTCGTCGCGTTCAAGAGCGTGATCGCCTACAGGACGGGGCTCGACGTGGGGCTGGCGGCACCGGGCGCCTACTGCGAGCGGGAGTTCGAGCTGTGGCGCGCGAGCGGCTTCGTCGAGTCGCGCGAGCACGCCAAGACCGTGCGCGACCGGCTGCTCCATCGCACGCTCGAGGCGGCCGCACGTCACGACCGGCCGCTGCACATCCACTGCGGCGGGGGCGATCCCGCGATCGTGCTCGGGCGGGCCCGCCCGCAGGATCTGTTCCCGCTGCTCGCCCGCTACCCGGATCAGCCGGTCGTGCTCGTCCACTCGGGCTGGCCGTGGCTCGAGGAGGGCGCCTACGTCGCCTCCGTTCTCCCGCAGGTCTACCTGGACGTGTCGATCATGGTGCCCTGGGCGAGCCTCGCGATCGACCAGAAGCTCGAGGTGGTGCTCGGGGTCGCCCCGCCCGCGAAGGTGCTGCACGGCTCCGACGAGGCCTCCGAGCCCGAGGTGATCTGGCTCGCCGCCCAGCTCGCCCGGGAGGCGCTCGGGCGGGTGCTGGCGACCGCGATCGAGCGGGCATGGCTCAGCGCGAGCGAGGCGCGCGCGATCGGCGAGGGCGTGCTCGCGGGCAACGCGAAGCGGCTGCACGGGATCGAGGGCTGACAGGCGTCCACCGAGGAGGGAGTCATGAACGCAGGGTTCCGTCGTTCGCTCACGATCGCCGCGGCGCTCGCGGCAGCGACCGGGATGCTCGCAGCCGCACCGGCCGCGGGCGCCCAGGGCGCGAAGCCAGCGGAGCCCCCGTTCGTCCTCCACGTCGAGCGCCACGCGGGCGGCATCTCCGCCGGCGTGCGTGCGCAGGTGGACGCGCAGCGCGCGCTCGCCCGCCTGGTCGCGCCGGCGCTCTCGCGCAGGGTCGCCCGTTCTGTCGGGCCCAACGTGCTCATGAACGGGGACTCGAACCCGCCCTATCCGCAGGACGAGGCCGCGGTCGCCTACGACGTCTTCCGGCCGCTGCGCGCCGTAGCCGCGGCGAACGACTACGTGAACGGGGGGTTCTGGATCGGCCGCACCGCCGATGGCGGGCGAACGTGGAAGACGACGTTCAAGTCGCCCCTGAGCCTGCGCTCGAGCGAGCAGTGCTACGGCGCTGACCCCTCCGTCGTCTACAGCCGCCGCGACCGGGCCTTCTACCTCTCGACGCTCTGCTTCACCCTGACGACGGGCGTGTCGGAGCTCCACATCTGGAAGTCCGTCGACGACGGCAGGAGCTGGACGCCCTCCGACCTGGCTGCCGTGCCGATCTCGAACGTCGGCCCCGACGGCGTGGACACGTCCGTGTTCTACGACAAGGAGCTGCTCGCCGTCGACAACCGACCCGCGAGCAGGTTCTACGGGCGGCTGTACGTCACCTACGTCAAGTTCCACATGCTCCCGGACGGCTACAGCGACACCTGCCCGCTCCAGGTGGCGTGGACGAACGAGGTACCCACCGACGACCCGAGCGCCTCCGTCTGGCGTACCGTCGCAGTCGTCCCCGACGATCCGGACGCCCTCGGCGTCGGCGAGAGCGCGAACCAGGGCGCCAGCCCGGTGGTCGACGACACGGGGGCGCTGAACATCGCCTACGTGCTCGAGGAGTGCAACACCTCTGTCGACGGGGGCATCCGCTTCACCCGCTCGACAAGCGGCGGCAACACGTGGAGCGATCCGATCGCTGTTGCGGAGGGCGAGTGGGTCACGAACCCGGATCCGGAGGACCTGCTCCCGGGCAAGAACCCGCGGATCCCGGAGTTCCCGAGCCTCGTCTTCAACCCGGGGACGAAGGCCCTCGACATGCTGATCATGAACAGCGCGACCATGGACACGTCAGGCACGGAGATCGCGTTCACGCGCTCGATCGACCACGGCGAGACCTGGTCGGCACTCAAGACGATCTCCAGGGCGAGAGGCGCACCGGCGCCGAACGACCAGTTCTTCCCGGCGCTCGCGGTCGACGAGTCGGGCAACCTGCACGCGATCTGGTACGACAACCGGCGCGATCCAGGCAACGTCCTGATCGAGACCTACCAGGCGTTCTCGAAGGACGACGGGCGGACGTGGCGCCAGTGGAGGATCTCCACCCGGTCGTGGGACCCGAACGCGAGCTTCTTCTCCTGCGGCTGCTTCATCGGCGACTACAACGGGATCGCAGCGTCGCGGGGCGTCGTCTACCCCGTCTGGGCGGACGGGCGCCGCACGCCCGGCCCCCCCTGGGGTGACACGGACATCTACACGAACGTGGAGGTCGGCGGGATCCACTGAGGGGCGGCCCGGCCGACTCGCTGTTCGCGGGGAGCTACGCCACGAGCGCGAACCCCTCCCGGTGGGCGGCGTCCGCGAGCTGGCGATCGAAGCACGCGAAGCGCTCGATCTCCGGGGCTGCGGCGCGGGCCGCGATCGCGGCCGCAAGCTGCAGAGCGTCGTACGCGCGCAGCCCGTGGCGGGCGCAATCGCGAGCCGCCCCGTCCAGGACCGCGTCGGTGACTGCGACGACGACGAACAGCGGCCCATTCGCTTCGTCCCCGAGCCACTCCCACTCGAACAGCTCGACGAGAGTGGCCGCTGCTTGCGCTTCGAGCTCGCCGATACGGTGCTTGCGCCAGATCGCCGCCGGTACCTCCACTCGTGCGATCGCGCACGCCACGCCCGCTCCGAGCGAGCGGATCAGCTCGGCGCCCGGCTCGTCCGCGTAGCGCTTGACGAGCGCCGACGAGTCGAGGAAGACGCTCAACGGCGGCCGTCGGCGACGAGCTCCTCGAGCGTCGTCCCGGTACCCGCGGCCTTGCGTGCTCGCGTCACCGCCCGGGCGTCCGGACGCCGTGCGGTGCCGGGGGTGGCTGCCAGCAGGCCGGCGGCGTCGAGACGCTCGCGGATCCGTTCCGCGTCCGAGCCGGCGAAATCCGGATCGACGGCCGCGGCGAGAACGAGCGTCACCCAGCCGTTCACGCTGCGCCCGGCCCGCTGCGCGTGGAGCCTCACCTGCGCCGCGAGCTCGTCCGGGACACGCAAGGAGATCTGCATGACACCATGATAGCAATCATGACATCAAAGCGCGGCGCCGGGGCCGCCGCTACGCTCAGCTGGCGGAGATGGACGGCGGCGGCCTGATCGACAACCCCGGGGAGATCCGTCGCGTGCTCGCGGACAGCGCGGCCGGGGCGCGGGCCGCCGGTGCGACGGCCCGCTTCCGCGCGAGCGCCGAGCTCGTCCGCAACCTGACCGTGGAGACGCGGGCCGGCGGCCACACGATCGTCGTCGACGAGCCGGAGAGGTTCGCCGGCGCCGGCCTCGGTCCGAACCCGCTCGAGGCGATGCTCGCGGGCGTCGGCAGCTGCCTCGCGATCACGATCGCCGTCAACGCGGCCCTGCTCGGGGTCGGCGTCCGCAGCTTGCGCGTCGACGTCAGCGCCGATGCCGACCTCGCCGCCTTCTACGGGATCGCGGACGGGCCGCGAGGATTCGAGCGGCTGATCTGCGAGATCGAGCTCGAAACCGACGCCGGCGAGGCGGCGGCGCGAGAGCTCGTCCGGCTCGCCGAGGAGCGCTGCCCCGGCCTCGGCGCCATGCGCCTCGCGGTCCCCGTCGAGACGCGCTGGCGGCTCGGCCCGGGCTGAGGCCGTCACAGCTCCGCATGACGTTCGACCGGAAACGGCTGGCGGCCGCGACGACGTAGGGGCCGGACCTGTCCGGCCCGCAGC
>CAYJLE010000010.1:28240-83519 GCA_964370985.1 uncultured Gaiellales bacterium | reverse complement strand
CCCCCCCCCCCCCCCCCCCCCCCCCCCCCCCCCCCCCCGCGGGGGGGGGGGGGGGCCGTTCCGGCGCCGGCCACGACCTGGACACCGGGCGTTCACCAGCCGGATGCCCACGTGCGAGCCGGCCGGCTCTACGGTGGCCCTATGGAAGTCGCGCTCGCCCCGGTCCCGCACGACACCACCCGGGTGGGCACGGACGTGCCCTTCCCCGTCGTGCCCCGGAACGGCCGGGGGCGCGGGGCCCGTCGCCACCGACACGACGGACAGCCCCTGCGGCGCACGCGCTTCCGCGGCGGTCGAGCGGGTCGTTTCCGGGTCTCGCGACGGTGACCCCGGGCGAAGCCCGGGACGGTCATCACCTTCTGCGACCCGCTCGCCGCCAACTCGCTCCGCGCGGGGAGCGGCGGGCCGGCGGGCGCGGCCCGAGTATCCTCTGCGGCCGTGAAGGTCGTGCTGCCCGACGAGACGGAGCTCGAGCTACCCGACGGGTCGACCGGGCTCGACGCCGCCCGCGCGATCGGGCCGAAGCTCGCCGAGCAGGCGGTGCTCGTGCGCGTCGACGGAGAGCCTCGCGACCTCCGGCTGTCGCTCCCCGACGGCGCCCGCATCCAGATTCTGACCCTCCGCGACCGCGACGACCCGGACGCGCTCTTCGTGCTGCGTCACTCGGCGGCCCACCTGCTCGCGGAGGCGGCGCGGCGGCTCTACCCCGGCACCAAGGTCGCGATCGGCCCGCCCATCGAGCACGGCTTCTACTACGACTTCGAGTTCCCCGAGCCGGTCGGGGAGGAGGCGCTCGAGCGGCTCGAGCAGGAGATCCGCCGCGAGATCGCCGAAGGGCGCACGTTCGAGCGTCGCGAGGTCGAACGCGACGAGGCGCGCCGGATCTTCGAGGCGGAGGGTGAGCCGTACAAGGTCGAGCTCGTCGACACGGCCGAGGGCGGGCTCTCCTTCTACCGCCAGGGCGACTTCACCGACCTCTGCCGCGGCCCCCACCTCCAGACGGCGGCGCCGATCCGGGCCGTCAAGCTGCTCTCGCTCGCCGGCGCCTACTGGCGCGGCGACGAGCGCAACCCGCAGCTGACCCGCGTCTACGGGACCGCGTTCTACGACCAGCGCGACCTCGACGAGCACCTGCGGCGGCTCGAGGAGGCGAGGCGGCGCGACCATCGGCGGCTCGGCCGCCAGCTCGGTCTGTTCGAGTTCTCGGAGCTGGCCCCGGGGATGCCGTTCTGGCACCCGAAGGGCATGGTCGTCTGGAACGCGCTCGAGGATCTGCGCCGGCGGGAGAACGCGCGTCGTGGCTATCGGGAGATCCGCACGCCGCAGCTCTACGACGCCGACCTGTGGAAGACCTCGGGCCACTGGGAGAAGTTCCGCGACGACATGTTCGCGCTCGAGATCGAGCACCGCGACTTCGGGCTCAAGCCGATGAACTGCCCCGGCCACTGCCTGCTCTACGCCCAGGCCCCGCGCAGCTACCGCGACCTCCCGCTGCGCCTCGCCGAGGCAGGGAACCTGCACCGCAACGAGCTCTCGGGCGTCCTCCACGGCCTGCTGCGGGTCCGGCACTTCGTCCAGGACGACGCGCACATCTTCTGTACGCGCGAGCAGATCCAGGACGAGCTCCTCGGCTGTCTCGACTACGCGTTCTTCCTCTACGACCTGTTCGGGCTCGAGCTGCGGGTCGAGCTCTCGACGCGGCCCGAGAACAAGCTCGGGACGGACGAGGAATGGGACTTCGCCGAGGCCGCGCTCGAAGCAGCGCTCCTCGCCCGCGGGCTGGAGGCGCCGGTGAGCGCCGGCGAGGGCTCCTTCTACGGCCCGAAGATCGACCTGCACATGACGGACTCGCTCGGGCGCAGCTGGCAGCTCGGGACGGTGCAGCTCGATCTCCAGATGCCGAAGCGCTTCGGGCTCGCCTACGCCGGCAGCGACAACGCGGAGCACACGCCGGCGATGATCCACCGGGCGCTGCTCGGCTCCTTCGAGCGCTTCCTCGGCGTGTACCTCGAGCACACGGCGGGCGAGCTGCCCGTCTGGCTCGCGCCCGTCCAGGCACGTGTGATCCCCGTCGCGGACGATCACCACGCGGACGCGCGGGGGCTCGTGGCCGAGCTCGCCGCGCGTGACGTGCGCACCGACCTCGATGCGAGCGCGGAGACGCTCGGGAAGCGGATCCGCAATGCGGAGCTCGAGAAGCTCCCGTACGTGATCGTGCTCGGCGACAAGGAGCGTTCGGGCGGCACGCTCGCCCTGCGCATCCGCGGCGAGCGGGCGGTCGTCGAGCGTGAGCGAGCGGCAGCCCTGGACGAGATCGCCCGAACTGCTAGGCTTTGAACCCTGCAAGCAGGAGCTACCAGTTCCTCACCTCCGGAGCCCCAGGCTCGGCGGAGGTTCAACCGAAGGCCGTGAGGACGAGGTGGCTGCTGCATGCAGCCTTTTTGTCGTATGAGGAAGGGGGAGCGCAAGACTTGGTGATGGTGCTTTGAGGTCTCGGCGAGCGTTCGAGCCCGTCCGGCCGATCGTTGCTCAGTCGCGCATCAACGAGGCGATTCGCGTTCCTCGCGTACGGCTCGTCGATCAGGACGGGACACAGATCGGGATCAAGCAGACCACCGAGGCGCTCGAGTACGCGTTCTCGAAGAACCTCGATCTCGTCGAGGTGGCCGCGGGAGCCGATCCGCCGGTGTGCCGGGTGATGGACTACGGCAAGTACCGGTACGAGCAGGAGCAGAAGGCGAAGCTCGCGCGCAAGCACCAGCTCCAGGTTCATGTCAAGGAGATCAAGCTCCGCCCGAAGATCGGCGTGCACGACTACGAGACGAAGAAGGGGCACGTCGTCCGGTTCCTCGGGCAGAAGGCGAAAGTGAAGGTTACGATCATGTTCCGGGGCCGCGAGACGACGCATCCCGAGCGGGGCCACGACCTGCTGATGCGGCTCGCGGAGGACGTGAAGGAGCTCGGCCAGATCGAGGCGCCGCCGCTGCTCGACGGACGGAACATGACGATGGTGCTGGCGCCGCTGAGGAGCGCCGGGAAGGTGGAGGCGGAACAGGATGCCTAAGCAGAAGACACACTCCGGGGCGAAGAAGCGCTTCAAGGTCACCGGCTCGGGCCGGCTGATGCGCCTCCATGCGATGAAGAGCCACAACCTCGAGAAGAAGACGGCCAAGCGCGGGCGCGACTTCGGTCGCGACCACCCGGTCGCCGAGGACGACGTGCGCGAGGTGCGTCGGCTCCTCGGTCTCCCCCGGGGCCGGAAGCGCTAGCCAGCGAGCCGGAAGGTAGGGAACGATGCCGCGCGTCAAGCGATCCGTCCATGCCCGCAAGAAGCGGCGCAAGGTCCTCGAGCAGGCGAAGGGCTACTGGGGCCAGAAGCACATCTCCTATCGCAAGGCGAAGGAGCAGCTCCTCAAATCGGACGTCTACGCCTACCGCGATCGGCGTAACAAGAAGCGCACGTTCCGCAGACTGTGGATCATCCGCATCAACGCCGCCGCGCGCCAGGAGGGACTGTCCTACAACCAGTTCGTCGCCGGTTGCCGCAAGGCGAACATCGAGCTCGATCGCAAGGTGCTGGCCGACCTCGCCGTGCACGACCCGGCCGCGTTCGCGAAGGTCGCCGCTCGCGCCAGGGCCGCGCTCGAGAGCTGAGTCAGCCCGCCGGGGCGCCGAAGCGGCGGCGCCAGTCGTAGAGGGCGATCGCACCCGCGACGGAGACGTTCAGGGACTCCGAGCCCGCCGCTTGAGGGATGGTGGCCGCGAACTCGCAGTCCGCTGCGACGCTGGCCGGCAGGCCTGCCCGCTCGGCGCCGAGGACGAACGTGGCGCGCGAACCCGGCTCGAGCGTCGCGAGCGGGGGCGCGCCCTCCGGGAGGAGGGCGACTCGAGGCGTCGGCGCCTCGTCGAATGTCCCGAGCGGCACGCGGAAGATCGCCCCCGCCGACGCGCGCAGCGCCTTCGAACCGGTGGGGTCGGCGCAGCCGGGCGAGAGGCAGACGAACGCCGGGCCGAGCGCGTCGGCAGCTCGTACGAGCGTGCCGACGTTCCCCGGGTCGACGACCTGCCAGAGGGCGAGGCCGACCGGCGGCGCCGCTCCCGGGTCGAGCCTGGGCAGGTCGGCGTGGCGGAACACCGCGATCACTCGAGGCGGGTGGGCGAGCTGCGAGACGGCTGCGAGCAGGCGCGGCTCGACCGTCTCGGCCGCCGGCAGGCGCTCGAGAAGCGCCGGTCGCTCCCCGTCCACGAGCGCCTCGACCGGGGCGAGCCCGGCATCGAGCCCGGCAGCGACGACGTCCTCGCCCTCGCAGGCGAACAGGCCGAGTCGCTCGCGAACGCGGCGGGCGGCAAGGTTTCGCACCAGCTTCAGGCGCGGGTTTCCAGCCGAAGTGATCAGGATCCGGAGGTTACCGTCGGGATGCCGGGTCGCGGCTTCGGCGCTACACTCCCGCTTCCCTCGACCAAGGAGGAGAAATGGGCGACAGCGCGCTGTTCATCGGGTGGGGTGGCGCCGTGCGCGGCCGGGAGCGGCAGGCGATGCAGGTGTTCGGCGAGGCCGTCGGGACCTGGCAAGACCTGCAGGCGCAGGGGAAGATCGATGGCTTCGAGTCGGTCTTCCTCGAGCCGCACGGCGGCGATCTGGCCGGGTTCTTCCTGCTTCGCGGCGATCCCGGGCGGCTCGCGGCGCTGCGGCAGGACGACGTGTTCCTGCGCGTGATCTCACGGGCGAACCTGATCGTGGAAAACCTGGGGGTGGTCGGCGCGCACACCGGTGCCGCGGTCGAGGACCAGATGGCCCGCTTCGCGGCAGCCACGGAGGATCTCGCGTGAACCCTGTCGCCTGGATCGAGGCCTACGGGCGGGCCTGGGAGGAGCGCGATCCGGACGCGGCGGCCGCCCTGTTCACCGAGGACGCGCTCTACAAGGTGACGCCGTTTCGGTCCGCGCACGCCGGTCGGGAAGCGATTCGCGAGTACTGGCGATCCGCGACCTCGAGCCAGGATCGGGTGCGGGTGCGGTTCGGCGAGCCGGTCGCGGCTGGTGAGCGCGTCTCCGTGGAGTGGTGGACGACGCTTGTCACGGACGGCGGGGACGATCTGACGCTGACCGGCTGCCTGCTCCTGCGCTTCGGCGACGACGGTCTCTGCACGGAGCTTCGCGAGTACTGGTTCGCGGAGCCGGGCACGCACGACCCACCTCCCGGCTGGGGCCTGTAGGGTCGGCCGCGGGCCGGGGCCCGTCTGGGGGCGGGTCAGGACCCGCCCCCACGGCGGTGTGGGTGGTGTGGGCGGCTGACGAGCGCGAGGAAGGACACGGCTGGCCTCCAGCCTCGCGCCTTGCCTCCCCGTCCACATCGGTGCGCACGCGGAGCCGTGTGGCGGCGAACTACGCCGCGAACTGCGGGCACGCTCTCGGCAGTGCTGTCACCGGCGAGGCGGGGAACCCGTAGTTTCCCGCACCCGTGCTCGGTAGTCCTCCCGATGCGAAGCAGGGGGCCGTCTCCGAGACTTGTACCCAGTCGATCTGGGAGGTCACGATGGCCACGGTTCTCGCGATTCCAGCAGGCGGTGGCCTGCCCCGCCGCTGGGCGAGGGCGTTGAGCGGGCCGCATCGCCTGGTCGGGGAGGCACGGGGTGCGGAGGAGGTGCTGCGCCTGCTCGGCGAGCGCCGCCCCGAGCTCGTGCTGCTCGACCTTGCCCGCCCGCGCGACGAGGCCCTCGATCTCTGCCGGCAGGTGGTCGCCGCGCGAGACGAGCTGGGGCTGGCGACGCCGGTCGTGGCCCTGGCCGCCGAGCTGGACGACGAGGAGCGGGCCGCCTTCCTGGACGTGGGCGCCACCGGCTACGTGCTGAAGACGATCGACGCCCAGTCGCTCGCGGTCGCCCTCGAGGCCGTGGCCGAGGTGATGGGCTCGTACGGGCCCCGCGACGGGAACGGGGACGCTCCGGGACCGTTGGCGGGCTCGCGGGGCGAGTTCCTACGCTGGACGGCGGCGGCGGCCGCGCTCGCGATGATAGTGCCGGGCCGCGCCAGGGCCGTGGACGCGAGTCCCTCGCCTTCCTCCCCGCAGGACCTGCCGTCGCTTCCGGAGGAAGCGGAGGGCGAGGCCGACCTCTTGCGGATGCAGCGGGAACTCCTGCGCGCCATGGCGAAGCCCGTCGGCGAGCGCAGGTGGGTGATGGTGATCGACCTGCGCAAGTGCTCCGGCTGCGACGCCTGCACGATCGGCTGCAAGGCCGAGAACCAGCTTCCCCCGGGGGTCGTCTACCGCCCGGTGGTCGAGGAGGAGATCGGCACCTACCCGAACGTCCGCCGGCGCTTCCTGCCGCGGCCGTGCATGCAGTGCGAGAAACCCCCCTGCACGCCCGTCTGTCCGGTCGGCGCGACCTGGCGGCGCTCGGATGGAGTCGTCGCGATCGACTACGAGAAGTGCATCGGCTGCCGCTACTGCATCGTCGCCTGCCCCTACTCGGCGCGTACGACCGACGAGGGGGCGTTCTACACCGAGGAGACACCGGCACTCCAGCCCTACGAAGAGGCCGTCTCCCCGGAGTACAACGCCGGCCTGCGCCGGGCCGGCGGGGGCTCCCCGGTCGGGAACGCGCGCAAGTGCCACTTCTGCCTGCACCGGCTCGAGGCGGGGCAGCTCCCCGCCTGCGTCACGACGTGCATCGGCCACGCCACGTACTTCGGCGACGCGAACGACCTGGACAGCATCGTCGCCGAGCTGATCGGCCGCCCCGAGGCGCGCCGCCTGAAGGAAGAGCTCGGTACCCAGCCCCGCGTCTACTACCTCACCTGAGGAGGCCCATGATGTCCCGCGCTCTCGTCCAAAGGCTCGCGCTCGGGGCCTGGGCCCTGCTCCTCGCCGCCGGCATCGCCGGTGTCGTGCTGCGCCTCGTCACCGGGCACGAGCTGGCCGGCTACGGCAGCTACATCCCGTGGGGTCTCTGGGTCGCCCTGTACGCGTGGTTCGTCGGGCTCTCCGCAGGAGCGTTCCTCCTGTTCGCGATCGGCGAGGTCTTCAGCGTCGAGCGGCTCCGGCGCAGCGGCCGGCCCGCGCTCGTCGTCGCCGTCGGGTCGCTGATCTCGGGCCTCGTCCTGATCGGCCTCGACCTCGGCCACCTCGGGCGCTTCTGGCACGTCTACGTCTACGGCAACCCGCGGTCGCTGATGTCGTGGGAGATCGCCTTCTACACCGCCTTCGGGGCGTTCCTGCTCGTCACCTTCATGCTCGTCTTCAGGAACGACCTGGCCGGGCTCGCGCAGCGGCCGGGGGTCGCCGGCCGGATTGCCCGCGGCCTCGGACTGCGCCGCCTCGCCGGACGGGCCCCGGAGGAGTCGGGCTGGCTGCGGGGGCTCGCACTCGCCGGGGGCGTCTTCGCCGTCGCCGTCGCCGGGGCGACCGGCGCTCTCTTCGGCGTCGTCGGCGCGAGACCGCTCTGGCATACGGGCCTGCTCCCGCTCCTCTTCATCGTCGCCGCCGTTCTCTCGGCGGCTGCGGTGCTCGCCGTGCTCGCCGCGAGTCAGCGCGGGCCGGACGGAGACAGGCGGGATCTCGCGTTCCTCGGGCGGCTGACGCTCGCACTAGTCGGCATCGCGCTCCTGATCGAATGGGCCGACGTGAGCATCGCGTTCTACTCGCAGAACCTCGCTGCCTGGGACGCCTACGAGGTGATCCTCACGGGCCCCTACTGGTGGGTCTTCTGGCTCGTCCACCTCCTGGCCGGTGTCGCGATCCCGGCGGTGCTCCTCCTGCGGCGCCCGCGCAGCGCCGGCTGGGTCGCCCTCGGAGCGGGTCTCGTGGCCGTCACCCTGGTCGCGGTCCGCCTGAACGTCGTCGTCCCGGGTCTGGCCGTGCCCCAGATCGAGGGACTCGACCGGGCGTTCCAGGAGGAGGGGCTGACCCTCAGCTACTTCCCGGCGCTCGTCGAGTGGCTCGTCGCCCTCTTCGCCGGTGCGCTGTTCCTCGGCGTCCTGGGCGCGTGGCATCTGCTCGTCCCGATCCGCTTCTTCGCGAGACCCGAGCCGGTTGCGGCTCCAACCCAGGGCGAGCCGGCCACGACGCGCGTCGACTTCCTGGGCAAGGCCGGTCTCGCGGGCGGTGCGCTCGTTGCAGCGCAGGCCCCGCTCGCGCTCCATTACCTCAACGACCCGGGCGACGCCGGCGCGGCGCCCATGGGCTCGTTCCCCTACCAGCTGGCGAAGGCCGAAAACCTGATCTACAGCGTCTGCCAGCAGTGCAACACCCAGTGCGGCATCGCGGTCAAGATCCAGGACGGGGTCGTCGTCAAGACGGACGGGAGCCCCTACTCGCCCTGGACGCTGCACCCGCCCCTCGCCTACGACACGCCGCTCGCGCAGGCGGCAGCGATCGAGGGCGGGATCTGCCCGAAGGGGCAGGCGGGGCTCCAGTCTGCCTACGACCCCTACCGCATCCGGCAGGTGCTGAAGCGGGCGGGGCCGCGAGGCTCCGGCAAGTGGCAGACCGTGCTCTTCGAGCAGGCCGTCTCCGAGATCGTCGAAGGCGGCGACCACTTCGGCGAGGGGCCGGTCCCCGGCCTGCGCGAGCTGTGGGCGCTCAGGGACACGGATCTCTCCAAGGAGATGGCCGCCGACGTCGACGCGCTCTGGCACGGCGACATCACCGTCGAGGACTTCAAGGCCAAGCACGCCGACAACCTCGACGTGCTCATCGACCCCGACCACCCGGACCTCGGTCCAAAGAACAACCAGGTCGTCTACGCGTGGGGCAGGCTGAAGGGCGGGCGCTCGGAGCTCTACAAGCGCTTCTTTGCCGACAGCTTCGGCACCACGAACGGGCACGGCCACACGACCGTCTGCCAGGGCTCGCTCTATTTCAGCGGCAAGGCGATGAGCGAGCAGTTCATCGAGGGCAAGTTCCAGGGCGGCTCGAAGTTCTACTGGCAGGCCGACGTGGCCGGCTCGGAGTTCGTGATCTTCGTCGGCGCCTCCCCGTTCGAGGCGAACTACGGCCCGCCCTACCGGACGGCCGGCATCACGGACGGCCTCGCCAGCGGCCGGCTCAAGATCGCCGTCGTCGACCCGCGCCTCTCGAAGACCGCCGCGAAGGCGTGGAAGTGGCTCCCGATCCAGCCGGGCACGGAGGGGGCGCTCGCCCTCGCCATGACGCGCTGGGTCATCGAGGAGGGCCGCTACGACGAGGCCTTCCTGGCCAACGCCAACAAGGCGGCGGCGGCCGCCGCCGGGGAGACGACCTGGACGAACGCGACCTGGCTGATCAAGATCGAGGACGGCGAGCCGACGACGTTCCTCCGGGCCTCCGAGATCGGCCTCGCCGAGATCGAGACCCGCTACACGGACGACGAGGAGCCCGAGCCGTACGAGTTCGACTACTTCGTCGCGATGTCGAGCGGACTGCAACCGCTGCTCGTCGACCCGAACGACGAGGAGAACCCCGTGGTGGGCACCCCACTCGCCGAGGGCGCGTTCAGCGGCATCCAGGTGAAGACCGGGCTCCAGGTTCTCTTCGACTCGGCCCGCGAGCACACGCTCGAGGAGTGGGCCGAGATCTGCGGGCTCGATCCCGACGACATCGTCGCCCTGGCCCGCGAGTTCACGAGCCACGGGAAGAAAGCCGCGGCCGACATCCACCGCGGCGTCTCGCAGCACACGAACGGCTACTCGAACGTGATCGCCTGGTTCAGCCTCAACGCCCTGATCGGGAACTACGACTGGATGGGCGGCATGTCGAAGGCGACGACGTACGACATCGTCGGCGACAAGGACGGCGAGCCGATCGCGGGCAAGCCCTTTGTCCTGAAGGACTTCCACCCCGCCAAGCTGAAGCCGTTCGGCATCTCCTCGATCCGCCACGGCGTCGCCTACGAGAAGACGACGATCTTCGAGGACTACCCGGCCAAGCGGCCGTGGTACTACCTGGCGAGCGACGTCTACCAGGAGATCGTGCCCTCGATCGGCGACGCCTACCCGTACCCGATCAAGGCGCTCTTCCTCTACATGGGAACGCCCGTCTACTCGCTCCCCGGAGGCCACACGAACATCGAGATCCTCTCCGACCCGGCGAGGCTCCCGCTCTTCGTGGCGAGCGACATCGTCGTCGGCGAGACCTCGATGTACGCGGACTACATCTTCCCCGACCTGAGCTACCTCGAGCGCTGGGAGTTCGCCGGCTCGCACCCGAGCGTCACGTACAAGGTGCAGCCGATCCGCCAACCGGTGATCGCCCCGCTCACCGAGACGGTCACGGTCTTCGGGGCGGAGCAGCCGCTCTCGTTCGAGGCGATGCTCCTCGGGCTCGCCGAGAAGCTCGAGCTGCCCGGCTTCGGGCCGGACGGCCTCGGCGAGGGGCGGTCCTTCACTCGGCCCGAGGACCTCTACCTGCTGATGGCCGCGAACGTGGCCGCGGGCGACAAGGAGGACCCGGTCGCAGAGGCCTCCGAGGAGGAGCTGGAGCTCTTCGTCGAGGCGCGGGCGCACCTGCCGAACACGGTCTTCGACCCGGAGCGGTGGGCCGCGACGGTCGGCCCGGACTGGTGGTCGCGCGTCGTCTACGTCCTCGGCCGCGGCGGGCGCTTCGCCAGCGCCGGCTACGACGGCGAGAAGCTGAAGAACCCGTACGGAAAGCTGCTCGACCTCTACCAGGAGAAGACCGCCAAGACGGTGAACGCGATGACGGGCCAGCACTACCCGGGCGTTGCCCGCTACATCCCCGCGCCCCAGAGCTCGGTGGGCGAGCCGATCGACGACGGGCCCGACTACCCCCTGCGGATGATCACGTTCCGCGAGGTGATGCACACCAAGTCGCGCACGCCCGGGAACTACTGGCTGCAGGCGCTTCTGCCCGAGAACTCCGTGATTCTCAACAAGGCGACCGCACGCGAGCTCGGCCTCGAGCAGGGCGACTGGGTGCGGGTCGTGTCGGCCTCGAATCCGGAGGGGGCGTGGCCGCTCGGGAACGGGAAGCGCAAGCCCATGGTCGGCAAGGTGAGGACGATCGAAGGGCTTCGCCCGGGCGTCGTTGCCTTCTCGCTCGGCCACGGCCACTGGGCCTACGGCGCCGAGGACGTGGAGATCGATGGCCACGTGATCCCGGCCGACGCACGCCGCGCGAAGGGCATCCACGCGAACGCTGCGATGCGGATCGACCCGGTTCTGGCGAACACCACGCTGAGCGACCTCGCGGGCGGGAGCGCGGTCTTCTACGACACCCAGGTGCGGCTCGAGCCCGCAAGCGCCGGCGACGTGGGCGTGTTCGCGGTGTGATCGGGGACAGCGGCGAGGGCGAGCAGGTCAGCCGGGCCGGCGGGCGACCCAGACCGAGTCCTCGCCGCCGCGGTACGGGCGCCGGTCGAACCAGCCGAAGCATTCGACCTGCTCGAAGCCGGCCTCGAGCAGCAGCCGGCGCCACTCGGGAGCCGGGAGCCAGGCGAGGGCCATCGTCGTTGCGCCCCCGCCGCCGCGCACGGACAGGTCGAGCCGCCGGCTCTCGGGAAACCAGTCCGCGCGCTCCCAGATGCCCGGCTCGCGCTCGAGCCAGCGGCGGTCGGTCTCGCGGATGTCCGCCCGGCTCGGCGCGAACACGTCGAACGCGAGGCGGCCCCCCGGCTCGAGCAGCTCGAGCGCCGCCCGTAGCGCCGCCACCCGCTCCTCGTCGGTGTGCAGGTGCAGGTAGGCGCGGAAGGGACAGGTGACGAGCCGCACGCGCTCGGTCACCGGCGGGTCGCGGTAGTCGCCCTCGCGCAGGTCGAGCAGCCCGGCCACCCCCGCGGCCTCCGCGCGGGCACGGCAGATCGCGAGCATCCCGGCGGATGCGTCCACGCCGATCACGGGCACGCCCGCGAGGGCGGTCGGGATCGCGATCCGCCCGGTGCCGACACCGAGCTCCACGACCGGCCCGCCCGCCGCCAGCGCCTCCTCGACGTAGAAGCCGACGTCCTCGGTCACCTGCCGGCTCCAGTCGTCGTAGAGGTGGGCGATAGGGTCGTAGACGTCCACGGGCCCGATGGTACGCTCCGGCGCATGGATCCGGCTGCCCTGGAAACCGAGGCGCGAAGCGCGATCGCGGCCGCGAGAAGCGCAGCCGAGCTCGAGTCGGCGCGCGTCCGCCACCTCGGCCGCAACGCGGAGCTGCCGCAGGCGCTGCGCCAGGTGCGCGACCGCGAGACCGGCCGGACACTGAACGCGCTGCGCACCCGGCTCGAGCAGGCGTTCGGGGTGCGTCGCGCCGAGCTCGAGCGGGCCGAGCTCGAGCTGAAGCTGACCGCCGACGTCGTCGACGTGACCCTCCCGGGCGAGCCCGCCCCGCGCGGCCACCTCCACCTGATCACGCAGATCCGCCGCGAGATCGAGGACATCTTCCTCGGCCTCGGCTACCAGGTCGTCGACGGCCGCGAGGTCGAGACCGCCTACTACAACTTCACCGCCCTGAACATGCCCTCCTGGCACCCGGCGCGCTCGCCGCTCGCGTCGCTCTACCTGGACTCGGAGACGCTGCTTCGCACCGAGACCTCCCCGTCGCAGATCCGCGTGATGGAGGCGACGAGCCCGCCCGTCTACATGGTCTCGCTCGGCCGCGTCTACCGTCGCGACACCCCCGACGCGACCCACGTCCCGATCTTCCACCAGGTCGAGGGGCTCGCCGTCGACCGCGGGATCACGCTCGCCGACCTGAAGGGGACGCTGCTCTACCTGATGCGCGCGCTCTTCGGCGAGGAGCGCCAGGTTCGCTTCCGCACCCACTACTTCCCGTTCACGGAGCCGTCGATCGAGCCGGACGTCTCCTGCTTCCTCTGCGACGGGGCCGGCTGCTCGGTCTGCAAGCACTCCGGCTGGATCGAGATGGGCGGCGCCGGCATGGTCGACCCGGAGCTGTACGGGTTCGTCGGCTACGACCCGGAGGAGGTCTCCGGCTTCGCGTTCGGCCTCGGGCTCGAGCGGATCGCGATGCTCCGCCACGGGCTCCCGGACCTCCGCGAGCTGTGGGAGAACGACCTGCGCCTGCTGAGGCAGTTCTGATGCGGATCCCGATCTCCTGGCTGCGCGAGTACGTCGCGTTCGCGACGCCGCTGCCCGAGCTGGCGGAGCGGCTCGCGGTCGCGTCCGCCGAGGTCGAGCGGATCCTGCGCCGCGGCGTCCCCGACGAGAACGGCAACCTCGGCCGCTACGTCGTCGGCCGGGTCGTCGAGGCGGGCAAGCACCCGAACGCCGACCGCCTCCAGCTCTGCCGCGTCGACACCGGCGATCCCGAGCCGCGCCAGATCGTCTGCGGCGCCTGGAACTTCGGCGCCGGCGCGACCGTGCCCGTCGCGCTCCCCGGCGCCGTGCTTCCGGACGGGCGCACGCTCGAGCGCGCGAAGCTCCGCGGCGCGGTCTCGGAGGGGATGATCCTCTCCGAGCGGGAGCTGGAGATCGGCACCGACCACGCCGGGATTCTCGTCCTCGACGACCCGCACGAGCCGGGGACGCCGCTTGCGGACGTGCTGCCGATCCGCGACGAGGTGCTCGAGGTGGAGCTGACCGGCAACCGGCCGGACCTGACCTCGATCTACGGGATGGCGCGCGAGGTGGCCGCGCTCGTCGACGGCGAGCTGGCGCCGCCCCCGGGTACCGATCCGCCCCGCGACGGCGACGAGCCGCTCGAGCTCGAGATCTACGACCTCGAGGGCTGCCCGCGCTACGTCGGGCGCCTGTTTCGCGGCGTGCGCCTGGGCCCGTCGCCGCCCTGGCTGAAGGCGCGGCTCGTCGCGGCCGGGATGCGCCCGATCTCGAATGTCGTCGACGTAACGAACTACGTGATGCTCGCGCTCGGCAGCCCGCTCCACGCGTTCGACCACGCCCGCCTCGCGGGCGGGCGGATCGGCGTGCGCCGCGCCCACCCCGGCGAGGCGATCGTGACCCTCGACGGCGTACGCCGCGAGCTTGATCCGGGCGACCTCCTGATCGCGGACGCGCACGAGGCTGTCGCGATCGCCGGGATCATGGGCGGCCTCGAGTCCGAGGTGGCCGACACGACCACGGACGTGCTGCTCGAGGCGGCAAATTTCGAGCCGGTCGGGATCCTCAAGAGCTCGGAGCGCCTCGGCCTGCGCAGCGAGGCGTCGAACCGCTGGGAGAAGGGCGTCGACCCGTACCTGTGCGAGCAGGCGGCCGCGTTCGCGACGCAGCTCGTGGTCGAGCTGGCGCACGGGCGCTTCGTCGCGCACCGCGACGTCCACGGCGAGTTGCCTGCTCGGCCGGTGACGCGTCTGCGGCCAGAGCGCGCGAGTGCGCTCGTCGGGCTCGAGATCCCCGAGGCGGAGCAGCGCTCGATCCTGGAGCGGCTCGGCTTCGACGTCGGCGCGGACTGGGAGGTGACGGTGCCGACCTGGCGGGCGCGCGACGTCACCCGCGAGGTCGACCTGGTCGAGGAGATTGCGCGCGTGCACGGGCTCGAGAAGGTGCCGTTCACGCTGCCCGAGCGCCGGGCGATGTTCGGCCGGCTCACCCAGGCGCAGCGGCTGCGGCGCCTCGTCGAGGACGTGATGACCGGCTGCGGCCTCTCCGAGGCGTACACGTGGAGCCTCGCCGCGGGCGACCCCGACCCGCGCGCGCTGCGCCTGCCGGTGCCGCTCTCGGCCGAGCACGCGATCCTGCGCACGACGCTCGTCGAGGGGCTCGTCGCGGCGGCCGCCCGCAACGTCGATGCCGGTAACGAGCGCATCGACCTGTTCGAGGTCGCGCGCGTCTACCTGCCGTCCGGCGCGCAGCTCCCGGAGGAGCGCTGGCAGGTCGGCGGCATCTGCGAGGGCGGCTACTTCCGCGCCAAGGGGGTCGTCGAGACGCTGCACGAGGCGCTGAAGATCGAGCCGGTGTTCGAGCGCGCGCAGCGCGAGTGGCTGCACCCCGGCAAGGCCGCGACCGTCGACGCCGGCTGGCTCGGCGAGCTCCACCCGGCGCTGCTCGACGGGACCTGGGGGATCTTCCAGCTCGACCTCGAGACGCTGTTTCACGGCGTGCCCGAGCGGATCCTCTACGACGACGTGAGCACCTACCCGGCGCTGCGCCAGGACCTCGCGTTCGTCGTCCCCGAGGACGTGCCCGCCGGCGAGCTCGTGCGCGCGGCGCGCGACCTGGCCGGGCGGGAGCTGCGCGAGGCGCGCGTCTTCGACGTCTACCGCGGCGGCCAGATCCCCGCGGGCCACAAGTCGGTCGCGATCCGGGTCGCCTTCCAGTCGCCCGAGCGGACGCTCACCGACGAGGAGGCGGCCGGCCTCCGCGGGCTGATCGTGGCCGGGCTCGCCGAGCGGTTCGGAGCCGAGCTCAGGGCCGGGTAGCGCAGGGGCTGGTCAGGGCCCGCCCCTGCGGGGCGGGTGCCGCGCTCAGATCGCGCGGCCGCCCTCGCGCCAGACCGGGCCCTGCGTGAGCACGTGGCGCGTGTCCGAGCGGACGCGGCGCAGCTCGAGGTGGCCCGCGATCCCGTCCTCATCGAGGCGGGCGAGGCAGCGGCGCACCATCGCCGGCGAGGCGCCGTAGCCGGCGAGGCGTGCGGCTCGGAAGCGAAAGCGAGGCCGCGGCCCGTCGAACAGGAACGGGTTCGTGGGCCCCATCAGGAGCGCCCCGCGGTCGGTGTCGCCCGAGGAGGCGAGCTCGAGCTCGAGGTAGAGATCGGACCAGTCGGCGGGGAGGCGCGCGGCGAGCTCGTCCCAGCTTCCTGCCAGCGACGGCGCGGGCGGCGGCGGCGCCGCCTCCGACAGGCGGTAGGCATCCTCGCCGGGAACGGTCAAGCGGGCGTCGATACCCTCGGCCTCGAGGCGCTCGAGCACGCGCGTGGCCGCGTCCCGGGAGGGACCGCCGACGCCGGCGGGGGTCACACGGAGCCGGAACGTCGCGCCCGCGCGGCCGGGGCCGAGCGGGCCGAGCAGCGCGGCGGCACGGTCGGCCCGCGCCGCGTCGACCACCGTCAGGACGGCGCACGCCTCGGACCAGCCGGACGGCAGTCCGCGGAGGATCGTGTCGAGGCGTTCGCCGAGCGTCATGCGGGGAATTGTATTGGGCCGCTCTGGTAGCGTGACTGCTCGTGGCGAAGGTCGAGCAGAGGGGGCACGCGCTGTCTCGCGACCGGCTTGTCGACTTCCTGCGGGAGATGCTCCTGATCCGTCGGTTCGAGGAGAAGGTGGAGGAGCGCTTCCGCGCCGGCGACCTCTCCGGGTTCCTGCACGTCGCGCTCGGCCAGGAGGCGATCGCGGTCGGGGTCTGCCGGGCGCTCGAGGGAAGCGATGTGGTCGCATCGACGCACCGCGCGCACGCCCACGCGCTCGCGCTCGGGATGCACCCGAACGAGCTGATGGCCGAGCTGTACGGCAAGGTCGAGGGCTGCTCGCGGGGCTACGGCGGCTCGATGCACCTCTACGACGTCGCCCGCGGGCTGATCGGGTCCAACGCCGTCGTCGGTGGCGGCCTCCCCTCGATCACCGGCTCGGCGCTCGCGTTCAAGCTACGCGGCGAGCCGCGCGTCGCCGTCGCGTTCCTCGGCGACGGGGCCACGAACATCGGCACGTTCCACGAGTCCCTGAACCTGGCCCAGCTCTGGGGCGTGCCGGCGGTCTTCGTCTGCGAGAACAACGGCTACGCCGAGTCGACGCCCGCCTGGCAGCAGCTCCCGATCACCGATCTCGCGAAGCGGGCGGTCGCGTTCGGAATGCACTCGATCACCGTGGACGGCCAGGACGTCGAGGCGGTCTACCACGCCGCGCATCGCGCGACGAAGCACGCCCGCGACGGCAAGGGACCGGTATTCCTGCTCGCGAATACCCACCGGCTGACCGGCCACTACGTCGGCGACCCGCAGGTCTACCGGTCCAGGGAGGAGCTGCGGGAGGCGCGCGACACCCAGGATCCGCTCGAAAAGCTTCGCGCCAAGCTCGAGCTCCCCGGGGAGGAGTGGGACGAGCTCGAGCGCGAGGTCGCCGGGCTCGTGCACGCCTCCGTCGATTTCGCGGTGAACGGCACCGACCCCCGTCCCGAGGACGCCCTCGAGAACGTGTACGCCTGACGATGGCGACGATGACCTACCGGGAGGCGGTGCGGGACGCCATGGCCCAGGCCATGCGCGCCGACCCGGACGTGTTCGTGATGGGCGAGGACATCGCGGAGATGGGCGGCTCCATGGGCGTCACCCAGGGCATGCTCGAGGAGTTCGGCCCCGAGCGGGTCCGCAATACGCCGATCTCGGAGATGGCGATCGTCGGCGCCGGCATCGGCGCAGCGATGCAAGGGATGCGCCCGATCGTCGAGATCATGTACGAGGATTTCACGACGCTCGCGATGGAGCAGATCGTGAACCAGGCTGCGAAGCACCGCTACATGTCGGGCGGGCAGCTCTCGGTGCCGCTGACGATCCGCACCCAGGGCGGGGCCGGCTGGTCGCCGGGCGCCCAGCATGCTCAGCAGGTCGAGGCGTGGTTCTGCCACGTCCCCGGGTTGAAGGTGGTCTACCCGTCGACCCCCGCGGACGCGCGCGCCCTGCTCTGGAGCTCGATCTACGACGACAACTGCGTGCTCTTCTTCGAGCACCGGCTGCTCTACCCGCTCAAGGGGGAGGTGCCGGACGAGCTCGAGCCGCTCGAGCTCGGCAGCGCCCGGGTGCACCGCGAGGGTGAGGACGTCACGGTCATCGCGATCGGCCGGCTCGTGCACGAGGCGCTCAGGGCGGCGGCGGCGGCGGAAGCGGAGGGCATCTCGGTCGAGGTGCTCGACCCGCGCACGCTCCTGCCGCTCGACGAGGACGCGCTCGTCCGCTCGGTCAGGAAGACGAGCCGCTGCGTCGTCGCCCACGAGGCGGTCGTTCGGATGGGCTTCGGCGCGGAGGTGGCGGCGGTCGTGCAGGAGCGGGCGTTCGACTACCTGGACGCACCCGTCGAGCGGGTCGGGGCGAAGTTCTGCCCGGTCCCGTTCGCGCCGGTGATGGAGCAGTGGGTGGTTCCTCACATGGAAGACGTACTCGCGGCGATCCGCCGCACGGTCGGGAGGGAGTGACAGGTGGCGACTGAGGTGACGCTGCCCCGCCTCGGGCAGGGCATGGAGTCCGGCACGATCGTGCGCTGGTTGAAGGCGGAGGGCGACGAGGTCGCCCAGGACGAGCCGCTGTACGAGCTCGACACCGAGAAGGTGACCCAGGAGGTCGAGTCACCCGCCGCGGGGGTGCTGCTTCGGATCGTCGCGCCCGAGGGCTCCGAGGTGCCGGTCGGCGCGCCGATCTGCGTGATCGGCGCGGTCGGCGAGGAGGTCGTCGTCAGCGCGCCGCCCGCGCCGGCCGCCCAGGCGCCCGCGGCGGCTCCCGCAGCGCCTGCGGCGGAGGCGCCGAAGGTCGAGGCGGCTCCGGACGGGCGCGTCAAGGCCTCGCCGCTCGCGCGGCGGATGGCGAAGGAGCGCGGGGTCGATCTCGCCGCGGTCGTCGGCACGGGCCCGGATGGGCGGATCGTCGCCGAGGACGTCGAGCGCGCCGCCGCCGGGGAAGCGCCGGCCGCCGCCCCGGTGCCTGCGGCCACCCCGGCCGTGGCGCCCGCTCCCGCGCCGGCGGAGGCGGAGGCGGAGGCGCAGATCGTCAAGCTCTCGCGCGTCAGGCGCACGATCGCCCGGCGCCTCAGCGAGGCGTGGCAGGCGCCGCACTTCGCCGTCTCGATGACCGCGGACATGGGCCGGGTCGTGCAGCTGCGCGAGACCCTCGTCGCCCGCACTCCCGAGGGGGCTGCCCGGCCGACCTACTCGGACATCCTCATGAAGGTCTGCGCGGTCGCCCTGCTCCGCCACCCGGCGCTGAACGCGCACTACGTCGACGGTGAGATCAGGCGCTTCCCGACCGTGAACGTCGGCATGGCGGTGGCGATCCCCGACGGGCTGGTCGTCCCGGTGCTGCGCGGCGTTCAGGCGCAGACGGTTCCCGCGCTCGCCGCCGCCAGCCAGGAACTGGTCGCACGCACCCGCGCCGGCGAGCTCGCACCCGCCGACGTCGACGGGGGCACGTTCACGATCTCGAACCTCGGCATGTACGGCGTCGAGCGGTTCTTCGCCGTTCTCAACCCGCCGCAGGTCGCGATCCTCGCCACGGGCGCGATCGGAGACCACCCGGTCGTCGAGGCCGGCGAGGTCGTCGTCCGCCCGCGGATGGAGATGACCCTTTCCTGCGACCACCGGGCCGTCGACGGCGCGACCGCCTCGGAGTTCCTGCGCACCGTCAGGGAGCTGCTCGAGGAGCCCGGCCTGGCCCTGTAGGGGCGCCGCGAGGCGAGGCGTCCGTGCCGGTAGGATCGCGACAGCGCAACGCGACCGGAGGAGAGCCAGCATGGACTGTGACGTCGCCGTTCTCGGTGGAGGCCCCGGCGGCTACACGGCCGCGATCCGCGCCGCCCAGCTCGGCGCGAAGACAGTCTGCATCGAGCAGGGCGAGAGCCTCGGGGGCACGTGCCTCAACGTCGGCTGCATCCCGACCAAGGCGTGGGTGCAGACCGCCCACGCGCTCAAGCAGGCCGGCGAGACGTTCGCGAAGCTCGGCGTCCAGGTCGGCGAGCCGACACTCGACCTCTCTGCGGCGAACGCGTGGAAGGCCGGCGTCGTCAAGCAGCTCACGCAGGGCGTCGCCGGGCTGTTCAAGGCAAACGGCGTCGAGTGGGTAAAGGGCGCCGGGCGGTTCACCGGGCCCGCCACGATCGCGGTCGACGGCGGCGAGGAGATCACGTTCCGCCAGGCGATCGTCGCGACCGGTGCGCGGCCGCTGCGCCCGCCAATCCCCGGGCTCGACTCGCCGCGCTGCGTCGACTCGACCGGGATGCTGGCTCAGGAGACGGTACCGGCGCGACTCGTCGTGCTCGGTGGGGGCATCATCGGCTGCGAGTTCGCCTCGATCTTCCAGCGCTTCGGCTCCGAGGTCACGATCGTCGAGCTGCTGCCGACGCTGATCCCGCAGGAGGACGAGGAGGCTGCGGCCGAGTTGCGCCGCCAGTTCGGCAAGCGGGGCATCGTCGTGCACCTGGAGGCTCGCTGCGAGCGGGTCGAAGAGAGCGGGGGCGGCCTGCGAGTCACCTTCAACGGTGACCAGGTCGTCGAGTGCGACCTGATGCTCGTCGCGACCGGCCGCGGGCCGCTCGTCGAGGGGATCGGGCTCGAGGCCGCCGGCGTCGCCTTCGACCCGAAGCGCGGGATCGCGACGGACGAGCGGCGGCGTACGAACGTTCCCACGATCTACGCGGTCGGCGACGTCGCCGGCCACTGGCAGCTTGCGCACACGGCGTTCCGGGAGGGCGAGGTCGCGGCCGAGAACGCGTGCGGGCACGACGCGATCGTGGACGGCCGCGGCGTCCCGCGGCCGATCTACACGGACCCGGAGATCGCGGGCGTCGGGCTGACCGAGCGCGAGGCGCGGGAGCAGTACGGCGACGACGTGCGCGTGGGCAAGTTCCTGTTTGCCGCGAACGGCCGGGCGCTGATGCAGAACGAGTCGGTCGGGTGGGTGAAGTCGATCCACGAGGCGCGCTACGGCGAGTTCCTCGGCCTGGTCATGGTCGGACCGCACGTGACCGATCTGGTCGAGGCGGGCGTGGTCGCGCTCGACGCGGAGTGCACGGTCGACACGGTCGCCGACGGCATGGCCGCGCACCCGACGTTGTCCGAGGCGATCAAGGAGGCCGGCCTCGTCGCGCTCGGCCGGGCGATCCATGTCCCGAACCGCCGCTAGTGCATAGACTCCAGGGGTGGGGCCGGTGACGCGATGAAGCTGAAGACGCGTGAGGCCGTTATGGGCGTCATCATCTACCGGGTCGCGAAGTTCGCGGCGAAGCGAACCCTGAGGAAAGGGGGCGTTGTGGCAGCAGGCAAGAAGGTCGGGATGTTCGCAGCTCTCGGCGCGGCGCTCGGCGCGCTGCTCTTCTGGCGCAAGAAGAAGAAGTCCGGCACCGATATGGGGGCAAGCGGCTAGTACTCGGCCGCCGGGGGGACGCCCCGACGCCATCCCCGGGGTCAGCGTAGGGGCGGGTCATGACCCGCCCCTACCCGTTCCGGCCACGGCGGGCGGTGTTGTTGCCGGCCGACCGGGCCGTTAGGCTTGTACCCATGATCGTCGGGATCGTCATCGCCGCGGTCGTCGTCGCCCTGGCGCTGATCGTCGTCGCGCTCTACAACAAGCTCGTCCGACTGCGCAACCGGTGTGAGAACGCGTGGTCGCAGGTGGACGTGCAACTCAGGCGCCGCTACGACCTGATCCCGAACCTCGTCGAGACCGTCAAGGGCTACGCCTCCCACGAGCGCGAGACCTTCGAGGCCGTGACGCGAGCGCGCGCGGCCGCGCAGGAGGCGAAATCGATCGCGGAGCAGGCGAAGGCGGAGAACATGCTCACCCAGGCGCTTGGCCGGCTGTTCGCCCTCGCCGAGGCCTACCCCGAGCTGCGCGCTACCGAGAACTTCCAGGCGCTGCAGGCGCAGCTCGTCGAGATCGAGCAGGCAATCGCGGTCTCCCGCCAGGTCTACAACGACACGGTCCTCACGTACGACACCGCAATCGAGTCGGTGCCGACGAACATGATCGCCGGGGTCTTCAACTTCGGACCGCGCGAGTACTTCGAGATCGAGGAGCCGGCGCGCCAGCCGGTCCAGGTCAAGTTCTGACGGTCGTGCGCCGGGCCGCGCTCCTGGCGGCACTCCTCGCGCTCGTCCTCGTGGCGGCCCCCGGGGCGGGAGCCCAGTCCGTCTACCTTCCGCAGGCAGACGTCCGGGTCGACGTGGACCCGGACGGCTCGCTCGTCGTCGAGGAGGAGCTGGTCGTCGACTTCTCCGGAAGCTTCACCTACGGCTACCGGGACATACCCCTGCGAAAGGGGGAACGGATCACGGAGGTGAGCGTCAGCGAAGGCGGACAGCGCTACGCGCCGGGAGCGTCGACGAAGCTCGAGCCGGGCGGGCCCGCCGGGACGTTCGGGGTCGAGGCTGACTCCGACCGCGTCCGGATCGTCTGGCGTTTCCTTGCCCTGAGCGAGCAACGTACCTTCGTCATCCGCTACCGCTTCCGGGGCCTCTCCGTCGCCTACGACGACGTCGTGGACGTCAACCTCAAGGTGTGGGGCGACCAGTGGACAATCCCGCTCGGCCGGCTCACCGCCACGCTCACCCTGCCGGGCGAGGCGCCGGGCGCGGGGCCGCTGCGCGCCTGGGGCCACCCGGTCTGGGTGCGCGGCGACGTCACCCTGGAGGCGAGCCGTGTCCTCCTGCGTGCCCTCGCGGTGCCCGCGAGGCAGTACGTCGAGCTCCGCGTTGTCTTCCCGCGCTCCCTGCTCGACTCCACGGCCGGAGCCCGGGTCGAGGACGGGCGCGGCCTCGAGGCGACCCTCGTCGAGGAAGAGCAGGACGCCATGAGCTACGAGCGCGACCGGGAGCGGATCGACTCGGCGCTCCGCCATATCGGGCGCACGATCCTGTATCTACTCCTGCTCGGCGTCGGCCCCGCGTTGCTCGTGATCGGGGTCGCCTACCGGCTGTTCGGGCGCGAGCTTCGCACCGGCTACGACCGCGAGTACGAGCAGGAGCCCCCGTCCGAGCTCGAGCCTGCGCTCGTGCCGACGCTGCTCGGCCAGGGCGGCACCGCCGGCTCCTACGAGTTCACCGCGACGTTGTTCGACCTGATCCGCCGCGGCCGCTACATCTCGACTCCCGTCACCACCGAGCGCGGAACGTGGGGCGGGTTACGCCGGGAGGATGTGGCCGACCTCGAGCTCGCGTTGGGCGAGGCGATTCCCCTGGCCCCGTTCGAGCAGCCCGTCGACGACGTCGTAGCATCGATCCTCGACGACGGCCCGGAGCGCCTGTCGCGCTTCCGCGCCCGGATTGCCGCCAACCGCGTCGCGAACGCGAACCGGTTCAAGGCGTTCCAGACTGCGATCGGTGCCGAGGCGAAGAGGCGCCGCTGGTTCGTGAACACGGGCGGGCTCGTCCTCGCGGGCGGGGTCGTCCTGTTCGGTCTGACCGCGCTCATCTTGCTCTGGGTCGGGATCTCCGGCTTCCGCTCGGTCGCCCCGCGCTGGAGCGACATCGTCCTGATCGCCGTTGGCGGCTGCTTCATCGCGAACGCGGTTGTCTGCCTCGTCGCGGCCGCGAACGTGCGCGTGTGGCGGCGCCGCTCGCGGGGGGCGCAGGCGGAGGCGCAGCGCTGGGAGGCGTTCCGCCGCTACCTGAACGACTTTCCGCGACTCGACGTGGCGCCGCCCGCGACGCTCGCCCTCTGGGAGCGCTACCTCGTCTACGGGATCGCGTTCGGGATCGCCGAGCGGGTGCTCGCCGGCGCGCAGCTTCACATGCCGCAGCAGGTGCACGACCAGAGCAGCATCTTCTGGATCAGCCCGACCGGCGATCTCGGCTCCGGCGCCTCGTCGCTCGGAATCGCCGATCTCGCCTCGGGGTTCGGCTCCGCGCTCGCGCCGCCGTCGAGCGGCTCGGGCGGCGGCGGCGGCGGCTTCTCCGGCGGTGGGGGCGGCGGTGGCGGTGGCGGCGGCGGCGGCTTCGGCTAGGGCGCTGCCCGGGGAATAGGGTGATGCTCCTGACGCGCGAGAAGCGAGCAGCGCAAGGACGCAGGGAGCGGCGATATTGGGCAAATATCGGCGCGACCGAGGACGCCGCGATGCGACGCTTCGCAGCCGTCAGAGCGCGCCGTATTCCCCGGACAGAGCCCTAGGGCCGCTCGTACGTCCCGACCAGCTCGCAGCTCGCGAGCACGTGTCCCGCGAGCGCACTCTCGAGCTCGAGGCGGGTGGCGCCCCGCGGCAGCTCGAGCCGCGTGTCGAGCGCGTGCAGGTGGAACACGTAACGGTGTCGCCCGTGCCCGCGCGGCGGCAGCGGGCCCCCGTAGCCGACCTTCGGGAAGTCGTTCAGGCCCTCGCTGCGCGGCCGCTCCCCCTCACGCAGGCCGCCCGCGGTCGGGTCGAGGTTCCACGCGAGCCAGTGCGTGAACAGCCCCCTCGGAGCGTCGGGGTCGTCCACGATCAGCGCGAGCGAGCGCGTCCCGGGGGGCGCGTCGCTCCAGGCGAGCGGCGGCGACGTGTCCTTCCCCTCGCCCGTGTGGCGCTGCGGGAGCGGCTCGCCGTCCGCGAACGCGGGGCTCGTCAGCGTGAAGCTCACTGCGTCGATTGTAGGCCCCTAGGATGAAGGGGTGGAGCGGCTCGTCCTGTTCGCGCACGGATCCCCGGACCCGCGCTGGCGCGCGCCGTTCGAGCGGCTCGCCGACGAGGTCGCCGCCGAGGCCGGGCGGGAGCGCGTGCGGCTCGCCTACATGGAGTCGGCGGAGCCGACGCTCTTCGAGGCGTTGCGGGAGATCGCCGTTGACGCAGCCACGGGCCGGGAAGGGGGAGCCCGGCCCGCGGCTGCGTCGGCTAGAGCTGCGAGATGACCAGGACGAGGGTGACGGTGAGCTTTCCCACCAGGAAGGAGAGGGCGAGAACGGGAACGGGGTTGAGAGAGGCTGCTTTCGTCCTGGGTCGTTGCTCGATCATCACCCGGTCTACGGAGCCGGGGCCGCCCCGGATTACTCGACGACCTCGATCTGCGTCGAGGCGGAGATCTCGAGCTCCGGGACGTCATCGTAGAGCTCGAGCGTCCCGGTCGCGCAGATCGTCCGGCCCGCGTAGACGGTCTCGGGCGGCCCGGGGAAGCGGCCGCGGTCCCTGCCCCAGATGACGACGGTGACCCGCCCGGGATCCGGGTAGTCGCGGCCGAGGTTCAGGAAGGTCGGCTGGCCATCCGCGTCCCGCGCATACTCGGTGCCGGCGACGCGCCCGCGCACGGTGACTCGCTCGCCGATGTGGCCGCGCGCCTCGGCCCAGGGTACGGCTCCGGGGCAGGTCGCGGCTGTCGGCTCGGTCGCGGGGCCGGTTGCTGCGGCGCGCAGCGGGTCGAGCGGGGTGCCCGGGCAGGCACCCCAGAGGCCGCGCTTCCCCGCCCGTGCCCGCTTCGCAGCCCGGATGAGGCGGTCGGCGTACTCGCCGCGCTCGCCCCGGTAGAAATAGGGGGTTGCGGCGCCGCGGCGGACGAGCAGGACGTTCAGGTTGCGTGGCCCGCTATGGACGTAGCGCAGCAGCCGACCGTGCTCGTCGACGTCGTCGAGCCCGAGGTCGCGCTCGAGCGTGACCGGGTCGCCCGGCTCCAGCAGCTCGCGCAGAACCGCGGCCGCCTCCTGCCCGTAGCACTCGTCTGTGAGCTCGGGGGCGTCGATCTGGAGAAGCCGTACCCGGCGTCCGCCCTCGAGCTCGATCGTGTCGCCGTCGGCGATCCTCGCGACCACGAACGTCGGCTCACGAGTCGCGGTCACGGCAGCGCCGGTCCCCGGAGTCCCGCTGTCCGCCGGGGGCGCGGCCTGCTCGTTCGGCCCGTCGCCCGTGCAGGCGGCGAGCGCGAGAGCGCAGAGCGCGGCGAACAGCGGTTTCACGGCCCTCACGCTACCGCCGCGCGCGGCGGTAGTCGGGGTTGCGTCAGCGCAAGCCGGCTCTCAGGCTGCAGGTGGGCCAGGCCTCCCAGCCCTGGTCGGCCTGGACCTTGCGGGCGACGCGGATCTGCTCGGCCGGGGTGGCGAGGTACGCGTACTTCGGGAGCTGCTTCGACCGGTAGGCGGCCCAGGTCCTCGGGTGGAACGACAGCCCGCCGTGGTACTCGTTCTTCATCGACCAGTTCCCGTCGGATTCGCAGAGCGCGAGCTCCCACCAGAAGCTCTTCTTCAGGTTCCGGTTGAAGCGCTTGTTCCAGAGCCTGAGCGTCTCGAGCAGCACCGCCTCGTCGGTCGCCTCCTGATGGGTGAGGTCGACCGGGAACCCAGGTAGGCCTCGATCCTCGCGGAGGTTGTTCGTGTCGGCGATCGCGTGCTCGATCTCGTGGACGAGGTCGAGCGGGTCGGTGCGATGCGCGGAGGCCGGAGCCGCGAGCGCGGCGGCGACGCCGACGGCAAGCAACGCGGACGTGAGTCTCGTGCATCTCATGGCTGTACGCAGCGGAGCCCCCGCAGCGACCGCAGAACGGGCGACCCCTCGTTTTCGTCTGCGCCGGCCAGTATGCCAGACTCGCCCGGCCCGCGGGCATCCTTGCCGGTGTCGCCGGCGGAGGGCTCGGGCGGCTTCGCAACGCGCGCCGAGCCCGCCGTCACCGTCCCGAAGATCGCATCGTCCGGGCCGGGCATCGGGTACTCGGTGAGCCTGGCCATTCCCGTCACCATCGCCCGACCTCCCGAATCGCTACCGCGACGATCCAGACGGCGCCCTCAGGCGAGATCAACGCTTGCGATCCACTGGTCGTACCATGCTCGCTCTCGGTCGTGGCGGGCGAGGACACGTGAGATTGGCGATATCCGCGACCCAGTCGTTCAAGAGCCCGAGTTCGCCGAGGCCGCACCCTTCAGCTCGGTGTCGCGAAGGCCACGCGGTAGGGCGAGATCGCGAGCAGCGCGTGGACGGCGTCGGCGAGGTGGAGGGGGTCGCCGTTTCGCCCGGGGAGCTGGTCTGGGTGGCCGCGGGGGAGCGGGGGCGCGGCGGGGAGTGGGTGTCCGCGGGGGTCGTGGAAGCGCGCCCGCTGGTCGATGTGCCAGCCGCCTTCGTGGACGAGCTGGTGGTGGCGGCGGCAGAGCAGGACGAGGTTCGTGAGGGTGGTGGGGCCGCCTCTGGCCCAGTGGTGGAGGTGGTGGGCGTCGAGGAAGCGACGGTTGTCGCAGCCGGGGAAGCGGCAGCCTCGGTCTCGGGTCTTCAGGGCGCGGCGTAGCGGCGGCGGGATCGTCCGGGTTTTCCGCCCGTTTCGGGTGATCGAGGCGTCGCAGGCGAGGCGGCGGGCGGTCTCGGCGGCGAGGGCGGGGCCGTCGTCGAGCTGGCAGCCGCCCTCGCTGTCGTGGGCAAGCGCGCTCTCGTCCGTGTGAACGACGATCTGGTAGCGCTCGCCGCCCGGGCGGCCGGCGCCCTCGTGGGCGAGGGCTGCGTCTGCGACGGCGACGAGCGCTTCGGCGTTGGTTGCCTGGCGGGCGGGCCGCGGTTCCGCGGAACCGCGCTCCTCCCGCCAGCGGGCATCCCGCATCGCCTCGAGCGCCCTGAGGAGCAGCGCCCCGTCCTCGGGGGCAAGCCGGCCGCGCAGGCTGAGCGACCCGTCCGGCTCCCAGGAGACGGCCAGGTAGGTGCTCTCCTGGAGGTCGCGGGCCTCGGCGGTCGTGACACGCCGGTAGGCGCTGACCGCCCGCTCGAGCTGGGCCGCGGTCAAGCCCGCGGCGAGGTCGAGCAGCTCCTCCTCGTTGGCGGCGCTCGCGACCCGGGTGAGGGCGCGCACCTTCGCGTAGGAGAGCTCCCCACGGGCGAACGCGGCATGGACGAGCGGGAGCTCGGGCAGGCGGCGGGCGACCCGGACGTGCTCGCGGGCGGCTCTCGGGGTGAGCGCGCAGCGCCAGGCGAGCCACTCCGAAAGCGACGCGCGGCCCGATCCTGCCCAGCCGCTGCGGCGGTCGAGCTCGCAGACCAGCTCGAGCCAGCGGCAGGTGCCTGCGTACAGGTGCGAGGCGAGCGTCGCCAGCTCCGCCTCGAGCTCGTCGAGGCTGAGCGAGCCGAGATCCACATCACAAGGCGTTGCCATAACTGCCAACAGCGTAGCGGGCCCGCCGGACGGAACCCGGGGCCGGCGGGGGCGTCGGCAGCGGGGTGGATGCGCCCGGCGCCTGCCCGAAGGGATCCCTGGTCCCGATCGCGCCGTCACGTCCGACGCCCGTTTGCCGGGGGCGTGGCGGAGGGCGCGCTCGATGACGGCGGCGCGCCCGGTGTGACGGGTGCCGGCGGCGCAAGCTCGAGGGGGGAATGGTCGGAGCGTCCGTTGACCCCGCGTCCGGGTCCGGGGCTTACCGTCGACGGAGGCCCGGTTGGCGACGGGGTCCTTCTGGTCGGCTGTCGTTCGGGTCGATCGTCACGGCCCGTCGGCCGCTGCTGGCTCTTGCACGAGCTCGACCCAATCGTGCGCCGCGCAGACGGTGACGCGGAAGAAGCGGAAGAAGCCCTCCTGCCCGAGGAGCCGAAGCCGAACGGCCAGGGGCCGCAGAACCAGACCGGCGCGTCGAAGCGGTGGGACGCGACCGTGAGCTCGACCCTGACACAGCGCCCGGTGGTGCGGAGCCCGGCGACGAGGAGGTCGTCGGTGGCGAGGGGGGAGTCGAGCGGGACGCCCGCGAGCTCCGCCGGACGTGGCTCGAGGAGCCGGTTGACGGGCGCCGGGGACGGCCAAGATCCTTCCGCGTGGCTCCCGCCGCCCGGATCTCCAGGGGGACCGGTCGGTGCGGCCGGGGTCTCCGCAAGGCGCTCGAGGGTCGTGGAGGAGGGCGGTGACGCCGGCGAGACGCGCGAGCGTGCCGGGCCGGGAGGAAGCATGGCAGGATTCGCGGTCCTAGTGTCAACCTCTCCCGAAGGGACGATCCGGATGAAACGCACCGCAGTGAACCCGTGGCCGTGGTCGCAGCAGTACGGATTCAACCAGGCCGAGCTCGTCGAGGGCTTCGAGCGGATGCTCGTCGTCTCCGGCCAGATTGCCTCCGACGCCGACGGCGCGCCGCAGCATCCCGGCGACATGGCAGCCCAGATCGCGCTCGCTCTCGACAACCTCGAGGCCGTGCTCGCCGGCGGCGGGATGAGCCTCGCCGACGTCGTGCGCCTGACCATCTACACCACCGACGTCGACGCCTTCCTCGCTCACAACGACGTCTTCGCCGGCCCGCTCGCGGCGGCCGGCGTCATGCCGGCGGCCACGCTGCTCGGCGTCGCCCGGCTCGCGTACCCCGAGCTCCTCGTCGAGATCGAGGCGACCGCGGTGCGGTAGCGGGCCCGCGCCCGGCCGGCTTACCAGGGCGGGTAGCGCTCCAGGTCGCCGGCGGCCTCGCCGTCGAAGTGCGCGGCAAGGTCGCGGGCGACCGTCTCGATCTCGTCGCGCAGCTCGAGGTCGGCGAGCCAGCGGTCGGGGATCGCGGCGGCGCCGAGCCGGGTGCCGAGGAAGGCGCCGGCGATCGCGCCGGTCGAGTCGGAGTCGCCGGAGTGGTTGACGGCGAGGACGACGCCGTGCTCGAAGTCGCGGGCGACGAGGGTCGAGTAGAACGGGCCGCTCGCCGGCAGCGTACGCTTCGGGGGACCGTGACGGAGCACGGGCGAAGCGGGGAGCCGACGCGCGCGGGGCGCGCCGGGGAGCGCGCGGCCGCGGGTGGGAGCGCGGTCTACTCGATCGGCCACTCGAGCCATCCGCTCGAGCGGTTCCTCGAGCTGCTGCGCCTGCACGGGATCGAGGTCGTCGCCGACGTGCGCTCGGCCCCCTACTCGCGCCACGCGCCGCACATGAGCGGCCGCAACCTGCGGGGCTCCCTGGCGGCGGTCGGGATCCGCTACCTCTACCTGGGCGGGGAGCTCGGCGGCCGCCCGGAGGAGGACGAGCTCTACGACCTAGAGGGGCATGTCCTTTACGGACGAGTCGCCTCGACCCGGTTCTTCGCCGCCGGGCTCGAGCGGCTGCTCGGCGAGGCGGGCCGCGCCCGTGTCGCGATCATGTGCGCCGAGGAGGATCCGGCAGGCTGCCACCGCCGCCTGCTCGTCGGGCGGGCGCTCGCCGGGCGCGGCGTCGACGTCCTCCACGTCCGCGGCGACGGCCGGCTCGAGACCGAGGCCGATCTCGCCGCCCGCGACGAGCGTGGGCGCCAGCAGCCGCTGTTCGCCGACCCGGCGGCGGAGTGGCGCTCGCCGCGGCCCGTTCCCCGCGGCCAGCCGCGGCGGGGCTCCCGGGGCGACTGAGGCCGCGGGCCTACGGGGCGCGGACGGTCTTGGTCGCCGACGCCCGCGCGCCGGCCGCGTCGATCGTGACGGTCAACCGGAGCGGCGTGCCCGGCCGGATCCGGCCGCGGGTGTACCAGGAGAAGTAGGCGGTGTCGGTGCCGCCGATCGAGACGTAGTCGTACGTCTCGGCCCTGCTCCAGACGGTCCGCGAGCCGCGCCGGGCGGCGACCGAGACGCGCGCGGAGCTGGTATTCGCCGCAAAGACGACCGTGACGTCGAGGTTGTGGATGAACCCGTAGCGGCGCACCTTGACCGACGCGATCCGCACGCGCGGCGGGATCGAGAACGACACCGGGGCGCTGTAGTAGCTCGTCCAGGAGTCCAGGTCGTGCGACCGGACGTTCCACCAGTACGTTCCGGCGGGCAGGGGCGAGCTTGGCGACCAGGAGGTCTCGCCGCCGAAGAAGACGTCCAGGTCGACGAGGCTCTCGTCGAAGAGCCTGCCCTCGACCGTCGTTCCCGGCGCGTTCGCGACGTAGATCCCGTCCGACTCCTCGCTCGCCGGCAGGCTCCAGGTGAAGACGGGGTGGGAGGTCTCGACCACCGCCCCGGGGACGGGGGAGAGCGGGGTGGCTGCGCCCAGCGAAGCGCCGGGCGCGAGCAACACGACGAGGAGGGTGAGAGCAGAGATGCGCCGCATGCCCGGATGCTATGCGTGAGTCGCCCGGATCGCGGTGCCGTCTTACGCGGGTTGCGGCTCGGCCGGCGACACTCGCGGACGGCTGTCCATGACCCACGTGTCGACGCCGATCAGGCTCGGCGATCGGGGTTGTCTCTGACCGGAGCGGCGCTCGGGCGCCTTGGCCGATACTTGCGACGGTGCCAGCCGACGCCGACACGCCCCCGCCCGACCTCGCGGCCGGATTCCGGCGGCTCGTCGTCGCGACCGCCGTTGCCGTGTGGGCGCTCGTCGCGGTCGGGGGGATCGTGCGCGTGTCCGAGTCCGGGCTCGGCTGCCCCGACTGGCCGCTCTGCGGCGGGCGGATCGTGCCGTCCGGCTACAAGGAGCCGCTGATCGAGTTCTCGCACCGGGCGACGGCGGCGATCTCGATCGCGCTGCTCGTCTGGGCGACGGTGTGGGCGCTCCGGCGCTACCGTTCGCGCCGCGACCTCCTCGTGCCGCTCGCCGCGGCGGTCGTGCTCGTGCCGTTCCAGGCCGTGCTCGGCGCGATCGTGGTCTGGCTCGAGCTTCCCGACAGGCTCGTCGGTGTCCACTTCATGGTCGGGATGGCGATGCTCGCGCTCGCCACGTTCGCTGCCGCGATAGCGGTGCGCCGCGGGCCCCTGCCCGTGAGCGACGGGTTCCGGCGGGTCGCGCTCACGCTCGCCACCGCCGCACTCCTGCTCGTCTCGCTCGGCGCCGCGGTCGTCACTACCGACGGGATGCATGCCTGCGGCGAGGAGTGGCCCGCGTGCAACGGCGGCGTCGCGAGCGGCGGCAGCCTCGCCGTCCTCCAGGTCGTGCATCGCTCGACCGGGTACGCGGCGCTCGCGCTCGCGCTCGTCCTGTTCGTGCTCGCCCTGCGCGGCCGCGGACCGCGGCTGCTCGGGGCGGCACCCGCCTGCGCCGCGCTCGCCCAGGTCGGCTTCGGGATCGGCATGGTGCTCTCGAGCCACGGCTCGCTCGCCCATGAAGTGTTTCGCATCCTCCACGTCGCCGGCGGCGGCACCGTCTGGGCTGCCACCGTCGCTCTGCTCGCGTTCGTCCTCGCCCCGACTGCGCTCCGCTCCCGGACTCCGGTCGAGGCGGTCGCGCACCAGGCGGGTCGATGAGCCGCCGCTTCGTGGCCACCGTCACCGTCGCCCTCGCTGCCGCGATCGCGCTGCCTGCCGCGCTCTCCTTCGCCCTCGTCGAGGAGCGCGGCGGCGGCGGCGTCCTCGAAGGGACGATCTGGGTCGCAAACGAAGGCTCCGACCGGCTCACCGGAATCGATGCAGACACGCACCTCGTCGTCACCGTGCTCGCGGGGATTGCCGCGCCCCACAACGTCCAGGTTTCCCCGGACGGGCGCACAGTCTGGGCGACCAGCACCGCCCGCGGGCTCGTCGCCGCGATCGACCCGACCGGCGGCACCGTGGTCGGCACCGTCCTCGTCGGCGAGGCCCCCGCCCACGTGATCGTGACACCCAACGGCCGCCGCGCCCTCGTCACCGTCGCCGGCACCGACACGGTCGCCGTCATCGACGTGGCGGCGATGTCGCTCGACGCGGAGTTGCCGGCCGGCTCCTATCCGCACGGTCTGCGCCCGAGCCCGGACGGGCGGACGGCGCTCGTGGCCAACATGGGCGCCGACACCGTCACGCTCTACGACGTCGAGGGCCTGCGTCCGCTCGGCGACGTGCGCGTGGGAGAGGCGCCCGTCCAGGTCGCCTACTCGCCCGACGGAAGCCACGCCTACGTCTCCCTGAACGCGCCCGGCGAGGTCGTCAAGGTCGATCTCGAGGCCATGGCCGTCGCCGGGCGAGTTGCGGTGCCGGCGGGGCCGGTGCAGGTCGCCGTCACGCCCGACGGGGCGACGCTCCTCGTTGCCTCCCAGGGCACGAAGGAGGCGCCGGGCGACACGCTCGCGTTCGTCGACACCGCCGCGATGACCGTGACGGGCCTGCTCACGGTCGGCTCCGGCGCCCACGGTGTCGCCGTCGATCCGACCGGCCGGCAGGCGTTCGTCACCACGACCTGGGCCGGCGAGCTCGTCGTCGTCGATCTCGAGCGCCGCGAGGTCGTCGACCGGATCCCGGTCGGCGGCGAGCCGAACGGCGTCAGCTTCTCGCCGGTCGCCCAGGAGCACGAGCGCCAGGTCGAGATCTTCGGGCGCCCGCTCGAGCTCGAGCTCCCGCTCGGCGGCCGCCTCGACGGCGGCGGCTCCGCCGGCGGCGGCCACCAGCACTGACACCATCGCCCGGTCGCCCGGTGCCTGGCACCTCGCCCGGTGCCTGGCACCAGCCTGGCACGTGCCAGGCACGTGCCAGGCACCGCGGAGCGGTCGGAGTGGCGCCGCGGCGAGCAGGGCAACCCGGTCTCCGCGGCGAAAGCCCGGGCCATGCTCGCGGAGTTGCCATGACCTTCGTCCGGCCGGCGGTGATTCTCGTCGCCGACGTCGAGCTCGACGGGTTGCCGGCGTGGGAGGAGGGGCCGCTGCCGCTGCGGGCAGGCGGTGCGGTCGCCGCCGCGGACGCGCGCCGCTCGTACTTCAACCGCCGCGCAGGCCAGGCCTTGTACGGCCCCGGGCGCGTGCACCGCTTCGCCGAGCCGTCAGAAAGCCCGCCCGGGCTCGACTTCGAGGTCAGCGGGCTCGAGCTCGCGGGGGGACTCCTGCTCGTCGTCCACGGCACCATGCGGGCGGACGGGCCCGGGCTCGTCGAAGGGCTCCGGCACCTCGTCGACCTCGGTGCCGGCTCTGCGATGCGGGGCTGGTGCGAGAGCCTGCTCGACGGCCGCGGCCGGGTCGGCGCCCGGGTGCGGAGAGCAACCGTGCTCGTGCAGGTCACGCCCGAGGGAGCGCTCGACCGGCCGCTGCCGTCGCCCGCGTACGATCGTTGGACACCCGAGCTGCAGTGGCTCTGGCTCCTGGCTTCCGCGACGCCTGCCGGCGCGTACCGTCCGGCTCCGGAGATCGGGGATGGGCTCGCCGACTCGCTCCTGCGTCTCTCGGACGGCTGGCTGGCGCTCGTCCTGCGCGACGGCGCGGCGTTCCTCGGGTCCGGCCCGGACATGGGCCCGATCTACCGGCTCGCCGACGACCCCGAGCTTCACTTCCGCACGATCTACCTCGACGCGTTCCTGCTGGGGATGATCCAGGGACGCCGCCTCGGCGAGATCGCAGACGACCTCGCGGCCCTCGGCGACCCGGTGCGCCACCCGGACCGCCTGGACGCGCTCGAGCGCGAGCTGGCGGAGTTTCGCAACGTCTACTGGTGGCAGCAGCTCGGCCCGCAGTGGCACGGGAACCAGGTGCTGCGCGCCTACCACCGCCAGAACGAGATCCCCGAGCTCCTCGAGCAGGTCGCCGAGCAGCTGACCGAGTCGGCGCGCAAGGCGCAGACCGCGGCGAGCAACCGTGCGGGAGCGCTGCTCGGCGTCCTGACCGTCGTCGGCCTCCCGTTCGGGCTCGCCGTCGGGATCCTGGCCGCGCTCGAGATCTCGGACTGGAGCTGGCTCGCCGTCTCGCTGGCCGCGGCTGCCGTGTGCACCGCCGGGCTCCTGCTCACGACGCCCGGGCGCGAGCTGGTGCGGCTCTGGCGGGCGATAGGGCGAAAGTAGGCCGGGCCGGCCCCGATCGGCCGGCAGCCCGGAGACATCGCTCGGCCCCACGTGAGACGATAGGGGGGTGAGGGCGACGTCGGCTGCTGTGCCCCCGACCTTCGCCCCGGCGCTCAGGCCTGACCTCCGCCAGGAGGTCTCGATCTGCGAGTCCGGGGCGCGCATCGGCGGGCACGGGGTGGCGGTCGAGCGGCCCTGGGCCAGGCGGAGTCACTGGTACGTCTCGGAGCCCGAGGCCAAGGGCAGCTTCGTCCGTCGCGTATCGGACCTGCGGGACTCGGACGCCGACCCGGTGCTGATCCAGAGAATCGAGGATCGCCGCGTCGTCGAGGCGGTGTTCTACAGCCGCGGCCTCGAAGGCATCGAGCGGGTCGCGCTCGAATCGAGGACGGGCGGCTAGCTCAGCCCTCAGGCGCGGATCACGACTGGCGTCCCCAGCGGCAGTAGCCGCATGAGGGCGCGCAGGTCGACATCGCTGGCGCGCAGGCAGCCCGCGGAACGGGCGGCCCCGACGGAGCCTGCGTCGTTCGTCCCGTGGATCGCGATCCGGTCGCCGCCCGTCCAGCCGGGGGGAAGCTCGGGCTGGCGGCCGGAGAGAGCGAGGATGCAGCAGCCGTAGTAGGGGCCGTAGTCGCCGCCCGCCAGCTTGTCCGTGACCGCGAAGCGCCCGGTGGGGGTGGGCGATCCCGCTGCGCCGACGCCGACCGTGACCCGCCGCACGACGCGCTCGCCGCGGTGGACGGCGAGGCTGCGGTCGGAGAGGTCGATCACGATGCTGAGTGCGATCGGCGTCAGCTCGACGTCGGCGGCCCGCACCCAGCCGAGCTTCCCGTTCGGGAGCTCGGGGGTGGTCACGCCGACCCAGCCGCCGCGGCGCTCGACGACCGAGAGCACGCGCGGCGAGCCGAACTCGGTCGTCCGCGGCAGGCCCGCCAGCAGCCGCCCGCCGGGACGCGCGCGCAGGGCGAGCGGGTCCTGCCCCGCCGCCCGGGCACCCAGGAAGGCGGGCGGGGGCTCGCTGACCGGAGGCTTCTCCGCCGTCGCGCGGGCCGGCCGCCGGAGCATCGTCGGGGCGGGCCTGGGCCCGGTCTCTTCGACCGCGGCCGGAGCCGCAGGCGTTGCCGGCGTGGGCCGCGAGCTGGCGGCCGGAGCCGCGGCTGCCGGCGGCAGCGCGAAGACGAGGGAGGGGGCGAGTGCCGCTGCTAGCAGGGCGAGGCTGGCGGGCGCGAGGCGCAGTCTCGGGATGAATCTCATCCCTCCCTGGATCGGGCGATCGGACGCCGGCCTCCTTCACCCGTGCGAGGGATCGAGTCAGGCGGCGGCCCGCGGTGCGGCTCGCAGAGGCCCGTCCGGTGTCAGGGAGGCTGACGGTCGTCGGGGCGCGGACGGAGCCGGAACGGCGCGGCGCGTCAGGTCATCGTCCCGGCTCGCGCCGGGATCCGGAGCGCGCGGGCGGTGACTTTCCGGTCGCCGGCGCGATCGCGGAACTCGAGCTGGGCGATCGCGTGGCCGGGCGTGACCCCGTTCGGGATCGAGAGCACGATGGTGCGGCGGCCCCTGATGCAAGTGACCGTGCGCGCGGCAACCGTTTCGCCACAGCGGGCGAGGGTGACTGACGCGTCGACCGTCTGGCGGGCGTTGACCTCGACCGAGAGGATTCGCCTGCCGCGCGAGCGCCGCCTGATGCGCGCGCGGAACGAGGCCCGGACGACCCCGTCCGCGGCGGCGGGGCCGCGATCGGCCGGGCAGCCCGGGTCGCCGGAGTCCACGGGAGCCGTTCCGCCCCCGGTGCCGGCCGGTGGCGGAGTTGGGCTTGACGGCGCGGGCACGTGAGGTGTCTGCGCGAGCACACTCCGGGCCCACTGCTCACGACGATCGACAGACGGACGGCTGCTCCCGGCGACGAACAGCTGGTCGTAGACGCCCTGGTCGATCGTCCCGACCGGGACGACGAGGCACTTGCAGAAGACGTGCGCGCGACCCGCGTTGGCTGCCGCAGCGCTCGCGAAGAGCTTGTTCGCGGCATGCGACCTGCACGCCCCGCAGCCGCCGCACGAGCAGCTCTCTCCACCCCAGTCGGGGTCGAGCCCCCAAAGCTGGGCCGGCGGGCTCGCCCACGCGCGCGGGGCGATGCACGCGGCGGCACCGGCGGCCGCGACCAGGCCGAAGCCGAGGAAGCCGCGGCGGGAGAGGCTGCGCTCGCCCCCGTCCCGGCCAGGGGAGCCGCAGGGTGCGCCCGCGGGCACCGGAAGAATGCGCCCGGCGTGATCCCCGGGGGAGGAGGCGCGCCCCCTTGCGGGGACGTGCTCCTCCCGTTGGAGACCGGTGCCCGGCGCGGCCGGCGCGGCGGTCGCTCTGCGGCTTCCCTGACCGGGAAGGGGGGAGGCGAGGATCCTCGACACGGGGGACACATCGACGCCCGGGATGGGGATCCCCTCCGATCGGGGGATCCACGTCAGCCGCGGGTGGAAGCGTCGCGGTTGCCCCGGTATCCCCCGATCGGGGGTCTACCGCCTCCCCTTCCGGCACGATGGGATCCCCGGAACGGAGTAGGCGACCTACGACGGATCGGGGATCGAACCCCGGAAGGGACGGACTTGATGGGGCCATCGAGGCGGGTGATCGGACTGTCGGGGAGAACGGCGGTGGCGGTCATCGTCGCGGCCGCGATCGGGCTCGGCACGTACGCGTTCACGGCGAGCAACACCGTGCCCGCCACGAGCGCCGGCTCCGGCAGCGGTGCGATCAGCGGGTATGCGATCACGAACGTGCAGTACGGGCTGAACTCGACGACGCCGACGAATCTCGACCAGGTGACGTTCACGCTTTCGCCGGCGGCGGCGACGACGGTGAGGGCCCAGCTCGAGCCGAGCGGGGCCTGGTACTCCTGCACGAACTCGTCGGGGAGCGTGACCTGCAGCACGACCTCGCCGCAGGCGACGGTCGTCGCCGCCACGCAGCTCACGGTGGTGGCTACGCAGTAGTGACTGGGGGCGGGCGGCGCCTGGCCGGCGCCGCCCGGCCCGGTCAGGCGCCCATGAGCCGTCGCAGCATCGCCTCCCTGTCCGCCGGCGCCGTCGTCACGGTCCTTGCTCTGACGCTCGGCTGGGCCCTTCTCGCGCCGGGCGCGATCGGGGGCGCGACCGAGTACGCGATCGTCGAGGGCTCGAGCATGGAGCCGGCGCTCGCACGGGGAGACCTCGCCATCCTGCGGGCACGGCGAAGCTACGAGGTGGGTGACGTGGTCGGCTACAGGAGCGAGAAGCTCGGCCGGCTCGTCCTGCACCGGATTGCTGGCCGCGACGGCGAGCGCTACGCCTTCCGGGGTGACGCGAACGACTTCGAGGATGTGGAGCGGCCGCCCGCGTCGGCGCTCGTCGGCGAGCTGTGGGTGACCGTGCCGTACGCCGGTCTCCCGCTCGGTTGGCTGCACGAGCCCCGGAACGCCGCGCTCGCCGCGGGAGCGGTCAGCCTCCTCGCTCTGCTTGGCGGGGCCGGGTTCGGCGTGCGGACGCGGCTCCTGCGCGCGGGAGCAGGAGCAGCGCCTTCCAGGTCCCGCGGCCTGCACCTCCCGCCCGCCGCTCTCGCAGCCCCCGCCGCGGTGCTCGGCCTCTCGGCTCTGCTCGTGGCCGTCTCGTTCGCTCGCCCGCTCGAGCGCGAGTCGGAGGTAGCGGGCGCCTACCGCGAGCGTGCGACCCTCTCCTACGAGGCCCGGGTGAAGCCCGACGCCGTCTACCCCGACGGCGCGGTCGACACGGGCGAGTCCGTGTTCGTGCGTCGGGTCGACCGTCTGCCCGTCTCGTTCACCTACGAGCTCGGATCGGAGCTCCCGCTGTCCGTGGCCGGCACGGCGGGGCTCACTGCCGTCCTGAGCGACGGTGGCGGCTGGAGCCGGACGCTCGTGCTCGCGGCTCCGGCGCCGCTGGCAGGCGAACGGGCGACGATCGCCGGGATCCTCGATCTTCGCAGGCTGCTGGCGATGGTCGAGCGGTTCGAGCGCCAGACCGGCACCGACGCCTCGAGCTACCTCGTCACCCTGGCTCCGCGCGTCGACGTGCACGGGGAGATCGGAGGCGCCCGGATCGCGACCGCGTTCGCCCCGGAGGTGGTGCTGCGGCTCGACGACCACCGCCTCACGCCGGACGGGTCCGTCGACGCGGAGACGGCCTTCGTCCACGAGCGCGACGGCTCGATCGCCGCGGCCCGCCCGAACGCGATCGGCCTCGGCCGCCTCTCCCTCAACGTCGCGACTGCCCGCGTCGTCGCCCTGTGCGGCGCCGCCCTCGGGCTGATCGGCCTGGTGGCGCTACTCCTGTTCGTGCGGGGGCCGGGCCGCCGCGACGAGCCCTCCCGGATCGCGCGCGCCTACTCCTCGCGGCTCGTCTCGGTCTCCGGCCTGGCGCAGACGGAAGCCCCCGACTCCGTCGACGTGGGCTCGATCGAGACGCTGATGCGACTCGCCGAGCGCCACGACGGGCTCGTCCTGCACGAGCGAGGAACGTACGTGCTGCGGGACGGCCAGACCGCGTACCGCTACCGGGTCGGGCAGACCGCCGCCACCTCGGAGCCGCCGTCGGGCGTGGTCCTGCCCCTGCGACCGACCGGCGGTGCACGCTGATGGGCGCGGGGGCCAGGCTCGCGCTGGCCGGGCTAGCAGCCGGCGCGGCGCTGGTCCTGACGGTCGCTCTCACGGCGGCGAACACCGTTGCGGCGAGCCGGGTCGGTTCCGCTGTGCAGGCGATCACGCCGAACACGCTCAAGCCGCCCGCCTGCGCTGCGATCACGGTCACCTCGCTGCGCGCGGGTGCAGGGAGCTTCAACGGGACCAGCGCGGCCGAGCTCGTGCTCGGAAGCGCCGGCCCCGACACCATCAACGCTCGCGCCGGCGCGGACTGCGTTCTCGGCGGAGGCGGCGACGACGTTCTGAAGGGCGGCGCCGGCTCCGACGCCTGCCTCGGCGGCCCCGGCACCGACACGTTCTCGGGCTGCGAGACCAGGGTGCAGTGAGCCCGAGCCCCGGGGGTGCGCCGGGCTAGGCGTTTCGCCACAATGGGCCCATGGAAATGGGGACCGCGGCGCCCGCGGAGGTAGAGCTCGAGCGGCCCGGGGAGGGAGTCGGCGCCGATCGGGACGTCCCGTGGATCGTGATCGTCTGGAACGACCCGGTCAACCTGATGTCCTACGTGACGCTCGTCCTCCGGAGGCTGTTCGGCTACAGCCGGGCGAAGGCAACGAGGCTGATGCTCCAGGTCCACAACGAAGGCAGGGCGGTCGTCTCGAGCGGCACCCGCGAGAAGGCCGAGCACGACGTCGCCCGGCTGCACGCGCACGGACTCTGGGCGACGATGCGCAGGGACACGTGAGCGTGCGGCGCCGGCTCGAGCGGGCGCGGGACGGCTCGATCCGGCTGCGGCTGTCGCCGGGCGAGCGGGAGCTCCTCGGCGACCTGGCAGCGGAGCTCGGCGAGCGGCTCGAGAACGGTGCGGACGCACCCGACCTCGTGCGGCTGTTCCCGCCGGCGCATGCGGACGACCCGCGGGCCGAGCTGGATTACCGCCGGCTCGTCGGAGACGAGCTGCTCGACGGCAGGCGCGAGGCGCTGCGCGTGCTGGCGGACACGGCAGGGCGCGGCGAGCTGACGGAGGAAGAGCTCGACGCCTGGCTGCGCGCCCTCAACGACCTGCGGCTCGTCCTCGGCACCCGGCTCGACGTGGGAGAGGACGCGCTCGCGGGCGGGCTCGACCCCGATGACCCCGATGCGCCGATGCTCGCGCTCTACGGCTACCTGAGCTGGCTCCAGGAGCAGGCAGTCGAGGCCGCTGCCGCGGGCCGCGGGGATGAGGCGGCGTAGCCCGGCCGGAGGCCGCCGGGCGAGGGGTGGCTCCTGGTACGGTGGGACGGTGCGGGAGGAGGGCTTCACCGATGTCCCCGGCGGCCGCGTCTGGTGGGCGCGCGCGGGCGAGCCCGGGCGGACGCCACTCCTCGTCCTCCACGGCGGACCGGGGGCGGCGAGCTACTACGTCGAGCCGCTCTGCGAGGCGATCGCCGCGCACAGGCCGGTCGTCTGGTACGACCAGCTCGGCTGCGGCCGCTCGGAGCAGCCCGACGACCCGTCGCTCTGGACGGTCGAGCGCTCCGTCGAGGAGCTCGACCAGGTCAGGGAGGCGCTCGGGCTCGAGCGCTGCCACCTGCTCGGGCAGTCGTGGGGCGGCTGGCTCGCGATCGACTACATGTGCCGCGGGCCGGAGGGGATCGCCGGTCTCGTGCTCGCCTCCACGTCGGCGAGCATGCCGCAGTTCACGGCGGAGGCGGGGCGGCTGATCGACGAGCTGCCCGAGCCGGCTCGCTCGACCCTCGTCGAGCTGGGGGCGAGGGGCGAGTACGGGAGCCCCGCCTACCAGGACGCGGTGATGGAGTTCTATCGCCGCCACCTGTGCCGGCTCGATCCGTGGCCGGAGGCGCTCGTGCGAACTGCGGAGGAGCTCGACGGCAACCAGGTCTACCTGACCATGAACGGGCCAACCGAGTTCGACGTGATCGGCCGCCTGCGCGACTGGGACCGCACCGGCGATCTCCACCGGATCTCCGCCCCGACGCTCGTCACCTGCGGGCGCTTCGACGAGATCACGCCGGCGTGCTCCGAGACGATCCGCGACGGGATCCCGGGTGCCAGCCTCGTCGTGTTCGAGCAGTCGGCCCACTGCGCGCACCTCGAGGAGCCCGAGCTGTACGCGCGCACGGTCGAGGAGTTCCTCGCCGGCGTCGACGCTGCCGCCGGGTAGCGCTACCGGCCCCCGCGGCGCGCGCGGTCAGGCGCAGCCGCGGGCGATCGTTCTCGCGAGCGCGTTCGTCGCCCGTACGGTCTTGCCCGCGGTGACCCAGGTCGCCTGCTGCTTCTTGCCGCCCACGGAGACGGTTGCGGTCACGCGGAAGCCGCTCGCGGTCGCCTTCGCCCCGACCGAGAGCAGCTTCAGCTTGCAGCGCTTTGCGTTCGCGTCGAGGATCGCCCGCACCCGGGCGACCGCCTCGCCCTTCGTGAGCGGGACGGGCACGCTCCACGCGATGCCCTGCACGTTCTCGCCGTGCACCTGAGCCGGGGTGCCTCCCGCAGCGGGCACGACGAACAGGCCCTCGGGCGTCCCGTACCAGTAGCTGTAGGCCGCGAACGCGACCTGCGACCCGTCGGGCGACCATACGGGTAGCCCCGGTTTGTACTGCTCGGATGAGGTCAGGAAGCGCGGCGCCCCGCCCTCCGCGCTCACGATCGCGATTCGTCCGGCGGTCGAGGGCATCGCCTGGGTCGTGCTCTGCACGAAGACGATCTCGCGGCCGTCCGGCGACCAGTCGGGTTGCGAGTCGCACGTGCCGCCGCCGGCGATCACGTGCTGGTTGCCCCCGTCGGCGTCCATCACGAGCACGTCGCTCGAGTAGAGCAGCCCGCCGCCGCAGCCGATCGACGTCGTCCCGCTGACGACGGCCGAGTGCCACGCGATCCGGCCCCCGTCCGGCGACCAGGACGGGCTCCCGTCCGAACGCTCCGGGGAGCTCGTGAGCCGCCGGAAACCGCCGCCGTCGGCGTCGATCACGACGATCTCGTCCTGCCAGGCGGCCAGCGCGGACTGGGCGGCCGCTCGCTGGGCATAGGCGATCCGCGTGCTGTCCGGCGACCACGCCGGCATGCGGGCGTTCCCGGCCGTCGTCACCTGCCTCACGGAGCCGGTCGAGAGCGTCAGCACGTACAGGTCGCAGGTCTCTTCGACACCTGCCTCGCAGCGCTGGAAGACCACCCGCCGGCCGTCAGCGGTGACGTCCGGCGCGCCGTCGTTCTCGGAGGTGCTCGTGAGCTGCCGCGCTCCGCTGCCGTCCGCGCCCACGAGGTAGATGTCCCCGCGAGTCGCGTAGATGATCTCCCCGTTCTCGCCGGGGAACGCCGCACTCGCCCCTCCTGCCGCGGCCAGTGCCCCGAGCGCGGCAGCGACGGTCACCGCTCGGCGAAACATCGGAGCATGATATCCCGCGCGGCTGGCGACGCCGTAGGACACGTGCCTCGCGTCGCGAAGTACCCGTGTGCACAGGCGACCTGACGACTTCGATGTGGATCCAGCGAGCAGCGCGGGTGTCCGCCGGGAACGCCTGGCGGATCGCGCTCGTCCTCGCGGGCCTGCTGGCCGCCAGCCTCGTGTACGGGGAGATCGGCGGCTCAGTCGGCGCCGAGATCGCGCTGGCGATCTTCCTCGTCGTGCTCGTCGTCGCGTGGCCGCGACCGCGAGCAGGCTTGTCTGGTCGGACGGTGCCCTGGCGTAGGCGCCGGAGGCGGATCTCGGAGCTCGAGTCCGAGCTGGCGTACGTCCGCTCCGGCCTCGATGAGCTCGCGGGCGAGCGCGAGGAGCTCCAGGGCGAGCTCCGGGAGCGCGAGGCCGCGCAGCGCGAGCTCGAGGCGGAGGCCGCCTCGCGGGCAGCCGCTGCCGCGGGGCAGCTCGCCGAGGCGCGGGGGCAGCTCGCGGCGGTCGAGCGAGCACGCGCGGCCGAGGTCGAGCGCCTGTGCGACGAGCTCCGCGTTCGCACCCGGGCGGTCACGGCGCTGGAGCGTGCGCTCGAGGTCGAGGTTGCCGCTCGCGTCCGCGCGGAGGCGCAGCTCGCGAGCGCCGAGGCTCGGATCGCCGGCGCCCCCCCGGATGACTCCGGCCCGCACCTGGCTCTCGTCGCGCGGGCCGGCGGCTACCGGCTCGTGGCGCGCGACGGTCCCGCACCGCTTCCCGGCGCCGCTGTCGAGCTCCCGGGCGCGGGCGTCTTCACCGTCTCGAAGCTGGGTCGCTCGCCGCTTCCGGGCGACTCGCGCCGCTGCGCGTGCCTGGGCCGTCCCATCGGCCCCGGGGGTGGTGAAGCCGGGTAGCGGCTTCAGGACGCGACCCGGCCCTGTTACGGTCTTCACCGTGGAAGGATCCGATCCCCGCGAGGTCGTGGCCGGCCTCTGCCGCGAGCTCGTCGAGCGCGGGCTTTCCGGGGTGCTTGCATCCGGGAATGTCTCCTGTCTCGCGGGGGACGGGCGGACGCTCGCGATCACCCGCTCGGGCGTGTCCTTCGCGGACACGACCGCCGCCAACGTCGTCACCTGCGACGTCTCCGACGACCGGCGCTCGGCGGCCCCCCGGTCGCCCGGCCCGTCGATCGAGCTACCGCTGCACCTCGCGACCTACCGGACCTGCCGGTTCGGACCCCGCGCCGTCCTGCACCTCCACTCGCCATACGCGGTCGCCGTTGCCTGTCTCGACCTGGAGCGGCTCCCCTTCGTCCACTACCACCAGGCGCTGCTCGGCTCGGAGCCGACCCCGTTCGTGCCCTACCGGACGCCCGGCTCGCCCGAGCTGGCCGAGTTCGCGGCTGACGCGTTCGAGCGCGTCCCCACCCGGGCGCTCGTGCTCGCTCATCACGGGTGCCTGGTCGCGGTCGAGGATGCCGCTGCCGGGGTTGCACTCGCCGAGGTGCTCGAGGACGTCTGCCGGATCCTGATCCAGACCGCCGGGCGCCACCGGGAGCTCGGCGCGGACGAGTTCCCGCGCCTGGCGGCGCTGTTCCAGACCTACGGTCGCTGACTGTCGGATTCAGCCGAGATCGCGGGGCCGGACGAGCTCCGTCAGCTCCGCCTCGCCCGGGTGGAGGCCCGACCAGGTGAGTCGCCGCAGCGTCAGGGTGGCCAGGGTGCCAGTCGGGAGCTCGCCCTCGAGCCGCTCGCGCCCTGCCTCCTCGCGGACGAGCAGGAGCGCGAGGTCCTGCAGGCCCGGGTTGTGGCCGACCAGCATCACCGAGGGCAGCGCGTCGGGCAGCCGGCGCAGCCGCTCGAGCAGCTCGGCGGCGCTCGCCGCGTACAGGCCGGGGTCGGGCTCGACCCGGGCCTGCGGGCCCAGTCCGGGGCGGACGCGCTCGAGCGTGTCCCGGGCCCGCGTCGCGGACGAGCAGAGGACGAGCGCGGGACGTATCCCCTCCCGCTTGCAGTGTCGACCGAGCCTGTCCGCGGCTCTGCGGCCCCGCGGCGCGAGTGGCCGGTCATCGTCGGCGAGCCCGGGATCGTCCCAGCTCGACTTCGCGTGGCGAAGTAGGTAGAGGCGCTTCATCGGGACGCCAGTCTGCCAGGTCAGCGGCGCCGGGGCAGGTCTGGAACACTGAAGCCGTGCGCTACGCGATCGCAGCGATGATCGTCGCGGCGGCGCTGGCAGCCGCGGGCTGCACCGGCGGGGGCGAGCCCGGTCCGGACACGGGCGCGGGCGGAGCCACGGCCGAGCCGGTGACGACGGGGGCGACCGAGACCGCACTGACGGAGACCGCACCGACCGAGACCGAGCCGACCGGCACGGAGCCGTCGGAAACCGGCACGAGCACGGCCGCCGCGGACCCGGCCGGCGAGGCAGCGGCCGCGGTGCTCGCCGACGTCGTCGAGGCCGCCGGGACAGGCAACGACCTCGTCGTCTGGGATCTCCTCACTCCGGCGAGCCAGGAGCGGCTCGGCCCGAACTACGACACGTTCCAGATCGGCCCGGGTCGCGAGCTCGAGGAGGGGCTCGGCAGCTTCGCCGGCACGCCCTACGAGGTGCTCGTCGCGTCGAGCGTCGCGGACGGGATCGCCGTGGTCGCGATCGCCGGGCAGCGCGAGGCGGAGGGGCAGTCCGAGCTGGCCGGCTACGCGGCGGTGCTGCGCGACGACGACGGCGGCTGGAAGCTCGAGCTCGGCGGGCCCGTGCTCCTGTTGCCGGCCTTCCCCGGCAGCGGCTCCCTGCCCGCGGGCGTCCCGGCGGAGATCGCCGTCGGAGCCGAGGCGCCGGCGCCGCTCGACCTGACGCTGCTCTGGCTCGACGGGGAGCCCCTCGACGCGCAGCTGGGCGCGCCCGGGGACGGTACGGCCGGGACGATCACCGGACGCGGTGCCGAGCCGCTTGCAGCGGGCCCGCACGTCCTCGTCGCCTTCGCCCGGGCGGGCACGGACGCCGGCGCCGGAGCGTGGGTGATTCCGGCTCGCTGAGTCGCGGGCCGCTACTCGCCGTTCCCGGCGCCGCAGCTGGGGCAGGTTCCCCGCAGGACGACCTCGTGCCCCTCGAGGTGATAGCCGAGGCGTTCGCCGAGCCGGTCGAGCGCTTGCTCGAGACGCTCGTCCTCGAAGACCGCGACCGTTCCACAGTGGTCGCAGACGACGTGATGGTGGTGCTCGCCGCCGGCGTGGGCCGGCTCGTAGCGCGCGACGCCCTCCCCGATCTCGAGCCGCTGGACGAGCTTCATGCCCGTCAGCAGGTCGAGCGCCCGGTAGACGCTCGCGATACCGACGCGGCGGTCGCGCTCGCGCAGCTCGTCGAAGATCTCCTGGGCGGTCAGGCAGCAGTCCTGCTCGGCGAGCAGCTCGACCACGGCGGTGCGCGCGCCTCCGGCACGGTGGCCGGCGCGGCGCAGCTCCCCGAGCGCATGCTCACCCCAACCGCTCCGGGCGGCGTGGACGATCATCAGCTGAGGATAGCCGGTCGCTTCGGCGCCGCCCGTTCCGGCTACGGTGCGGCGAGCGGTGGAGGCTCGCGCAGGTCGAGCCGGACGAGGATCGCGGCGAGGAAGATCACGCCGATCCCCGCCGTCTCGAGCGCGCCGGGCGTCTCGCCGAACACGATCACGCCGCCGACGGCCGCGGTGGCGAGCTCGAGCGTCGAGAGCATGGTCGCCTGTGCCGACCCGATCGTGGTCATGCTCCAGGTGAACAGGAAGCGGGCGAACACGACAGGCAGGAGCGCCGTCGCGACGAGGAGCAGCCCCGAGTCCCAGGTCAGGCGTGGCACGTCGGCGACCGACCTCGCCGTGAGCGCGTCGACCACGAGCAGCCCGGCTGCGCCGAGGCCGCTCGAATAGAGGGTGATCGTGGTCGCTGACATCCTCCTGACGAGGTGGCGGCCGCCGACGGCGAACACGGCGGAGCAGAGCCCCGCGGCGAGGCCGAAGCCGATTCCGGCCGCCGGGACCGCGACCCGCTCGCCCGCCTCGAGCAGCCCGGAGACGAGCACGACGCCGCCACAGGTCGCGACCAGCGACACCAGGGCGAGCCGCGAGATCGACTCGCGCAGGAACACCCAGCCGAGCAGCGCGGCGAGTGGCGGCGCCGTATAGAACAGCGCGATCGCCACGGCGATCGGCGCCCGCTCCATCGTCGCGAGCAGGGTGTAGGGAAGGGCCGCGCTCGCGATCGCGCTGTACGCGGCGAGCAGGCCGAAGTCACGGCGGCGCAGGTGGAACGTCCGTCTGGCGACCAGGCCGAGGAACGCGGCGACGAGCGCGAACGCGACGGCCGAGCGGACGCCCGCGAACCCGAGCGCCGGCCAGCCCCGGTCGAGGAGCTCCCGGGAGAGAAGCCCCGAGATCCCCCAGAGCACGCCCGCAGACGCAGCCGCCGAGTAGCCGAGCGCCCGGACGCTCTCCGCCGTGCCGGCCTCTCTGCTCGCGGCCGGCCGCAGGCTCATCGCCGGAGTCTGTCAGACAGCCCTGTCCCGGAGGCCGCGAGCTTCGCCGCTCCGCTGAAGCCGACGCCGGTTCATTGTCCAAGCCGACAACGCGGGCGACGTGTCCGGCAGGGCCGGGCTCTACAATCGCCTCTGCGATGGCGTCCCCGTTCGTTCACCTGCACGTTCACTCCGAGTACTCGATTCTCGACGGGGCGTGCAGGATCCCCGACCTCGTCGCGCGCGCCGCCGAGCTCGAGATGCCCGCCGTCGCGCTCACCGACCACGGCTCGCTCGCCGGCGCCGTCGAGCTCTACCGCGAGGCGCGCAAGGTCGGAGTCAAGCCGATCGTCGGCTGCGAGCTGTACGTCTGCGACGACCGCAAGGAGCAGCGCAAGGGCTACGCGCACCTGACCCTGCTGGCCGAGACGAACGAGGGCTACGCGAACCTGATCCGGCTCGCCTCCGCCGGCTACCTCGAGGGCTACTACTACAAGCCGCGGGTCGACTGGGATCTCCTTGCCGCCCACGCGAAGGGCCTCGTCGCCCTCTCCGGCTGCCTCTCCGGCCGCGTCTGCAGGGCGCTCGAGCAGGGCCAGCCCCGGGAGGCCGAAGCCGAGCTCGAGCGGCTCGCAGACATCTTCGGTCGCGACCAGACCTACGTCGAGCTGCAGGATGCGGGCCTCGACGTGCAGCGGACGATCAACCCGCACCTGGTCGACCTCGCCGCCCGCACCGGCATCCCGCTCGTCGCGACCGGAGACATCCACTATCTCCGCCACGAGGACGCGAAGGCGCACGAGGCTCTCCTCTGCATCCAGTCCGGCGACACGCTCGCGAACCCGAGCCACTGGAAGTTCGACACCGACCAGTTCTACTTCAAGACCCCCGAGGAGATGCAGGCCACGTTCGGCCACCTCCCCGGGGCGTTGGCGCGCACGCTCGAGATCGCCGACCGCTGCACCGTGACGATGGAGCTCGGCCGGATCCTGCTCCCGCGGTTCCCGACTCCGGAAGGGCGCGGCGCGTTCGACTACCTCGCAGAGCTCTGCGAGGCCGGCCTCGCAGAGCGCTACGGGCACGAGACGCCCGAGCTGCGCGAGCGCCTTGCGTACGAGCTGAAGACGATCCGGGAGATGGGCTTCGCCGACTACTTCCTGATCGTGTCGGACTTCGTCGCCTACGCGCGGCGAGACGGCGTGGGCGTCGGCCCGGGGCGAGGCTCCGCAGCAGGGTCGCTCGTCGCCTACTGCCTCGGCATCACCGACATCGACCCGATGCGTTACGAGCTCCTGTTCGAGCGGTTCCTCAACCCCGGCCGCAAGTCGATGCCCGACATCGACATCGACTTCTCCGTCCACGGCCGCGATCGCGTGATCAACTACGTGGCCGACAAGTACGGTCGCGACCGGGTCGCGCAGATCATCACGTTCGGGACGATGATGGCCCGCGCCGCCGTCCGCGACGCCGGCCGCGTCCTCGACGTCCCCTACGGAGTCGTCGACAAGGTCGCGAAGCTGATCCCGGAGGGGCCGAAGGTGTACCTCGAGGAGTCCCTGAAGCCTGGCGCGGAGCTGCGCCAGGCCTACGACTCGGACGAGGTCGTGCGCCAGATCGTCGATCTCGCCCGCCCGCTCGAGGGCCTCGTCCGCCAGGACTCGATCCACGCCGCCGGCGTCGTCATCTCCGACCGCCCGCTCGTCGAGATCGTCCCGCTCCAGCAGAAGGGGCGCGACTCCGAAGTCGTGACGCAGTTCGCGATGCAGGACGTCGAGGCGCTCGGCCTGCTCAAGATGGACTTCCTCGGGCTGCGCAACCTCGACGTGATCGACGCCGCGGTCGACTTGATCGGCGACGTCGATATCGCGCACGTCCCGCTCGATGATGCGAAGACCTACGAGATGCTGCGCCGGGGCGACTCGACCGGCGTCTTCCAGTTCGAGTCGACGGGGATGCGCGAGGCGCTGCGCCAGGTCAAGCCGACCGAGTTCGAGGACCTGATCGCGCTCGTCGCCCTCTACCGGCCGGGCCCGATGGGCTACATCCCCGTCTACGCGAAGCGCAAGGCAGGGCAGGAGCAGGTGACCTACGCCGACGACCGGCTGAAATCGATCACCCAACCCACCTGGGGGATCTGCATCTACCAGGAGCAGTACATGGAGATCGCCAAGCGCCTCGCCGGCTTCAGCCCCGCCGAGGCCGACGACCTGCGCAAGGCGATCGGCAAGAAGAACCACAAGCTGATGGCGTCGCTCCGCGGCAAGTTCATCGACGGTTGCGCCGCCAAGGAGGTCGAGCGCAAAGTCGCCGAGCAGCTCTGGAAGGACATGGAGCAGGCGCAGGACTACTCCTTCAACAAGTCCCACGCCGCCTGCTACGCGCTGATCGCCTACCGCACCGCGTACCTGAAGGCCAACCACCCGGCTCAATACATGGCCGCGCTGATCTCCTCGGTCATGAACACGAAGGACAAGGTGCCGTTCTACGTCGCCGCGTGCGAGGAGATGGGCATCGAGGTGCTACCGCCCGACATCAACGTATCCGCGTTCGACTTCGCGGTGGTCGAGAGCAGGATCCGGTTCGGCCTGAACGCCGTCAAGAACGTGGGGGAGACCGCGGTGAGGGCGATCGTCGCCGCCCGCGAGGAGGGCGGCCCGTTCGCCTCGATCTGGGACTTCTGCGAGCGCGTCGACCCGCAGGTCGTGAACAAGCGGGCGCTCGAGAGCCTCGTCAAGTGCGGCGCGCTCGACTCGACCGGGGCGCCGCGGAAAGGCATGCTGGCGGTGCTCGAGCAAGCGCTCTCCTGGGGCGGCCGACACCACTCCGACCGCCTCGCAGGGCAGGCGTCGATCTTCGATCTCGGCCCCGGCGAGACGCCGGCCGAGCGACCTCGCCACCACCCGCCGATTCCCCCCGGGGAGCTCGACAAGCCGGAGCTGCTCGCGCTCGAGAAGGAGACACTCGGCCTCTACGTGTCCGAGCACCCGCTGCACGCGATCAGAGACCAGCTTCGCCGCAAGGCCGACCTGCCGATCGCCGAGCTCGCCGGCCGGCGCGACGGGGACGTCGTCACCGTCGGGGGCATCGTCGGGGCGCTGCGCTCGACCACGACCCGCCGCGGCGACCCGATGGCGTTCGTGCGTCTCGACGACCTGTCCGGCTCGGTCGAGGCGGTCGTCTTCAACTCCGCGTTCGCCGCCGCCCGCGACCTGCTCGAGGCCGACCGGGTGCTGCTCGTCAAGGGCCGTATCGATCACAAGGACGGCGAGACGAAGCTCGTCGCGCTCGAGCTGTCGCCGTTCGAGGCCGTGCCCGAGCGCCGTGAGGTGCGCCTGCGCGTCGACGCCCGCCGTGCCCACGCGGGCGTCATCCGGGAGCTCGCGGCGGTCGTCCGCGGCTTCCCCGGCGACTTCCCGGTCGTCCTCGATCTCGACATGACCGCCGGACCGAGGGTGCTCGCGTTCGGGCCGGAGTTCCGGGTCAACCCGGACTCGGACTTCTTCGCCGAGGTCACGGCGCTGCTCGGCGAGGCCGCGGTCAGGTAGCGGCCTCACCACCCGGACCTGAGCGAAATTGGTCAGGTCGCGCCCGCCGCGGCGGGGCATGCTGTGCGAGCGCGGTGGTCGAGGTCGGTCTAAATCGTGCTCCCCGGCACGACCTTCCTCCTTGGCTCCCGGCCTCGGCCACCGCGTGAGTTACACCGCATTCGATCGCGCCCTGTTCTCCCCGGCATACGATGTGGCGATGCGGCGCATTCTCGTACCGGTCGCCGTGGCTGCCGGAACCGCTCTCGCGGCCGGAGTCGCGCACGCGGACGTGATCCCCATCCAGGTTGCCGGCGCCAGCTACGCGGTCACGGCGAGCGCCGCCGGGGCCACGCTTCGCGGCGGCGGCGAGCTGACGCTCGACGGGAAGTTCGAGGCGACGGTTCGCGGCACGGCGCGCGGGGGCAAACGCTTCGCGGCCGCGATCACGCACTGGAAGCTCGACCACCGGGAGCCGCGAACGCGGCTCGAGCTGCGCATCCGGGTCACTGCCAGCAGCGGCACGGCCGGATGCCCGATCGGCACGCGCGGCAGGGCCGTGCTCGTCGATGACCCTGCCTCCGCCGGTGACGGCAGCGGGGACCGCGTCAGCGTCTCCTTCGCGGGCGGGCGCTGCAAGGCGTTCGCCCGGAGCTGGGTCGATGCCGCGAGCGGCGCCCGCGCACGCGTCGGTGTCGAGCTCGACGTCGTCCCGGGGCCGGCGTAGCCCGGCCGGCCGAGCGTCACTCGTTCCGGGGATCGCGGCAGCCCGCGCACGGGGATCGTCCGGCACCGTCGCCGCGCCGTATACCTGTATATGACGACGATCGAGCTCGAGCCCCAGGCCGCCGTTCTGTCCGAGGAGGAGCGGGTGCTCGCCTGGCGGGTCGACCGGCTCGAGCGCGTCGGGTTCGACCCCGCCACGGCCCTCGAACTCGCGCTACGCCGCGATGTCGACCTCCACCGGGCGGTTCGGCTCCTCGGGGCGGGCTGCCCGGCCGCCACCGCCGTCCGGATCCTCCTCTAGGCTCCCCACCTTCGCGGCCACCATGGCCTCGAGGGTAAGCTGACGAGGCGGGGCACGACGCACCGCCCAGGGCTCCGACCATCGGGGAAGCACCGACGGGGAGGACCGATGAGCGCCACCGAATCCGAGATTCCGATCGCCACCGAGCTCGCCCGGGTCGTCGACTGGCGCCTTCGTGAGCTCTTGCGTGCCGGCTACGAGCCCGAGCCCGCCCGGCGGATCGCGGAGCGGACGGACATCGACCTGCACGTCGCGGTCGCCCTCGTGCGCCAGGGCTGCCCGCCCCAGACGGCCGCCGACATTCTGATCTAACGCCCGGGCCGGCCGTGCCTCGGGCGAGGCTGCCACAATGGATGCCCCTTGACCTCGCTCCTAGCCTCGATCCCCAGTCCGTCCGACAACGTCGCGGAGCTCGGGCCGCTCACGATCCGCTTCTACGGGCTCGCGCTGCTCGCGGGCATCCTCGCCGCCGTGTGGATCTTCGGTCGCCGCTGGGTCGCGTGGGGCGGAGACTGGGATCTGATCATGCGCTGCGCGATGTGGGGCGTCGGGGCGGGGATCGTCGGCGCGCGTCTCTATCACGTCGCCACGAGCTGGGAAGAGGTCCCGGACGAGTGGTGGGGCGTCTTCGCCGTCTGGAAGGGCGGGCTGGGGGTCTGGGGCGGCGTCGCCTTCGGCGTCGCGGCCGGCGCGATCGTCGCCCGCCGGGCCGGCGCGAGCATCCCTCTGCTCGCCGACGCTGTCGCGCCCGGGATCCTGGCCGCCCAGGCGATCGGGCGGCTCGGCAACTACTTCAACCAGGAGCTGTTCGGCACCCCCACCGACCTCCCGTGGGGCGTCGAGATCGACCCCGAGCACCGGCCCGAGCGGTACGCGGACGCGGCCACGTTCCATCCCACCTTCCTGTACGAGCTGCTCTGGAACGGGGTCGGCGTCGCCGTTCTGCTCGCGCTCGGGCGGCGGCTCAGGGCCGGGCAGATCTTCTTCCTCTACGTGATGTGGTACGCGCTCGGGCGCGCCTCCTGGGAGGAGCAGCTCCGGATCGATCCGTCGAAGGAGTTCCTCGGGATGCGCCTCAACTTCTGGATCGCCGTCGGCGTCTTCCTCGCCGGGCTGGCCGGCTTCCTGTGGGCGCAGCGGCGCAGCCGGCCCGCCGCGGGGGTGGGCGTCCGAGCCGCCGGGTAGCATCGCGGCCCCGTGGGGCAAGCGCTCGCCGTCCGTGACCTCGACCTCGACCTCGACGCGTTCGAGGGGCCGTTCGACCTCCTGCTCACCCTGATCCTGAAGGAGGAGCTCGGGCTCCCCGAGGTCGACGTCGTCGAGATCGTGATCGCGTTCGTCGAGCGGCTCGAGCGGCGCGAGGGCGCCTTCACGCCGGCCCAGCTCGAGGTCTGCGGCGAGTTCCTCGTGCTCGTGGCCGCGCTGCTCGAGCTGAAGGCGCGCGAGCTGTTCAACGAGGAGGGCGAGCTCGACGTCGAGGAGCTCGACCCGGACGAGGCCGCGCTCGAGCTCGCCGAGCGGCTCGCCGAGTACCGGCGGGTGAAGGCCGGCGCCCTCTGGCTCGAGGAACGTCTCGCGGCGGAGGCCGACCGCTTCTTCCGGCTCGGGCCGGCGCCGACGGCGCCGCCGCCCGTGCGACGTCTCGCGCCGCAGGATCCCGCCCGGCTTGCCGCTGCGATCCGCGGGCTGGCCGCCGAGCCGCCGGCGCTGTCGCTGTCCCACATGCCGCTGCGCTACCCGCCCGTGACGCAGTTCCTCGAGCGCTTCCGCGGGGCGCTGCGCCGCCGTCGGCGCTTCGTCTTCGACGAGGAGGTCGACGGGTTGTCGCGAATCGAGCAGGCGGTGGCGTTCCTCGCGCTTCTCGAGCTGCGCAAGGCGGGCGAGGTCAGGCTCGGCCAGCCCGCGCCGTTCGAGCCGATCTCGGTCTGGAAGGCCGCTTGATGCAGCGCCAGCTCTATCTGGTCGACAACCCCGTCGACAGGCTCGCGCGGACGCTCGAGGCGCTGCTCGTGATCGCGCCGCGCCCGCTCGCCGTCGAGGAGCTGGCGCAGGCGGCCGACGCTGACCCGGAGCGTGTCGAGACGGCACTGGGCCTGCTCGCCGGGCGCTACCGGGAGGGGCGGAGCGGCATCGTGCTCGAGCGCGTGGCCGGCGGCTACGCGTTCCGGGCCGCCCGGGAGGCGGCGGAAGCCTGCGCCCGCCTCGTCGACCGCCCGGTCCAGCGCGGCCTCTCGCAGGCGGCGCTCGAGACGCTCGCGATCGTCGCGTACCTCGGCCCCGTCAGCCGGCCGGAGATCGCACGGATCCGCGGCGTTGCCGCCGACTCGGCCGTCGCGGGACTCGCCGAGCGCGGCCTGATCCAGGAGTCCGGTCGCGACGGAGAGGGAGGCGCTATCCGCTACCGGACGACGCCGCTGTTCGAGCAGGTGTTCGGCCTCGTCGGCCCCGAGGAGTTACCGTCGCTCGACGACCTCGGCGGCGACGGCGAGGACCTCCGCGAGCGCCTCGAAGCCGTCGCAGCGCGTCGCGGCACCTAGGCGGCGCGGCCGGGGGCGCCGGGCGTTCGATAATGGCGGCCGTGCGCCTGAACGCCTACCTCGCCCGGGCCGGTGTCTCGTCGCGTCGCGGCGCCGACGAGCTGATCCGCACCGGCCGGGTCACCGTGAACGGGCAGGCTGCCGGCCTCGCAACGTTCGTGGCTGCGCGCGATCGGGTCGCGGTGGACGGCAGGCCCGTCAGCCTCGAGCCGCTCGCCTACGTGCTCCTCCACAAGCCCGCGGGCGTCGTCACGACCGCGCGGGATACGCACGGGCGCCCGACCGTGGTCGGGCTGGTCGGTCACGAGGCCCGGGTCGTGCCGGTTGGCCGGCTCGATGTGGACACGACCGGGGCGCTCCTGCTCACGAACGACGGGCAGCTCGCCCACCGGCTCGCGCACCCACGCTACGGCGTCGAGAAGCTCTACGAGGCGGAGGTGGAGGGCGTTCCCGACCCGGACGATCTTCGCGGGCTGCGAGAGGGGGTCGAGCTCGACGACGGGCTTACCGCGCCCGCCGGGGCCCGTCTCGTTCGCTCCAGTCGCGCCGGGGCCCTGCTCGAGCTCTCGCTGCACGAGGGCAGAAAGCATCAGGTGAGGCGGATGTGTGCCGCGGTCGGTCACCCGGTGCGGCGCCTGCACCGGCGAAGCTACGCAGGAATCGACCTCGGGGGGCTCGCCCCCGGCGAGTGGCGGGAGCTGACGGCCGAGGAGGTGGAAGCACTCCGGCGGGTGGCTACGCGTCGCGCTCCGGGACGAGCCGCTCGGCGGCCGTGACCGGGTCGTCGGTGAGGAGGGGAGCGCCGATCCGCAGGGCGAGCTCGGGGCTGACGCCGGCCCCGGCGAGGGCGAGCGGCGCCTCCCGGGCGAGCGCCGCGATCTCGCTGGCGGCCGCCTCGACGTGCCCGGAGATCTGCGCGCAGACGATCACCGCGTCCGGGCGCAGCGTGCGCGCCGCCTCCGCGAGCGTCGCCACCGGCGTGTCGGCACCGAGGTAGGCGACGCGCCAGCCGTTCGCACGCAGCGCGAGTCCGAAGACGAGGAGCCCGAGGTCGTGCTGTTCCCCGGGCGCGCACGCGAGCAGGGCGGTCGGGCCGGCGCCCTGACCCCAGCCGCGTGCGAGCGCGAGCAGGCGCCCGCGGACGATATTGCTTGCGAAGTGCTCTTGCGCGACCGAGACCTCGTTGCGCGCGTACTGCTCGCCGAGCTCGTGCAGGTAGGGGATGATCACGTCCCGCAGGACCGCGCTCAGCGAGAACGTCGAGAAGAGACGATCGAGCACGGCCTGGGTGGCCGTCTCGTCGTAGGCCGGGAGCAGCTCGCCGAGTCGCGTCGCGTTGCCGGCCAGCCCCGCTGCGTCAGGCTCCGGCAGGGGTCCGGCCGTGGCGGGCGTGGCGAGTGCTGCCCGTGCGGCCTCGGCCGCGGAGAGGCCGCGGGCGAGATTCGCCTGTATGGCGGCGACGCGGGCCTCGTCGCGGGCGGTGTAGAGACGGAATCCGCCGCTGGTGCGCTCCGGCTCGAGGAGTCCGTAGCGTCGCTCCCACGCGCGCAGGAGCTCCGGGCTGACGCCGCTGCGGCGCGAGAGCTCGCCGATTCGCAGGTAGCCGCGTGCTTGCTCGCCCATGGTGCGAAT